>NZ_JADCNH010000014.1 GCF_018904615.1 Verticiella alkaliphila | reverse complement strand
CGCAGGCCACCCGCGCGAGCGCCGCTCCCGCTGCGCCGCCCGCCTCGGTGGCTGCCCGCGTCGGGAGGGCGGCGTCATGAGCGCATTGCCAGAGGATGCCGCCGCCAGCGCACCGGCGGGTGCCACGGCGCTGTCGCTGCGCGACGTCACGATGCGCATCGCGGGCCTGGTCGCGCTCAACGACGTCACGCTGGACGTGCAGCCGGGCCAGGTGGTGAGCCTGATCGGGCCGAACGGCGCCGGCAAGACCACCGCGTTCAACGTGATCTCGGGCTATATGCGGCCCACGGCGGGCAGCGTCACCCTGTTCGGTGAGGAGATCGTGGGCCGTGCGCCTCACGAGATCGCCGCGCGCGGGCTGGTGCGCAGCTTTCAGCGCACCAGCGTGTTCGGCCAGAGCACGGTGTTCGACAACCTGCTCACGGCCTATCACCTGCAGGGGCGCGTGGGTCTGGTGCGCTCGCTGCTGCGCTTGCCGGCGTTCCTGCGCGAGGAGGCCAGGCTGCGTGCGCAGGTCCAGACGATGCTCGATTTTCTCGGCCTCGCCCCCCGCGCGCATGAACTTGCCGCCAACCTCGCCTATGGCGAGCAGCGTCTGCTCGGCGTGGGAATCGCGCTGGCGGCGCAGCCCCGGTTGCTGCTGCTGGACGAGCCCGCAGCCGGGTTGAACCCGTCGGAAACCGACGCGTTCAAGGCCATGATCCGGCGTATCAGCGAGCAGGGCATCACCGTACTGCTGGTCGAACACGACATGCACATGGTGATGAGTATCTCGGACGACATCGTCGTTCTCAACCAGGGGCAGCGCATCGCCGCGGGCCCGCCCGCGGTGATCCAGCAGCATCCGGAAGTCATCCGCGCCTATCTCGGATCGGGGCTCAAACGTGCTCAAGCTTGAAGACATCAGTGTGCACTACGGCAGCACCGTGGCGGTTGATCACGTCTCGCTCTCGGTGGAGGAGGGCGAACTGGTCACGCTCATCGGCGCCAACGGCGCGGGCAAGTCCAGTACCTTGCGCGCCATCAGCGGGCTCGAACCGCTCAAGGGTGGCAGCATCACGTTCGAGGGCTGGCCCATCGAGCGCGCGCGCCCGCAGGACATCATCGAACGCGGCATCGCGCACTGCCCGGAAGGGCGACGGGTCTTTCCGGCACTGACGGTGCGCGAGAACCTGGAGATGGGGGCCTATCGGCGGCTGGATCGGCAGCGTGCGCGGGCGGACCTGGATGGCCTGCTCGACCGTTTTCCCCGGCTGCGCGAGCGCCTGGCGCAGCCCGCCGGCACCTTGTCCGGCGGCGAGCAGCAGATGCTCGCGATTGCGCGGGCGTTGATGGCACGGCCCCGGCTGCTCATGTTCGACGAGCCGTCGCTCGGCCTGGCGCCCAACTTCGTCGAGCAAGTGTTTGCCCTGGTCGACGAGATTCGCGCCGAGGGCACGACGGTGCTGATGGTCGAACAGAACGCCTACGCGGCGCTGGAGTTGTGCGATCGATCCTACCTGTTGGAGACCGGGCGAGTGGTGTGCGAGGGCGCGGCGCAGGACATGCTCGCCAACCCGGAGATCCGCCGCGCGTATCTGGGAGGGTGAGCAAGGCGCGCCGCGTGTGCTTGGTGTGCCGTGGCGCCCGGTCTACAGCCGGAACTGCACGGCGCCGGCGTCGTTGTTCGCCTCGACCAGGCGCACCAGTTGCAGCATCAGAACGTCGCGCTCCTGCGCCGAGAGCGGATCGAGCGTGCGGTCGTGCGCGCGCTGCACGGCGGGCGCCATGCGCCGCACCAGCGCCTTGCCGGCGCGCGTGAGCTTGACGAGCCGGACGCGTCGATCCTCTGGGTGGGGGCGGCGCGTGACCAATTCGCGCGTCTCCAGGCGGGTCAATACCTCAGCCACGGTCGTGCGTTCGAGCCCAATCTCGCGCGCGATGCTGATCTGATCGAGTTCGCCACGGCGGTTCAACGCCGTGAGCAGGCTGTACTGCACGGGCGTGATGCCGCTCGCCCCAGTCTCTTCCTGGAAGAGCGCGCCGTGGATCTGATGCAGGCGTCGGATCAGAAACCCCGGCCGGCCAAGCAATGGCGAGCGTTCACGGGCGCGTTCGAGTTGTTCGGCAGGGGAGTCAGGCGGGAGGACTGGCTGGTGTTCGGCGTGCATGGCGGCACAAGGACGATCTGTGATCCCCTATTATGAGGCATGCCACCTATATCGGCCAAGACGGGGACGTTGCGCGGCTGGCACGCGGCGCCTGGGCCATCCGCCATGACGCCTGGACGGCCGCAGGTCGCCTGGTGTCAGGCCATCCCGCCCGAGGCCAGCTCGCGGATCCGGCTCACCGTATCCATGTCCATGGCCTGGCAGGCCTGCTGGCGCAGTTGGCGCTCGTCGTCGGACAGGACCTGCTCGGCGGCGTCGCCATCGTCCCATTCGTAGGTGAAGCGCACGAAGATCGACAGCGGCTCGGGCTCCTCGATCTGGGCGGTGGCCGTGCACTTCGGCCATTTGTCCGTCGCCGCGACTTCGACGCGGGTCTGCTCCATGGGATCCAGCGTGACCCGGTCGTGGACTTCGAAGCTGCCGAAGTGCAGGGTGCGCGCGAGATGTTCGCGGCCGGTGTCCTCACGCTGGTGATCTTCGATCGCGCAGCCTTCGAGACCGATGATGAAGTGGGCGGGGTCGTAGGCGCGCAGCGCCAGACCGCGCCACACCTGTTCGCGCGAGAGCAGCGGCAGAGAGGGATCGTGCGGGGCGTTGATCTGGATGATGTGTTCGAATCGCATGGATCGGCTCGCGGGGCGGGCAGAGTGGCTATGCCACGATGATAGGCGATGCAAAACGACGGGGCCGCGCAAGGCGGCCCCGTCTGCACCGCAGGCCGCGAGGCGGCCTGCCGTCCTACCTCAGTTGCCGAAGGCGGCGATGCCGGTCTGGGCGCGGCCAAGGATGAGGGCGTGCACGTCGTGCGTGCCTTCATACGTGTTGACCACTTCCAGGTTGACCAGGTGGCGGGCCACGCCGAACTCGTCGGAGATGCCGTTGCCGCCCATCATGTCGCGCGCCAAGCGGGCGATGTCCAGGGCCTTGCCGCAGGAGTTGCGCTTGAGGATGGAGGTGATCTCCACCGCGGCGTTGTCCTCGTCCTTCATGCGCCCCAGGCGCAGGCAGCCCTGCAGGCCGAGGGCGATCTCGGTCTGCATGTCGGCGAGCTTCTTCTGGATCAGCTGGTTGGCGGCCAGGGGGCGACCGAACTGCTTGCGGTCGAGCACGTACTGGCGGGCTCGGTGCCAGCAGTCTTCGGCGGCACCCAAGGCGCCCCAGGCGATGCCGTAGCGCGCCGAGTTCAGGCACGTGAACGGACCCTTCAGGCCGCGCACTTCCGGGAAGGCGTTCTCTTCCGGGCAGAACACGTTGTCCATCACGATCTCACCCGTGATCGAGGCGCGCAGGCCGACCTTGCCATGGATGGCGGGGGCGGTCAGGCCTTCCATGCCCTTCTCGAGGATGAAGCCGCGGATCGGGCCCACGTTGCCGGCCGTGTCCACTTCCTTGGCCCACACGACGAAGACGTCGGCGATGGGGCTGTTGGAGATCCACATCTTGTTGCCGACGAGCTTGTAGCCGCCGTCAGTCTTGTAGGCGCGGGTGGCCATGGAACCCGGATCCGAGCCGTGGTCCGGTTCGGTCAGGCCGAAGCAGCCGATGAATTCGCCGGTGGCGAGCTTGGGCAGGAACTTCTGCTTCTGTTCTTCCGTGCCGAAGGCGTTGATGGGCACCATCACCAGCGACGACTGCACGCTGGCCATCGAGCGATAGCCCGAATCGACGCTTTCGATTTCACGGGCGATCAGGCCATAGGCCACGTAGTTCAGGCCGGGGCCGCCGTATTCCGGCGCGATCGTCGGGCCGAGCAGGCCGAGTTCGCCCATTTCACGGAAGATGGCCGGGTCGGTCTGCTCATTGCGGAAGGCGTTGAGCACGCGCGGGGCGAGCTTGTCCTGGCAGTATGCGCGC
Organism: Verticiella alkaliphila; assembly: GCF_018904615.1. Lineage (GTDB taxonomy): Bacteria > Pseudomonadota > Gammaproteobacteria > Burkholderiales > Burkholderiaceae_B > Verticiella > Verticiella alkaliphila. Next base: position 98,137 of record NZ_JADCNH010000014.1, on the reverse strand, counting down.
GCGGCGTCGCGGATCATGCGCTCTTCGTCGGTGAGCTGCTGGTCGAGCAGGAACGGGTCGTTCCATTGGAATGCGGCGTTCGCCATGGGATGTCTCCAGAGAGGCGGATGCGATAACGGTGGGGCCGGCCTGATGCCCGCAGGGCAGGCGGCCGATCTCGCGGCCGTCGAAGGCGGATGGCCGATGGTAATCGCGCGTGGCGGGCCGGCGCAAGCGAGTAATATGCAAGCAGTTATGTGGTTTATGCATGACTCGGCGGCAGCATGCAGGGAGCACGGGTGGCGAGATGGCATCGGCACTTTCTATGTCTGTCATGCAGCTGCTGGCGATATTCCATCGTGGGCTCGAATGCCGGATTGACATGTCATGAGACGAAAGATCCCTTCCACGCAGGCGCTGGCCTGTTTCGAGGCCGCGGCCCGGCACGAAAGCTACACGCGCGCGGCCGAGGAACTCGCGATGAGCCAGGGCGCGGTGTCGCGCCAGATCGCCGCCCTTGAGGGCTTCCTGGGCGCGGCGCTCTTTCGCCGGACGCGGCACGGCGTGGTGCTCACCCCTTGCGGCGCAGACTATGCGCGTCAGACGGGCCGACTGCTGGCCTCGCTCGAACGCGCCACGCAGGATGCGGCAGGGTTCCAGGGCGGCGGTTCGTTGTCGCTGGGCGCCGTGGCCACCTTCGCCACGCGCTGGCTCCTGCCGCGTTTGCCGAGGCTCGCCGCGCGGCATCCAGAACTCACGGTGCACCTGGAGACGCGCACGCGGCCTTTTCTCTTTGCGGACACGGATTTCGACGCGGCCCTGTATGCGGGTACGCCTGAGCAGGTGGCCAACTGGGCGGGTGCGAGCGCCACGCTGTTGATGCGCGAAGACGTGGTGCCGGTGTGCAGCCCGACGCTCTCCGGCTTCACCCCAGGCATGCCACCCGCCGCGCTGGCCACGTTGCCGCTATTGCAGCAGAGCACGCGTCCGCAGGGGTGGCGGCAGTGGTTCGATGCCGCAGGGGTGATGGCGCCGGACGCCTTGCGGGGTCCGCGCTATGAGCTCTTCTCCATGACGGCAGTCGCAGCGGTGCACGGGATGGGGCTCGCCCTGATTCCTCGCATGTTGATCGACGACGAATTGGCCCGTGGCGATCTGGTTGTCGCGTGCGACTTGCCTTTGGTGGGTGAGCGCAGCTATTATCTCGTCGCTCCCGCTCAGCGCGAGGAACGTCTGGCCCTGGCGCAGTTTCGCGCGTGGTTGCTGGACGAGGCCCGAGAGGTTCGCTGACAGGGACTTGCCGAAGGTGGGTCAGACACGGCGAAGAAAATTTTCATCAATTTTCATCACAGTGTTTGACAACTTCAAAAACCTGGGGCATAATTCATTTCTCTGCTGAAAACGCAGCAGAAAACGAAGTCAAGCAGTACCAGATGTACCTGGAGCGGTAGTTCAGTTGGTTAGAATACCGGCCTGTCACGCCGGGGGTCGCGGGTTCGAGTCCCGTCCGCTCCGCCAGATACCGCAAAAAAGCCGCCCTCGGGCGGCTTTTTTGTTTTGTGCGGCTTTGTTTGAGTTGCTGCACGTATTGCTGCGAGATCCCGCGCTGTCTATGGCCGGCGCGAGGCGCCAGCCCGCACCGGTGCGGCCCTCAGGCGTTCAAGGTCTCGGTAGTGGCGAGCGGCCGGCTCGCCCAGACGATGGTGCCGTCGCTCAGACGGAAGCGGTTGCCGTCCAGTCGCGCTGCCGCGCGGCCCTGCAGATCGCAGCAGGCCGGATGATCGGCAGTCAGACCCGGTTTCCCCGTCACCTCGTCAGACACCAGCAGGGTGATCAGGTTGGCCTTCGCGTCAGTGACGTGGATTTCCTTGTAGGTCATGGATCTTCTCCTGAGCCCAGCAGAGGGCCGGTCAAATACCTAAAGCAATCGGCGTGCCCAAGCTGGCCTCGCCGCGTCCCGGCATACTGGCAGGGTCTTCATTCCCGTAGCCCCGCCATGGACTTCTTCGATCTCTTCACCCCCGAGGCCGGTTTTGCCGAAATGGCGCTGCGCGGCACGGTCATGTACTGGTTCCTCTTCCTGTTGCTGCGCCTGTCGGGCCGGCGTGACATCGGCTCGCTGAGCGTGGCCGATCTGCTCGTGCTGGTGATGGTGGCCGATGCCGCGGGCGACGCCATGTCCGCAGGCTCCAAGTCGCTGGCGGATGGGATGTACGTGGCAGCGACGATCGTCGGCTGGAGCGTGATCGTCGACCGGTTGGGTTATTACGTGCCCTCATTCCGGCGCTTCATCGAACCCAGCCGGGTGTGTCTGGTGCGTGATGGCCGCATCGTGGCGTCGGGCATGCGCCGCGAGCACCTGACCCGTTCAGAATTGATGGAACAGTTGCGGTTGAAGGGCGTCGCTTCACTCGGCGAGCTTCGGCGTGTCTATCTCGAGGCGAACGGCGAGTTCAGCATCATTCGCCGCGATGCGCCGACGGCCGGGCAATCCACCCTGGGCGGAGACTAGCGCCCGGCACGTGGCGGCCGCTGGCGAGCGGTTTGCCGAAAGGCACTGGGCGACATGCCCGCATGCTCGCGAAAGACCCGGCTGAAGTGCTCGCTTGCGTTGAAGCCCCACGAGAAGGCGATATCGGTGATGGTGAGTCCGGCCAGGGTGGGGTCGGCCAGGTCGTGCATGCACGCCTGCAGCCGACGGTGCTGGATGTCCTGGGCGAGCGTGCGACGCTGACCGCGCCACGCCGCGTGTAGCTGGCGCTTGCTGCATCCGAGGGCTTGCGCGATGGTGTCCAGGTTCAGGCCAGGGTCGCGCAGATGGCGTTCGACGAATCCCTGGATGCGCGCGTGCCGTTCGTTGACCTGCGTGGTTTCGGTGTGCCCGGCCAGCGTTTCCAGCGACAGACGCACGAGATCCGTGACCATGGTGCTGGTGGCATGCGCTGCGGGCGCTGACAGATGCGCCAGCTCACGCGCGGCAGCACGCATGGTGTCCAGCGCGAGGCGCCCGACGCCTTGCTCGCCGCCCACCTGTCGGCCCATCAACGGCGCGAGCGCGAATCCGCCCTGCGCGAGCCGCGCCTTGGGCAGCATGATGATGAGGTGCTCGGATCGCCCGGGGTTGGTGACTTCGTAGCCGCAGGTGGTGTCATAGATGGCCCAGCCTCCCGGACCAACCTGCACCTGACGACCGTGCTGTTCCACCGTGGCGACGCCCTGCCACGGCGCGACGATCTTCACGTATCCCCCCGTGCCGGCCTGACGCGCACCGCGTTGCACCCGGTGGCGATCGGCCTCGAGGTGCGTGACGACCAGTTCGCCCAGCCGCGCCGAGCGCAGGCGCGCCTGGAAGGTCGGGTCGCCGTAGACGTCCGAATCGAGGCCGTCGAACAGATGCGCCATCCAGCCGCGCCAGGCGGCGGGGGTGTCTGCCGCCGCGATCGCATCGGTGGACAATGCCAGTTCGTGAACCATGTCGAGCCCTCCGTGGTGACCTAGCCTACCAGATGGGCAGGCCTGGGCCGGACAGGCATGGGGATACGCCCAGGGAAAACCCCGCCGCGTGTGCACGATCCGTCAAGTGTGGGGCGCCGTGACGGTCAAGCGGGGCAGAGACGCTGGCGATATCGTGGGTGACCCGCGGGTGCCCGCGCGATCCCCGGACGCTGCGCGACGGCCGACCTTCTGAGGAGAACGGAATGAACCAGATCCAGATGTTGATGGGCGGCGAGCGCCGCCCTGCGTCGAACGGCGCCACCTTCGAACGTCGCAACCCGCTCGACGGCGGGGTGGCCACGCGAGCGCCAGCGGCGACTGCCGAGGATGCCGTCGCCGCCGTGCAGGCCGCGGCCGACGCCTTTCCGGCGTGGGCGGCCCTGGGGCCCGGCGAGCGACGCGCCTTGCTGATGAAGGCGGCCGATGCGCTGGAATCCCGCACGGAGGCCTTTGCCACGGCGATGGCCGGCGAGACCGGCGCGTCGGGCCTGTGGGCGGGCTTCAACGTGCATCTGGCGGCCGACATGCTGCGCGAAGCGGCGGCCATCACCACGCTGGTGGGCGGTGAGGTCATCCCGTCGAATGTGCCGGGCAGCCTTGCCATGGGCGTGCGTCAGCCGGCCGGCGTCGTGCTGGGCATTGCGCCCTGGAACGCCCCCGTGATCCTGGGGGTGCGTGCCGTCGCCACGCCGCTCGCCTGCGGCAACACCGTGGTGCTCAAGGGCTCCGAGCTGTGCCCGGCCACGCACGGGCTCATCATCGATGCGCTGCAGGACGCGGGCCTGCCGGCTGGCGTCGTCAACTTCATCACGAATGCGCCGGCCGATGCGGGCGCCGTGGTCGAGGCCATGGTCGCGCACCCGGCGGTGCGCCGCGTGAATTTCACGGGCTCCACCCGCGTGGGCCGGATCATCGCGCACACCTGCGCCGAGCATCTGAAGCAGGTGGTGCTGGAGCTGGGCGGCAAGGCACCGCTCCTGGTGCTGGACGATGCAGACCTGGATGCCGCCGTGAACGGCACGATCTTCGGCGCGTTCGCCAATTCCGGCCAGATCTGCATGTCCACCGAGCGCATCGTGGTGGACGAGAGCATTGCCGACGACTTCGTCGCACGGCTGGCGGCGCGCGCCCAAGCCCTGCCGCTGGGCGATCCGCGCCAGGGGCCCGTCGTATTGGGCTCGGTGGTGGATCAGGCCACGGTGGAACATTGCAACGCGCTGATCGACGATGCGCTCGCCAAGGGTGCGCGCCTGGTCTGCGGGGGCAAGGCCGAGAACACGCTGATGGCCGCCACCCTGCTGGACGGCGTCACGGCTGACATGCGCATCTATCACGAAGAAACGTTCGCCCCGGTCAAGGCCATCGTGCGCGTGCAGGGCGAGGAGGCGGCGGTGGCCTGCGCCAACGACAATGCCTTTGGCTTGTCCTCGGCCGTCTTCACGAAGGACACGGCACGCGGCTGGCGCGTGGCCAACCGCATCCAGGCCGGCATCTGCCATGTGAATGGTCCCACGGTGCATGACGAGGCTCACATGCCCTTTGGCGGCGTGAAGGATTCGGGCTATGGCCGCTTCGGCGGCCGTGCCGGTATCGACGCCTTCACGGAACTGCGCTGGATCACGCTGCAGACGGCACCGAGGCACTATCCGTTCTGACGGCAGCAAGGGCGTCTGGCGCGGCGCGCGTCACCAAATCGTGGATTCGCGCGCGTAGGTCTCGGACAGCCCCGCCTCCACGCGCACGCCCTCGTCGACCCGAAACGAGCCGGCGCCGCGCACGGTGGCCGACGACGTGGCCCGCTGGTCGATGCCGGGGCCGAAATCGAACAGGGGCTGCGGACCCGCGCGGGCCACGGGCCCCAGTGGCAGGCGCACGCCCACGTACAGGCCGAAGTCCGAGGCGTGATCCAGATCGGTGTAGGCGCTGGTGTACCAGGACAGGCGCCGGCCGACCTGTGTCGCGTGGCCCACGTTGAGCAGGCGCGACGCGTCATCATGCGTCGAGCCCAGGTCTTCCGGGCTCAGGCGGACGTAGGTGACGCGCAAGGTGCTGCGCGCCTGGGGCATGGCGAGCGACACGCCAACGGTATCGATGCGGCCGTGATCCGTCCGCTCGCGCCCGAGTTGCTGGCGGGCGAGGCTCAACGCATCGTTGAAGCCGCTCGTGCGCCGCTGCGTGCCGGCAAAGTAATCCAGCGGGCCCAGGCTGCCGCGATACGTGGCCATCACCTGGTTGCCGCGGCCCAGGCCATCGCGACTGAACGAGGCGGCGAGCCCGACTTGCCCCAGACTCCCCAGGTCACCGATCACGCCGGCGCCCTGGTGCACCAGGCTGTCGCTGGATTCCACGTAGGTCTCGGCAGTGAGCTGATCGAACACGCCATAGCGCAGGCCGGCGGACACCGTGGGGGTATCGGCGTACTGCGACTCGGCGGAGCCTCGATTGAGCTGCAGATAGCCGGACTGGGCGCCATATTCGGTCACGCCCTGGCGCAGGACGTCGGCGGCCCCCGCGCCGGGCAGGGCGGGGATGGCATCCCAATTCCAGGCGTTCGGATCCACGTTGCGCAGGAGGCCCGGGTCCGGGGTGATGGCTTCGATGGTGTCCATGGCGACACGCCCGGCGCGTCGCCGGATCTGGACCCCGGTCACGTCATACGACCGGATCCAGCCGACGCTCGTGCCCGCGCGGAAATCCCCGAGCCGATAGGTGAGGCCGCTTGCGGCGTGCTGGTAGCGCCAGTAGGTCTCGCCGCGCCAGGCCTGGCGCTCGCCCAGGCCCGAGTCGTAGCGGGAGTAGCCCGATTGCACGAATTCGCCCCAGGGCGAACCGATGCGGGTGCGCAGGATGCCGTTCAGTACGTGATCGGACGTCTCCGCATCACGCAGCGTGCCTTCGAGTGCGTAGTCCACGCCCAGGCGCCACGGGGCGGCCACCGCTGGCGTGGCGGTGGCGAGCAGGGCGGCTCCCAGCAGGAAACCGCCGAACCGGTGGGCATGGCAGGACATCATGGCAATGAAGGCTTGGTTCGCTCCTCCCGTGCTCTCTTGGCACGTTCGTCGTCGAGGCCTTCATCGTACAAAAGGTCGCCGGCTGTGGCAAAACCGCCTGGCGCGCCTCAGACCGGCGTGTCGGACAGCCGCTGCCAGAGCCCTTCGGCGGCGGGCGCCAGTTCCGTCGGCTGGCGGTACAGGCGGATCTGCACGGGCACGGCCCACGCGTCTTCGCCTGCGGATCGCAGGCGCCCCTCGTCGAGCTCAGTGCGCACCAGACTGTGCGGCAGCCAGGCCATGCCGCGTCCCTGCAGCACCATCGCCTTGAGCAGCAGCGCATGGTGCGCCGTGAAGACTTCGCTCACCTCGCGGCGCGCCAGCAATTGGTGGCGCAGGATGCGTCCCAGGGCCGAGGCCTCGCTGTAACCGAGCAGGGGCTGCGCGGCGAGGTTGCTGTCCTCCAGCAGGATCGGCGGCTGGCCTGGGGCGGGTGGCGCGGCCACGGGCACGAGCGTGTCGTGCGCCAGGACGCGCGAGGGCAGCCCCAGCTCATCGGCCTTGTTGGGTACGGCCGGGTGCGCATGGCACAGCAGGAACTGGACGCGGCGTTGCATGAACAGGTCTTCGCAGGCCTGCAGGCTGTCGGACATCAGGTGGATGGGCCCCGTGCCTTCGCCGCCCTCGAGCGTCGTCAACCATTGCGGAAAGAACGTGAGCGAGAGCACATGCGTGACGGCAAAGCGCAGACTGGCGGCCGCTTCGGCCTGGGCCGCGCAGGCCTTGATGCGGGCGGCCTCGAGCGCAGCCAGGATGTCGGCGGCGAGGCCGTGGAATTTTTGCCCGGCAGCTGTGAGTTCGGTGGGATGACTGCTGCGATCGACGAGATCGACGCCCACCCAGGTCTCCAAGGAACGGATGTGACGGCTGAAGGCGGGCTGGGCGATCGCCCGCACGGTGGCTGCCCGCGAGAAGTTGCCGCTGTCGGCGAGCGCCATGAAATCTTCGAGCCAGTCCAGATCGAGTGGACGGTTGCCTGGGCCCATGGCGGCGCTCCTCGTGAATAGTTGTATGCGAATCGAGTATTGGACGCTCGGGGCCGGCGCGGGAATCATGCGGTTCAACGGCTGCGCGAGGCCCATCGCCGCCAACCCCCACGGAGACATCACCATGCCGAGCATCGACAATTATCGCGGAATCATCCCCGCCATTTCCTGCCCCTTCACCCCGGATCACCGCATCGACGAGCCGGCCTTGCGTCGCCTGGCGACTTGGCTCGCCGGGCACGACGGTGTCGTGGCCGTCATGACCAACGGCCATACCGGCGAGGTGTTCTCGCTGACCCCCGCCGAGCGTGCGGAAGTCACCCGCATCGTCGCGGACGAGCTCAAGGGCGCGCTGCCGGTGGTGTCGTCCATCGTGTGCGAAGGTCTGGCCGAAGCCGCGGAACACGCCCGCGCTGCCCAGGCTGCCGGCGCCAAGGCGCTGGACGTCATGCCGCCCCACCACTGGCTGCGCTTTGGCTTCACGTCCGGTCACGCGCTGGCCTACTTCGAGGCGATCCACAAGGCCGCGCCCGAACTCGATCTGGTCTGCCACGTCTACCCAGCCTGGACGCGCGCCTCCTACAGCTCGCAGCTGCTTGCTGACCTGGCCCGTCTGCCTTACGTGCAGGCTTTCAAGGTGGGTCAGCGCGACATGAACAAGTACGCGCGTGACATCCAGGCCATCCGTGACGCGGATCCGAGCAAGGCCATCCTGACCTGCCACGACGAGTACCTGCTTGCCTCGATGGTGCAGGGCGTGGACGGCGCGCTGGTGGGCTTTGCCACGTTCATTCCGCAGCTCATCATCGACCTGTGGAATGCCGTGAAGGCGGGCGACCTGCGCCAGGCCCAGGCCATCCAGGCCGTGATCACGCCGTTGAAGGACGCCGTCTATGGCGGCGGCGAGCCCACGGGCGAAGCTCACGCCCGCATGAAGACCGGCATGTACCTCGCCGGCGTGCTGGATTCGGACACGGTGCGCCCGCCCACGGAAGCGCCGAACGAGCGAGAAATGCAAGCCTTGCGCGACGCCGTGGCGCAAGCCGGCCTGCTGCGCCGCTGATCGCAGAACGCGCCCCGGGTCAGGCATCCGGCCCGGGGACCGGGGCGCGCGCAGGACGAAGGAACGCTGGGGCCGGCACCGCATTTCTGACACATAAGAAGAACCGGAGACTCGCATGAACAAACGTCGCTTTCTGAGCGCTGCCGTGGCGGCATGCGCCCTGGTCGCTGCCGCACCTACGCTGGCGGCCACCTATCCCGATCGTCCCATCCGCATGATCATCCCCTTCCCGCCGGGCGGCACGCTCGACGTGGTGGGGCGCATGCTGGCGCAGAAGCTTTCCGAGGATCTCGGCCAGAACGTCATGGTCGAGAATCGGCCAGGCGCCAATGGCATGATCGGTGCCGATGCCGTGGCCAAGTCGGCCGCGGATGGCTACACCCTGCTGTTCAGCGCGTCGACCTTCACGTCCGCGCCGATGACGATGAAGACCGCGCCTTACAGCGTCGAGAACGACTTCGCGCCCGTGGCGCTGGTGGCCAAGGCGCCGCTCTCGGTGTCGATCAACAAGGATCTGCCGATCAAGGACGTGGCTTCGCTGATCAAATATGGTCAGGCCAACCCGGGCAAGCTCACGTTCGCCGTGGGCTCGATCGGCTCAGCGGGCCACCTCTCGACCGAGCTGCTCAAGCGCGCGGGCAAGCTGGACTACCTCATCATTCCGTACAAGGGCACGGCCCCGGCCTTCCAGGATCTGGTGGGCGGGCGCATCGACGGTTTCATTGATCCGATCCTGGGCGCGATGTCGTATCACCAGAGTGGCATGCTGCGCATCGTGGCCGTGACGTCCAAGGACCGCGTGCCGACGCTGCCGGATGTGCCGACGGTGGCCGAGACCGTGCCCGGGTATGAGTTCTACAGCTGGTACGGGCTGTGGGGTCCGAAAGGGCTCGCGCCCGAGATCGTCGAGAAGCTCAACGGGGCGGTCAACACGGCATTGAAGGGTGACATGGCGACCACGCTGCAGGCGCAGGGTCTGCTCATGACGCCGGGCAGCGTGGACGACTTCAAGGCCTTCCAGAAGCAGGACATGGGGATCTCGCAGAAGATCATCACCGAGGGCAACATTCGTGTCGACTGAGCCCGTGCCCGGCGTTGCCGTCGTCACCGGCGCGAGCGCCGGCATCGGGCGGGCCATCGCCGAGCGGCTGCTGGGCGACGGCTGGCGCGTGACCGGGCTGGACGTGGCGCCGCCCACGCTGGCGCATGCCGGCTTCTCGCATCGGCCGGTCGATCTGACCGACGCCGCCAGCATCGACGCGGCGGCGCAGGTGATCGGGGTGCCGGATGCCTTCGTGCATGCGGCCGGGGTGCTGCGGGTCGGTGCCCTGGGCGCGCTGGATGCACGTGGCGGCGAACTCATGTGGCGTCTGCACGTGGCGGCCGCCGAGCGCCTGGCCAATGCCTGGCTGCCGGCGATGGCCGAGCGCGGCCACGGCCGAGCGGTGCTGGTCGGCAGCCGCGTGTCGCAAGGCATGCCGGGCCGCAGTCAGTACGCGGCCACCAAGGCGGCGCTGATCGCGTTGTCACGCAGCTGGGCGGCCGAGCTGGCGCCGCACGGCGTCACGGTCAACGTCGTGTCGCCCGCGGCCACGCGCACCGGCATGCTGGCCGATCCGGCCCGGGCGGCGAGCCTGCCGCGCCTGCCACCGATGGGGCGGCTGATCGAGCCGGCGGAAATCGCGGCCCTGGTGGCGTTCCTGCTGTCGCCGGCGGCTGCGCCCATCACGGGCCAGGATATCGCCGTGTGCGGCGGCTCGTCGCTGCCCACGCCGGCCTGAGGTGGCCGCGCTCAGCGCTTGCGGGTGAGCGAACCCAGGATGCCGCGGGCGATCTGGGTGCTCAGCGAGCGTGCGGTGCTCTTGGCCACCGTCTGCACGATGCCGTCGCGCTTGCCGCCACGCGGGCCGGTGGAGCCGAAGAGCAGGTCGCTCAGCCCGCCCATCCAGCCACCGTCTGCGGTGCCTGCCGGACTGGGTGGATTCGGGGCGGGGGCGGGGCTTCCGGAGGGCATTGGCTTGCCGGCTGCAGGCGGCGGGCTCTCGTCGGCCGCGCGCCGCTGCAGGATCTCGTAGGCCGATTCGCGGTCCACCGCGAGGTCGTAGACGCTGCCGACCACCGAATCCGCGCGCACCTGCGCACGTTCGTCGGGCGTCGCCGGGCCGATGCGACTGCCGGGCGGTGCGATGAAGGCGCGTTCGGTCACGCTTGGCCGGCCTTTTTCGTCCAGCAGGGATACGAGGGCCTCGCCCACGCCCAGCTCCGTGATCGCCGCCTCCAGATCCAGGCCGGGATTGGGCCGCAGCGTCTGCGCCGCCGTGCGTACGGCCTTCTGGTCGCGCGGCGTGAACGCGCGTAGCGCGTGTTGCACGCGGTTGCCCAGTTGCCCGAGCACGGTGTCGGGAATGTCCAGGGGATTCTGCGTGACGAAGATGACGCCCACGCCCTTGGAGCGGATGAGGCGCACGACCTGCTCGATCTTCTCGAGCAGCGCGGGCGGCGCATCCTTGAAGAGAAGGTGGGCCTCGTCGAAGAAGAAGACGAGCTTGGGCTGCGGCGGGTCGCCCACTTCCGGCAGGCGCTCGAAGAGCTCGGCCAGCAGCCACAGCAGGAAGACGCCATAGAGCCGGGGCGTGGCCATGAGCTTGTCCGCAGCGAGGATGTTCACCACGCCGCGCCCGTCGCGCGTCTGCATGAGATCGTCGACGTCGAGCATGGGCTCGCCGAAGAAGCGGTCGGCGCCCTGGTCCTGCAGCGCGAGCAGACCACGCTGGATGGCGCCCACCGATGCCGCCGACACGTTGCCGTGCGTCGTGCGCAGCGCCGCGGCGTTCTGCGACACGTAGTGCAGCATGGCGCGCAGATCCTTCAGGTCCAGCAGCAGCCAGCCGTTCTCGTCGGCGACCCGGAACACCAGCGAGAGCACGCCCTGCTGCGTATCGTTCAGGCCCAGCATGCGCGCGAGCAGCAACGGGCCCATGTCGGACACGGTGGCGCGCACCGGATGGCCTTGCTCGCCCAGTACGTCCCAGAAGGTGGCGGGGCTCGCGCCCCAGGCCGGCTCGGGCAGGCCGAGGCTCGCCAGGCGTGCCTGCAGCTTGGGATTGGCGGAGCCAGCCTGGGTGATGCCGGAGAGGTCGCCTTTGACGTCCACCAGGAACACCGGGGTGCCGATGCGGGAGAAGGCTTCGGCCATCACCTGCAGCGTCACGGTCTTGCCGGTGCCGGTGGCCCCGGTGATGCAGCCGTGGCGATTCGCCAGGCCGGGCAGCAGAGCGATGTCGCGGTCGCCCGCGCGGCGATGACGAGGGGATCAGGCATGGGGCCTCCGGCGGTCTGACGGGGCAGGGCACCCCGCAGGAATGGCTTTCGTGATGGTAGAGCAAAACGGGGCGGCAACGCGCATTCGCCAACGGCGCGGCTGACGAGCGTCCGGGACGTCTGCAGCGCGCGACTGGCGCCTGCGTGGCTCGGCCGGCAGCGCGGCTGGCCCGGCCAGCCTTTATACTGCTCGATTGCCTTGCCGCCGTGTGTTTGGCCGTGCCTCGATGACACGGCCGCCGGCGTGCGCGGGCCGCGCCCGCGCTGCGCGCCCGCTAGAACCTGGAGAGTCGGATGCAGAAGGTGGTTATCGTCGGAGGCGGTCATGCGGCCGCGCAGCTGTGCGCGAGCCTCATCGAGGGCAGTTTCGCCGGGAAGGTCACGCTCGTGTGCGAGGAATCCAGCCTGCCGTATCACCGTCCTCCGCTGTCCAAGACCTTCATCAAGGATCCGGCGGCCGAACCTCAGTTGCTGCGTGCCGAATCCGTCTATCAGGAGGCCGGCATTGACGTGCGCCTGGGCGACGCCGTGACGGCCATTGACCGCGCCGCGCGCCGCGTGACCTTGGCCTCCGGCGCCACGCTGGATTACGACGCGCTGGTGCTCGCCACGGGCACGCGGGCGCGCAAGCTGCCCGACGTACCGGAAGACACCGAGAACCTCGTCTACCTGCGCAACACCACGGATGCGCTGCGTCTGCGCGATGCGCTCGGCGCGGCGCCCTCCGTCACCGTGCTGGGCGGCGGCTTCATCGGCCTGGAGATCGCGGCCACGGCCGGCCATCTGGGCAAGCCCGTGACCGTGTTCGAGGCGGCTCCCCGCCTCCTGGCGCGTGCCGTGTCGCCGGAAGCCTCCGCCCATGTCGCCGAGACGCTGCGCGAGGCTGGCGTCACCGTGCGCCTGGGCGTGACCGTGGATGGCTTCGAGCGCGACGGCCATCGCATCTGCGCTGTCACCGTGCAGGGCGAGCGCCACCCCGTGGATCTGCTCGTGGCCGGCATCGGTGCCATACCCGAGACGGCCCTGGCCGAGGCGGCCGGTCTTGCGTGCGACAACGGCGTGGTGGTCGATGACCACATGCGCACCGCCGATCCGGCCATCTACGCCATCGGTGACTGCACCTCGTTCCCGTATGCGCGCTGGGGCAAGACACTGCGCCTGGAATCCGTGCAGAACGCGAACGACCAGGCGCGCACCCTGGCCAGCGTGCTGCTCGGCCAGCCGGCACCTTATGGCGCGCTGCCGTGGTTCTGGTCCGACCAGGGCGCGCTGCGCCTGCAGATCGCCGGCCTCGCGCCGCCCGACACCGAGCGCGTGCTGCGGCCCGGCGCCAAGCCCGGCAGCTTCTCCGTGCTGCACTTCGCCGAGGGGCATCTGGTCTGCGTCGAGTCCATCAACGCCCCCATCGATCACATCGCCGCCCGCAAGCTCCTCGAGCAGGGCAAGAATCCGCCGCGCGAGCAACTCGCCGATCCGGCCGTCCCCTTGAAGTCGTTCCTCTGATCCCGCCATGGCCCGCCAAGACTACATCCTTACCCTGTCCTGCCCGGATACCACCGGCATCGTGCACCGCGTCTCCGGTGTGCTGTTCGATCTGGGCTGCAACATCCTCGACGCCCAGCAGTTCGGCGATTCGGGCAGCGGCCGCTTCTTCCTGCGCGTGCATTTCTCCGCGCCGGAAGGCCTCGGGCAGGGCGCCCTGAACCAGCGCTTCGAGACGCTCGGCGCGGATTTCGCCATGGATTGGCAGATCCACGACGCCAGCGAGCGCGCCCGCGTCATGATCATGGTCAGCAAGCAGGGCCACTGCCTGAACGACCTGCTGTTCCGCGCGCGCAGCGGCCAGCTGCCGGTGGAGATCGTGGCCGTGGTGTCGAACCACCCGGACTATGCCGAAATGGCGGCCTCCAACGGCATCCCCTTCCACCATCTGCCCGTGACGCCGGCCACCAAGGCCGAGCAGGAGCGCCAGGTGCTCGCGCTCGTGGACGAACTCGACGTGGACCTGGTGGTGCTCGCGCGCTACATGCAGATCCTGTCCACGGACATGTGCCACGCGCTGGCCGGGCGCGCCATCAACATCCACCACAGCTTCCTGCCGAGCTTCAAGGGCGCGCGCCCGTACCACCAGGCGCATGAACGCGGCGTGAAGATCATCGGCGCCACCGCGCACTACGTGACGGCGGATCTGGACGAAGGCCCGATCATCGAGCAGGACATCGCCCACGTCGATCACACCATGACGCCGGACGACCTGACCCAGGTGGGCAGCGACATCGAATCGCGCGTGCTCGCGCGCGCCGTGCGCAGCCACGTCGAGCATCGCGTGATGCAGAACGGGCACCGCACGGTGGTGTTCCGCTGACACGCGGCGAAAGGCCGTCTCCAAATAGCAGACGGCCTGGCGTTCGTGTGGCGAGGGGCGGCGATGTGCCGCCCTTGCCACGCCGTCAATCGAGGCGGATGTTGCCGCGTTCGATCACAGTGTGCCACCGGTCCGCAGCTGTCTTCAGCCAGGTCGTGGCGCGCGCCGCATCCGTGGACACCGGCGTGATCGCCAGCGGGACCAGGGTGGTGCGCACCGACGCATCCGCGAAGGTGTCCGCCAGGATCTTCTCCCAGGTCGACCGCACGGACTCGGGCGTACCCTTGGGCGTCATCAGAACGAACGCGAACCCGACGTCGAAGTCTTTCAGGCCGACCTCAGCGGCGCTCGGCACGTTGGGAAGCAACGGTTGGCGCGTCTGGCCAGGGACGAGCAGCGGGACGAGCTTGCCCGACTCGATGAACGACAGGGCGGTCGGCAGCGCCAGAAACCCCACCGGCACTTGCCCGCCAACCAGGTCGATGAGCGCCGGTGCGTTGCCGCGGTAGGCGACGTGCGTGCCTTGGATACCTGCCTTTTCCTTCAGCAGTTCGTAGGGCAGGTGCCCCGGCGAGCCGACACCGGCCGAGGCGTAGGACAAATCTTCCGCCTTGGCGCGTGTCACGAAGGCCGCATAGTCCGGCGTCTGCAAAGAGGGGTGGGTGACCAGCACCTGCGTGAACTCGCCGGCCAGACCGATCGGGACGAGATCGGTGGCGGGATCGAACGTCATCTGCCGGAAGGCCGACGGATTGACCGTCACCAACGTATCCAGGGTCATGAGCAACGTGTAGCCGTCTGGCGCGGCGCGCGCGACCGATTCGGCGCCGATGTTGCCCGACGCCCCCGCGCGGTTGTCGACGACCACCGTGCCGCCGAGCTTGTCCCCTGCCTGCTTGGCGAGCAGACGTGCCACCACGTCCAGTGGTCCGCCAGCGGGGAAATTCACCACGATTCGCACAGGCTTGTCAGGGTACGTGGCGGCGGTGGCAGGTGCGAATGGGGCGGCCAACGCCGCACAGACGGCGAGGCAGCGGAAGATGCGGTTCGACATAGGGTGTCTCCTGGATTTGTCGTGTACGTATGAAAGCGCGGATCAGGCGAGCGCCGTGGGATTGGGGCTGGTGTCCGCATGCGAGATCATGGTCTTGAGCAGGGTGTGCATCAGGGCTTCCCGTACGCTGCGGTAGGCGCTGTCTTCCCAGCGGTTGTGCAGTTCACCGGGGTCGGACTCGAGGTCATACAGCTCAGCCCACTCGGTGCCTTCGTACACGCTCAGGCGGTAACGGTGCGTCTGCAGCGTGCGCATGCGGGTGCGGTAGGGGAAGTCGAACAGCACGCGCTGGTTCTCCTCTTCGATCAATACTGCGTCGCGCACTGCCTCACGGCGGCCGGCCATCGCATCGAGCAGTGATTGCCCCTGCATGCCGTTGGGCGGCTTGCAGCCGGCCCTGGCCAAGATGCTCGGCGCCAGGTCGATGGTCGAGCACAGCGCGGGGCTGCGCCCGGGCCGCGCGCCCGGATCGGCCCAGATGAGCGGCACGCGGGTGAGGCCCTGGTAGTGGAACGGGCCCTTCCAAAGAAGCTGATGATCCCCGAAAAAGTCACCGTGATCGCTGGTGAAGATCACCACCGTGTTCTCGGCGAGACCGAGCGTCTCCAGGTGAGCGAGCACCTTGCCAATCGTGTCGTCGATGTGTGCAATCGAGCCATAGTTCAGCGCGAGCGCTCGCGCACCTCGCGCTCGGTCGCGGCAAACATCGCCGGCGTGTGCTTGACGGCACGGCCGGCGTCCCGCTGCGCATGCATCCACCCAAGGTGAGGCATCGGGCCGTCGTGGGCTGCGCCGTAAGACGCTGGCAGCGTCATGTCCTCGGGACGGAACATGTCCCAGTAGCGCCCGGGCGGGGTGAAGGGATGGTGCGGATCCGGAAACGAACATTGCAGGAAGAAGGGGGCGTCGCCCTGCGCATAGCGCGACAGGTGGGCACAGGTCTCCTGTCCGATCCAGCTCGTGGTCGACAGCGCCTCGGGCACGCGGGTACGCCATGCCTGCCGGGCCTCACTCAGGGCGAAGTCCGGTGTCGGAATGGCATGCGCCTGTCCCGTGACGGCGGCGACTTCCGGGTGTTCCTGCTCCAGCCAGCGCCGATAGTGACCGCCTGCGGTATCGCCATGATCGATCACCAGCCGAACGTCTTGGAACCCATAGAACGGTAGCGTCATGTCGTGGTCTGCCCGCTCGCGCCAGGCAGGCCCCCATTCCTGGTCGAAGCGGCCAGGTTCGGGTGTGCGCGCCTCGCCTTCAGTCGGCGCGTCCTGCGGGCGTGGCCAGCTGGGCGGGAAGCCACTCATGTTCTGCAGATGCGACTTGCCGATCAGGGCTGTGCGATACCCGGCATCGGCCAACCGTGACACGAAGGTGGTCTCGCGCAAGGGCAGCGGGATGCCATTGTGTCTGGCGCCATGCACCGATGGCAGCCGTCCTGTGAGCAGGGAGGCGCGGTTGGGCATGCAGATGGGGGAGGCGACATAGCAGCGCTCGCCCACCCAGGCCCGTGCGGCCAATGCATCCAGGTGAGGGGAATGCACCGTGGTGTTGCCGTAGGCGCCGAGGTGGTCGGCGCGCTGTTGATCCGTGATGAAGACCAGGAAATTGGGCCGTGACATGACGATGGAGTCTCCGCAGTACGAAGGGCGATTCTCCATGACAGGTACCATGTGCGAAAAGTGAATAATCAGCCATTCACCATAACTTCGAGGTTATTTCCATGGACTGGACGCGACGGCTCAGCCTGCGTCACTTCGATACGCTGGTGAGAATTGCGGACGCGGGTAATCTGACACGGGCGGCAAGCGCCATGGGCATCTCTCAGCCGGCGCTATCCAAATGGTTGCGCCAGCTCGAAGCCGACACGGGCGTGCCGCTGTTTCACCGCCAACCCCGTGGCGTGACGCCGACCGAGTACGGGGCAGCATTCATTGCCCGCGCGCGTCTGGTGCTGAACGAGATGGCACGAACAGGAACTCTGCTCGCGGACATGGCCTCCGGCGGCACGGGCATGCTGGCGATTGGCGCCACCCCCGTGGCCCTGACTGACCTCCTGCCCGAAGCGATCCATCGCTTCCAGCAACGCCGGCCGCGCGTTCGCATCCAGGTCGTCGACGGCTCGCTGGACACGCTGCTTCCGGCACTCGAAAGCGGCCAGCTGGATTTCGTCCTGTCGCGACTGGACCGCGCCGGCGGAGAGCACGTCGCTCAGGAAGTGCTGTACGAGGAGAACATCGCGCTCGTGGCGGGCCCGGACCATCCCTTGGCGGGCAGGCCGAGGGTCACCTGGGCGCAGGCGCTGGCGTATCCGTGGGTAGGTCCACCCGCGCACAGCCCGCTGCGCGCAGAACTGGATCAGGAGCTGGCCCTGGCCGGCCAGCCGCACCCGCAAATGAGGGTCGAGACAGCCTCCACCGTGCTCGTGGTGTCCCTGTTGCAACGTGGACAGATGCTGGCCGTCATCTCGCGCCGGCCTGCGTTGCATTTCGCGGCGATCGGCAGCCTGAGCATTCTCGATCTGCCGATCCAGCGGAAAAGCCAGGTCGGGCTGATCTGGCGTCGTGAGCGACAGACCGAGCCGTTGCTCGATACGATGCGCGAAGTGCTGCGTGAGGTCGCCAGCGAGTGACGCACACCACGGTGCGGTGTGCCGAGTCGGTGGCGCACTGCGCTGCGCGGGCTATCCGCGGTGGCCGGGTGGCAACTGCGCCACGATGTCGGTGAAGACGCTGTCCCATTCGGCATCGGTCATCTCCACGAAGCCGAAACTACGCAGCAGAAACGTGCCTTCGGTCGCCAGAAAGGCCAGGCGTGCGCGCCGGCCTTCCTCGGTGGCCGGGTCGGCCAGATCCAGCCGCTCGCGGTACCAGCGCTGCATCGCCTGGCGCTGCCACGACACCTGCAGCAGCGCCGTCAGCATGGCGGCGGCGCGATCCCCTTCCGATGAATCCGTGTGGTGCGTGGCCTGGATATGGGCACGCAGCAGGGCCGCGCGGCTCGCCTGCGGGCCGGCCAGCGCCGCCACCTCAGCCTCGAATTCGGCGTTCCAGCGGTCGAACATGGCCTGCACCAGTTGATCCTTGGTGCCGAAAGCGGACTGCACGCCCCCCTTCGAAATGCCTGCTTCCTTGGCGACCTCCCCGATGGTGAGCGCGGTGATGCCGCGCGTGCGTACCAGGGTCTCGCATACGTCCAGCACGTGGTTGCGGTCGATGACCGGACTTCTTCCCATGCGGGCTGATCTCCTTTA
This sequence comes from Verticiella alkaliphila, assembly GCF_018904615.1. GTDB lineage: Bacteria > Pseudomonadota > Gammaproteobacteria > Burkholderiales > Burkholderiaceae_B > Verticiella > Verticiella alkaliphila. The sequence continues at coordinate 79,577 of NZ_JADCNH010000014.1, read as the reverse complement.
AAATACGATCGTATTCAAAATTCGATGCGCGCCAAGCGGCGCCGACACACATCATGACCATGCTTCCCGATCCGCGCCGCTGGTGGGTGCTGGCCACGGTCTCCAGCGCCCTGTTGCTCATCGTCATCGACATGACGGTGTTGTACACCGCCTTGCCACGGCTCACGCACGACCTGCACGCCACCGCATCGGAAAAGCTCTGGATCATCAACGCCTATGGCCTCGTGATCTCGGGGTTGCTGCTGGGCATGGGGCCACTGGGGGATCGCCTCGGTCATCGGCGCCTCTTCCTGGCCGGGCTGGTCGTCTTCGGCCTGGCTTCGCTCGGCGCTGCCTTCGCGCCCAAGCCCGCGGTGTTGATCGGCGCGCGGGCCGCGCTCGCCGTGGGGGCGGCCATGATGATGCCAGCCACGCTGTCGCTGATCCGGTTGAGCTTTTCCGATACGCGCGAACGCGCCCTGGCCATTGGCATCTGGGCCTCGGTGGCATCCGGTGGGGCTGCGCTCGGGCCGGTGGTGGGTGGCGTATTGCTGGAACATTTCTGGTGGGGCTCGGTGTTCCTCATCAACGTGCCGATCGTCCTGCTGGCGATCGTCGCCACGCTGTGGCTGGTGCCTGCCAGGCCCGGCAATCCGGCGCGGCGGTGGGATCTCGTCGGCTCATTGCAGGCCATGGCCGGTCTCATGGGGCTGGCTTACGCCGTGAAGGAGTTGGGCAAGCGTGAGCCCGCGCTCGGCGTTGCCGCACTCGCCTTCGCGGTCGGCGCGCTTGCCCTGGTGGTCTTCGCGCGGCGTCAGCGTCGCAGCGACGATCCGATGATCGATCTCGCGATCTTCCGGCTGCCCGGGTTCGGCGCGGCGGTGGTGGCCGCGCTCGTCGCCGCCATCGCGCTCATGGGCGTGGAGCTCGCGCTCACGCAGCGTCTGCAGCTCGTGCTCGGCATGTCACCGCTGGCGGCTGGGCTGTACCTGTTGCCCCTGCCGCTGGCCGCGTTCGTGGCCGGGCCGGTGGCCGGCCGCCTGCTGCCCGTGGTGGGCAGCCGCCGTCTGCTGACCGGGTCGTTGCTGTTGGCGGGCCTGGGGGTCAGCGTGTATGCCGTGCTGCACACCACGCCGGGCACGGGCTCGCTTGCCGCCCTCGTCGCCGCGGGGCTGGGCGTGGGCGCGGCGTTCGCGGCGGCCTCCAGCACGATCATGGACAGCGCCCCGCCGGAGCGGGCTGGCATGGCGGCGTCGCTGGAAGAGGTGTCGATCGAGCTGGGTGGTGCCATGGGCGTCACGCTGATGGGGAGCCTGCTCGCCGCCGTGTACAGCCGGGCATTCGTCGTGCCGGCTGAGCTGGGCGTGCCGGCGTCTGTGCGCGACAGCCTGGATGAGGCGCTGATGGCCGCCGAATACATGCCCCAGGCCGCGGCACACGCGATGGTCGAGGCCGGTCGGCTGGCCTTCGATCAGGCCTTCATGGCGGTCCTGATCGCGGCTGCCGCGGTGCTGCTGGTGGCCGGCGTGACCTTGCTCGCGGCGCCGTTCGCGCGCTTCAGACGCTGGGAAAGGGGCTCCGTCACGGCACGTTGTTGAGCGATCCGCGCAGGTACGGAACGGCCTTGCTTGCGACCGACGACAGGATGTCGAAAAGCCCACTTCCCGCGTGGGCGGGCATGGTGCCACCCGCCACCGCCGAAAGGGCGTCGTCATCCAGCGGCCCCTGGCCGGCGGCATTGATCGAGGCAGGCGCGCCAGCGGCCGTGAGTGCGTTCAGCACGTCAGAGCGACCCAGCGGTGTGCCATGGGCCTCGGCTGCGTGGCACAGGCAGTCGACCAGGGATTCGAGCGTCGTTTGCTGTGCGAGCTCAGCGCGCAGGGCAGGATCTTGCAACAGCGTCTGCAGCGTGAGGACTTGTTGAGTCTCGATCGGGGGCATGGGTCAGGTTCCAGAAGGTCGGGGATGATGCATCGAGGCGTCGCTGGCTGATCCGTGCGGCGCAGTATCGTGGTGGCATTGTGCGTGGGGCGAGCCTCTCTGGCTATAGCTCGGATGTCCCATCGCGCAGCGATATGAGAAAACTCCTGTAAAAAAACACAGCATCGCCAATCGGGTGTAGGATGCCGGCTCGGGCCTGGCGCGCCACTTGCAAGGGGTGTGGCCACTTGCCACAAGCGCCCCGTGCGCCGCGCGCCCGCCTTTCACGACACGTCCCGCCTGCCCATGCCGACTCGCTCCAGCGATACCTCCGGCGACGCCGCCATCCAGATCACCGGCGCCCGCCAGAACAATCTCAAGAACCTCAGCCTCAGCCTGCCCACCAACGAGCTCATCGTCGTCACTGGCGTGTCGGGCTCGGGCAAGTCCTCCCTGGTCTTCGACACGCTCTATGCCGAGGGCCAGCGCCGCTACGTCGAGACCTTCTCGCCCTACGCGCGCCAGTTCCTGGACCGCATGGACAAGCCGCAGGTGGACCGTATCGACGGCATTCCGCCCGCCATTGCCATCGACCAGACCAACCCGGTGCGCAGCTCGCGCAGCACGGTAGGCACGATGACCGAGCTGAACGATCACCTGAAGCTGCTCTTCGCGCGGGCCGCCACCCTGTTCGACCGCGAGACCGCGCGCCCGGTGCGCCGGGACGATGCCGACACCATCTACGCCGACGTGGCCGCGCGCAGCGCGGAGCACCCGGACGCCCGGCTGGCCGTGACCTTCCCTGTGCGCGTGCCGGCCAATTTCACCGAAGACGAGATCCGCGCGTTCCTGGAGCGTCAGGGCTATACCCGGCTGCACAGCCGGGAGGCCGCGCCGGCGCCCGCACCCGCCGAGCCCGTCAAGGGCAAGGGCAAGAAGGACAAGGCTGGGGTGGCCGGCGACGTGATCCTGCACGTGGTGCAGGATCGCTTCCGCTTTGGCAACGCCGAGCGCGCCCGTGTCATCGAGGCCCTGGATGCCGCGCTGCGGCTGGGTGCCGGGCGCGTGGACATCCGCGTGCTGGGCGAGGCCGACGGCTCGGATGCCGCCGTGTGGCGCTACAGCGATCAATTGCATGACCCGGACAGCGGGCTGTCCTACGCCGAGCCCATTCCCAGCACCTTCTCGTTCAACTCGCCCCTGGGCGCCTGCGAGACCTGCCGCGGCTTTGGCCGGGTGATCGGGGTGGATTACGGCCTCGTCGTGCCGGACGTGAGCAAGACGCTGCGCGAAGGCGCCGTCAAGCCCTGGCAAAGCCCGAGCTTCAAGGAAATCCAGGACGACCTGGTCAAGTATGCGCCGGCCGAAAACATCCGCCTGGGCGTGCCTTGGCGCGATCTCTCCCAACGCGAGCGTGACTGGGTGCTGCAGGGCACGCCCAACTGGCAGGGCAAGGAAAGCAACTGGAATCACCAGTGGTACGGCGCGCGCCGCTTCTTCGACTGGCTGGAGAGCAAGTCCTACAAGATGCACATCCGCGTGCTGCTCTCCAAGTACCGCGCGTATACGCCATGTCCCACGTGCGAGGGCTCGCGGCTCAAGCCGGACGCGCTGCTGTGGCGCGTGGGCACCAAGGAAGACGCCGACGCCGTGCTGCCGCCCGGCGACGATCGCTACACGCGCTTCAAGCCCGTGCACACGGGCTGGAGCCGCGAGACGCTGGAAGCCCTGCCGGGCCTGCACATCCATGACCTGATGCAGCTGCCCATCGAGCGCGTGCGCGTGTTCTTCGACCGGCTGCGCCTGGATGGTGCGCTGGATACGGCCACCGAGCTGCTCTTCACCGAGGTGCGCGCGCGGCTCAAGTTCCTGTGCGACGTGGGCCTGGGCTATCTCACGCTGGATCGCCAGAGCCGCACGCTGTCGGGCGGGGAAGTCCAGCGCATCAACCTCACCACAGCGCTGGGCACGTCGCTCGTCAACACGCTCTTCGTGCTGGACGAGCCGTCCATCGGTCTGCACCCGCGCGACATGCATCGTGTGGTCGAGGTGATGCACCGCCTGCGCGACGCGGGCAATTCGCTTGTCGTGGTCGAACACGATCCGCAGGTCATGCTGGCCGCCGATCGCGTCATCGACATCGGCCCGGGGCCGGGCGAGCGCGGCGGGCACATCGTCTTCAATGGCACACCCGCCAGCCTGCGCGCGGCTGACACGCTCACCGGCGACTACCTCGCCGGGCGCCGGCGCGTGGAGGCGCCGCGCCCGCAGCCCGTCGCCGAGAAGACCCCCAAGCTCATCCTGGAGGGCGCACGCGAGCACAATCTGCGCAACGTCACCGTCGAGATCCCGCTCGGCCGCCTGGTGGCGATCACCGGCGTCTCCGGCTCGGGCAAATCCACGCTCATCCAGGACGTGCTCTACCCCGCGCTGCGCAAGCTCAAGGGCAAGCCCACCGAGACGCCGGGCGCGCACGATCGCCTCCTGGGCGACGATTGGCTGGCCGACGTGGTCATGGTGGACCAATCCCCCGTGGGCAAGACGGCACGCTCCAACCCGGCGAGCTACGTGGGTGCCTTCGATGCCATCCGCAAGCTGTTCGCGCAGGCCAAGGTCTCCAAGGAGCGCGGCTATACGGCCGGCACCTTCAGCTTCAACAGCGGCGATGGCCGTTGCCCCACCTGCGGTGGCACGGGCTTCGAGCACGTCGAGATGCAGTTCCTGTCCGACGTCTACCTGCGCTGCCCGGATTGCGACGGCACGCGCTTCCGTCCGGAGGTGCGCGAAGTCACCATCGAGCGTGGCGGCCGCGCCGCGTCGATCGCCGACGTGCTCGACATGACGGTGACCGAGGCGCTGGCCTTCTTCGCCGCCGGCGGCAAGGCCAACGACGTGCAGACGGGCCTCGCGCCGCTGGCGGACGTGGGCCTGGAGTATGTGCGCCTGGGTCAGCCCGTGCCCACCTTGTCCGGTGGCGAAGCGCAGCGCCTGAAGCTCGCCGGCCACTTGGCCGAAGCGGCGCGCAGTGGCATCGGCAGCGCCAAGGTAGCCAAAAAGGGTAGCCTCTTCCTCTTCGACGAGCCCACCACGGGCCTGCATTTCGACGACGTGGCCCGCCTGATGGGCGCCTTCCGCAAGCTGCTGGCGGCCGGCCATACGCTGGTCGTGATCGAGCACAACCTGGACGTGATCCGGGCGTCGGACTGGCTCATCGATCTGGGCCCCGAAGGTGGCGACGCCGGCGGGCAGATCGTGGCGGTGGGTTCACCGCAGGACGTGATGGGCAACCCCGCCTCCTATACGGGGCAGGCGCTCGCGGAGTACGAGGCTGCGCTGGGGGCGCCCGTGACGCTGCGCGTGGAGGAATCGCCGGCGGCCTATGCCGCGGCGCGTGGCGCCACGCGCGCCATCGAGATCCGCCACGCCCGCGAGCACAACCTGAAGAACATCGACGTCACCATCCCGCGTGACACCTTCACGGTCATCACCGGGGTGTCCGGCTCGGGCAAATCCACGCTGGCGTTCGACATCCTCTTCAACGAGGGCCAGCGCCGCTACCTGGAGTCGCTCAACGCGTATGCGCGTTCCATCGTGCAGCCGGCCGGCAAGCCGGACGTGGACGCCATCTTCGGCATCCCGCCCACGGTGGCGATCGAGCAGCGCACCAGCCGCGGCGGGCGCAAATCCACCGTGGCCACGATGACGGAAGTGCACCATTTCCTGCGTCTGCTCTACATGAAGCTGGGCACGCAATACTGCCCGGATTGCCAGGTGCCGGTGCAGGCCCAGAGCTTCGATGCCATTGTCGCGCGCCTGTTGCGCGAGCATCGCGGCCAGCACATCGGCCTGCTCGCCCCGCTGGTCACGGCGCGCAAGGGCTATTACACCGATCTCGCCAAGTGGGCATCCGGCAAGGGCTACACCCACCTGCGCGTGGATCGTGCCTTCACGCCCACTTCGCCCTGGCCGCGCCTGGACCGCTACCAGGAGCACACCATCGAGCTGCCTGTGGCCGACCTGGTGATCGACGCGGACCACGAGGCCGACCTGCGCCGCGCCGTGGCCGAGACGCTGGAGCACGGCAAGGGCGTGATGACGGTCGTGACCGAACTCACGCCGCGCCCGGCCGGCGGCGGCATCATCACCGCCGCGATGCGCCGCGCCGAAGGCCTGGCCGACGAGACGGAAGACCATGTCTTCTCCGTCAAGCGCGCCTGCCCGTGCTGCGGGATGAGCTTTCCCGAGCCGGATCCGCGCCAGTTCTCCTACAACTCCAAGCACGGCTGGTGCCCCGACTGCTTCGGCACGGGGGTGAAGCTGGCCGGGTTCGACGGCGAGCAGACGGGCGAGGAATCGGGCTGGAACGCCGGCTACGAAGGCGAAGTCGTGGCCTGCCCGAGCTGCCATGGCCAGCGCCTGAACCGCACCTCGCTGGCAGTGCGCTGGCGCGATCGGTCCATCGCCGAGCTGGCGTCGTGGTCCGTGGCCGATGCGCGCGGCTTCTTCCTGGGGCTGGATGCGAGCGGCCGCGAGGCCGAGATCGCCCGCGACATCTTCGGCGAGCTGCGCAGCCGCCTGGATTTCCTGGACCAGGTGGGCCTGGGCTATCTCGCGCTGGACCGTGCGGCACCCACGCTGTCCGGGGGTGAAGCCCAGCGCATCCGATTGGCGGCACAATTGGGCTCGAACCTGCAGGGCGTGTGCTACGTGCTCGACGAACCCACGATCGGCCTGCACCCGCGCGACAACCGCATCCTGCTCGATGCGCTGCAGCGGCTCGAAGGCAATGGCAATACCTTGGTCGTGGTCGAACACGACGAGGACACCATCCGTCGCGCTGCCCACGTCATCGACATCGGCCCTGGGGCCGGGGTGCGAGGCGGGCGCGTCGTGGCCCAGGGTACGGTCGAAGACATCATGGCCAACGAGGAGTCCACGACCGGACGCTACCTCGCCAGGCCGCTCGTGCATCCGCTGCAGGCGCCGCGGCCCATCGCGGACGACACGCCGTCCATCGTCGTCAAGGGGGCTCGCCGCCACAACCTCACCGGCGTGGACGCGCGCTTTCCGATCGGCCGTCTCACCGTGGTGACGGGCGTGTCCGGCTCGGGCAAGTCCACGCTCGCGCGCGACGTCGTGCTCGAGAACCTGGCGCGCGCCGTGGCCCAGCCCCGGGACGAAGGGTTCAAGCAATGGCAGGGTTGCGCGGGGATCGAGGGCTGGCAGGCCATCGATCGCGTGCTCGAAGTGGATCAGACGCCCATCGGCAAGACGCCGCGCTCGTGCCCGGCCACCTACATCGGGTTCTGGGACGCCGTGCGCAAGCAGTTCGCCGAGACGGCAGAAGCCAAGGTGCGCGGCTGGAGCGCGTCGCGCTTCTCCTTCAATACCGGCGGTGGCCGCTGCCCGGTGTGCGAAGGGCAGGGCATGCGCACCATCGAGATGAACTTCCTGCCGGACGTGAAGGTGGAGTGCGACGCCTGCCGTGGCGCGCGCTTCAATCCGGAGACGCTGGCGGTGCACATGCGCGGCAAGTCCGTGGGCGAGGTGTTGTCCATGGAAGTGGACGACGCCGTGGGCTTCTTCGAGAATCATCCTGCCGTGCGTCACCCGCTTGAGCTGATGCGCGACGTGGGCTTGGGCTACCTGACCCTGGGCCAGCCGTCACCCACGCTGTCTGGCGGCGAGGCGCAGCGCATCAAGCTCGTGACCGAGCTCTCCAAGGCGCGCATGACGGATGGCCTGCTGCGCACGGGCCGGGCAGGGCGCCTGCCGCACACCTTGTACGTGCTGGACGAACCCACCGTCGGCCTCGCGATGGCGGACGTGGAGAAGCTGATTCGCGTGCTTCATCGTTTGGTCGAGGCTGGCAACACGGTCGTCGTCATCGAGCACAACCTGGACGTCATCGCCGAGGCGGACTGGCTGCTCGACATGGGGCCGGAGGGCGGCACGGGCGGCGGGCACCTGGTCATCCAGGGCACGCCCACCGAGGTCATGGCGGCCCAGGGTTACTCGCACACGGGGCGGGTGCTGGCCGAGTTCATGGCGCAGAGCCAGGGCTGATCGCAAACGAAGTCGCCCTGACTCTAGCGCGCCGGGCTGCCCATAATGCGTATGGCACGGGCAAAGGGCGTGGATCCGGAAGGATCCACGCCCTTTGCCTGTCTGGTTACGCGAGCCGGCGCTCAGCGCTTGGGCAGCATGCGCAGCGGGTCGATCGGCTCGCCGTTGTGGCGCACTTCGAAGTACACGCCCACGCGGTCGCTGTCCGAGTCGCCCATTTCGGCGATCTGCTCGCCCTGGCGCACGTTGGCGCCTTCGCGCGCCGTGAGGCGGCGGTTGTGGGCGTACACGGTCATGAAGTTTGACGAGTGGCGGATGATGACCATGTTGCCGTACCCGCGCAGGCCCGAGCCCACGTAGGCGACATTGCCCGCGGCAGCGGCGCGCACGGGGGCACCGGCACTGCCAGTGATCGTGACGCCGGCACGATTGCCCGTGCGCACGGACGGCCCCTCGGCGGGCCAGACCAGGCTGGGCGCATTGGCAGGCACTCCCACCGTGGCGCGTCGCGCCGCTCGCGCGTCTGTGCGCCGAGCTGCCCGTCGGCGGCAGCGGCGCGTCGGTGCTGGCCGATGCCGGGGTTGCCGTGGGCGCCGCGCTGCGCGGATTCGCCGCCACCTGCAGCACCTGGGACACGTACAGGCGATCCGGGTTGGTCAGCTTGTTCCAGCGCACGAGGTCTTCGGGGCGCTGCCCGTAACGACGGGCAATGCTGGAGAGGGTCTCGTTGGCCTGGACGGTGTGATAGCCCGGTCCGTCGTGCCCCGAACTACCGCCCGTCTTGCTCGTGGTGCCGCAGGCGGCGAGCAGGGCGAGCGCCGCAGCGGCGGCAAGAAGGCGCAGGCGAGGCGCGAAAGCAGCGAAGGAGCGAGGTAGGGAAGAGGCGGGAGACATCGATGATTTTCTCGTAGGCCGCGCGGCCGTAGCAAGCCGCGGGCCTGGGGCACGACAGTACCCGTCAGTGTAAGGCCGACAGGCGCGCGCCCGCGCCGCCAACGAGCATCACGATGTCACCAGCGTGCGTCGTTTGCCTTGACATGGGCACATGCCATCACCATCGCGGCGCATGCGTTCCGGGCCGCATCGAGGGGCGTACGAACCCCGCGGGTGTGCGACCGAGTTGAATCGCGGGGCGCACGGCGGTGAGCGCGCCAAAGCCGGAGAACGAGGTACCCAGCCAGGGCAGCAGATCGGGTGGCGCGGCGTCCTGGCCGCCGGGAACACGGCCCAGTCCGCGCAGCCAGTGCCCCGTGCCTGCCAGCGAGACCTCGACGTGCCAGCTCCCGCCTTCCTGTTGCTGGCGCAAGAGGGCGGCGGCGGCACCGAAGGCCATCAGGTAGCCGGTCGCCTGATCCAGGATCTGCATCGGCAGCGGGCGGGGCTTGCCGTCGCCCGCCGCCTCGCCCTCCGCGTGGTTGAACCCCATGGCGGTCTGCACCAGCGAATCGAAGCCGCGCCGCGTGGCCCACGGCCCCTGGGTGCCATAGGCCGTGAGCGACACGTACACGATGCCCGGGCGGCGGGCCGCCACGGCGTGCGGTCCGAAGCCCAGGTCGTTCAGGCCGCCGGGCCGGTAGCCCTGGACGAAGACGTGGGCGCCACCGACGAGGCTGTCCATCGTGGCCTGGCCTTGTGGGGTGCGCAGGTCGATGTGGACCGAACGCTTGCCGCGGCTGGTATCCGCGATGGCGCCGATGTTGGGCAGGCGGGGCGAGTTCACCAGCATCACGTCCGCACCGAGGGCGGCCAGCGTGCGCCCACCGACGGGGCCGGCGAGGATGCGCGTGAGATCCAGCACGCGGATGCCGTCGAGTGGCCGCGCCTGCGGCGCCAGCGCGGGCAGGGCGAGGCCCGGGGCGTCGTCCAGTCGGCTCAGACGGACGAGGGGCAGGCCGGCCACGGCATGGCCCTGGGGCGTGGCGTCCCATTGGGCAAAGCTGCGCAGCGCCGTCACCACCAGGCCTTCGGCGGCGGCCGCGGCCTCGAAGTCTCGCGCGGCCCAGTCGCGCAGCGCATCCTGCGTGTCCTGTCGCGACGCGCCCGGCGCCAAGCCAAGCAGGCGCAGCGCACCGTCCCGGTGATGCGCGAAATTGGCATGGAGGCGCACGAATCCGTCCGCGCACGGGTAGAGCCCGGTGATGGGATCCCAGATGTTCGGCATGACGCCATCCAGCCGAAAGTGCCCGGTGCTCTCGGCGGCGGCGTGCGCCATGTCCACCGCCACCGCCTGGCGCGGTGCCCCGCGCGCATGCCCGACTTCGCAGGCCGCCAGCCCGGCGGCTGCCAGGGTGGTCTGGGCCGCGGCGCCCACGGCAAAAGAGGCCGGGAACACCGGATCGCTGCCCGTGAGGGTCAGGCGATCGAGTGCCGCATCGGGCAGCCCTTCGCCATGCCAGAGGTCTTTCACGATGTCGAACGGAATTGCCATGTCGGCCTCTCGCGCCAAGGGGTGCGGACACTGTAGCGCAGCCCTTGGCACGCCGGGTGCTTGCATCCTGTCACCAACTACCGACTTTTGTTAACGAACGATTGGTCGTTAAACGCCGTTCGTTCTTTACACTGACCGGCCTGTTCACCCTTGCGAACCGGCCGTGACCGATTCTCCTCCCTCGCCTGATACGCCGCCGTCGCGGCGCAAGCGCATCCGGCTGTCGCCCGATGTGCGCCGTCACCAGATCCACGACGTGGCGCTCGAGGCGTTCAGCACGCTCGGCTTCGCGGGCACCTCGATGGACCGCATTGCCCGCGGCGTGGGCCTGTCCAAGGCTGGCCTCTATGCGCACTTCGCCAGCAAGGACGACATCTTCGAAGCGCTGCTCACGGATCACCTGCTCGGCCCGCCGCTGGACGGCATACTCGCGGCCGACCCGGCGCGCTCGCTGGAAGACACGGTCGATGCCTTTCTCGACGCCTGTTATGCCAGTGTCAACAACGCCCGCTCGCTGGGGATCTTCCGCCTGTTGGTGGCCGAGAGTGGCCGCGCGCCGGATTTCATGCGGCGCTGGCATGCCACGGTGTTCGCGCCGCACGAAGCGGCCCGTGATCAGGCCGTCGATCAGGCGGTGAGCCAGGGGCTGTTGCCGCGCAATGTGCTGACCGAGAACTTTGGCCTCGCCCTGGCGCCGGCCTTGATGGCCTTCGTGGGGCAGCTTCTGCTGGGGGGGGAGGCCGCCCGGGAACGCATTGCAGCCATCCGGGCCAGTCATCGCGAGCTCTTGCTGATCCTGTTGGACAAGGAGCGCGGATGCCGGCGCTGAACGTGACGATGGCCCGACGCCTGGGCCTCGCCTGTGTGACTCTGCTGCTGACGGCATGTGCCGTGACGCCGCCCGAGCACCCACCCCCTGCCGTACCGCTGCCCGCGCAGTTCGCCGCGGCACCGGTCGCAGCCAGTCCCGCCAGCGAGCGCTGGTGGGAGGCCTTCGGCGACAGTCAGCTCGATGCGTTCGTGCAGGACGCCCTGGATCGCAACCCCGGCATCGGCCAGGCCATCGCCCGTGCGCGCATCGCCGAGGCGCAGGCCCGGGTGGCGGGGGCCGACCGCCTGCCCCAAGCTGGCGTGGGCCTGAACAGCAGCCGTCAGCGGCAAAGCCTGCCGGCGTTTCCCGGTGTGGAGGAGGGTGGGCACACCACGATCAACAACCATGCCTTGTCGCTGGATGTGAGCTGGGAGCTTGATCTCTGGGGCCGGCTGGGCGCGATGACGACGGCCGCCCGCGCCGACGCCCTGGCCGCCCAGGCGCAACTGCGCGGCGTGCGGCAGGCCATCGCCGCGGAAACGGCCCGGCTGTACCTCACCATCGTCGAATCGCGTGCGCAGGTCGATCTGTCCACGCGCACCGTGGAGGCGCTGACCGAGATGGCGCGGCAGATCGACAACCGCGTGCAGGCGGGCATCGCCGCGCCCTCGGACGGGATGCTCGCCAATGCCAACCTGGAGTCGGCGCGCGCCGGCCTGGAGCAGCGCCGCGAGGTGCTGGCCCGCGCGTTGCGCCAGCTCGAGATTCTGATGGGGGACTATCCGTCTGCCACGCTGGCGACCGCCGACACCTTGCCTCCCGTGCCTGCGTTGCCGGCCACGGGCGTGCCCGCCGAGCTCCTCGCGCGGCGCCCGGACGTGCTCGCCGCGGACTGGATGCTGCAGGCCGCCGGCTACCGCCTGGGCGCGGCTCAGCGCAGCTTCCTGCCCTCGCTCACGCTGTCCGCTTCGGGCGGTGCGGCGGCGGGCAGTCTGGCCGATCTCTTTCAAAGCGGCAACGTGGTCTGGTCCATCGCCGGCAGCCTGCTGCAGCCGATCTTCCAGGGCGGCCGATTGCGCGCCCAGGTGGATGTGACCGGCGCGCAGCGCGACGAAGCGCTGCACAGCTATGCAGAGACCGCCTTGACGGCGCTGGCCGAAGTCGAGACCGCGCTGGCGGTCGACGACTACCTCGATCGACGCGAAGCCGCGCTGGACCTGTCCGCGGCGGCGGCCGAGGAGGCCGTGCGGGTGTCGTTCAACCGCTATCTGCAGGGCATCGATCCCTTCCTGAACGTGCTGGAGAGCCAGCAACGCGCGCTCGATGGTCGCAGCGCGCACATCGCGGCGCGCCAGGCCCGCCTGGACAACCGCATCGATCTGCACCTCGCCCTGGGGGGCGGATTCGCCGACCCACCGCCTTCCGACTCCTCGCCTTCGACGGTCTCTCTGCCATGATGCACCGGCTCCTGCCCATCGCCTGCGCGTTCGCGCTGGCCGCCTGCGGTTCCAACGATTCCGATGCTCCCGCAGCCGACGCGGCGCGCGACGAAGCCCCCGCGGTGAGCGTGCGCGTGGCACCTGCCGAGGTGACCGACATCCAGTCCTGGGCGTACAGCCAGGGCACCGCACGCGCCATCCGGCGCGAGTTCCTGAGCTTCACGGAGGCCGGCCGCGTCACCCACGTGGACGACGCGCTGCGCGTGGGCAGCCGCGTGAAGACCGGTCAGCTGATCGCGCACCAGGCGCCCGAGCGCGTCCAGGCCGACTTCAATGCGGCGCGCGCGGCCTTGCGCGAGGCCGAGGCCAGCCTGCAGCTCGCCCGGGTGACGCAGTCGCGCTACCGCACGCTGGTCGAGCAGCGCTCGGCCTCGCAACAGGAGCTCGACCAGGCGCGGGTGGAGGTCGAGCAGGCCTCGGCGGCGCGCGACAGCGTCGCGCGCAGCTCGCGCAGGCGCAGGTGGGCGTGGACGACTCGCGGCTCGTGTCGCCGATCGACGGCGTGCTGGCGCGCCTGAACATCGAGCAGGGGCGCTACTTCTCGCCCCAGGCCGTGGACAGCAGTTCGGAGCAGGGCGCGCTGCGCACCGTGCCTGCGCTGGTGATCGACCCGTCCCGCTTCGAGATCCGCGCGGACCTGCCGTCCTACGCCTTCCAGGACATCCAGGCAGGCGCGCGGGCGCAGGTGGGCGGGCAGCCACCGCGCGATGGCGACGCCATGGATCCGGAGACGATGAAGGACGTGATCGCGGGCACCGTGCACGCCGTCAGCCCGTCGCTGGATCCGGAGACCCGGACGTTCGAGGTCATCGTGCATACGACGTCCGAGGCGCCGCGATTGCAGGACGGCGCCTTCGTGGCGCTGTGGATCGCGCGACCCGCGCAAGCCGCGGTGCTCACGGTCCCGCTCGATGCGGTCCGGCATCGCAATGACCAGTCTTTCGTGTTCGTCGTCGATACCGAGCGTGGCGTGGTGGCCGAGCGTCGCGTCATGCTGGGGCAGCAGGCGGGCGACCGCCGGGCCGTACTTTCCGGCCTCGAGCCGGGCGACGCCGTGGTCACCGATGGTCGCGCTCGCTTGACCGATGGCCAACGCGTGCGCGTGATCACCTCGGGAGAAGGCGCATGAGTGCAGGCCGACCGCCCGAGGCGGCACTCCCTGCACCTGCCTCTGCCGAGACCGGGCGCGCACCCGAGTCCGCCGAGGTGCGTGATGCCCCTCGCTGGCAGCGTTTCTTCTTCCTCAAACCGATCTTCGGCATCCTGCTCCTCGCCACCCTGACGCTGGGCGGCCTGCTGGCCTACACGCAGCTGCTGAAGGAGGCCTTGCCGGATCTGGACATTCCCCAGGCCACCATCACCACCACGTGGCCGGGCGCCGATCCGCGAACGATGGAAGAGCAGGTCACCGACGTCATTGAGGATGAGGTGACCAAGCTGCGGGGTGTGCGTACGGTCAACAGTGCGTCGTTCGATTCCTACTCGCTCATCTCGGTGGAGTTCGATGCCTCCGTCGACACCATCGATGCCATGACGCGGCTGCGCGCGAGCGTGGCCGATGCCGAGGCCGAGCTGCCGGCGCAGGTGGAAAGTCCCTACATCAACCAAGTGTCGGTGGACGACCGCCCGATCTTCACCCTGGTGCTGCATGGCGATGCGGGCTCGGCCACGCTGAACGAGCTAGGCCGGCGCCTGCGCGACACGCTGGAGCGGGTGGCCGGCGTCAACGAGGTGGACATCGGCGGCGAGCGCGAGGACATCGTGCAGATCCTGCTGCGCCCGGATCGCATGCTGGCGCTGGGCCTGTCGCCCACCACCATTCGCAATGCCGTGCAACAGGCCAACGTCGAACAGCCCTTCGGCGAGATCCGCAGCGACGACATCGGCGCCGTGGTGCGGCTGGAAGGGCGGTTTCGCGACGTGGCCGACCTGCGCGCGCTGCCCGTGGCCCGCGTGGAGGCGGGCGGCTCGGCCCGGGCCATTCGCCTGGACGAGGTGGCCCGGGTGCAGCGCATGCAGGAAACGGAGACTGCGCGTGCCTTCCTGAGCCAGGGGGGCGAGGATTTCCGGCCCTCCCTGGAGATCTCGGTGCGCAAGTCGCCGGGGGCGGACACCGTGCTGCTCGTCGAGACACTGCGCGCCACGCTCGAGGACATGCAGCAGACCGGCAACTGGGCGCAGGGCGTGAGCTACACGGTCACGCAGGACGAGGCCGAGCAGATCTGGCGCTCGCTCACGGATGTCTTCGTGAGCGCGCTGCAGACGATGGCCATCGTCTTCGTTATTCTCTTCATCACGATCTCCTGGCGCGAAGCCATCGTGGCGGGGCTCTCGGTGCCGGTCACCTTCGCCGGTGTGCTGCTCGTCATCCTGATGCTCGGCTATTCGCTCAACGAGCTCGTCATCATCGGCATGGTGATCGCCCTGGTGATGATCATCGACGTCTTCATCGTGCTGATGGAAGGCGTGCACGATGAGATCTATCGAAACGGCCGCACATTCGGGCAGGCGGTGCTGGCCACCGTCAAGCGCTACGCGATGCCGACGTTCGCGGCACAGGTCACCACCATCCTCGCGCTGGTGCCGTTGATGTCCATCAGCGGCACGTCGGGCGAGTTCATCCGGGTGCTGCCGGTCACCACGGTGATCTGCCTGTTGCTTTCCTTCCTCGTGGCCATGCTGTGCTCGCTGCCCTTGTCGCGCGCGCTGCTGGGCCGCCAGCGCAAGCCTGAGACCGCGGAGGCGCAGAGCCGGGCGGATCGCGTCACGCAATGGTCGGTGGATCGGCTGGAGCGCTGGAGTGCCCGGCACGTGGTGGCGAGTCGTCGCCAGGCCTGGTTGTGGGTGGTGGGCGCGCTGGTCGTGTTCGTGCTCTCACTCTTTGCCTTCACGCAGACCCGGATCGAGCTCTTCCCGCCCTCGGATGGCGAGCGCCTGGGCATCAACATCGAGCTGCCGCCCACCGTGACCCTGGACGGCTCGCAGCAGGTGGCGGATCAGGTGGGGGCCCTGCTCAAGGACAAGCCCTACTTCCAGAATGTCGTGAAGCTCGTCGGGCGCAAGAGCCCGTTCGCGGGCGGCTCCATGTCCTCGGCCCTGCAACCGAACGAGGCAGAGAACTTCATCGGCTTCTCGGCGATCTTCCGCCCGCGTGTCGAGCGCGACGCGGATTCCTTCATCATCGCCGAGCAACTGCGCAGCGAACTTGCGGACTATCTTGCCGCCCATGTCGCCGGGGCGGATCTGCTCGTCGTGCCTGAATCCGGTGCGCCCACGCCGGGCGACCCGATTGAGCTCGAGTTGGTGGGCAGCGACATGGACATGCTGCAGTCGCTGTCGCAGCAGGTGCAGGCCGAACTGAGCGCCACGTCCGGGGTCGTGGACGTGCGGGACAACGTGGGCGCGCTCAAGCCACAGATTGCCCTGAGGCCCGATCGCGAAGCCGCGAGCTTCTTCGGCCTGAGTCAGGAGGAACTGGCCTCGCAGATCCGCATCGCGTTCAGCTCGGACGAGATTGGCACCTTCATCACCGCCGACGACACGGACAACATCGACATCCGCCTGGGCACCGAGTGGCCCAGCCGGCCGGGCGAAGCAGGCGGTCCGCGCAACGTGGACGAGCTCTCGCAGATCCGCGCGTTCCTGCCCGAGGGCGGCTCGATCGACATGGCGCAGCTCGTGCGGCCGGTGCAGTCCGAGGCAGCCATCGCGATCTCGCACGTCAACGGTGAGCGCGCGCTCACGGTGATGGCCAAGAATCAGGGGCGCACGGTGTCGGAGATCATGGCGGACGTCATGCCACGCCTGCAGGCCATGCAGGCGGACTGGCCCGCTGGCTACCGCATCAACGTCGGCGGCGAATCGGCGGACACGGCCGAGACCTTCGGGTCGGCCGGGATCGCGCTGGTGATCGCGATCGTGCTGGTCGTGGGCGTGATGGTCATCGTCTTCAGCAGCTTTCGACAGGCCTTCATCATCTTCGCGACCATGCCGCTCGCCATCATCGGCGCGGCCCTGGGTTTCTGGGCCTTCGGCATCTCGTTCTCGTTCTTCGCGATGATCGGACTGGTCTCGCTGATCGGGATCGCGGTGAACAACGGCATCATCATGGTCGACACCATGAACAGCTTCCTGAAGGAGGACATGAGCGTGCCGGAAGCTGCCGCGGCCGGCTCCGCGCGCCGGCTGCGCCCGCTGCTCACGACGGCGGCCACGACCATCATCGGCCTGATTCCGCTCGCGATCAGCAACGACGTCTACCGGCCACTGACGCTCGTCATCATCTTCGGCCTCATCTCGGCCACGGTGCTGGCCTTGTTCGTGGTGCCTGCGCTGTACCTGCTGCTCACGCCGGCCGACGCCAATCGCGAAGCGTCGCTGGATTGAGCGGCCTGCCGTCAGGCAAACACGTGGCGCAAGGCCTCGTGGGCGGCGGCTAGCCCCATGGCCGCCGTCACCGTGACGATGGAGCCATAGCCCGCGCAGGACAGCCCCTGCGGCGCGGCGGCCGCACGCAGCGGTGCGGTGAGATCATTCGCCACCGCGGGCACCGCCGGCACGGCGCAGGGCTCGGCGAGCGCGGGCCGGCGCACCGGCTCGTCCACCCACAGCGCGCGTACGTGCATCCGCGGCACACGCCGCGGTGCCTTGCCGGCGGCAGGCGCCGCGCGCGGGTAGCCGTGGTGCTTGCGCAATTCGTTGCGCAGGCGGGCGAGCAGGGCGTCGTTGACCGATTCGGACAGGTCGCCCGCGCGCAGGGCGAGGGGATCCGTCTTGCCGCCGGCACCACCGCACACGATCAGGGGCAGCTTGTGCCGCCGCGCGTGCAGGATCATCGCGATCTTGGCGCGGGCCTGGTCGGTGGCGTCGACGATGGCGGTGAAAGGCCCCGCGAGCACCTCACCGACGTTGTCCGGCTCGACGAAGTCGTCGACCAGCGTGAGACGACAATCCGGGTTGATCTGGCGAATCCGCTCGGCCATCGCCTCGATCTTGGCCGCACCCAACGTGGCTTCCAGCGCATGCACCTGGCGGTTGATGTTGGATTCGGCCACGTGGTCGAGATCGATCAGGGTGAGCGCGCCCACCCCGCAGCGGGCCAGCGCCTCCGCCGTCCACGAGCCCACCCCGCCGATGCCGGCGATGGCGACGTGCGCGCGGGCCAGGCGTTCGTTGGCCTCGCCCCCGTGCAGGCGCTGCAGGCCGCCGAAGCGGCGCTCCGCCGTGCCGGATGAAAGGAGGCTTGCGGGTTCTTGCATGACAGATTCCGGGAATTGAAGGCGGTTCGCGGCGAAAACGGTAGCGTTGACGGCAGGAGCCCCGGTTTGCGCAGGCGCTGCCATGCGGTATGCTAACCCCTCCTCCACTTGTCCTAGCGGACGATGTCAGACCCTTATCCTGCAGACGTGCAGCCTAGCGGCGCACGCCCCGCCAAAACTTCCAAGTCCCTCTTCGAACGTCTGTCCGGCATGCTCCGGCGCGAACCCGAAGACCGCGACGACCTCAAAGCCCTTCTCGAAGACGCTCACGAGCGCGATCTGCTGGACGCTGAAGCGCATGCCATGATCGCCGGCGCGCTCACCGTGTCCGAGCTCACGGCTGCCGACGTCATGGTGCCGCGTTCGCGGATCGACGCGCTGGACATCAGCCGTCCCCTGGCCGAGCTCCTGCCCTTCGTCATTGAGGCCGCCCACTCGCGCTTTCCCGTGTACGAGGAAACTCGCGACAACATCACCGGCATCCTGCTCGCCAAGGATCTCCTGCGCTGCATGATCGACCCCAGCGTCGAGCTGCGCAGCCTGGTGCGCCCGGCCATCTTCATTCCGCAGTCCAAGCGCCTGAACGTGCTGCTGCGCGAGTTCCGGATCAATCGCAACCATCTCGTCATCGTGGTCGACGAGCATGGCGGCGTGGCTGGCCTGGTCACGATGGAGAACGTGCTCGAACAGATCGTGGGCGAGATCGAGGACGAGTACGACGAGGAAGCTGAACAGACCATCTTTGCCGACGGTGAGAACCGCTGGCGCGTGATGGCCTCCACGGACATCGATCGGTTCAACGAGGCGTTCAACAGCCGCCTGGAGACCGACGAGTACGACACCGTGGGCGGCTGGCTTGCTGATGAGCTCGAGCACATCCCGCGCCGCGGCGACGTGGTCGAGCGCGACAACCTGGTGATCCAGGTCACGCGTGCCGATGCCCGGCGCGCCCTCTGGTTGAGCGTCCAAGCCAAGTGAAGCGATCCGTGCTGCTCCTGCTGGCGGGGGGGCTGCACGCGCTGTCCTTCGCGCCTGGCCCGGTTCCCGGGCCCTTGCTCCCCGTGTTGCAGATCCTCGCGCTGGCGCTGCTGGCGGGTGCCGTCTGGCGCAGCCCGCGTGTGCGCGATGCCGCGCGCGCCGGCTTTTGCTTCGGCGCCGGCACCTTCGTCGTCGGCTTCTACTGGATCTTCATCAGCCTGCACGTCTACGGCGAGATGGCGGTCTGGCTGGCCGGGTTGGCCGTCGTGCTGCTGGCGGCGGCGCTCGCGCTGTTGCCGGCCGCAGGCACCGCGGCAGCGCGCTGGCTGACCGGCTCGCCGCCGCGACCGGGGCGCTTCCTGCTGGCCTTTGCCGCGGCCTGGACGGCCGCCGAGTGGGTGCGGGGTACGATCTTCACGGGCTTTCCCTGGCTCAACGTCGGCTATGCCCACGTCGATGGCCCGCTGGCGGGCGTGGCACCCGTGCTGGGCGTCTACGGCGTGGCCTTCGCGGCAGCGCTCGTGGCCGCCGCCGTGGCTGGCCTCGTCGTCTGGTCGGCGGGTGCTCGTCGTCTGGCCGCAGCCGCGGGCGTACTGACCCTGGCCGCGGGCAGCGCCCTGGGCGTGGCGACCTGGGGGATCACCCCGGCCGGCGAGCCCTTGCCGCTGCGGCTCGTGCAGGGCAATGTCGAGCAGTCGAACAAGTTCGATCCGGCGCTGATCGTCTCCACGCTGCAGCGGCACCTGGCCATGGCCACGTCGCCCACGCAGACGGAGGGCTTCGCCCCCGAGCTCGTCCTGCTGCCCGAGACCGCCATCCCGCTCTTCCAGGATCAGTTGCCGCCGCATCTGTGGCAGCCCTGGGTGGACGGCGCGCGCTACCTGGACGCCACTGTCGTCACCGGCATTCCACTGCACACGCCCGCGCCGGATGGCCGATCGAGCTTCACCAACAGCGTGATCGGCTTCACCGGTGAGACGGACGTCGCCGATCTCCTCAACGCGCGCACGCCCTTCCGCTACGACAAGGCACACCTGGTGCCCTTCGGCGAGTTCATCCCGACGGGGTTCCGCTGGTTCGTCGATGCCATGGTCATGCCGCTGGGCGACTTCGACCGCGGCGCGACACGCCAGCAGCCTTTCGCCATCGCCGGCCAGCACATCGCCTTCAACATCTGCTACGAGGACGTGTTCGGCGAGGAACTGCTGCCGGCGATCCGCACGGGCCCGAATGGCGAGCCCGGGGCGACGCTGCTCGCCAACGTGAGCAATCTCGGGTGGTTTGGCGATTCCTGGGCGCTGCCGCAGCACCTCCGCATCGCGCGCATGCGGTCGCTGGAAACCGGCCGACCGAGCATTCGCGCCACCAATACCGGCGCCACCGGCGTCATCGATGCCCGCGGCGAGGTCGTGTCGGTGCTGCCCGCGCATACGCAAGGCGTCCTGGACGTCACCGTGCAGGGCACGACCGGTTTCACGCCCTACGTGCGTTGGGGCAATCTGCCGGTGCTCCTGCTGCTGGCGCTGAGCCTGGTGGGGCTGGGCGTCTACCGGCGCCGTCTCTGAGGCACCACCGCCCGGCGTGCCGGGCGGTGCACTGCTAGCGGCTAGCGCAGGAACAACCGATACGCCGGGTTCTGGCTTTCGTCCCAGTGGCGATAGCCGAGGTTGGTCAGGAAGTCCTTGAAGGCCTTCTTGTCCGCCGGCGGCACCTGCATGCCGACCAGGATGCGGCCGTAGTCGCCGCCCTGGTGCCGGTAGTGAAAGAGGCTGATGTTCCAGGTGGGCGACATGCAGTCCAGGAAGCGCATCAGCGCGCCCGGGCGCTCCGGGAATTCGAAGCGGTACAGCACCTCGTTCTCGGCCAGTGTGCTGTGCCCGCCCGACAAATGGCGCAGGTGGGTCTTGGCGAGCTCATCGTGCGTGAGATCCAGCACCTCGTAGCGATGCTTGCGGAAGGTGGCAGCGATCTTGTCGGATTCGCCGTGCGCGGCGATCTGCAGGCCCACGAAGACGTGCGCCTTCGCCGTGTCCGACATCCGGTAGTTGAACTCGGTGACGTTGCGCTCGCCGATCAGGCTGCAGAAGCGCTTGAAACTGCCGCGTTCCTCGGGAATGGTCACAGCGAAGACGGCCTCGCGCGCCTGGCCCACGTCGGCGCGATCCGACACGAAGCGCAGGCGGTCGAAGTTCATGTTGGCACCGCTTGTGATGGCGATGACCGTCTTGTCCTTCCAGCGATTGGCCGCCAGATATTGCTTGGCGCCAGCCACGGCCAGGGCGCCTGCCGGCTCGAGCACGCTGCGCGTGTCCTGGAACACATCCTTGATCGCGCTGCACACCTCGTCGGTGTCCACCAGCACGAAGTCATCCGCGTACTTGCGGGTGAGCTTGAAGGTCTCCTCGCCGGCGAGCTTGACGGCCGTGCCGTCGGAGAAGAGGCCCACGTCGGAGAGCGTGACGCGGCGGCCGGCGCGCACGCTGCGCACCATGGCATCCGAGTCCACCGTCTGCACGCCGATGATCTTCACGTCCGGGCGCAGCTGCTTGATGTAGACCGCCACGCCCGCCATCAGGCCACCGCCGCCGATGGGCACGAAGACCGCATCGAGCGGGCCCTTGTGCTGGCGCAGGATCTCCATGCCCACCGTGCCTTGCCCCGCGATCACGTCCGGATCGTCAAAGGGGTGGACAAAGGTCAGCTTCTCGCGCTTCTCGATTTCCTGGGCCTTCACGTAGGCATCCGTGAAGCTGTCGCCATGCAGCACGACCTCGGCGCCGCGCGAGCGCACGGCATCGATCTTCACCTGCGGCGTGGTGACCGGCATCACGATCACGGCCCGGCAGCCCAGGCGCTGCGCCGACATGGCCACGCCCTGAGCGTGGTTGCCGGCAGACGCCGCCAGCACCCCGCGAGCCCGTGCGCGCTCGCTGAGATTGGCCATCTTGTTGTAGGCACCCCGAATCTTGAAGCTGAAGACGTCGTGCGTGTCTTCGCGCTTGAACAGCACGCGGTTCTTCACGCGGGCGGTCAGCTGAGGGGCGGAATCGAGGGGTGTCTCGTTCGCGATGTCGTAGACCCGCGAGGTGAGAATGCGTTTGAGATAGGCGCTGGACATGATCGCAAGATGATAGCGCACCGCCTGCGCCCGACGCAGGGCGCAAGTTTGGCCGGCGCCAGGCTTTACACTCGGTGCCCATGCAGGAAACCCTCTACGCCGCCATCGATGCGGTGCTCGCGCTCCTGGCGCTGCCCTCCGTCGGCCTCTCCGCGATCTTTCTCGTCGGCACCGTGGCCGCCACCTTGCTGCCGCTGGGCTCCGAGCCCATCGTCTTCGCCTACGTGCGCGCACAGCCCGACATGCTGTGGGCGGCCATTGCCGCGGCCACGGCGGGCAACACGCTGGGCGGTGTCATCACCTACGCCATGGGGCGCGGTGCGCGCACGGGCTATGAGCGATGGCAGGAAAAGTCGTCGTCGGCCGAGTCGCCCGTGGCTGCCCCGGCACAGGATCGCTGGCACCGCCATGCCGAACGGGTGCTGCAGCGCTGGGGCCCGCCGGCCATGCTGCTCGCCTGGCTGCCCGTCGTGGGCGATCCGCTCTGCGCCGTGGCCGGCTGGCTGCGGTTCCGCTTCTGGCCCAGCCTCGTCTTCATGGCCATCGGCAAAGGCCTGCGCTACATCGCCATCACGGGTGGGCTGCTGTGGCTCTTTCCCGCCGGCTGACACGGAATTCCCCATGCCCGTATCCCCTGATCCGCAATGCCCGCTGTGCGCCGGTCCTGGCGGCGAGCTCGTCTGGTCCGATGACCGCCTGCGCGTCATCCTCGCCGCCGAGCCGGCGTTCCCCGGCTTCACGCGCGTCGTCTGGCAGGCGCACGTCGCCGAGATGACCGATCTCGCCCCCGCCGATCGGGACCACCTCATGCACACCGTCTACGCTGTGGAAGCCGTGCAGCGCCGCGTGCTGGGGCCGGACAAGATCAATCTGGCCGCGCTGGGCAACATGGTGCCGCACGTGCATTGGCACGTGATCCCGCGCTGGCGCGATGACGCGGCCTTCCCGGATGCCGTCTGGGCCCCCGCGCGGCGGGCCGCGCCGGATCGCGTTGTCGATGTGGCCGGCTATGTGCAGGCGCTGCGCGAGGCGTTGGCAGCAGGCTGAGGCGCTGGGTGCGCCCGGCAGGACGCGCAACGACGGTGGCGTGCGTGACCTGCGGCTCGACCAGCCGGGCGTGGTCGGCGTCGCCGGTATCATGCAGGCCAACGACCGTCAGCCCATGATCCGGGTTGACGGCATCCCTGCTTCGAGGAATCCGCCATGGCAACCCCATCCGACACCGTCCTGGTCTACGGCCTGACCCGCTGTGACACCTGCGTGAAGGCGCGCAAGTGGCTGGACGCGCAAGGCATCGCGCACACCTTCATCGATTATCGCGACCACCCCGTCGACGCCGACACGCTGCGCGCCTGGGCGGGCAAGGTGGGTGGCTGGGAGAAGCTCGTGAATCGTGCCTCGACCACCTGGCGCGGCCTGAGCGACGCCGACAAGGCGACGGCCGACGAGGCGGGCTGGATCGCGCTCATCGCCGCGCATCCGACGCTCGTGCGCCGGCCCGTGCTGGTGACGCCGGATGGCCAGGTGAGCGTGGGCTTCAAGGACGCGGCCTGGGCGGCGCGCTTCGCGGGGGGCTGAGGCGAGTGTGACGGGCCTGCCGGCGTGGCGGGCGCGCTGTCGTGGGCGGCCGCAGGGCCGTGCCCGCGTCGGACGACGTCACGCGTCGCCTTCACAACTTGGCGTCAACGGTTCGCCACGAAGGCCGACGGCGGCTGGCCGAAGTGCTTGCTGAACGCCATCGTGTAGGCACTGTGACTGTCGTAGCCGCTGGCCAGCGCCACCTGGGTGATGGGCATGCCTTGCATCAGCAGGCTCAGCGACGACATGAGCCGGAGTTGCTGGCGCCATTTGCCGAAGGTCATGCCGGTTGCCTGCAGGAATCGCCGGTGGAACGTCTTGCTGCCCAGCGCCAGGCTGTCGGCCCATGCGCTGGCGGTCCTGTCATCGCCGGGGGTGTCGAGCAGCGCCCGGCACACGCGGTCGATGGGGCCGGGCGCGCCTTGGCCCGGATTGCGCGGCCACGGCAGATGCATCGGCAGCATAGGCTGGGTGTGCAGTTCCTCAGCCAGCAATGCACCGAGCAGCTGCGCGCGCCGGGGCGAGGTGTGCGGATCGCTGACCTGACTCACCGCCATGATCAGCTCGCGCAGCAGTCCGGAGACGTGGACGACGCAGTCCGATGCGGGCAGGCTCGCGCAGACATCCTCGCGCACATACAGCCCATGTGCTCGCAGCGCGACGGGCACCACCAGTTGGTGCTCCACCCCCGGGCGCAACCAGACGGCTGCCGTGGGCGGAACGAGCCACTGACCGCTTTCGGCTTCCACGCGCAACAGGCCACGATCCGCGTAGATCAGATGCCCCAGCGCATGCCTGTGCCGGGGCACGACGTGGCCGGCGGGATAGCGCACTGCCGCCCCGAACACGGGCATGTCCCGCGTGTGCCTGGCACTCAGGTCGAGCGCTTGGCTGCCGTCGTCGGGTGCCGCGAATCCCATACCGGAGGTTGTCCAAATCGATGAAGAAAGAGTCCATCTTCATGGAGATGGACTCGGGGCGGCCAGCTTAGCATGGGGTCCAGGCCTTCCCATGGTGTCCCCCCGTGTTCGCACCCGGTCCTTCGCAGCAACGACTACCGCTGACCCTTGGTCGGGGTCTGCACGCGCGTGCTCGTGTCGTGACCCATCCTGATTCCCCCTGACCCCGACCATCGTCAGCTTGCACCAAGCCAGGGGAATCGGGTCATCGACGACTATCCTGGAGTGCCCTCATGCTGACCGATCCTTCTCACAAATACGGCGCCATCCCGCAGGTCGATCTCGCCGACCGACAGTGGCCATCCCGTACCTTGACGCGTGCGCCGATCTGGCTGTCCACCGACTTGCGCGATGGCAATCAGGCGCTCTTCGAACCGATGAACCGCGAGCGCAAGCTGCGCCTGTTCCAGGCGCTGGTGCGCACGGGCTTCAAGGAGATCGAATTGGGCTTTCCGGCGGCCTCCCGCACGGACTTCGAGATCGTGCGCTACCTCATCGACACCGCGCAGATCCCGGAGGATGTGACCCCGATGGTCATGACGCAGCTGCGCGACGACCTCATCGCCCACACGGTGCGCAGCGTGGCAGGCGCGCGGCGCGTGATCGTGCATTTCTACAACGCCGTGGCGCCAGCCTGGCGCGAGATGGTGTTCGGCATGAACGTGCCGCAGATCATCGCAATGGTCGAACACCACGTCGCACAGTTCAAGCAGCTGACGCAGGTGCACCCAGAGACGGAATGGATCCTGCAGTACTCCCCGGAGACCTTCTGCATGGCCGAGCTCGAGGTGTCGCTGGCCGTCTGCCATGCGGCCATCCGTGCCTGGGACGCGGGACCGCAACGGCGCATGATCATCAATCTGCCGACCACCGTGGAAGTGTCCACGCCCAACGTGTTCGCGGACCAGATCGAATGGATGCATCGCCGCCTGGAGCGCCGCGAGCACATCGTGCTGTCGGTGCATCCGCACAACGACCGGGGCACGGGCGTGGCCTGCGCCGAGCAAGCCATGCTGGCCGGTGCCGAGCGTGTCGAAGGCTGCCTCTTCGGCAACGGCGAGCGCAGCGGCAACGTCGATGTGGTGACGCTGGCACTGAATCTGTACACGCAAGGCATCGCGCCGGGGCTGGATTTTTCCGACATCGCCGCGCTGGCGCGCGTGGCCGAGGAATGCACGGCGTTGCCGATCCACCCGCGTCACCCGTATGTGGGCGATCTGGTGTTCACCGCGTTCTCGGGCTCGCACCAGGATGCCATCGCCAAGGGCTTTGCTGCCCAGGCGCCTGACGCGCGATGGCGCGTGCCGTATCTGCCCATCGACCCGAAGGACCTGGGTCGCACCTACGACAGCATCGTGCGGGTCAACAGCCAGTCGGGAAAGGGCGGCATCGCCTTTCTGCTGCAGCGCGACCACGGCATCGTGATGCCGCGGCGCATGCAGGTGGAGTTCAGTGCCATCGTGCAGGCCGTGGCCGACGCCAGCGAGACCGAGCTGACGAGCGACGAGATCTGGGCAGTGTTCGAGCGCACCTATCTGGCGCCGGTCCGCGAGCGGTCGGGCTTCATCCTCGGCAGCCACCGGCTGTTCGACCATGCCGATGGGCAGGGCATCATCCTGACGCTGGTGGATGACGCAGGTGTCGAGCGGGTGATCGAAGGCACCGGCAACGGTCCGGTGGCCGCGGCCGTGGCTGCGCTGGGGCTGCCGCTGCGCATCGACAGCTTCGAGGAGCGCAGCCTGGGCGCAGGCGCCGATGCGCTCGCCCTGGCCATCGTGGAGGTCGCCCTGCCCGGGGTGCCCGGCTCGCGCTTCGGGGTGGGGCGGCACGCGAACACCACGACCGCGTCGATTCTCGCCGTCTTGAGTGCCGCGGCCCGTGTCTCGGCAGAGATGGCACGCCCTTGACGTGACAACGCCCCGGTCATGCCGGGGCGTCGAATCACCGCACAGCGCCCGTCAGGGCGCCGCAGACCCCATCAATACAGCACGCGGCAGCGGATCGTGCCCTCGACTTCCGAGAGCTTTTCCAGGGCCAGGCTGGACGACTGGGCATCCACGTCGATCACGACGTAGCCGGTCTCTCCCTTGGTCATCAGGTACTGGCCCGAGATGTTGATCTTGTTCTGCGACAGCGCGCCGTTGATCGCGGACATGACGCCCGGGATGTTCTGGTGCACGTGCAGGATGCGGTGACGGCCAGGATGCTCGGGCAGGGCGACTTCGGGGAAGTTGACCGACGACGTCGTCGTCCCGTTGTCGCTGTACTTCACGAGCTTCTCGGCCACTTCGGCACCGATGCCGGCCTGGGCTTCCAGCGTGGAGCCACCGATGTGTGGCGTCAGGATGACGTTGGACAGGCCTTGCAGCGGCGATTCGAAGCGCTCGGTGTTGCTGCCCGGCTCCTTGGGGAACACGTCAATGGCCGCGCCCAGTAGGCGACCGCTGCGCAGGGCTTCGACGAGGGGCTCGATGACGACCACGTTGCCGCGCGAGGCATTGATGAGCACCGCGCCCTTCTTCATGGCGGCGATCTCGGCCTCACCCATCATCCACTTGGTGGAGGCCAGCGCAGGCACGTGCAGCGACACCACGTCGCTTTGCTCGAGCAACTGCTGCAGATTGGCGACCTGGCGGGCGTTGCCCAGCGGCAGCTTCTTGACCACGTCGTGGTAGACCACGTGCATGCCGAGCGATTCAGCCAGCACCGACAGCTGCGTGCCGATGGCGCCATAGCCCACGATGCCCAGCGTCTTGCCGCGGATTTCATAGGAGTTGGCCGCCGACTTGATCCAGCCGCCCTGGTGGGCTTCCTGGTTCTTGTGCGGGATGCCGCGCAGCAGCATGATGGCCTCGGCGAGCACGAGCTCGGCCACCGAGCGCGTGTTCGAGTAGGGCGCGTTGAACACCGCGATGCCACGCTCGCGCGCGGCCTCGAGATCGACTTGGTTGGTGCCGATGCAGAAGCAGCCGATCGCCTGCAGCTTGGGCGCGTTGGCGATGATGTCGGCCGTCATCTGCGTCTGCGAGCGGATGCCGATGAAGTGCACGTCCGCCAGCAGGGCCTTCAATTCTTCGCCCTGCACCGCTTTGGGCAGGGTCTGGATAGAGTGGTAGCCCGCGCCGTTGAGCACTTCCAGCGCGGAGGCGTGAATGCCTTCGAGCAGCAGGAAGTTGATCTTGTTCTTACCGAGCGAGTATTGCGGGGCTTCCGTCGTCATGATGGGTGCAGTCGGAGATGAGCGCCGACAGGGCAGGGCGAGCCGGCGCGAGGGGAAAAGGGCGGTGCAGACCGCCGGGGCGCAAGGCCTGGGAGGGCGGGGCCGTCAAGGCAGCGCCCGCTCAAGCATCACCCCGCTATGTTACTACCATCGACCGGGACGCCACAAAATGCCCCGGCCGGGCAGAGGGTCAGAACCCGCCCCAGGCCGTCCAGGCGAACACGGCGAGACCGGCGCACACCGCCACCGTGAGCACGCCGATCCAGCGGGTCATGCGCCGATGGGCGGCGCGAAGCTCGCGTAGTTCGCTTGTGAGCGACGGCAGCATCTCCTCGCGCTCCAGGCGATGGTGCAGCAAGCGCGGCAGCGCTGGCAGCGTCTGCGCCCATTGCTCGGCCTCGCGCTGCAGGTTGCGCCACAGCGCGCGCGGGCCCACCCGGTCCTGCATCCACTGCTCCAGATACGGTTTGGCCGTCTTCCAGAGATCCAGGTTGGGATCGAGTTGGCGGCCCAGGCCTTCGATGTTGAGCAGGGTCTTTTGCAGCAGCACGAGCTGCGGCTGGACTTCCATCTGGAAGCGGCGCGACGTCTGGAAGAGGCGCATCAGCACCTGGCCCAGCGAGATTTCCGAGAGAGGCCGATCGAAGTAGGGCTCGCAGCAGGCGCGGATGGCGCCTTCGAACTCTTCCTCGCGCGTGTCGCGCGGCACCCAGCCCGACTCGATGTGCAGCTTGGCGACCTGACGGTAATCCCGGCGGAAGAACGCGAGGAAGTTCTGCGCGAGGTAGTTCTTGTCGAACTCCGAGAGCGAACCCACGATGCCGAAGTCCAGCGCGATGTAGCGCCCGAGCGAGCCGGGCTGGTCGGACACGTAGATGTTGCCCGGGTGCATGTCGGCATGGAAGAAGCCGTCGCTGAACACCTGGATGAAGAAGATCTCCACGCCGTTGCGGGCGAGCGCCGGGATGTCCACGCCGGCCTGGCGCAGGCGATCCACGTGGCTCACCGGGATGCCGCGCATGCGCTCCATCGTGAAGACGGTGCGGGCGCAGTAGTCCCACATCACTTCCGGCACCATCAGCAGATCGGCATGGCCGGATTCCTTGCTGAAGTTGCGACGCAACTGGCTGCAGTTGGACGCTTCGCGGATGAGGTCGAGCTCGTCATGCAGGTACTTGTCGAACTCGCCCACCACCTCGCGCGGCTTCAGGCGCTTGCCGTCGGGGATGAGGCGCTCGACCAGGCCGGCCAGCACGTGCAGGAGCTGCAAGTCCTGGTCGATCACGCGCAGCATGTTCGGGCGCAACACCTTGACGGCGACTTCGCGCCCGTCATGCAGCGTGGCGAAATACACCTGCGCGATCGAGGCGGAGGCCACGGGCTCGGCATCGAACTGCGCGAAGAGCTCGTGCGGCGGCTTGCCCAGCGCGGCCTCGATGGTGGCCATGGCCTGGGCCGAGGGGTAGGGCGGGACGCGATCCTGCAGCCGGGTGAGCTCGTCGGCGATGTCCGGCGGCATGAGATCGCGCCGCGTGGACAGCATCTGGCCGAACTTCACGAAGATCGGGCCGAGCTGCTCCAGCGCCAGACGCAGACGCACGGCGCGCGGCTCGCGCAAGCGCCGGCCGAAGCGCAGCACCTTGGCCAGGCGCGTGGTGAAGGGGCGATGCAGCGAGGACAGGACGAGATCGTCCAGCCCGTAGCGCAGCATGATGAAGAGAATGCGCACCAGGCGCGGCAGCGAGAACAACGCCCTCATGCACGGCTCCGGATGCGGGTGAGCGCATCGACGCGCGATTGCAGGCCGCGCACGGCATCGTCCAGCGTGCTGACCTCTCGGGCCCAGGCATGCACCGCTTCCGGGGCGGCCAGCAGGCCGGCCTCATGCACGGCGTACTCGCTGGCGTTCTGGGTGAGTCGCGTGGCGCCCTCGCGCACGGCCTGCGCGACGCCGGTGACGCCGCGAACGAGCAGGCGGGCGGGCAGATCGCCCAGGCGTTGCGCGAGCTCGTCCTCGACATCCCAGCGCAGGTCGCGAGCGAGATCCGCCACGGCGTGCGCCAGCGCGGCCTCGCCCTCGATGTGCACGGCGGACAGACGCTGCGCGGGATCGGCGTCGAGCAGTCGCGGCAGATCCGCGGCCGCGACGCGCGCGGTGACGTTGGCGGGACCGGCACCGGTCGAGACGCGGCCATCGGCGCCGATGGCGAGCAGCAGATCGAGACTGCCCGCGACGATGCGCACCGATTTGCCAGCGTGCGTGCGCAGGCGCTGACGGGCCCAGACCTCGCGGTCCAGGAGCGCGTTGAGCCCGCGCGCGGCCAGGTGGGGAATGAAGGGAGGCAGCATGAGGTCCCGATTTTAATGAAAAGCGGCGCGGCTGCCGTTATACCGTGTGACAGTGACGCCAGGGCGGGACGGGACAAGGTGCCTGCCGCTGCGCGGCAGACACGAGGCGAGGGACGATCACACCCCGGCGAGCAGGGCGACGAGCGCCGCGACGGCAGGCAAGGCCTGGACGAAGAGGATCTTCCGGCTCGCCGTGGCAGCACCATAGACCCCGGCCACGATTACGCAGACCAGGAAGAACACCTTGAACGCATGACCTTCCGGGCCGAGCAACAGACCATACACCAGTCCGGCACTGAGAAAACCGTTGTAGAGCCCTTGGTTGGCGGCCAGCGTGGCGGTCTCGCGGGCGAAGTCTTCGGTCAGACCAAAGGCCTTGCGACCGGCCGGACGCGTCCACAGGAACATCTCCAACACCAGGATGTAGGCGTGGATAATGGCAACGAAGGCAATGAGGACGCTGGCGATCATGGTGGCTTCCAGGTGGGCGTTGTGGCGACGACAGCGCGAGGTCATGTTAGACGTTTCCCGCGCGCGCACGCGGGCTCGTGCGGCCGGGTTCTTGCTTAGGGCGCACCGCGATGCCGCGGGCCAGGCCGTCACTGGTCTGTATCACTGGAGATATGTGTGAATTCTCACCCGGACGATGAGCTTCCTCGTGGCCCGGCGCTGCCCGTGCAGGATCTGCCGGTCATCCTCGATGCCTTGCCGATCGCCTTGTCCTGGGCATCCCTGAAGGACGGCCGCATCCAGTTCATGAATCGTGCATTCACGCAGCTCTTTGGCTACGTGCTCGGTGATTTTCCGACCGTGTCCAGCTGGATCGACGGCGCCTATCCGCGCGAGGCGGATCGCCTGGCGGCCCGCAGCCTGTGGGCCGATCTCTGGCAGCCGCCAGGCAAGGGCGTTGTGGACATCGGGCCCTGGGAGGTCCAGGCCGTGCGTGCCGACGGCAGCCTGATCACGGTGCAGTACCGCGGCATCCTGCTGCATTCCGTCGGCATCGGGATCGCCACGTTCGAGGATGTCTCGGACCGTGCGTTGGCCGCCCAGGCCCTGCGGCGGCTCGCCGACGAAGACGCCCTCACGGGCCTCGCGAACCGGCGGGCCCTGCAGAACCGCTGGACGGCCGACATCGAGGGGCAGCGCGAGCACAGCAGTGCGGCGCTGCTGATGGCCGACCTGGACGGCTTCAAGGCCGTGAACGACCAGCATGGCCACGACGTGGGCGACGAAGTGCTCACGATCGTGGGGCGCCGGTTGTCGTCCTGTCTGCGCGAGGACGACCTGATCTGCCGAATGGGCGGCGACGAGTTCGTCGTGCTGCTGCCCTTGCTCAACGACCCCGCCGATGCAGCGCTGGTGTGCCGGCGACTGCGCGCGGCCGTGTGCGAACCGATCGACGTCGAGGGCCAGCGTCTCACTCTGGACGTGAGTATCGGCGTGGCGCTGTATCCACAGGATGGCGAATCGCTGCAGATGGTGTTGCGCCGAGCCGACCAGGCCTTGTATCGCGTCAAGCAGAAGGGCGAGGGCGGGTGGACCTGGCATCACCCGCCCGGCGTGCAGTCCAGCGACTGAGGCACGCGCCACACCCGAAAAAAAACCCGCGCCGAAGCGCGGGTTTCGAGGCAGCGGAGGCGGCGCGAGGCCGCCCATCGATCAGCCTTCGTATTCGACCGGGATCTGCTGGATGCCGGCGAGCACCCAACCGCCCTGGACCGGCTTCAGGAAGTGCCACACTTCCTCGAAGCGGTAGGCTTCGGGCCCGGAATCGTCCTTCAGCATGCCCGAGAAGCGCACGCTGGCGAGATTGCCTTCCGGAATCGTTTCCACACCCAGCATTTCGGCGTTGAGCAGGATGACGTCCGTCTTGCCGCCGGCTTCACGCTGGGAGAGCGGCTCGCGCAGGGCTTCGACCATCTCGTCCGACATGTACTCGCGCATTTCGGCGAGGTCGTTGCGATCCCACGCGCCTTGCAGCGCGATGAAGTGCTGCTTGGCGTTCTGCAGGAACTGCTGCACGTCGAAGCCCGCCGGGATGTGCCAGGTGCCGTCGACCGGCGCGGCGCTGGTGGCAGCCACGGCCGGGTGGGCGGTGGACTGCATGCCGATGCGGCGCGACAGCGACGCCGGAGGCGCGGCCTGCGGCTGCAGCTGGGGCTGCTGGACCGGCTCGGGACGCTGCGCGGCACGGTGCATCACGTTGGGGTTGGCCTGGTTGGCGCCCTGGTAGGCTTGGCGACGGGCGCCTCCCATCAGACGACGAACCAGGAAGATGACCGCGAAGACCACGAGGCCGATGAGCAGCAGGCTGGCGATGAACTCGGCAGCGGCGGCACCCAGGCCCATGCTCGAGAGCAGCGCGGCGATGCCCAGGCCGGCAGCAATGCCAGCGATGGGGCCGAACCAGCGCGACGCGCCGGAGCGTGCCGCGCCCGCGGCAGCAGCGCCGGTACCTGCGGCGCCGCGGCCGGCGTGTTGGGCTGGCCTTGTGCCGTACGAGCGCTGTTGGCGGCGGGCGGCGTGGCCGGCGTGCGCATTTGCGTCACGTTCGAGGATTGGCGACCGAAGTTACCGCCGCCCAGTCTGCGTTGGGCTTCGGCCTCGAACGACACGGCGAGCATCGCCACCGTGCTGAACACGGTGATGGCGATCGCGCAGAGGCGAGAGGTCAGGCTTCGTGACATGTGGGGCATCTCCGAGTTGTCTTGGGGTGCTTCCCTGGGGAAACACCGAATGATCTAAGGTGCTTTGGTGGAACAGTACCTGTTGAGATCGCGCGCGCGGGGGAAAGTTCCGCCGATCGCTCGCATTTTTCGTTCCGGCCAGGCGGGGGCACGGAGTCTCGATCAGTAGCCCCGGATGCGGGGGCGCCGGGGCCGTGGCAGCCCCCAAGCGCCTGGCGTCGGTTTAGAGCCGCACGCCCTCGTGCAGCGCGCAGACGCCTGCCGTCAGGTTGAAATACTGCACCCGGGCAAGACCCGCGTCGGCCAGCATGCCGGCCAGGGTCTCCTGGTCCGGATGCATGCGGATCGACTCGGCCAGGTAGCGGTAGCTCGACTCGTCATTGGCGATGCGCTTGCCGAGCCAGGGCAGGATATTGAAGGAATACCAGTCGTAGGCCGGCGCCAGGGGCGCCGCCACGCGCGAGAACTCGAGCACGAGCAGCTTGCCGCCCGGCTTGAGCACGCGCGTCATCTCGGCGAGTGCCCGGTCCTTGTGGGTCATGTTGCGCAGGCCGAAGGCCACGGAGACCCGATCGAAATACGCGTCCGGGAACGGGAGCTTCTCGGCATCGCAGACCGCCACGGGCGACAGCACGCCCTTGTCGAGCAGGCGATCGCGGCCCACGCGCAGCATGGAATCGTTGATGTCCGTGAGCCAGACCTCGCCCGTGGGGCCCGCGCGCTTGGCGAAGGCGCGGGCAAGATCGCCCGTGCCGCCGGCGATGTCCAGCACCTTCATGCCTGGACGCACGTTGGCGCGGCTGACGGTGAAATGCTTCCAGACCCGGTGCAGGCCGCCCGACATCATGTCGTTCATGACGTCGTAGCGCTGGGCCACGGAATGGAACACCTCGGCCACGCGCCGGTGCTTCTCGTCCTCGGCCACCGTCTGGAAGCCGAAATGGGTGGTGCCCGGGGCGGGATTGGCGTTCGGGGAGGAGCCAGCAGTCATGAGCGTGGGGTCGAGTGGAATGCCGTCACTTTACCGCACCCGGCCGTTGCAGGGTCGTCTCGGTCATGGGATCGCGGCTGGCACCTGCAGCCTCCAGGCGGGCCAGGTAGTCGGCCCAGCGCGCTTCCTGATGCGCGCCCAGGTCATACAGGACGTCCCACGAATAGATGCCGGTTTCGTGGCCATCCGAAAAGCGCGGGCGCACGCCATAGTTTCCCACCGGCTCCATGGCCACGATGTCCACCTCGCGCTTGCCTGTCTGCAGGATCTCCTGGCCCTGCCCGTGGCCGCGCACTTCCGCCGAAGGGCTGTAGACGCGCAGCAGTTCGAAGGGCAGGCGATAGGTCTCGCCATTGTCGAAGGCGACTTCGAGCACGCGCGAGCGCTGGTGCACGACGAGATTGACGGGATGGGGGGTGGCGGGGGTGAGGCCGGCCATGGCGTTCCTCAGAGGGGGGCGATCGAAATATGACAACGGCGTGTGACAGGCATGATCCGCGTCATGTGACTGCAACAATTCGGCCATACTATCGCAACCGTCATTCTTCGAGATTTTCTTCATGTCGAGTACGGTATTGGTGGTCGAGGACGAGCCCGCGATCCAGGAACTCATCGCGGTGAACCTGGGGCTCGCCGGCCACCGGGTGCTGCGCGCTGACGACGCCGAGGCAGCGCAGCACGTGATCCGCGGCGAACTGCCCGATCTCATCCTGCTCGACTGGATGCTGCCGGGTGCCTCGGGTATCTCGCTCGCACGCAAGCTGCGTGGCGAAGCCCGCACCCGCGATGTGCCCCTCATCATGCTCACCGCCAAGAGCGACGAGCAGGACAAGGTCGAAGGCCTGGAGGTGGGCGCCGACGACTACATCACCAAGCCTTTCTCGCCGCGCGAGCTGATGGCCCGCATCAAGGCTGTGCTGCGCCGTCGCGCCCCCCAGCTCACGGACGATCTCATCGAAGTGGCGGGCCTGCGGCTGGACCCGGCCACGCACCGGGTCGCGGGCAACGAACACCCGCTCACCGTCGGTCCCACGGAATTCCGCCTGCTGCACTTCTTCATGACGCATCCGGAGCGCGTGTTCTCGCGCACGCAGCTCCTGGATCAGGTCTGGGGCGATCACGTCTTCGTCGAGGAACGCACGGTGGACGTGCACATCCGCCGTCTGCGCAAGGCCTTGCATGCCACCGGCCACGACCGCCACGTCGAGACCGTGCGTGGCAGTGGCTACCGCTTCGCCGCCCGGCCGGAAAAAGTATCATAGGCGCCCTGACGCGGCCGGCCACCGCGCCGTGCCGCGCGCGCTGATGCCCGGATCGCCGGCCACGCCTGGCCTGTCGTACGCCCTGGACGCCGTCATCCCATGCTTTGGTTGCGCAATCTCTTCTGGCTCCTGCTGATCGCGGCGGGTGCCCTGATCCTGCGGGCCGCCTTCGGCGGCAACGCAGGCTGGATCGGCTTCTCGGCCGGCCTCCTGTTCCTGCTCGTGCTGCACCTGCGCGGCCTGTCGCGGCTGCTCGCCTGGACGGCGGACATGCGCCAGGCACCGCCCGCGGCCACGGGCAGCTGGGAAGAGGCGCTGGTGCGCCTGCATCGTCATCAGCGCAAGCAGGAACGGGACATCGCCGAGGCGCGCGAGACGGTGCAGAGCTGGCTCGCCGCCTCGCAGGCCTTGCCCGATGGCGTGGTCACGCTCACGGAAGACTTCCACATCGACTGGTGCAACCGCGAGGCACGGCGCAATCTGGGGATCCGCCTGCCGGCCGATCGCGGACAGAACCTGCTCAATCTGGTGCGCAGCCCGGAATTCGTGCGCTACGCCCAGCAGTCGGAATGGCCGGAGCCGCGCGTCGTGCCCTCGCCCGCGCATTCCGATCGCCAGCTCATGGTGCAGTTCATCGACTACGGCCGTCGCCAGCGTCTGCTGGTGGCGCGCGACGTCACGCAGATCGAACGACTGGAGACGACGCGGCGCGATTTCGTCGCCAACGTCTCGCACGAGCTGCGCACGCCGCTCACGGTGCTGATGGGATTCCTGGAGACGATCCGGGATGCCCCCCCAGGTGCCATTGCCCCCGAGCAGCAGGGCCAGTACTTCGAGATGATGCACGAGCAGTCGCAGCGCATGCAGAGCCTGGTCGCCGATCTGCTCACGCTGTCCACCCTGGAGTCGAGCCGGGTGCACGAGCATCCGTCAGCTGCCGGCATGGTGGCCATCATCGATACCGTGCGTCAGCAGGCCACGGCGCTTTCGGGTGGGCAACACACCTTGCAGTGGAACATCACGCCCGGGCTGGACGTGCACGGCACCGCCACGGAGCTGGCATCGGCCGTGTCCAATCTCGTCGTCAATGCCGTGCGCTACACGCCTGCAGGCGGCACCGTGTCCGTCACGTGGTGCCTGGGGGAGGAAGGCAGCCCGACGTTGACAGTGACCGATACGGGCATCGGCGTCGAGGCCAAGCATCTGCCGCGCCTCACCGAGCGCTTCTATCGCGTGGACCGCAGCCGCTCGCGCGCCTCGGGTGGGACTGGCCTGGGGCTGGCCATCGTCAAGCACGTGGCCATGCGCCATGATGCCGAACTTGGCATCGCGAGCGAGCCCGGTCGCGGCAGTACGTTCACGTTGGTGTTCGCGCCGGAGCGCGTGGCGGGCGCGGTGAAGCCGGGTGCAGAGAAGACGGCCCTGGCGGCCGAACTCGACCGCTGAACGGCATGGCCAAGGAACACGCTGGCGACAGGCCCGCGGCGCTGGCCTCGCGGCGCGTCAGCGTGGCGCGCGCACGCCCGGCATGGCGGCGCAATCGATCTGCACCAAAGCGCGATCCTGCAGGCGCACGGCGGTGAGCTTTCCGCCCCAGACGCAGCCCGTGTCCAGCGCGAGCAGGTCGTCGGTGAGTTTGAGCCCGAGCGTGGACCAGTGCCCGAAGACGATGGGTGTGCCTGCGGTACGGCGCTCAGGTACGTCGAACCACGGCATGAAGCCGGCCGGAGCGTCGTCGGCCTCGGACTTGGTCTCGAACTCCATCACGCCCTTGGCGCTGCAAAAGCGCAGGCGGGTGAGGGCATTGACGATGACGCGCAGGCGGTCCATGCCACGCAGGCCGTTGCGCCAGGCGGCGGGCTCGTCGCCATACATGCTCGCCATGAACCGCTTCCAGTCGGGACCGCGCAGCACGGTCTCGACCTCTGCCGCCCGCGCGAGCACGTCCTCGGGCGTCCAGCCGGGCAGCACGCCTGCATGGATCATCAGGTGACCATGCCCGGCGTGTGCGAGGGGACGATGTCGTACCCAGTCGATGATCTCGCGCGCGTCGTGCGCGTCGAGAATCTCGGCCAGCGTGTCGCTGCGGCGCAGCTTGCGCTCGCCCGCGGCCGCCGCGAGCAGGTGCAGATCGTGATTGCCCAGCACACTGATCGCCCGATCGCCCAGCGCCATCACGTGGCGCAGGGTGCCGAGCGACTGGGGTCCGCGGTTGACGAGATCGCCCGCGAGCCAGAACTGCGCGTCGGTGTCCTCGGCGACGTGCGGATGCTGCAGCAGCGCGTCGAACGCCGAGCAGCAGCCCTGCAGATCGCCCACGGCCCAGACGTTGCGGTCCTGTGCCGTGCTCATCACGCCGGTTGGCCCGTGGCCGGGCGGCTCGGTGCGATCATGCCGCCCGTGGGCGAGCTCGGGGCGGCGCTGTACGTCTTGCGCGGCATGCGGCCGGCCCGGTAGGCCAGGCGGCCCGCCTGCACGGCCAGATTCATGGCTTGCGCCATGGCGATCGGGTCGTCCGCGGCGGCGATCGCGGTGTTCATCAGCACGCCGTCGCAACCCAGCTCCATGGCCACCGCGGCGTCGCTCGCCGTGCCCACGCCCGCATCGACGAGCACCGGCACGCGGGCCTGCTCGATGATGAGTTTCAGGTTCCACGGATTGAGGATGCCCATGCCCGAGCCGATCAGCGAGGCGAGCGGCATCACCGCCACGCACCCGATGTCTTCCAGCATGCGCGCCTGCACCGGATCGTCCGTGCAATAGACCATCACGTCGAAGCCATCGGCCACCAGCGTCTTCGCGGCAGCCAGGGTTTCGGGCATGTTGGGAAAGAGGGTGTGCGGATCGCCCAGCACTTCGAGCTTGACGAGCTTGTGTCCGTCGAGCAGCTCGCGCGCGAGGCGCAGCGTGCGCACGGCGTCGTCGGCCGTGTAGCAGCCCGCCGTGTTCGGCAGCAGCGTGTACTGATCCGGCGGCAGGTAATCGAGCAGGCTCGGTTCGTTCGCGTTCTGGCCGATGTTGGTGCGGCGGATGGCCACGGTGACGATCTCGGCGCCGCTCGCGTCGATGGCGGCACGGGTCTGATCGAAGTCGCGGTACTTGCCGGTGCCCACGAGGAGGCGGGAGCGATAGTCCTTGCCGGCGATGGTGAGTGTGTCAGTCATGGTGGGTAGGATGGTACTACGACGCCGGGGTCAGCCGGACGCGACAGCACGGGTTCGTGCCGTGCTGTCGCGCAACGTTCGGCGCTCGCGCAAGGGTGAGTCGGGTTCAGGTGCGGTGATAGAGCGCGCTGCCGGAGCGCCGGAATTCCAGGGCCTTCTCCTGCATGCCGCTGCGCAGCGCAGCCGTGTCGGTCACGCCGTGTTCGGCCGCATAGGCGCGCACTTCCTGCGTGATTCTCATGCTGCAGAAATGCGGTCCGCACATCGAGCAGAAGTGCGCCACCTTCATCGCCTGCTTGGGCAAGGTCTCATCGTGGAACTCGCGCGCGGTGTCCGGATCCAGACCCAGGTTGAACTGGTCGTCCCACCGGAACTCGAAGCGGGCCTTGGACAGGGCATTGTCGCGCACCTGGGCGCCCGGGTGGCCCTTGGCCAGGTCCGCGGCGTGGGCCGCGATCTTGTAGGTGATGATGCCGTCCTTGACGTCCTTCTTGTTGGGCAGGCCCAGGTGTTCCTTGGGCGTCACATAGCACAGCATGGCCGTGCCGTACCAGCCGATGTTGGCCGCACCGATGCCCGAAGTGATGTGGTCGTAGCCCGGGGCGATGTCCGTGGTGAGCGGGCCGAGCGTGTAGAAGGGCGCTTCGTGGCAGTGCTCGAGCTGCAGGTCCATGTTCTCCTTGATCATGTGCAGCGGCACGTGACCCGGGCCTTCGATCATCACCTGCACGTCATGGCGCCAGGCCACCTGGGTGAGCTCGCCCAGGGTCTTCAGCTCGGCGAACTGCGCTTGGTCATTGGCGTCGTAGATCGAGCCGGGGCGCAGGCCGTCGCCCAGCGAGAAGCTCACGTCGTACGCCTTCAGGATCTCGCAGATGTCTTCGAAATGTTCGTACAAAAAGCTTTCGCGGTGGTGCGCGAGACACCATTTGGCCATGATCGAGCCACCGCGCGAGACGATGCCTGTCATGCGGTTGGCCGTGAGCGGCACGAAGGGCAGGCGCACGCCAGCATGGATGGTGAAGTAATCCACGCCCTGCTCGGCCTGCTCGACGAGCGTGTCCCGGAAGATCTCCCAGGTGAGTTCTTCCGCCTTGCCGTCCACCTTTTCCAGCGCCTGGTAGAGCGGCACCGTGCCGATGGGCACCGGGCTGTTGCGCAGGATCCATTCGCGCGTCTCGTGGATGTGCTTGCCGGTGGACAAATCCATCACGGTGTCGCCGCCCCAGCGGATGGCCCAGGTCATCTTCTCGACTTCCTCGCCGATGGACGAGGTGACGGCCGAGTTGCCGATGTTGGCGTTGATCTTCACGAGGAAGTTGCGACCGATGATCATCGGCTCGATCTCGGGGTGGTTGATGTTGGCGGGCAGGATGGCGCGGCCCCGGGCGATCTCGTCGCGCACGAACTCGGGGGTGATTCGTGCGGGGATGGCGGCGCCGAAGCCTTGCCCCCGGTGTTGGTGTAACAGCAGATCGGCCATGCGCGTGCCGGTCGGGCCGCTCGCGCGCAGCGCAGCCTCGTAGGCCTCGCGACGCAGGTTCTCGCGGATGGCGACGAACTCCATCTCGGGCGTGACGATGCCGCGACGCGCGTAGTGCATCTGCGTGACGTTGGCGCCGGGCAGGGCGCGTCGTGGCGGACGGGCCAGGTCGAACCGCAGGGCCTGCAGCGCGGGGTCGGACAGCCGAGCGCGGCCGTAGGCGCTGCTCGGGCCGGGCAAGGTCTCGGTATCGGCGCGCTCGCGGATCCAGTCGGCCCGCAGCGGCGG
The DNA here is from genome assembly GCF_018904615.1 of Verticiella alkaliphila. Taxonomy (GTDB): domain Bacteria; phylum Pseudomonadota; class Gammaproteobacteria; order Burkholderiales; family Burkholderiaceae_B; genus Verticiella; species Verticiella alkaliphila. The sequence continues at coordinate 39,536 of NZ_JADCNH010000014.1, read as the reverse complement.
CAGGCCGCGCCGGATGTCGATGCGGGCATCGGGATCCGTGTAGGGGCCGCTCGTGTCGTAGACCGTCACGGGCGGATTGGGCTCGCCGCCGAATCCGGTGGGCGTGTCCGCCTGCGACACCTCGCGAAATGGCACGCGAATGTCGGGCCGTGAACCGGCGGCGTAGATCTTTCGGGACTGGGGGAGGGGCGCGACGGCAGCGGCGTCGACTTCGGCCGTGGCGGCCAGGAACTTCGGGTTGGCGTTCAAGACGAGCTCCAAGAGGGTTGGAGCCGAAAACGAGGACGTCGCCGGGCCAGCGCACTGGTGTGCCCCGGCCCGGAAAAACGCTCCCTGTCTCGGCATTATCCGCACAGGTGCAAAGGGTCTGATCTCACCCCGTCGAGCATGCTCGACGAGGACCCCTGCGTTTGCCGCGCCAGTATAAGACGAGGCGGCCCAGGGCGGGCCGCCTCGTGTCGCGTTCACTGTCCTCGGTGCGGTCAGGACTCGCCGGCGGGAACGCCGCGCGCCATGTCGCCCGGCACTGGATGGCCCGCAGGCCTCGCGTCAGGTGGGCTGGGCGGGCGACGTTTCGGTGACCGCTTCGTCCCCGCTCAGCGCTTCGACCAGCTTGGCGTTGAACGCGGGCAGGTCATCGGGCTTGCGGCTGCTGATGAAGTTGCCGTCCAGCACGACTTCCTCGTCCACCCATTCGCCGCCCGCGTTGCGGATGTCATCCTGCAGGGTGGGGTAGCTCGTGAGCTGGCGGCCATCGACCAGGCCTGCCGACACCAGCAGCCACGCCCCATGGCAGATCACTGCAATCGGCTTGCCTTGCTCATGGATGCCCTGCACGAAGCGCTGCGCGCCTTCCTCGACCCGGATCGCATCCGAATTGAAGACGCCGCCTGGCAGCACGACGCCGGCGTATTGCGTCGGATCCACGTCCTCGAAGGTGGCGTCGACGGGAAAGCTGTCGGCTTTCTCATCGTGGTGCATGCCACGCACCTGACCGGGCTTGGCCGAGACGATGTGGACCGTGGCACCTGCGCGCTCCAGGGCCTGGCGCGGGCTGGTGAGCTCCACCTGTTCAAAATTGTCGGTGACGAGAATGGCGACCTTGCGGTCCTGGAGAGGGGCAGTCATGGCAGACTCCTGTCGCGTGAGAGGCGCGCCGGCAGGCACGCAATGCCCAGAATCGAGCAAGCCTCATGCCCATCGCTGCGATGCAGCACCCCCCGCCGGCCGTCAGAGCGGTATGCGCCCCGTCACCATCTGCCACCACATCTTCCAGTCGCCCAGGAAGCTGTAGAGCGGCTGCTTGAAGGATGCCGGCCGGTTGTGTTCGAACGCGAAATGACCCACCCAGGCCAGGGCGTAGCCCCAGACGAGCCCGGCGAGAATCCACCAGGGATTGCGGGTGAGGATGGCGATCGCCAAGCACGCCAGCCCACCGGTGGAGCCGACAAAATGCAGTCGGCGACAGGTGCGGTTGGCATGCTCGGAGAGATAGAAGGGATAGAAGGCCGCGAAGCTGTCGAAGCGAGCCGGGGCCTGCGAGGGCACGTGCGCCATTGCCGTCTCCTGGGCCCGGTGCGGGCCCTTGTGCGGGACGGTGGCGCCGCGATCAGAGTCGCGTGATGAGGCTGGACGTATCCCAGCGCCCGCCGCCCATGTTCTGGACATCACCGTAGAACTGATCGACCAGGGCCGTGACGGGGGTGCGCGCGCCGTTGCGGCGGGCTTCGTCCAGGACGAGCGACAAATCCTTGCGCATCCAGTCCACGGCAAAGCCGAAGTCGAACTGGCCGTCGACCATCGTAGCACCGCGGTTTTCCATCTGCCAGCTCTGCGCCGCGCCCTTGCTGATCACTTCCAGCACGGCCTTCATGTCCAGGCCAGCAGCCTTGCCGAAGGCCACCCCCTCGGACAGGGCCTGCACCAACCCGGCGATGCAGATCTGGTTCACCATCTTGGCGAGCTGCCCCGCGCCCGGCGCGCCGAGCAACGTGACGGCGCGTGCGTAGGCGCGGATCACCGGCTCGGCGCGCGCGAAGTGGGCTGACTCGCCGCCGCACATCACGGTGAGCACCCCGTTCTGTGCGCCCGCTTGGCCGCCCGAGACGGGCGCATCGACGAAACCGACACCGCGTGCGGCGGCGGCGGCGTGGAGCTCGCGGGCGACCTCGGCCGAGGCGGTGGTGTGATCGACCAGCAGCGCACCCTGGGCGAGACCAGCGAGGGCCCCCATGTCGCCCAGCACCACGCTGCGCAGGTCGTCGTCGTTGCCGACGCAGACGAACACGATGTCGGCACCCTGGGCCGCCTCGCGCGGCGTGGGCAAGGCCTGATGGCCGTGTTCGGCGACCCACGCCTGGGCCTTGGCTGCCGAGCGGTTGTAGACGCGGACCCGATGACCGCGCGGGCCAGGTGGCCTGCCATTGGGTAGCCCATCACGCCAAGGCCGACGAAGGCGACGTTCAAGACAGACGAAGCGGGACGGGATGCGGTCGTGGAAGGGGCGGTCATGGCAGGCAGCAGGCGGGTGAAGGCGTCAGATAAAGGGGCGGACAGCGCAACCAGGCCGGCGCTGTCCTGCCGTAGGACGGTAGCATGGATGTGTGCGCGTGACGGCGCGGGCGGGGCGCTGCTGCGATCGCGTTTGCCGGCAAGGCCGCCGACCGCTTGGGCGGCTCCCGATGCCGCGCGCAAACTCAGAAGCCGGCGGCGTGACCGTCGCGCCGGCCGTCACTGGCGGCGACGTAGCCGTCCACGGCGGGATCGCCCAGGCGCCAGATGAACTGGCCGGAGCCGAAATCCTGGTGCGTGTCGGCGGTGGCGGCGACTTGGTGGCCGCGCGCCTGCAGGCCCGCCACGGTCGAGGGCGGCATCGCCGATTCGACTTCCAGATCCAGCCCCTGCGTCCAGCGCCAGCGGGGGGCGTCGCAGGCCGCCTGCGGTTGCTGGCCGTACGCCAGCATGCGCACGACCGTCTGCACGTGGCCTTGAGGCTGCATGTTGCCGCCCATCAGCCCGAAGCTCATGACGGGGGCGCCCTGGTACGTCAGAAAGGCCGGGATCAACGTGTGGAAGGGGCGCTTGCCGCCGGCGACCGCGTTGGCGTGGGCCGGGTCCAGGCTGAAGGCGCGGCCACGATTCTGTAGGCTCACCCCCGTGCCGGGGACGACGACGCCTGAGCCGAAGCCCAGGTAATTGGATTGGACCAGGCTCACCATCATGCCGCGCTCGTCGGCCACGCTCAGGTGCACGGTGCCGCCGGCAGGCGCATGGCCCGTGGCGTAGGTCTGGGCACGTTGGGGGTCGATCAGGCGAGCGCGCTCGGCCAGGTAGCTGTCGGACAGCATCTCCTCGGTCGAGACCCGCATGTGGCGTGGATCCGCCAGGTGTGCGTGGACGTCGGCGAAGGCCAGCTTCATGGCTTCGATGATGAGGTGCTGCGTGGCCGGGTGGTCTGCCGCACGACTGCCGATGTCCAGGTGATCAAGGATCCCCAGCGCAATGAGGGCGGCAATGCCTTGTCCGCTGGGCGGGATCTCGTGCAGCGTGTAACCGCGGAAGTCGCGGCCGAGCAGGTCCACCCATTCAGGCTGGAAGCTGCGCAGATCGGCGAGCGTGAGCGCCGCGTCGTGCGCCTGGGCGTGCGCCACGATCTTGTGGGCGGTGGCGCCCTCATAGAAGTCCCGGCCTTCCGAGGTGGCGATGCGCGCAAGTGTGGCCGCGGCGTCTTTCAGGACGAAGTGCTCGCCCACTTCCGGCGCGCGGCCGCGCGGCAGGAAGTGCTCGGCGAACCCCGGCTGATCGCGTAGCGTGTCGGCCTGGGCGGCCCAGCGGCGCTGCACCGTGGGTGACACTGCGAAGCCGCGCTCGGCGTATTCGATGGCGGGTGCGAGGGCGGCTTCGAGGCCGAGCTTGCCGAAGCGTTGGGCCAGGGCGGCCCAGCCCGCCACCGCGCCGGGAATGGTGACGCTGTGCCAGCCCAAGGCGGGAATGGCGCCGCCGTGCTTGCGCGCAAAGTAGTCGGCCGACCAGCCGGCGGGTGCCGTGCCCGCCGCATTCAGCCCGTGCAGCCGCGCGCCGTCCCACACAATGGCCATGCAATCCGATCCGAGACCATTGCCGCAAGGCTCTGTCAGGGCGACGGTGGCCGCCGCGGCGATGGCGGCGTCCACGGCGTTGCCGCCCGCGGTGAGCACGCGCAGCGCCGCCTGTCCCGCCAAGGGCTGGGACGTGGCAACGGCGTTACGGGCGAAGACCGGTGAGCGCAGCGAAGGGTAGGGATTGGACCAGTCTTGAAAGCGCATGGGGTGGCAATGTCATGGCGGCGCCGGGCCTGCGCGCCGTCGGATCGCAATCATTTCGGGTAAACCCCTAGAGTAGCGCATATCCAAGTGCAACAGAAATGGGCCAGATACCTGTCGTATCGTGCGCCCATCGCAAATAGTCGAGATAGACGCGTCGAACGCATGCGTGCGTTCAACTCGAGGCAGCGGCTACGCCCGACCCTAAAAGCACGACGCCCCCGGGCTCTGAGAGGCGGGAGCGTCGGGGGCGGCGGGGTCGACTACCCCCCGAGAATCACGCGATCAATCTTCTTCGACGAAGGTTTCTTCGCGCTTCTTGCGGATCGCCGGCAGCGTCACGAAGATCACCAGCACCGCAGCGATGCCGAGGAGCACCGCGGACAGCGGGCGCTCCACGAAGGTCATGAAGTCGCCACGGGACAGCAGCAGCGCGCGACGGAAGTTCTCTTCCATCATCGGGCCGAGCACCAGACCGAGCAGCAACGGAGCGCCTTCCACCTTGAGCTTGGCCCACACGTACCCGATCAGACCGAAAGCGGCAGTGACGAACACGTCGAACACGTTGTAGTTCAGCGTGTAGACACCCACCGAGCAGAACACCAGGATCGCGGGGTAGAGGATCTTGTAGGGCACTTGCAGCAGCTTGACCCACAGACCGACCAGCGGCAGGTTCAGCACGACCAGCATCAGGTTGCCGATCCACATCGAGGCGATGAGGCCCCAGAACAGTTCCGGGTGGCTGGTGATGACCTGCGGACCGGGCTGGATGTTGTGGATCGTCATGGCGCCGACCATCAGGGCCATCACCGCGTTGCCCGGGATGCCCAAGGTCAGCAGGGGGATGAACGAGGTCTGTGCCGCGGCGTTGTTGGCGGACTCGGGGCCTGCCACACCGGCCGGGTGGCCCTTGCCGAAACGTTGCGGCTCCTTGGCGATCTTCTTCTCCAGCGTGTAGGACGCGAAGGAAGAGAGCACCGCACCGCCACCCGGCAGAATGCCCAGGCACGAACCGATGGCCGTACCGCGCAGCACGGCGGGCGCGGCTTCCTTGAACTCCTGCTTGTTCGGATAGAGCGAGCCGATCTTGGAGGTCAGGGCCACACGCTTATCGCGCAATTCGAGGTTGTTGAGCACCTCGGCGAAGCCGAACACACCCATGGCCACGGCGGCGAAGTCGATGCCATCCTGGAGTTCGGGGATGTTGAAGGCGTAGCGCGCCACACCGGAGTTCACGTCCGTGCCGACCATGCCCAGCAGCAGACCCAGAAGGATCATGCAGATGGCCTTGAGCAGCGAGCCGGACGCCAGCACCACGGCGCCGATCAGGCCCAGCACCATCAGCGAGAAGTACTCGGCGGGGCCGAACTTGAAGGCGACTTCGGCCAGCGGGGGCGAGAACGCCGCCAGCAGCAGGGTGGCCACGGAGCCGGCAAAGAACGAGCCGAGCGCGGCGATCGACAGCGCCGCCCCTGCGCGTCCGTTCTTTGCCATGGCGTGACCATCCAGGACGGTCACCACCGCAGAAATCTCACCCGGCAGGTTCACCAGGATGGCGGTGGTCGAGCCACCGTATTGCGCGCCGTAGTAGATACCGGCCAGCATGATCAGGCCGGCGACGGGCGGCAGCACATACGTGATCGGCAGCAGCATGGCGATGGTCGCCAGCGGGCCGATACCAGGGAGCACGCCGATCAGGGTGCCGAGCAGCGCGCCGAGAAACGCGTACGCGAGGTTCTCGGGCGTGAACGCGACGGACATGCCGAGCGCGAGGTTAGAGAGCAATTCCATGGCAGTGACTCCTTAGCCCATGAACCAGGGGTAGAGCGGGAAGATCAGGCCCAGACCCTTGACGAAGGCGACATACGCGAAGACCACCAGGAAGATGGCGTTGCCGATGGCGACCTTCCACGAGAACTCGTGGCTGGCGAGACTGCTGCCGATCACCAGGACGGCGAGCGACAGGTACAGGCCCAGCGGCTTGAGCAGCAGGCCGAAGGCGACGACCGAGCCCAGCACGAGGAGCAGGCAGCGCCAGTCGAACTTGTCGATCTCGGTGCGCTCTGCCTTGGGCGAGAGCGCGGAAATGCCGATGATGGCTCCGAGTACGGCCATGATGGTACCGAGCCAGAAGGGGAAGTAACCTGGACCCATCCGGGCGGCCGTGCCCATTTGGTAGTCCGTCGCGAACCAGGCGAAAAGCAGCCCGGTCACCACGAACATCACTCCGGACCAGAAGTTTTGCTGTGACTGTATTCGCATGGTGCGATACTCCTCTGCGGTTGAAACGGCCCCCTGTCGCCTGTCAATCGCTGTCGCTTTGCTGAAAGCTTTACGAAAGCTGGGTGTGCGGTAAGCGCAAGCTACAGGAGGTGCGCAATCGTAGTTGATATGATTCGGCCTGCCTATCGGTTAGAAACCCTGGTGGGTCGGGGTTTTCCCGAGTTTTGAAAGAACTTTGAAAGGGTCCTGCGGGACGCCGGAAATCAGCGCTCCTTCTACCCTGTGATTCCGTCGATTGGTTTACGATGACGCCCATGCTTGAAGATCTCGATCACCTAGCCAGCCGGGTCCAGGCACTGGTCCAGTTCGCGGAATCGGCCCGTGCCGACATGACGCAGCAGGCCAATGCAGCTCGGGCTGAACTCGCTCGCGTCGCGGATGCCGCACGCGCGGAAAACGCCACCCTGGCCGAGCGGCTGGCGCGCAGCGAAGAAGAGAACCGGCAGCTGCGCCGGTTGTTGACCGTCGCGCGTGATCGCGTGGACGACGTGCTGGCACGAATCCCCGATCCGGACGCCCTGCGCCGCGAGGCTACCGAGGAGAATGCCAATGGAACGGCTTGATGTGACCATCCTGGGCCGGGAATACACCCTGGCCTGCGACGCGACCGAACGCGAGTCCGTGATTGCGGCGGCCCAGCACCTGGACCGCACCATGCAGCGGCTGCGCAATGGCAGCAAGCCCGGCACGAGCACCGAGCGCATCGCAATCATGGCGGCCTTGCAGTTGTCCGCAGAGCTGCTGTCCACGCCGGTGGCCGGCAGCCAGAACGGCGAATTTGCATTGGGCGACTACAAGCGTAAAATCGAGGACATGCAGCGCGCCATCGACGGCGTGTTGCCGCGGTAGCGCTCAGGCGCTACCGTGCAGTTCAGTTTTCCCTGCGGTGTTCGTGACTGGCCAAGTAATCCTGTTCCAATATCTTGGCATCGGTTGCGGAACAAGTCGTGTGGGTGTGATCGCTCCTCCGGGAGATGACTCGAAGCACGAATGACTGCGACCACTTGAACCTATCGGTTCAGGATGCCGGCCTGGCGGCACAGGCGGGGACTTTATCGACGGCCCGGTGATCTCACCGGGCCGTTTTCTTTGGTTCAATGGCGCATCCATGGCGCAGGTACGGGAGACTGCGGTGGTCTTGGATGTGGCATCGGTCGCCTCGTTGCTGGCGTTGGGCCTGGGCTGCGGCTTCCTGGCCGGGTTGCTCGGCGTCGGCGGTGGGATGGTCATGGCACCCCTGCTCGCTGCCGTGCTGGCCTGGCAAGGCGTGGCGCTCGACATGCAGGTCCACGTGGCCATCGCCACGGCCATGGCCACCATCCTCTTTACGTCGCTTTCCAGCGCGCGCGCCCATAGTCGCCGTGGGGCGGTCCGCTGGCATGTGGTCGCGGCCATGGTGCCCGGGCTGATCCTGGGCGGCTTGCTCTCGGGCGGAGCGGCGTTCGCCTTGCTGCCTGCCGCCTGGCTCGCGCTGGGTTTTGGTCTCTTCGTCGGGTATTCCGCGCTGCGCATGCTGACGGCGCGGCCCGTGGCGGCGGATCGGGCATTGCCGGGCGCCCTGGGTCTAGGTGCCGCCGGCACCGGCATCGGCTTCATCTCCGGACTGGTGGGGGCCGGCGGCGGCTTTTTGTCCGTGCCGTTCATGACCCGGCGCAATGTGCCGCTGGCCCACGCCATCGGCACCTCGGCCGCGCTGGGCTTTCCCATCGCCGCCGCCAATACGGTGGGTTATGTCTGGTCGGGCTGGCACGAGACGACCGGCCAGCCTGGCATGTTCGGCTTCATTGCCTGGCCCGTGCTGATCGTCGTGTCCATCGCCAGCATGCTGGCAGCCCCTGTGGGGGCTGCCATGGCCCACCGGCTGCCCGTGCACCGGCTCAAGCGCGCGTTCGCCGGGATGCTCTTCCTGCTCGCGTGTTACATGCTGTGGAAGTCTTACACGGCATTTGTCGCTTGAATACGCTACGGTAGGACGCCCGTGCAGGGCGTGGTGCCCGCGCCGGTCATTGTTTCAGAGGAAGCCTGCCGTGACGTCTCAACCCTCCCGTTTCCCCCTGGCCGCCGGCCTTGCTGCCTTGACGGTGCTTGCGGCGCCATTGGCGCACGCGCACGAGCATGAGCGCGATCGCGAGCGTCGCGAGCAGACGCGTGAGCCGCGTCTGTCGCTGCAGGCCGAAGCGGTGTCCGAAGTCGCCCAGGACAAGGTCGACATCACGCTGGCTGCCGAGCTCGAAGGCACGGATCAGGCCGATGTCTCCCAACGACTGACCAAGCTGTCGAATGATGGCCTCACGCAACTGCGCGGCAAGGCGGGGCAGGGCGTGACCGTGCGCAGCGGCGCCTACCGCATCTGGCCGAACACCGATCGCGACGGCAAGATCACCGGCTGGCGCGGTCGCGCCGAGATCGTTCTGGAATCCACGGATCTGCCGGCAGCGTCGTCACTGGCGGCGCAGGCTCCCCAGGGCATGGCGATCTCCGACGTCGCGTTCTCGCTGTCGCGCGAGGCACGCGCGGCCGAAGAGAAGCGCTTGCTGGGCGAAGCGGCCACGGCGTTCCGTGCGCGCGCCGATGAAGCTGCCAAGGCCTTCGGCTTTGGTAGCTACAGCATCCGCAAGCTCGATCTGGCGGGCAGCGGCGCCGTGTACGCCCAGCCCAAGATGGCGATGATGCGCGCCGCACCGCAATCGGATTCGGCGCCCCCGCAGTTCGAGGCGGGGACGGCCACCGTCACCGTCTCGGTGCAGGGCGAGGTCACGCTGGGCCACGCTACCGCCAAGCCCTGACCGGATCCACCGATGCGCCATCGGGCGCGTCGGTGATGTGAGGCACCACGTCCTGGGCCGCCGTCACCGCGGCCTGGGCTTCTTCGCGCAGCCAGGTGCGAAAGGCAGAGACGAGCGGCTCGGCGGCCCGGGCCTCAGGCACCGCCAGGTAGTAGGCCTGCGTTTGCAGCCGCATCGGCCGAAAGAGTGCCACGAGCCGCCCGTTGCCTAACTCTTCCTCGACCAGGCAGTGGGGCATGAGGCCGACGCCCATCCCGGCGGCGGCGGCGGCCGCCATCATGGCGAATTGTTCGAAGTGGGCCCCCTGCATGGCCCAGGCGGCGCCGAGTCCGGATTGCTCGAACCACTCCAGCCACAAGGCCGGCCGGGTGGTCTGCTGCAGCAGCGGCAGCCCGGTGAGGTCCGCCCTCTCGCGCACCGGATGGCGCGCCAGGAAGGCCGGGCTGCAGACCGGCACGACGGATTCCGGCAGCAAGAGATCGCACTGGGTGCCCGGCCACACCGGATCACCGAAGTGCACGGCGGCGTCGAACGGCTCACGTTCGAAGTCGAAAGGCTCCAGACGGGTGGCAAAGTGCACCAGCACGTCCGGGTGACGCGCGGCAAAGCGGGGCATGCGCGGAATCAGCCAGCGCGTACCGAAGGTGGGCAGCACGGCCAGGTTCAACAGACCTCTGGAGCCGCCATGGCGCATGACCTTCTGGCTGGCCTCGGCAAGGGTCTGCAGTCCCGGTCGCACTTCAGCGGCATACAGCCGACCGGCGTCCGTCAGCACGAGACGCTGGCGATGACGTTGGAAAAGTGCGACACCCAGGCTCGCCTCCAGTTGCTGGATCTGGCGAGACACGGCGCTTTGCGTGAGGTGGAGCTCCTCGGCCGCGCGCGACACGCTCGCATGACGCGCAGCGCTCTCGAAGGCCATGAGCTGGGCCGTGGGCGGCAGGAATCGACGATGGAACATGCGGGCAGGTCGAAGCGACTTCATGCGATTTTCGCATGATGTGCTGCAGAATTTTCGTTAGCCGCCGCCGCCTTGGCGGCGCATCATGCCCGGCATGAAAGCCGACCTCATCTCCGCCAATACCCTCCGCTCCTGGTTCTCCCAGGCCCTGTCCGACATGTACCGCACCGAGGTGCCGCAGTACGGGACGCTGCTCACCCTCGTGGCCGACATCAACGCGTCGGAACTTGCCGACAAGCCCGATCAGCGCGAAGCGCTGGAGCGCACCGACGAACTGGCCCGCCTGGACCTGGAACGTCACGGCGCGATCCGCCTGGGCACGGCCGCCGAACTCGCGATGATCCGCCGCGTTTTCGCCGTGCTCGGCATGACCGCCGTGGGTTACTACGATTTGTCCGTGGCCGGTGTGCCCGTGCATTCGACCGCCTTTCGTCCCGTTGACGACGAAGCGCTGCGCCTGAACCCCTTCCGGGTCTTCACGTCCCTGCTGCGTCTCGAGCTGATCGAAGACGCCGCGCTGCGCGAGACCGCACAGGCGATCCTGGCCCGCCGCCAGATCTTCACGCCGGGCTGTGTCAGCCTGGTCGAGCAGGCGGAAGCCGCCGGCGGTCTCACCGCCGAGGAAGGCCGCCGCTTCGTGGCCGAGGCGCTGGAAACCTTCCGCTGGCACAGTGATGCCACCGTCGATCTGGCCACCTACCAGCAACTCAAGGGCGCCCACCCGCTCATCGCCGACGTGGTCTGCTTCAAGGGCCCGCACATCAATCACCTGACGCCGCGCGTGCTCGACATCGACCGGGCCCAGGCCGCGATGGGCGAGCGCGGCATGCGCGCCAAGGCCAGCATCGAAGGCCCGCCGCGCCGTGTCGTGCCGATCCTGCTGCGCCAGACCAGCTTTCTCGCACTCGAGGAGCCGATCGTGTTCGGCGCTGGCGAAGCCGCCCGCGATGGCACGCACACCGCCCGCTTCGGCGAAATTGAGCAGCGTGGTTGCGCGCTCACCCCGGCCGGGCGCGAGCGCTATGACACTCTGCTCGCCCAATCCCGCGCCGCGGGCGGCGGTGCTGCACTGGCCGAGGCCTTCCGTGCCTTCCCGGACGACGTCGAGACGCTGTATCGCGACCGCCTGATCCACGTGCGCTACACCGCCAACACGTCGCGCCTGGCCGCAGGCGAGGTGCCCCCGGTCAACCGCGACGACGTCGATGCGCTCGTGGCAGCCGGCTGGCTGCAGATCACCCCGCAGGTCTACGAGGATTTCCTGCCCGTGAGCGCGGCCGGCATCTTCCAGTCCAACCTGGGCGGCAACGAGAACGACGCGTATGCGGGCGGCGGCAACCGTCCGGCCTTCGAGGTCGCTCTGGGGGGTCCGGTGCAGGACGAGTTCGCGCTCTACCGCGAGAGCGAGGCCGCCTCGTTGCGCGAAGCGCTCGCACGCCTGGCCGGCGCGGCGAAGGCGGCGTGACCATGACGACGCCTACCCACGGCGCGCGCGACGCGGCCGATTTCGTTCGCGACGTGTATCGCCACGCGCCCGGCTCGCCGATCCGCGAGCTCAAGCGCTATACCGAACTGTCGGGGATGATCTCGCTTGCCGGCGGCTATCCGGCACCCGAGCTCATGGACGTGGCCGGTGTGCAGGACGTGCTGGGCAGCTTGTCCGGCGCCTCGCTGGCCCGCGCGCTGGCCTATGACGCGACCGACGGCCACATGCCCCTGCGCGAAGCGCTGGCCGCGCTGTCGACGGACCGGGGCATGCCCAGCGAAGCCGCCGACGTGCTGGTGCTCACGGGCTCGCAGCAAGGCATCGATCTCATGGCGCGCACGGTGCTCGCCCCTGGCGACGTCGTGCTCGTGGAGGCGCCCACCTACCCGGCCGCGCTGTCGGCTTTCCGGCTGGCCGGTGCGACCGTCGTGGAAGTCGCCGGTGACGACGACGGCGTGCTGCCCGAGGTGCTGGCCGAAGCCCTGGCTACGCACGCGCCCAAGATGCTGTACCTGGTGCCGAACTTCGGCAATCCCTCGGCGCGGGTGTTGGCGGCTGAGCGCCGTCGCGACGTCCTCGCGCTGGCCGTGCGGCACGGGTGCCTCGTGCTCGAGGACGATCCCTACGGTGACCTGTGGTTCGACGCGCCTCCACCGCTCTCGCTGTATGCCTTGCGTGGCGAGGTGGCGGGTGCCGCAGATGTCTGCGTCTATCTGGGGAGTCTGTCCAAGACACTCGCACCCGGCCTGCGCCTGGGCTGGATGCTCGGCCCGGCCGCGATCCGGCGGGCTTGCGTGCTTGCCAAGCAAGTGGACGACCTGCATGCCAGCACGCTGACGCAGGCCCTGGCAGCCCGCTATCTGCAGGAGGGGCGCTTCGCCGCTCACCTGCCGAATCTGCGCGCCGCCTATGGCGCGCGCGGGCGGGCGTTGTCCGACGCCTTGGGCCAGGCGCTGGAGGGACGGCTCACGTTCGCCGCGCCGCGCGGGGGGATGTTCCTCTGGGCACGTCTGGACGCGTCCGATGCGGACACGTCAGCCTGGCTGCAGGCGGCCATTCGTCATCAGGTGCTGTTCGTGCCGGGGGCGGCGTTCTTCGCCGATGGCAAGCCGAGCCCGTGGCTGCGCCTATCCTTCGCCTCCTGGGCGGAAGACGGGCTGCGCGAGGGTGCGCAACGCCTGGGCGCCAGCCTGGACGACGCTGGCGCCTGAACGGGCGTGGGGAGCGGGTTCACAGGGCAGCGCTCAGGCGCTGCCCGAGGCGTGCCGGCTGGCACGTGGGGCGCGTCGGTGCGGCGCCGACGCGCCGCTCACCGCCATGGATTCAGATCGCCGCCACGGCGCTCGGCTGGCGGGCGGACCAACGGAAGATCCACAGCCCCGCCAGGATCATGGGCAGCGAGAGCCATTGGCCCATGCTGAAGCCACCGGCCAGCAGGCCGAGGAAGCTGTCCGGCTCGCGCGTGTATTCCACGAGGAAGCGGAACACGCCGTAGCCGATGAGGAACACGGCGCTCACGCGGCCCAGGGGCTGCGGCTTGCGGGCGAACCACCACACGATGAGGAACAGCAGCAGGCCTTCCAGCGCAAACTGATAGAGCTGCGACGGATGGCGCGGCAGGCCATCGCGTGCGCCCGGGAACACCATGGCCCAGGGCACGTGACTGACGCGGCCCCAGAGTTCGCCGTTGATGAAGTTGCCCATGCGGCCTGCGGCCAGGCCGAGCGGCACCATCGGCGCGACCAGATCGCCGACTTCGAGCAGCCGCAAGCCCCGACGCCAGGCGAACCATGCGATGACAGCGATCACGCCGATCAATCCGCCATGAAAGGCCATGCCGCCTTCCCACACGGCAAAGATTTCGAGCGGATGCTGCAGGTAGTACGCGGGCTTGTAGAACAGCACATAGCCCAGGCGACCACCGACGATGACGCCGATGATGGCGTAGAAGATCAGGTCTTCGAGATCGTTGCGTGTCAGGCGCGTCACGCCCCGGGCAACCAGGCGTCGTCCGACGACCCAGGCGAGCGCGAAGCCCAGCAGATACATGAGGCCATACCAGTGCACGGCCACCGGGCCGATCTGGAAGGCCACCGGGTCGAACGAGGGGTGCTCGAGCATGGGGCGGGGGGCGAAAGTGAAAACTGGTCGATAATAACCCTTTGGCCTCGGCCGTCATGCCAAACGCATTGCAGGGATTGCCATGTCGTACCCACCGCGCGCTTTTAACCCCACCCAGGCCATCGCCCGGCAGTGGCGCGGCGCGGTCGGAGGCTTGGCCGCCTGTGCGCTCGGGGTGCTGATCTCAGTCTCGCCCGCGCATGCGGCGGACACCACCGAGCAGGCCATGGCGCTCGCCCGCGCGAATGTCTGCCTGGGCTGCCACCAGGTGGATGCGCGTCGGGTCGGCCCTCCCTTTCGCGCCATTGGTGAACGCTACGCCGGCAAGGGCGAGGACGCCGACAACGTTTCCTACCTTGCGCAGGCCATCCAGCAGGGCAGCCGCGGCAAGTGGGCGCCCTCACCATGCCGGCGCAGCCGCAGGTGGACGACGACGAGGCCCGGCATCTCGCCGAATGGATTCTGACCTTGGGCAAGACCACGCCCTGAGCCGCGCGCGCCTTGCTCCTCCCCACTGCCGGGGTACGACGCAACAGGAGATACGTGATGGCGAATTCCCAAGACGACGGCGTGGCCACGGGCCGCGCGGTATTCGGTGGCGGCTGCTTCTGGTGCACCGAAGCCGTCTTCCAGCAGCTGCGTGGCGTGACGTCGGTCACCTCGGGGTATGCCGGCGGCGAGGGCGAATCGCCCAGCTACGAGCAAGTGTGCGGTGGCGACACGGGGCACATCGAAGTGGTGGATATCCGCTTCGATCCGCAGGTGATCCGCTTCGAGGACCTGCTCAATGTGTTCTTTGCCACACACGACCCAACCACGCTGGACCGACAGGGCCACGACGTCGGTTCGCAGTACCGTTCTGCCATCTTCTGGCAGGACGACGCACAGCGCGAGACGGCCGAGCGGGTCATCGATGCGTTGAACCGTCAGGGCATCTTCGATGCGCCGATCGTCACCCGTCTGTATCCGGCAGCGCACGTGTGGCCCGCCGAGGACTATCACCGCAACTACTTCGCCCAGAACCCGCGACAAGGCTATTGCCATGCCGTCATCGCGCCCAAGGTGGCGAAGTTTCGCAAGCAGTTCGTCGATCAGTTGCGCAGTCGTTGAGCGGCGGCGTGCGCCATGTCGGATCTCAATAGAGCGGCGGGCGCGCATCGATGGCCTGCGCAGCTGGGGGCATGAGCGGTGAAGACTCGGCCAGCGGCAAGCCGGGGAAGTGGCCTTGGCTGTATAGCGTCGCGATGAGTTCCAGCGCATTGCGCACGCCGAGCTTCTGGAAGATGCGAGAGCGATGCACCTCCACTGTGCGTTGGGAAATGCCGAGCGAATCGGCGATCCGCTTGTTGGGCTGACCCCCCAGCACGTGATCCAACACCTCGCGTTCGCGCTGGGTCAGCTCCGTGCGGGGTTTGCGGTCGAAGCGGTGGAAAGCATACATAGTTACAGTCCATAACAAACGAGGATTCATTTTGTCCGTCTGCGGCATCTGTTCCAACCTGCGAAAACTGACAGGGCGAGTGGTGCAGCATCCATGAGTCGCCCTTCCTTCATCATTCCGGGCATCGTCGGTTGTGCCCTTTTCATGCAGATGCTCGATGCCACGGTGGTGGCCACGGCCCTGCCGGCGATGGCCGAGGCGCTCGGTACCACGCCTGTGCGCATGAACATCGCGATCACGTCCTACTTGCTTGCCGTGGCGATGTTCGTGCCGCTGAGCGGCTGGGCCGCGGATCGATTCGGACCGCGCCGTGTCTTCATCACTGCGATTCTGCTCTTCACCCTGTCGTCCGCGGCGTGCGCCCTGGCCGGCAACGTGCCAGAGCTCATCGCCGCGCGATTGGTGCAAGGGCTGGCGGGGGCCATGATGGTGCCCGTGGGCCGAGTGATCCTGCTGCGCTCGGTGCCCAAGAACGAACTGGTGCAGGCCATGTCGTTCCTCTCGATCCCGGCGCTGCTGGGGCCCGTCGTCGGCCCGCCGCTCGGCGGCTTTCTCGTCACCTATGCCTCGTGGCATTGGATCTTCCTCATCAATCTGCCGATCGGCGTGCTGGGCCTGGTCCTGGTGTATCGCTTCATCCCGACGATCCCCGGGCTCTCGCCCCGGCCGCCCATGGACTGGCTGGGCTTCGCACTGACCAGCCTGAGCCTGGCATCCATCGTCTTCACGTTCGAAGCCGTCGGCCACCAGTTGCTGCCCCCGCTTGCGAGCGCCGCTCTGCTGGCATTCGGGGTGGGCTGCGCTGTTGCCTATCGCTGGCATGCTCGCCGCACGCCGCACCCGATCGTCGACCTGAGTCTGCTGCGCATCCCCACGTTCGCCATCGCCAGTCTAGGAGGCAATTTGTGCCGATTCGCGATTGGTGCGACCCCATTCCTGCTCGTCATGCTGCTGCAGGTCGGCTTCGGTCTCAGCCCGCTCGCGGCGGGCATGATCACGTTCGTGAGTGCCGTGGGGGCGCTGTTGATGAAGACGGTGGCCGTGCCAGTGCTGCGCCGGTTCGGCTTTCGCCGGATCCTGCTCAGCAACGCGATCATCACTGGCGTCTCGATCGCGGTGTGCGCGCTCTTCACGCCCACCACGCCGTACTGGGTCATGCTGCTGGTGCTGCTGCTGGGCGGCTTCTTCCGCTCCCTGCAGCTCACGGCGGTGAACACGCTCACCTATGCCGACATCGCGCAGGAATCCATGAGCCGCGCAAGCGGCCTGGCCGCCATGGCGCAGCAGGTCGGCATCAGCCTGGGCGTGGGCGTGGCGGCCATTTCCATCAACCTGAGCATGGCGGCGCGCGGCGCGCAGACGCTCGCGATCAGCGACGTGGCGGTCGGCTTCGTCGTCGTCGGTATCCTGGTGTCGCTCTCGGCGCTGTCGTTCCGCCGGCTGGATCCGGATGCGGGCGCCGAGGTGTCGGGGCGCGCAGCCGCCTGACGGTGCCAGGCGCTACGGCCTGTCAGGCCTGCGCCTGCACGTCCGGCAAGAAGCCATCGGCCTGCTGTTGCCAGAGCCGTTGGTAGGTGCCGGGCTGGCTCTGCAGGTCTGCATGGCTACCGTCCTGCACGAGCACCCCCTGGTCGAACACCAGGATGCGGTCCAGATGGGCGATCGTCGAGAGCCGATGGGCGATCACGATCACCGTGCGGTCCTCCATCAGGTCGTCCAGACTGTCCTGGATAGCCTTCTCAGTAATCGAGTCCAGGCTCGACGTGGCCTCGTCCATCACCAGGATGGGCGCGTCCTTGAGCATGACCCGGGCGATAGCCACGCGCTGGCGCTGCCCACCAGAGAGCTTCACGCCGCGCTCGCCCACGAGCGCTTCATATTGTTGGGGCAGATCGTCGATGAAAGCAGCCGCGCTGGCCCGCGTCGCGGCTTCACGCACGGCCTCGTCGTCGGCCTCGAGCCGTCCGTAGCGGATGTTCTCGGCCAGACTGCGGTGAAATAGTCCCGGCTCCTGGGGGATCAGCCCGATCTGCCGATGCAGCGAGTCCTGGGTCATGTCGTTGATGTCCACGCCATCGAGGGTGATGCGACCCTGCTGCGGCTCGTACAGTCGCAGCAGCAGGTTCACGAGCGTGGATTTGCCCGAGCCTGAGAAGCCCACCAGGCCCACGCGCTGGCCTGCCGGGATGCGCACGTTCAGGCCCTTGAAGACCGGCCTCTTGGGGTCGTAGCCGAAGCCGACGTCCTCGAAGGCGATGTCCCCGCGCGTGATGCGCACGTCGCGCGCGCCGGGGCGATCCACGATCTCGTGCGGCCCGAGCAGCGTCTGCACGCCATTGGTGACGTTGCCCACGTACTCGAACATTTCCAGGAAGCGCCGGCCCAGGTTGCGCGCGTCGTTGATGACGAGCAGCGACAGACTGGTGCTCATCACGAAGGCGGCCACGTCGATGCGCCCGTCGCGCCAGAGCACGATGGCAAAGATCAGCATGCCGACCTTGAGCACGAGCGCCGCGGTCATCTGAAACCATTGCACCTTCTCGCTGAACCACATCGAGCGGCGCGTGACGGCGATCTCGGCCGCCTGCGTGGCGCGCAGGCGCTCGTACTCGTGCTTTCCGCGGGCGAACAGCCGCACATTGGGCAGGTTCGTGACGGAATCCATGATGCGTCCGGTGGTCTCGGCGCGGGCGGCCGCGCTGCGCTGCGCATAGGGCCGGGCCCGGCGCGCGAGCCAGAATGACACCGCGACGAACACCACGGCCCAGGCCAGCGTGAAGCCGGCCAGCATGAGATTGGCCGAGGCGAGCAGGAAGATCGACACCGTGAGCGTGGCCAGCAGCGGCAGGAATTCGAAGACGACCATGGAGATGGTCATGTTCACGCCCATCGACGTCTCGCTGATGCGCGAGGCCAGGGCCCCCGCGAAGTGGTTGCTGATGAACCGGTGCGAGTGGTGCTGAAGATAGCCGAAGAGCGCGCGCGCCACGCCGGTGCGCTGCGCGGGCGAGACCACCACCCGACAGGCGCCGCTCGCGCGGTTGAAGATGAGTTCCCCCAGTGCTAGGCCGACGAAGAGCAGCAAGGGTGCAGTGACCGCCTGCGCGATCGTTTGCCGCCGGCGGGCTGCTGGGCGGCATCCGTGACGGCGCCCACGATCTGCCCGATGGCATACGGCATGATGATGGAGCTGGCCGCGGCGGCCAGTTCGAGAAAGACGATCAGCAGGTACCACCCGCGGAATCGCCAGAAGAAGTGCAGGACGAAGCGCACGGGCGTCGTCGGCAAGGTGCCGCCCGGCGTCGCGGGAGCGGCGGAAACAGTCATGACAGCGAGGTCTCGAAAGTCAACGGTGTCGTGGGCCAGCGGTACAGCGCCGCCGGCCCACGGCGGGAACGGCGCTTACGCAGTGCGATCGGCGTTGGTCATGTCGGCGGGTATGACCCACTCGGCGAACTGCGCCTCGGTGACATAGCCCAGGGCCAGGGCAGATTCCTTCAAGGACAGGTTCTCCTTGTGCGCCTTCTTGGCGATCTGCGCGGCCTTGTCGTAGCCGATGTGCGGATTGAGCGCCGTCACCAGCATCAGCGAGCGGTCCACGAGTTCCTGGATGCGTTCGCGGTTGGGCTCGATGCCCACGGCGCAGTTCTTGTCGAAGCTCGCCATGCCGTCGGCCAGGAGACGCACCGACTGCAGGAAGTTGTGGATGATCATGGGCTTGAAGACGTTGAGCTCGAAGTTGCCCATCGAGCCGCCCACGTTGATCGCCACGTCGTTGCCTAGCACCTGGGCGGCCAGCATGGTGAGCGCCTCGCACTGCGTCGGGTTGACCTTGCCCGGCATGATCGAGCTGCCCGGTTCGTTCTCGGGAATGCTGATCTCGCCCAGGCCCGAACGCGGGCCGCTCGCGAGCCAGCGCACGTCGTTGGCGATCTTCATCAGTGCGCCCGCCAGCGTCTTGAGGGCGCCATGGGCAAAGAGCAGGCCTTCGTGCCCTGCGAGCGCCTGGAACTTGTTCGGGGCGGACACGAAGTCCACCCCGGTATCGCGGGCAAGCTCGGCGGCCACCTTCACACTGAATTCGGGGTGGGCGTTCAGGCCGGTGCCCACCGCCGTGCCGCCGATGGCCAGCTGGTGCAGGCCGGACAAGGTGGTGCGGATCTGGGCTTCGCACAAGTCGAGCTGAGCCACGTGGCCGGACAGTTCCTGGCCCAGCGTGAGTGGCGTGGCGTCCTGCAAGTGTGTACGGCCGATCTTCACGATGTCGTTGAACGCGGCGCGCTTGGCGTCCAGCGTGGCGCGCAGTGCGGCCAGCGCAGGCAACAAGTGCTGCTCGACCTGCACGGCAGCGGCGATGTGCATGGCGGTGGGGAACACGTCGTTGGACGATTGACCGCGGTTCACGTGATCATTGGGGTGGACCTTGCGGCCTTCGCCCCGCTCGCCGCCCAGGATCT
This sequence comes from Verticiella alkaliphila, assembly GCF_018904615.1. Taxonomy (GTDB): domain Bacteria; phylum Pseudomonadota; class Gammaproteobacteria; order Burkholderiales; family Burkholderiaceae_B; genus Verticiella; species Verticiella alkaliphila. The sequence goes on along the minus strand of NZ_JADCNH010000014.1, from coordinate 19,700 downwards.
CCGAGGCGCGGTTGGCGAGCACCTCGTTCATGTTCATGTTGCTTTGCGTGCCCGAGCCCGTCTGCCACACCGCCAGCGGGAACTCACCGGGCCACTGGCCGGCAATGACTTCGTCCGCCGCCTTGGCGATGCCGTCGGCAATGGTGCCGTCCAACTCACCCAGGCCGGCGTTCACACGGGCCGCGGCGCGCTTCAGGCGCGCCAGGGCGTCGATGAGCTGCGGTGGCAGCTTCTCGGAAGAAATGGCGAAGAACTGCAGCGAACGTTGCGTCTGGGCGCCCCACAGATGCTCGTTCGGAACATCGATCGGGCCGAAGGTGTCTTTCTCGCGGCGGGTGCTCATGCGGACTCCGGGGAAGGTGGCCAACAAAGACTGCCGACGCGTCGTCGGCAGCACAACATACTAGATTAACCGATCAAGGATGCGTCTCACTCGCATTTGGCCTACATGGCGTCGTGGGTATACCGGCGGCGTCGGCAAGCGTTCCCTTCCTATAATGCGGGGCCATGACCGCAGCACGTCGCCGTCCGCGCCCTCGCGCCGACAGCATCCCGACGCAAACGGCGCTCCCGCGCAAGGCAGGCCGGACACTCCATGCGAATCCTCCTGATCGAAGATGAACCCGAGCTTGCGCGCTGGCTGTCGCGCACACTGGCTCGCCACAGTGGCTACGTGGTGGACTGGGCCGACGACGGCCTGCTCGCCGAGCGCCGACTCGCGGTGGAGGAATTCGACGCCATTGTCCTCGACCTGGGACTGCCCGGGCTGGACGGTACGGCACTGCTGGCGCGGCTGCGGGCGCGCGATGACCGTACCCCGGTGCTCGTGCTGACGGCGCGCGATTCGCTTGCCGACCGCGTAGGCGTGCTGCACGACGGTGCCGATGATTTCCTGCCCAAGCCCTTCCGCGTCGAGGAGCTCGAAGCGCGCCTGGTCGCCCTGGTGCGGCGCAGTCGCGGACGTGACCACCCGCGCCTGGCCTGCGGTCCGCTGGTGCTGGATACTGCGGCACAGCGCTTCACGGTGCATGGGGTGCCGCTCGCCCTGTCGCCGCGCGAGCACGCGGTGTTGCGCGTTCTGGTGCAAAAGAGCGGGGAGCCGATCAACAAGCAGCAGATCCTGGATCGCATCGTGCCGGACGATCGCGACGTCAACCTCGAGGCCGTGGAAGTGTTGATCCACCGACTGCGCAAGAAGCTCGCAGACACCGGTGTGCACATCGTGACCCTGCGCGGCATGGGCTACGTGCTGGAGCGGCTGCCCGATGCGTGAGCGCCGCCGCCGCGCGCGCAGCCTGAAGTCGCGCCTGCTCTGGTGGCTCGTGCCGGCCTTGGTGCTCATCATGCTGGGCGCGCTGTGGCTGTCGAACAACCTACTCAAGGAGCAGGTCGACACGGCCTACGATCGCGCGCTCGCGGGGGCCCTGCGCGCCATCGATCTGAACATCTCGACGGCCAGCGGCGGCCTGTCCATGGAGCAGCCCTTCCTCCTCCTCGAGTTCTTCCAGCTGACGGCCAACGGACGCGTGTTCTACCGGGTGGCCACCGAAAGCGGGTTGGCCGAGATCGGGTATCCCGAGCTGCCCATGCCGGATGCCCCCCTCGAATCCAATGTCCCTCTTTTCTACGAAGGCATCTACTTGGGCGAGCGGGTACGCGTTGCGTCCATGGCACGCAGGATGGATCCGCCACTCGCGGGCGAGCCGAGTGGCCGCGTCATCGTGCAGGTGGCCGAAAGCCTGAATACGCGCGAAGTCTTCATCGCTTCGGTGCTGGTGCGCGGCTTCGAGCGCGACGTGCTCGGCATCCTCGCGAGCGTCATGCTGCTCGTCATGGGCGTGATGATCTCGCTGCGTCCGCTCGCGCGCCTGCGCGAGGAGATCGAGGCGCGCCGGGCGGACGATCTGCGTCCGATCGACGACGAGGGCCTGCCCTCGGAAGTGCAGCCGCTGGTTCGCGCCATGAACCGGCACATGCAGCGCTACGGCGATCAGGCGCGCGACCAGCAGCAGTTCCTGGACGACGCCTCGCACCAGCTGCGCACCCCCCTGTCGGTATTGCGCACGCAGATCGCCTACGCGCTGCGCGAGTCCGATCCGCAGGAAGTCCACAGCGTGCTCGTGGCCATGCAGCGCGGCGTGGAGCATGCCGTGCGCATGACCAATCAGCTGCTCGCGCTCGCTCGCACGCGCGACCACGTCGCCGCCCGCGAGCGCCTGCTCGCCGACCCCGTCGACCTCGGCGCGCTGGCCGACACCGTCATGCGCGCCTTGCTGCCCGCCGCCCGCGCGCGCCAGCTGGACTGCGGGCTGGCCCTGCCCGGCACCTCCGTCTGCGTGCGCGGCGCCGAATGGATGCTGCGCGAGGCTCTGAGCAATCTCGTGGACAACGCCATCCGGTATACCCCGTGCCGCGGCCGGATCACTGTCACGGTCACCGCGGAGTCCGGCTTTGCAAACCTGATGGTCGACGACGAAGGCCCCGGCATGACCGCCGAGGAGCGCGAGCGTGCCGGCACGCGGTTCTGGCGCGGCGACGCGGGTCGGGACACCCCCGGGGCGGGGCTAGGCCTGGCCATCGTGAAGACGATCGCCCATGTCCATGACGCCGAATTCGTGCTGGCCGAGGCCAGCCCGCGCGGGCTGCGGGCCGGGCTGCGCTTTCCGCCAGGCAGAGTCCTCGGGGTTAACCCTGAAGACACGCAAAATTCGTCCGATTGAAAGGTTGCGGAAAGCCAGCGTTGCCTACATTTCGGGGCATCTGCTTCCCAACAGCCGGCAGCCAGGCCCGGGCCAGCCCCAGCCTGCAGGAGCCGGCACACGACGGAGACTTCCATGATTCCCCAGCGATTCCTGCGTGGCGCAGCCCTGGCTGCCGTGATGGCGCTACCCGGCCTGAACGTGGCCGTGGCCGCCGAGCCCAGCCGTCCTGAATGCGTGGCCCCGGCCCAGCCGGGCGGCGGCTTTGATCTGACCTGCCGCCTCGCGCAGGGCGGGCTCAAGCAGAGCGGCGCCCTGCAGAACCCGATGCGTATCGTCTACATGCCGGGTGGCATCGGTGCGGTGGCATACAACAACATCGTGGCGCAGCGCCCGGCCGAAGCCGGCACGATCGTGGCCTTCTCGGGCGGCTCGCTGCTCAATCTGGCCCAGGGTAAGTTCGGTCGCTACAACGAGAATGACGTGCGCTGGCTCGCCGCCGTGGGCACCGACTACGGCGTGGCCGTGGTACGCGATGATTCCCCGTACAAGGACCTGCAAAGCCTGATGAAGGCCTTCCAGGAAGACCCGACCAAGATCGTGCTGGGTGCCGGCGGCTCGGTCGGCAGCCAGGACTGGATGAAGGCAGCGCTCACCGCCAAAGCCGCGAACGTCGATTACCGCAAGATGCGCTTCGTCGCCTTCGAAGGCGGTGGCGAAGCCCTGTCCGCCCTGCGCGGTGGCCATATCCAGGCCTACATGGGCGATGCCGCCGAGGCCGTCACCCTGATGGACGGCGGCGCGCCGATCCGCGTGCTTGCCGTCTACCACAAGGAGCGCCTGCCGGGCCGCCTGGCCGATGTGCCCACCGCCGCCGAGCAGGGCTATGACATCGAATGGCCCATCATTCGTGGCTTCTACATGGGCCCGAAGGTGTCCGATGCCGAGTTCGACTGGTGGAAGCAGGCCTTCGACAAGACGCTGGCAAGCCCCGAGTTTGCCAAGCTGCAACAGCAACAAGGTCTCTTCCCGTTCGACCTCACGGGTGCTGAGCTGGACGCCTACGTGAAGCAGCGTGTCAAGCAGTATGCCGAGCTGGCCGATTCTTTCGGCCTCATCAAGAAGAACTGACGTCCGATACGCAGCGTCGCGGGCGTCCTGGCTGATGAGCCAGGGCGCCCGCCGCGGCTGCCACTCTTTCCCTCGAGAGATCCGTCATGGCCCTCAACGACCGTGTCCTGGGCGTCTTCGCCCTTGCCCTGGCCGCCTTCCTCACTGCCTTCGGGTATGGACTGGAAGCGCCGTTCGCGTACGAGCCCGTGGGCCCGCGCGCCTTCCCGCTGCTGCTCGCCTTCATCATCGCCGTGTGCGGCGTGCGGCTCCTGTTCAAGGGCGGCAATCCCGTCGAACCCAACCCGCCCGGCGCCAATGCGCGCATCCTGATGATGGTGGGCTTCCTCGCGGCCTATGCGCTGATGTTCCAGTGGCTTGGCTTCGTGGTCGCCACGGCTGCCATGACGATCTTCGTTGGGCGTCTGTTCGGCGGTGCGTGGTTGCGGTGCGTGATCGGCGGTGTGGTCATGGCGCTCTTCTTCTTCCTGCTCTTTGACAAGGCGCTGGACGTCGTCTTGCCGACCGGCATTCTGGGAGACCTGCTGTGAACGGCGTCCTCGATCATCTTGCCATCGGCTTCGGCGTCGCTGCCGACCCGATGAACCTGCTCGTCGCCGCGATCGGTTCCTTTTTTGGCACCATCGTCGGTGTGCTGCCGGGCCTGGGTCCGATCAACGGCGTGGCCATGCTCGTGCCCATTGCCTTCGCGATGAACCTGCCGCCCGAGACCGCGCTCATCCTGCTGGCCGCCGTGTACGTGGGTGCAGAGTACGGCGGGCGAATCACCTCGATCCTCATCAACGTGCCAGGCGAGGCCGCGGCAGTGATGACCACGCTGGACGGCTACCCGCTCGCCCGCAAGGGGCTGGCGAGCGTCGCGCTCTCATTGTCTGCATGGGCGTCGTTCGTCGGCTCGACCATCGCCATCTTTGGCATCCTGCTCTTTGCGCCCCTGCTGGCCGGCTGGGCGCTGGCATTTGGGCCGGCAGAGTACTTCGTGCTGATGGTGTTCGCATTCTGCGCCCTCACCAGCCTGTTGGGTGAAGAGCCCGTCAAGGGCGTGCTCGCGGCGATGATCGGTTTGGCGATCTCCACGGTCGGAGTGGACGCCAATTCGGGTGTCTACCGGTACACCTTCGACATGCCGCATCTGGCTGACGGCATCGACTTCGTCGTGGTCGTGATTGGTCTGTTCGCCGTGGCCGAAATGCTGCAGATGCTCGAGAAGCTGCTGTCCGGCATCTCGGTGAAGGTACCCAAGAGCGAGCGCAAGCTCTTCAACATGAAGGAGCTGCGGTTCACTTGGTGGTCCACGGTGCGCAGCGGCTTCATGGGCTTCTTCGTGGGCGTGCTGCCCGGTGCCGGCGCGAGCGTGGCATCGGCCATGGCCTATGCCAACGAAAAGCGCCTGATCGAGGGCAAGGATCCCGACGCCTGCTTCGGCAAGGGCGACATGCGCGGCCTGGCCGCACCGGAATCGGCCAACAACAGCGCAGCCACCGGTTCCTTCATCCCCATGCTGACACTGGGCGTGCCGGGCTCGGGCACCACGGCGGTCATGATGGGCGCGCTCACCCTCTACAACATCACGCCGGGGCCGGTGCTCTTCGAGCAGCAGCCGGCACTGGTGTGGGGCCTGATCGCCTCGCTCTTCATCGCGAACGTCATGCTCTTCATGATGAACGTGCCCATGGTGCGCGTCTTTGCCGCCATGCTGGCGATCCCGCCCTGGCTGCTGGTGCCGGGCGTGCTCTCCATCAGTTTCATAGGCGTGTACGCGATCAACGCCACCACCTTCGATCTCACCCTGGTGGTGGTGATCGGCGTGATCGGCTACTTCCTGCGCCGCATGGGCCTGCCGCTCGCGCCGCTCGTGCTTGGAACGGTGCTCGGCAACATGATGGAGCAGAACCTGCGTCGGGCACTGTCGATCACCAACGGCGAGCTGCACATCCTCTGGGCGAGCCCGATCTCGATCAGCCTGTGGATCGCGGCCATCGGCGTCGTCGTCGGACCGATGGCCTATCGCCGCTACCGTCGCGGCCGCGCCGCGGCCTGACGCGCCTGGGGTGGATACGGAGCCTGGCCCTTTGCGGCCAGGCTTTTTTGTTCCGCCGGGCCAGATGCGATAATCCCCCTGTTTGCCCACGGCGCGGCTCAAGAGGTTGTTTGCACGGGCACCGAGGGCGCGGCATCCCCGCGGCCCGACACTTTTTGCGATCTTTTCTCCCGGATCACCATGCCCACCTACCGTTCCAAGACTTCCACCGCTGGCCGCAACATGGCGGGGGCGCGCTCGCTGTGGCGCGCCACCGGCATGAAGGACGATGATTTCTCCAAGCCGATCATCGCGGTGGTCAATTCCTTCACCCAGTTCGTCCCGGGCCACGTGCACCTGAAGGACCTGGGCCAGCTCGTCGCCCGCGAGATCGAAGCCGCCGGCGGCGTGGCCAAGGAGTTCAACACGATCGCCGTGGACGATGGCATCGCCATGGGCCACGATGGCATGCTGTATTCGCTGCCCAGCCGCGACATCATCGCGGATTCGGTCGAGTACATGGTCAATGCCCACTGTGCCGACGCCATGGTGTGCATCTCCAACTGCGACAAGATCACCCCCGGGATGCTGATGGCCGCCATGCGCCTGAACATCCCCGTGATCTTCGTGTCCGGCGGCCCGATGGAAGCCGGCAAGACGCGTCTCGCCAACCCGGTCACCAAGACGGTCGAGATCAAGAAGCTCGACCTGATCGACGCGATGGTCATGGCGGCCGATACGTCCTATTCGGACGCCGAGGTGGCCGAAGTCGAGCGCTCGGCGTGTCCGACCTGCGGGTCCTGCTCGGGCATGTTCACGGCCAATTCGATGAACTGTCTGACCGAGGCGCTGGGCCTCTCGCTGCCGGGCAATGGCACGGTGGTGGCCACCCACGCCGATCGCGAGCAGCTCTTCAAGCGCGCCGGCCGCCGCATCGTCGAGATCACGCGCCAGCACTACGAGCAGGACGACATGGGCGTGCTGCCGCGCTCGATGGGCTTCAAGGCCTTCGAGAATGCGATGACGCTGGACATCGCCATGGGCGGCTCGACCAATACGATCCTGCATATCCTGGCCATCGCGCAGGAAGCGGAGATCGAATTCACGATGGCCGACATTGACCGGCTCTCGCGCACCGTGCCGCAGCTGTGCAAGGTGGCGCCCAACACGAACAAGTACCACATCGAGGACGTGCACCGCGCAGGTGGCATCATGGCCATCCTGGGCGAGCTCGCCGCGCGGGCAAGCTGCACACGGATGCGCCCACGGTGCATTCCGCCACGCTGGGCGACGCCCTGGCCCAGTGGGACATCACGGTGTCTCAGGACGAGGCCGTGCGCCGCTTCTACCTGGCCGGCCCTGCGGGGATCCCGACCCAGGTGGCGTTCAGCCAGAACACGCGCTGGCCCAGCCTGGACCTGGACCGCGCCGAAGGCTGCATCCGCTCTGGCGACCATGCCTTCTCGCAGGAAGGCGGCCTGGCCGTGCTCACCGGCAACATCGCGCTCGATGGCTGCGTGGTGAAGACGGCCGGTGTGGACGAGAGCATCCATGTGTTCGAGGGCAACGCCCACGTGGTCGAGTCCCAGGACGAAGCCGTGGAGAACATTCTCGCCGACAAGGTCAAGGCGGGCGACGTCGTCGTCGTGCGCTACGAAGGCCCCAAGGGCGGCCCGGGCATGCAGGAAATGCTCTACCCGACCAGCTACATCAAGTCCAAGGGCCTGGGTAAGGCGTGTGCGCTGCTCACCGACGGTCGCTTCTCGGGCGGCACGTCGGGCCTGTCGATCGGCCACTGCTCGCCCGAGGCGGCTGCCGGCGGCGCGATCGGCCTGGTGCGCAATGGCGACCGCATCCGCATCGACATCCCGAACCGCACGATCAACGTGCTGGTGTCCGATGAGGAACTGGCCCGCCGCCGCGCCGAGCAGGACGCCATGGGCTGGAAGCCCGCCAAGCCGCGTCCCCGCAAGGTCTCGGCCGCGTTGAAGGCCTACGCCAAGCTCGTGATGTCGGCCGACAAGGGCGCTGTGCGCGATCTGTCGCAGCTCGACTGATCCCTCGCACCTGCAAGAGAATGGCCCGGAAGTCCGCGGACTTCCGGGCGTTTTTCATGATGGGGTCGCGTGGGGGGCGTGTCAGGGGCCGAGTGTGGCGCGTCGCTGGCGTGGCCGCGTTACGCTGTCGGGCTATGCCAGACCCATCCTATCGACTTGCGCTCGCCACCTATGCGGACGAGCCTGCACTCTCTGCCGATGATGCCTTGCTGGTGCCGGCCCTGGCCGCCGCAGGCATCGAGCCGCGGCCGTCCCCTGGGCGTCGGCTGACTTTGACTGGCACAGTGTCGACGCGGTGTTGCTGCGCTCGACCTGGGACTACGTCGAGCGTCCAGCGGCCTTCCTCGACTGGCTGGAAGCCTTGCCGGTGCCCGTGTTCAATTCGCCCGACACCGTGCGCTGGAACAGCGACAAGCGCTATCTCGCCACGCTGGATGCGGCGGGCGTGGCCATCGTGCCGACGCAGTTCGTCTCCGGCGCCGAGTTGCATCAACGTCTCGGGTCATTCGGGCGCGACACCGTCATCGTCAAGCCGGCCGTGAGCGCAAGTGCCCGCGGCACGTGGCGAGGGCAGGCCGACGACCCAACATTCCAGGTCCGTGTGCGGGCCTTGTCGGCGGATCGCTGCTACCTCTTGCAGCCCTACGTGGCGCAGATCGAGACCGGGGGTGAGTGGTCCCTGATCTATCTGGCCGGGGCCTTCAGTCACGCTGTGCTCAAGCGGCCGGCGGCGGGCGACTTCCGCGTGCAGTCGGCCCACGGCGGCCGGGTGGCGGCGGCGGATGCACCGGCGGGGCTGCGCGCCCAGGCGGGCAGGGTGATGCAGGCCCTGCGCCCGCTGGGCCTGCCCATGCCCCTGTATGCACGGGTCGATGGCATCGTGGTGGATGGAACATTCCAGCTAATGGAGCTGGAGTTGATCGAGCCTGCGCTGCACTGGTTTGCAGACCCTCAGTCGCCGGGGCGGATGGCTCGCGCGATCGCACAGCGGTTGGAGGGCGACGTCAGCGCCACAGACGTCGGAGTCTGAGGCGACGGGGGAGATGGCGACATACCGGAAGCTGCCCCACACCGCCGATGGTGGGTGGCCCGCGCAGATGCGCCGTGGCAGGGTGGCCTCAGGCCGAACCCCTCGAGGGCGCGAGCAGTCGATGGTACGCCGGCAGCCATGCCGTCAGCCCGGCGGTCGTATCGCCCTGAGGCTTGTACTCGGCTCCGATCCAGCCGGCATAACCGGACGTACGCAACGCTCGCAGGCCTGCGATCACGGCCGTATCGGCGAGGTCTGGCTCGTGCCGCCCTTCGGCCCGCGCCAGCTGCACGTGGTGCACCCACGGCAGCGCGGTGGCGAGTTCGCCAGGCAGGTCCAGGCCTTCGCGCTGCACGTGATAGAAGTCGAACTGCAAGCGCACGGTCGGATCATCGAGCGTGCGCAGCACGGCCAGCGCCTCGGCGGGCTGGTGATAAGCGTAGCCGGGCACGTCGTGACGGTTCAGCGGTTCGAGGGTCAGCGTCACGCCCTGCGCACGGGCGAGCGGTGCTGCCCACGCCAAATTCGCGATGAGGGTGGCGCGCACGGCGGCCGGATCGGCATCGGCGGGCGGGCGGCCTGCCATCACATGCACGCTCGGGCAGCCCGTGGCTGCGCACACGGCCAACGCCGTCTTCATGGCCTGACGAAATTCGGCCTCCCGCCCGGGCAGGCCGGCAAGTCCCACCTCGCCCGGGCTGCCCGCGGGCGTATTGATCAGCACCAGGGGCATCGCATGCGCGCGCAGCATCTGTGCGAGCGATGTGGGGACCACGTCATACGGAAACTGGATCTCCACGCCCGCAAAGCCGTCGCGTGCGGCGGCCTCCAGGCGTTCAGCCAGGGGCAGGTCCGCGTACAGCATCGAAAGATTGGCCGAGAGCTGCATGGCGCCTCCAAAGGGCAGGGTGGCCGCCGGCGCGATGGTGCGCGGCAAGGCGCCTGCGCGCGGCGGGCACATGGTCGCGCCCGGGCCGCGTTGTTTCAGCCGCGCAGCAGCTTGGCCGCGTCGATGGCGAAATAGGTCAGGATGCCGTCCGCGCCCGCACGCTTGAACGCGAGCAGGGCTTCCATCATGGTCTTCTCGCCGTCCAGCCAGCCGTTGGCTGCCGCCGCCTTGAGCATCGCGTACTCGCCGCTCACCTGGTAGGCGAAGGTGGGTACGCTGAAGGTGTCCTTCACGCGGCGCACCACGTCCAGGTAGGGCATGCCGGGCTTGACCATCACCATGTCGGCGCCTTCCTGCAAGTCCAGCGCCACTTCGCGGATGGCCTCGTCCGTGTTGGCCGGATCCATCTGGTAGGTGGCCTTGGTCGACTTGCCCAGGTTGGCGGCGGATCCGACGGCATCGCGGAAAGGGCCATAGAAGGCGCTCGCGTACTTGGCCGAATACGCCATGATGCGCGTGTGGATGTGGCCGCCTTCCTCCAGGGCGCGACGGATGGCGCCGATGCGCCCATCCATCATGTCGCTGGGCGCCACGATGTCCACGCCGGCGGCGGCCTGCACCAGCGCCTGACGCACCAGCATCTCGGTGGTGGGCTCGTTCAGGATGTAGCCGGCTTCATCGATGAGACCGTCCTGGCCGTGGCTGGTGTAGGGATCCAGCGCCACGTCCGTCATGATGCCCAGGTCTGGATAGGCCTTCTTCAGTTCCGCCACCACGCGCGGGATCAGGCCGTCGGGGTTCGTGGCCTCGACGCCGTCAGGCGTCTTCAGCGAGGCATCGATCACCGGGAAGAGCGCCATCACCGGGATGCCCAGTTCCACGCATTCGGCCGCCACCGGCAGGAGGGTATCCAGCGAGTAGCGGTTCACGCCCGGCATGGAGGGCACGGCCTGGCGCACGCCCACGCCTTCGGTGACGAAGACGGGGTAGATCAGGTCGTCCACCGTCAGTTGGTGCTCGCGCACCAGGCGGCGCGTGAAATCGTCCACGCGCAGACGGCGCGGGCGGTTGTGGGGGAAAGCGGCAGCGGCAAACGTCATGACAGGCTCCATCTCGTCTTGTAGGCGGGCGGCGCGATCACGTGCCAGTCCCGGGACTGCGCGATCTCTCAGGGCACGACCTGAGGCGAGATCCAGCGCTCGATGTATTCAGCGGCTTCTTCCAGGCCGATGCGGTGCGTGGCCGAGAACGGCACGACGTGCAGGGCACCGATGTCGGACAGATCCTTGCGGATGGCGGCGACCGCGCGCACGCGCTGGCCATAGGCGAACTTGTCGGCCTTGGTCAGCAGCACCAGCAGAGGGCGTCCCGTGGGCGCGATCCAGTTGACCAGGTTGCGATCCTGGTCGGTCAGCCCACGGCGGATGTCGAGCATCAGCACGACGGCGGCAAGCGACGTGCGCTCACGCAGGTAGCGGCCGAGCACGTCGCCCCAGTGGGCCATTTCCTTGTGCGCGACCTCGGCATAGCCGTAGCCCGGCAAGTCCACCAGGAAGCCCAGGGCACCCTCGGGATCGAGCGGGTCCGGCAGGGCGAAGAAGTTGATGAGCCGGGTGCGGCCTGGGGTACGGCTCGAGAAGGCGAGGCGCTTCTGGGCGGCGAGTACATTGATCGCCGACGATTTGCCGCTGTTGGAGCGGCCGACGAAGCACACCTCCGGCGGGCCGGGCGGCGGAAGCTGGTCCAGGCGGGCGGAGGAAACGTGAAAGCGGGCGCGGGTAAGGAGGGACACGGCGGCCAAGGGGGAAGGTCAAGCCTGCATTGTAGTCAGTCGGCCCGTTCCGCTCGGTGTCTCTCCCGTCAAGCCGATGCTTATACCGAAAATCAATATCGGAAACGAAAAATATCTCGTATAGTGAATTCACGTTCTTGCCCCTGAGCTCTTCATGTCGTCTCGGCGCACGCCCTCCACCGTCCCTGCTGCACCGGCCGCACGCGCCCAGGCGCCGCGCCGCGTCGGCCGGCCGGCCGGGCCCACGCCAGTGGCCGACACCGGGCGCGAGCTGGGCGTGCTGGCGCTGCAGTTGCGCAAGTTCCGGGCGGACAAGGGCTTCACGCTGCAGCAGCTCAGTGCGCGCAGCGGCATTGCCGCATCGACCCTCTCCAAGATCGAGACCGGCCAGCTCTCACCCACGTATGAAAAGGTCGCTGCGCTGGCAGATGGCCTGGACGTGGACGTCGGCGATCTCTTCGCGCCCACGCCCGTGACGGTGTCCGGCCGGCGCAGCGTGACCCGCCGCGGCGAGGGCGTACCGCACGGCTCGCCGCAGTACGACTACCGCATGCTCTGCGCCGAGGTGTCCGGCAAGCAGTTCCTGCCGATCTTCGCGCACATCAAGGCGCGATCGCTCGCGGAGTTCGGCGATCTGGCGCGCCACGATGGCGAGGAGTTCGTCTACGTGCTCGCCGGTGAAGTCGAGATCCATTCCGAGTTCTACGCCCCGCTGCGTCTGGCCGTGGGCGACAGCTGCTACTTCGACAGCCGGATGGGGCACGCCCTGCTGGCCGGCAGCGATGACGACGCCCAGATTCTCTGGGTCTGCTCCAAGAAGACACAGGTGCCCGTATGACTGCTGTTTCCGCTCCCGCCGCTGGCGTGGCGCCCATCATCCGCCTGTCGGGCCTGCACAAGCGCTTCGGCGATCTGCACGTGCTGCGCGGCATCGACCTGGACGTACAGCCCGGTGAGCGCATCGCCATCATCGGCTCGAGCGGTTCGGGCAAGAGCACGATGCTTCGCTGCATCAACTTCATGGAGATGCCCAGCGCCGGGCGCATCGAGATCCAGGGACGCCAGATCGGCACGCCGGGTCGCGCCCAGGCAGACGGCACGGTGCCGGTGCAGTATTCGCAGGCCCAGCTGTGCGACGTGCGCCGATCCGTCGGCATGGTGTTCCAGCAGTTCAATCTCTTTCCCCACATGACCGTGGTGCAGAACGTCATGGAGGGCCCGGTCACGGTCAAGGGCGAGTCGCGTGCCACGGCGCATGCCAAGGCCATGCAGTATCTGGAGAAGGTGGGCCTGGCCAACAAGGCGGACGTCTATCCGGGGCGGCTTTCGGGCGGGCAGCAGCAGCGCGTGGCCATCGCGCGCGCGCTCGCCATGGAGCCACAGGTGCTGCTGTTCGACGAGCCGACCTCGTCGCTCGACCCCGAGCTCGTGGGCGAGGTGCTGGCCGTGATCCGCGACCTCGGCGAGGAGGGCCGCACCATGCTGCTCGTGACCCATGAACTGGGCTTTGCCTATCACTTCGCCACCAAGGTCATCTTCATCGCCGACGGCGTCTTCCATGAAGTCGGCCCGCCCGAGGAACTGCTCAAACACCCGCAGCAAGAGCGCACGCAGCGCTTTCTCGAACGCTTCACCGCGTTCAGCTTCTGACGCCACCCTTTTTCGACGGCTCCGCCATGTCCACCGCCTCGTCCGCCCCGGCCCGCTCGGGCACCAGCTCGCAGTCCTATCTCGCCGACCCGCGCAATGCGCAGGTCCTGGTCTACCTGAACGGCGAGTTCGTGCCGCGCGACCAGGCCACCGTGTCCATCTTCGATGCCGGCTACGTGTGCGGCGATGGCGTGTGGGAAGGCCTGCGCCTGGTCAACGGCAAGGTCGTCTCCTTCGATGCACACATCGATCGCCTCTTCGAAGGCGCCAAGTCCATCCTGCTGGACATCGGGCTGTCGCGCGATGCGGTCAAGCAGGTGGTGCTCGACACCTTCGCGCGCAACGGGATGCAGGATGGGGCGCATGCCCGGCTCATGATCACGCGCGGCGTCAAGAGCACGCCCAACCAGGATCCGCGCTTCATGCTCACCGGCGCCACCATCGTGTGCGTGGCCGAACACAAGGTCGTGGACAAGGCGGCCAAATCGCGCGGCCTGGCACTCTTCACGTCCGCCATCCGCTGCAGCAATCCGGACGTGTTCGACCTGCACCTGAATTCGCACAGCCGGCTGAACTTCATCCAGGCCCTGATCCAGGCCATCCAGGCGGGTGCGGATGAAGCGCTGATGCTGGATTCGCGCGGCTTCGTGGCAAGCTGCAATTCCACCAATTTCTTCATCGTGCGCCAGGGCGAGCTCTGGTGCTCGAGCGGGCTCTACAACTTCAACGGCATCACCCGTCAGACGGTGTTGCGGCTCGCGCGCGAAAACGGCTTCACGGTGTACGAGGGCGATTTCACGCTCGCCCAGACCTATGCCGCGGACGAGGCCTTCGTCACCGGCACGCTGGGCGGGCTCACGCCGGTGCGGTCCATCGATGGCCGGGCCATTGGCAGCGGCGAGGGCTTCGGGCCCGTGACGGCGCGTCTGGACGCGCTCTACCAGGCGTATATCGCTCAGTGAATCCACGGCCGCCAAGGCGGCGCGTGTGCAGGAGCCCGGCATGGGGTATGAATGGGATTTCGGTGCCGTCTGGGCCTACCGCGAGATGTTCGCGGCAGGCCTGCTCGGGACATTTCGGATCGCGATCGTCTCGATCGCGCTGGGGGTGCTCGTGGGCGCGGTGCTGGCCGCGATGCGGCTCTCGGGGCGGCGCACGCTGGCCTACCCGGCGCTGTGGGTGACCGAGTTCTATCGCAACACGCCGCCGCTGGTGCACTTCTTCTGGGCGTTCTACGCGTTGCCCGTGTTGCTCGACATCAGCCTGTCGCCGTATGCCGCGGCCGTGATCGCCCTGGCGAGCCAATCCGGCGCGTTCTACGCCGAAGTCTTTCGCGGCGGCGTCGTGTCCATCGAGCGCGGCCAGTGGGAGGGCGCACGCGCCATCGGCATGAGCCCGTGGCAGGCCCTGCGCCGCATCATCTTCCCGCAGGCCATGCTGCGCATGGTGGCGCCCTTCGTGGAGCGCTCCTTCGAGCTCATCAAGACGACGGCGCTCGCCTCCACGCTGGCGTACGCAGACCTGCTCTATCAAGCCATGCAGGTCAATGCCATCACCTTCCGGCCGCTGGAGGTCTACACCACCGTGGCGCTGATGTTCTTCGTTTCGCTCCTGCTGCTGAGCATGCTGGCCCGGCTGGCCGAATCGCGCCTGCTGCGCGCGCAAGGGGGCGTCTGATCATGGATCTGGCCTACACCTGGGATTTCTCGGACCTCTGGGCGAACTACCCCGTGCTGCTGCGCGGCGTGGGCATGACAGCGCTGCTCTGGGTGATCGCATTCCCCCTCTCCATGGTGCTCGGGCTGGGCATCGGGCTCGCGCGCACCTCGCGCTCGGCATGGATCGGCTGGCCGGCACGGGCCTATGTGGAGTTCTTCCGCAACATCCCCGTGCTCATCCAGCTCGTGTGGTTCTTCTACGCGCTGCCCATCCTGCTCGGCATCCAGCTCACGCCCTTCACCGCGGCACTCTTCGGCCTGGTACTGAATTCATCGGCCTATTGCGCCGAGATCTATCGCGGCGGCCTGCTCTCCATGCCACGCGGGCAGTGGGAGGGCGCGCTCGCCCTGGGCATGCCGCGCGGGCGTGCGCTGCGCCGGGTGGTGCTGCCGCAGGTGATCCGACGCATGCTGCCGGCGTTCACCAACCGCGGCATCGAACTCGCGAAGAACACGTCCATCGCCTCCGTGATCGCGGTGCACGAGCTCATGTACCAGGGGCGGCTTCTCAGCACGGTGTACTTCCGGCCGCTGGAGACCTTCACGGTCGTCGCCCTCGTGTATTTCCTCATCATCTACCCCGGCACCTTCCTCGCGTCCCGCCTGGAAAAACGCTTCGTCCAACGGCAGTAACCCCTCCCTGAGAGAACCACCATGCACGCGCTCCTGCATTCCCTCAAACGCCACGTTGCCGTCCTTGGCCTGGCCGCCGCGGCCGTCGCCGCGCCGCTCGCCGCGTACGCACAATCCACGCTGGAGTCGATCAAGTCGGCGGGCGTCATGCGCATCGGCGTCGCTCCGGGCGATCCCTACTACTTCAAGAATCCCGCGAGCGGCGAGTGGAGCGGGCTGGGCATCCTGATCGCGCAGGACATCGCCAAGGACCTTGGCGTCAAGCTGCAGACCGTCGAGACGACCTGGGGCAACGCCGTGGCCGCCATCCAGGCCAACCAAATCGACACGATGTTCATCCTGGATGCCACCGAAGAACGCAAGAAGGCCGTCGATTTCGCCGATGAACCGCTCTTCTGGTACGCCCAGGGGGTGCTCACGCGCAACGGCCTCTCGGTGAAGACCTGGGAGGAGCTCGACAAGCCCGAGATCCGCATCGGCGTGGGCCTGGGTACCGCGCCGGACCGCGACCTGACCAAGCGCCTGACGCAGGCCAAGATCGAGCGCTTTGCCAACAACGACGAAGCCGTGGCGGCCCTCTTTGCCAAGCGCGTGGATGCCATCGCCTTCTACACGCCGGTGCTGGCCGTCGCCTACTCGCGCATTCGCCAGGGTGAAGTCGTGATCCCGACGCCGGTCGTGGCGCTGTCCACGAGCGCGGGCTTTCGTCGCCAGGAAGACCCGGCGTTCCGCAACTTCCTGAACGGTGAGTTCAAGAAGATGTACGAGAGCGGCCGCGTCCAGGAATTGTATGCACAATATCTGGAGACCAAGAAAGTCGATCCGAGCAAGACGCCCTCGCTCATCAAGGAGCAGTGGGCGAAGTGATCGCCGCCGCTGACCCGCGCGCGCCGGCGTGCCTCGCATGACGGCGCCGCGCATCATCGGGGTCCAGGTGCTGGCCTTTCACCGCCAGCTGGACGGGCGCGCCTGGAACCCGACCTTTCGCTGGCACGAGCGGCGTGCGCCGCTCGTCGTGGTCCACACGGACACCGGCGCCGTCGGCGTGGGCGAGGGCTGGTCGGCGCCGAGCGATCCGGCACCGGTGCTGGCCGCCTTGGCCACGCTCGCGCCCAGCCTGATCGGCCGTGACGTCCAGGCGGTGCTGGACGACCTGCACGCCGATACGCAAGCTGCGCTCACGGTGCCGCACGCGTCCGCCCTGAGCGCGGTCGACATGGCCTGTCATGATGCCCAGGCCCGCAGCCAGGGCCTGCCGCTCTGGCGCTTTCTGGGCGGGCCGACAGGGCAGGCCCGCGTCTATGCGAGCGGTGGCCTGTATCGCGATGATGGGGACGAGGCGGCGCTCGCCGCCGAGATGACCGGTTATCTCGCGCAGGGCCATCGTGCCGTCAAGATGAAGATCGGGGCGCTGTCGATGGCCGAGGATCTGGCGCGCGTGCGGGCCGTGCGCGCCGCGATCGGGCCGGAGGCGGTGTTGTGGGCCGACGCCGTGAACCAATGGTGTCTCCCCGGCGCGCTGGAAGGCTGCGACGCGCTGCGCGCGATGGGCGTGAGCGCCTTGCAGGCGCCCGTACCGTTCGATGACGTGGCCGGCATGGCCCGCATCCAGGCGCACGGGCTGCCCGTGGTGGCCACCGAAGCCGAGCATCGACCCGCCGTCTTTGCGGCGCTGCTCGACGCGCGCGCCGTGGGCTATCTGCAGTTCTGCCTGGGGCTGTGCGGCGGCTTTGCGGGCGCGGCGCGCCTGGACGACCTGGCCCGCACCTACGGCGTGCAGAGCACACCCCAGACGTATTCCACGGCCGTGATGCAGGCTGCCACGCTGCACTTCGCAGCGGCCCGCGGCAATGTCGTGCGTGCCGAGTGGCACGGCTTTCACGATCACCTCAGGGCGCTCATGCCGGCACCGATGACGCGTGTACAGGATGGCGTCATCACGTTGGGCGACGAGCCTGGGCTGGGCATTGCCGTGCCGCAGCCAGGGCAGTATGCCGACGGCAGCCAGATCGACCTCTACCATTCCTGCGGACACGCGTCCTGAGCTTGCCATGCTGATCGCCTCTTCCGACCAAACCCGCGCCGCGTTGCCTTTTGACGTGCTCGTGCCGGCGCTGCGCGCCGCCTTCCAGGCGGACACCGAGGTGCCACTGCGCCACGTGCATACCGTGCAGTCCGGCGACACCGCCGGCACCGTACTGATCATGCCTGCCTGGGGCGAAGGCTACCTGGGCATCAAGACGGTGAACATCTTCCCGGACAACGGCGCGCGCGGTCTGCCCGGGCTGCACGCGACTTACACGCTGTACGACGCCACGACCGGTGTGCCGCTGGCCATGGTCGACGGCGATCAGGTGACGGCGCGCCGCACCGCGGCTGCCTCGGCGCTGGCGGCGAGCTACCTGGCGCGCGCGGATGCGACGACGCTGCTGGTGCTGGGCACGGGACGCGTGGCGTCGCTGCTCGTGGACGCCTATCGGGCGGTGCGGCCGATCCAGCGAGTTCGGGTGTGGAACGTGCGGCCCGCGTCGGCCGAGGCCCTCGCCGAACGCTGGCGTGCCGAAGGCATCGAGGCCCAGGCCGTCACGGATCTGGCCACCGCCGTGGCCGAGGCTGACATCGTGAGCTGCGCCACGCTCGCCACCGCGCCGCTCGTGCAGGGCGCGTGGCTGCGTCCCGGCACCCATCTCGATCTCATCGGCAGCTTCACGCCGGCCATGCGCGAGGCCGATCCTGCGTGCTTCTCGGGCAATGCCGTCTTCGTGGATACCGACGAGGCCCCGCGCAAGTCAGGCGATCTTCTCGATGCCATGGCCGCAGGTGCGCTGACACTCGAGGGCATCCAGGCCACGCTCGCCGACCTGACGCGCGGGCGTCACCCAGGGCGGGGCGACCCGACCGAGGTGACGGTGTTCAAGGCCGTGGGCAGTGCGCTTGAAGACTTGTGTGCGGCGCGGCTCGTGTATCAGCAGCTGCGCGCGCCGGCTGCGTAGGACCGGCATCTTGCGCGCTTGGCAAGGCGACGCGAGTTCTGGCGGATTCGCGGCTCGTGGCGAGTATGCTTGGAGCCCCTTGCTGACTCGCCGGATCGACCATGACGACGTACGTGCCTCCTTTGCGTGACCTGCAGTTCGTGATCGAGGACGTGCTCCAGCTTCCCCGCGCGTGGGCGGGCATGCCCGCCTTCGCGGACCTGGATGCCGACACGGCGCGCCAGGTGGTGGCCGAGGCCGGGCGATTCGCGAGCGACGTGCTGGCACCGCTGAATGGCCCGGGCGATCTGCAGGGATGCCGCTGGTCGGCGGGCGAGGTGCGCACGCCGGAGGGTTTTGCCGCGGCCTATCGCGCCTTCGTCGAGGGTGGCTGGCCTGCGCTGGCCTGCGATCCGGCCGTCGGCGGCCAGGGCCTGCCCAACGTGCTCAATGGCGCGCTCTTCGAGATGATCTGCGCGGCCAATCATGCCTGGACCATGTATCCCGGCCTGCTGCATGGCGCGTACGCGTGCCTGCACGCGCACGCCTCCCCTGACCTGAAGGCGGCCTACCTGCCGCAGCTCGTGTCCGGCGAGTGGCTGGGCACCATGTGTCTGACCGAACCCCAGGCCGGGTCCGATCTCGGCCTGCTGCGCACGCGGGCGGAGCCAGCGGACGACGGCAGCTATCGGGTGACCGGCAGCAAGATCTTCATTTCCGGCGGTGAACACGATCTCACCGACAACATCGTGCATCTGGTGTTGGCCCGCCTGCCCGACGCGCCCGCCGGCTCGCGCGGCATCTCGCTCTTTCTCGCGCCCAAGGTGCTGCCGGACGGCACGCGCAACGCCGTGCATTGCGATGGCATCGAGAAGAAGATGGGCATCAAGGGCAGCGCGACCTGCCAGATGCGCTTCGAGGCGGCCCAGGCGTGGCTCGTGGGCGAGCCGCACCGCGGCCTGTCGGCAATGTTCGTCATGATGAACGCGGCCCGCCTGCACGTGGCGCTGCAGGGCCTCGCGCACGCCGACGCCGCGCATGCCCGCGCGCTGCGCTACGCCGTGGACCGGCTCCAGTCGCGGGCGCCGCAGCGCACGCCCCGGTGCGGG
>NZ_JADCNH010000013.1 GCF_018904615.1 Verticiella alkaliphila | reverse complement strand
CGAACCGCCAAGGCTCGGTGCCGGCGCGGCGTGCCCGGCCGCGCGCGTAGCTGCGACGGGTGCTGAGGGCGGCGCGGCCGTTGGCTGACTGGCGGACTGGGCAAAGCGGGTGAAAGCGGCGCCAGGCGCCGTAGACTCGGGCGTGGCAGCCGTCGATGTCATGGCACCAGCAGCAGGCTGGGGCGATGCCGCTGCCGCAGCCATCGCCGCCGGGGGCGCAGCGGCGCGCACTGTCGGGGCCGGACGTCCGAAACCGCGCTGGCGCGGCGCGATGAACTGCGACAGTGGTGCCGTGGCAGGCGCGGGCTCGGGTGCAGATTCGGTGGGCGCGACCGGGGCGAGAGGGGCACTGAAGGGAGCGTCGTCCAGCACGGGCGTCGCCGCGCCCCAGGGCAGTGTCGGCTCGGTACGGCCATCGTGGCGAGCCGCCGTCTCCGGCTGCGCGAAAGGCGACGGGCTGTGGCTCGCAGTCCTGGCCTGGCCATGTTGCACGGCAGGAGGATGGGCTGCCTGCGCGCCGACCGAGGACAGCAGTGGCCATCGAGATTCAGAGTCGCGCGCCTGGTCGGCGCGGGCGATCTCCTGGTAATGCTCAGGTTTGCCACCGAACCGGGCAAACAAATTGGCGATGTCGTTAGCACCACTCATACAGATACAGGCCTCGGGGGCAACGCGTAAGACCGCGCCAGTTCAGATTATTGGGCGAGGCGAAATTCCACGCAGCCGAACGCGTCAGCCTGCGTGCTTTGCTGCACGCGTAGCGTGGATCCCGACCCCATGCTGTGGAACCATTGCTGGTAGGCGCCTTCCAGGAAGGCGGGCGTCCATCGCAAGTGTTGTTCCCCGAACGCGGCGCGCAACGGTGAGCAGAAATGGCGTATGGCAAGGTGATCCGCATTCTCGTGCAGCTCGACCCACCCCCAGTCGCAGCTCATCCACAGGTCGCTCATGGCCTGCTGCATCTGCGGGACGGTATCGCAACGCGGCAGCGGCAATTGTCCGGCGAATCGGGCGCCGACGCGTTGCATCATGGCGCGAAGATCGGTATCCGCGAGTTGCTCACCGAACTCGGCCGCGAGTGCCGCCAGAAATTGCTTCCACTGCCGGCTGGCCTGGGCTTCGCTCACGTACTCGAAAATCGCCTTTTCCACTGTCATCCTTGTGTGACATGACCTGACGGCGCCCGGTGGCAGCGTCGCGCAATTCCTCGGGATTATAGGGGCCGAGCCGCAATCCTCATACATTCTGTCATAAGGTTTTCAGCGAAAACGTGCGCAAATGCGACGATTCGTGAGGGGCGGGACGACGCCGTGTCAGCCGGGTGGGACGGGCAGGCGCTCGATGCGCTGATCGAGCGCGGCCAGGAGCTCGCTGACGGTGCCGGCGGGTACCCGCAATGCCGGCGCGAGTTCGGCCAACGGCGCCAGCACGAAGGCCCGCTCGGTCATCCGGGGATGCGGCAGCGTGAGCCGGGGCGTATCTAGCTTGATGTCGCCGTAGAGCAACAGGTCGAGATCCAGGGTGCGCGGCGCATTGCGATACGGCCGCTCCCGACCATGCCGTGCCTCGATGGCTTGCAGCAGATCCAGAAGCGCCAGCGGGGCGAGCGTGGTGCTGGCCCGGACGACCGTGTTGATGAAGTCCGGGCCGCTCGCCTCGACGGGCGCGGATCGGTAGAGCGCTGCGCTCGTGACGGCCGACAGACCGGGCGCCGAGCGGAGCTCGGCGATCGCTGCACGCACAGTGGCCAGGGCATCGCCGAGGTTGCCGCCGATGCCGATGTAGACCTCGATCGGGGAGGTCAATCCGCGGCCTGGTGTTCGCGGATCAGCTCGCCGGCAATCTTGAAGCCGGTATTGGCCGCAGGCACGCCGGTGTAGACGGCCACTTGCGTCAAGAGCTCCTGCAGCGTCTCAGGCTCCACGCCGGCACGTAACGCCGCGCCGACGTGCAGTTCGAACTCTTCCCAGCGGCCCTGTGCTGCGGTCATGGCGAGCACGAGCAGACGGCGCTGCAGATCCGGGAAGCGGCTGGACGTCCAGATCTCGCCCCAGGCGTAGCGGGTGATGAACTGCTGGAAGCCGGCGTTGAACGGCGTGGCGTGCTTCAGGCTGCGCTCGACGTGAGCGTCGCCCAGCACCGACTTGCGGCGCACGAGACCCGCGGCGTAGCGCGACACGTCACTGTCCACGTCGGCGGGCGCGAGCCAATGCACGAGCGTGTCGCCATAAGCCGTCGGGATCTCGACGCACGGGATGTGGGCCGAGCGCAGGTTGACGTGCTCGCTGCCCGCGATGGCCTGCGCAAGTGCCTCGCCCACGGCGGGCGGCGTGGACAGATCGAATTCGCCGGTGACGACGAGGGTGGGCACCTGGATGCGTGCGAGCACGCCGCGCAAGTCCATGTCGCGGATGGCGGCGCAGCAGCCGATGTAGCCTTGCGGGTCGATGCCCAGCAAGGTGTTGCGCACGCGCTGAAAGCCCATGTCGCCGATGCGCACGAACTCTGGGGTGAAGAAGCGGGCAAGGCCGGCTTCGGCGATCGACGCCATGCCGCCTTGGCGCACGGCGTCGATGCGCGCGGCCCACAGCGCCGGGTCCGGGAACTTGGGACTCGTATTGGAAAGAATGAGACGCTGCAGCCCGGACGGCTGGCGCGAGGCGAGGTTCATGCCGACCATGCCGCCCAGCGAGATGCCGCAGTAGTGATACTGCGTGATGCCAGCAGCGGCGATCACCGCTTCGGCGTCATCGGTGAGTTGGTCCAGCGTGTAGTCGGCGGCCGGCGCGTCAGAGGCGCCGTGGCCGCGCATGTCGAAGCGCAGCACGTAGAAGTGGCGCAGCAGGCGGGGCAGCAGGATGTCCCACATCGAGAAATCCGTACCCAGCGAATTGCCGAGGACCAGGGCCGGCAGGGCCGGATCGCCATCGGTGCGCCAGTAGATGCGAGCGTCGTGGCTCAGGGCGTGCGGCATGAAATGTCTCCTTCAGCGTTCACAGAGCGCGCGCGCCATCGGCGGCAGCGAGCGCGGATTCGGTGGGTGTCCAGGCGTCGAGGACGGCCTCGCACATGGGCAGGGCACCTTCGAGCTGGGTGTCGGTGCGCAGGGCCGCTTCGAGTGCCTTGCCGTCGACCTGCGCCGTGAGGGCAGCGTCCTCGCGCAGGATGTCCAGGACCGGGCGAGCCTCAGCCATGGCGCGCTGGCTTGCCTGGCTCACGGTGGCCGTCGCCTTGGCCGGCCCCACGGCCCGGGCGATGACGCTGCCCAGGGCCTCGGAAAATACGACGCCGTGCATGCGGTCGATGTTGGCGCGCATGGCGTCAGCATCCACCGTGAGGCCTTCGGCCGTCTCGCGCGCGGCCGCTAAGCTGTTGGCAGCCAGCGCAAACAAGGTTTCGAGCGTGGGCAGGGCATTGGGCCAGGAGCCCAGGCCGCGCTCGTGCTCGGCAGGCAGCTCGCCCACCAGGATCTGCGCGAGTGCCGGCGCCCGGTATGCGGCGTCCAGCATGTGCATGGCGGCCACGGGGTTGCGCTTGTGCGGCATGGCCGATGAGCCGCCACGGCCTTCGCCAGAGGGCTCGAAGGCTTCGCCCACCTCGACCTGCATCAGAAGCGCGATGTCGCGGCCGAACTTGCCGACCACGCCGCACAGGAGGGCGAGTTCGCTGGCGAGGCGCGCCAGACGGTCGCGCGCGCCATGCCAGCTGATCGCGGGCGCCGCGAGGCCGAGCTGGCGCGCGAGCCTGGCGCTCACTTCTGCGCCACGCTCGCCATGCAGCAGCAGGGCGCCATTGGCGCCGCCCAGCTGCAGCGTGGCGGCTTCTTCGCCGGCGCGCATGAGCGCCTGCGTGCTGCGGTTGACGGCATCAAGCCAGCCCGCTGCCTTCCAGCCGAAGCTGATCGGCGCGGCCGGCTGCAGCAGCGTGCGGGCGAGCAGTGCCGTGCGTGCATGCGTGCGGACGAGTCCGGCCAGGGCGCGGCCCAGAGCGAGGAGATCCTGGCGCAGGAGCGCGAGCGAGTCGCGCGCGATCAAGACGAGCGCGGTGTCCGCGATGTCCTGGCTGGTGCTGCCATAGTGCACGTAGGCGGCCTGCGCGGAATCGGCCGCGGCCACAGCCGCCTTCAGCTGCTTGACGAGCGGAATGGCGAGCGTGCCTGCGCGCTGCGCTTCCAGGGCGAGCGGCAGCGGGTCGGGACGCACCGTCTGGCATACCGCCGCGATCGCCGGGCCGGCCTCGGCCGGGATCAGTCCACAGGCCGACTGCGCAAGTGCGAGCTCGGCTTCGAAACGCAGCATGGCGGCGAGCACGGCATCGTCGGACCACAAGGCCCGCATGGCGCTCGTGCTGGCGGTGGCGTTCAGGGCATCCATGGTGGCGGGCTCAGCGAGGAGGCAGGAGCGCAATGCCGCTCAGCTTCTGCAGTTCCTCGAAGGTGAGGCCTTCGACGTGTTCGACCACCCGCACGCCTTCCGGGGTGATGTCGAGCACGGCGAGGTCGGTATAGACGCGGCTCACGCAGCCGACACCCGTGAGCGGATAGGTGCACACGTCGACGATCTTGCTGTCGCCCTGCTTGGTCAGGTGCTCCATCATGACGAAGACCTGGCGCGCGCCGATGGCCAGATCCATCGCGCCGCCAACGGCGGGAATGGCGTCCTTGGCACCGGTGTGCCAGTTGGCAAGATCGCCTGTCGCCGAGACCTGGAAGGCACCGAGTACGCAGATGTCCAGGTGGCCGCCGCGCATCATGGAGAAGGAATCGGCGTGATGGAAGAAGGCCGCGCCGGGCAGGGCGGTGACCGGCTGCTTGCCGGCGTTGATGAGGTCCTCGTCCTCCTCGCCCTTGGCGGGCGCGGGACCCATGCCGAGAAGGCCGTTCTCGGTGTGGAGAATGATCTCGCGATCGGCGGGCAGGTGATTGGCCACGAGGGTGGGCAGGCCGATGCCGAGGTTCACATAGGCGCCGTCAGGGATGTCCTGGGCAACGCGGGCAGCCATCTGGTTGCGGTCGAGTTTCTGCATGGCGGGCTCCTCAGGCGACTTTGACGACACGTTGTACGAAGATGCCGGGGGTGACCACGGCTTCCGGATCGAGCTCGCCCAGTTCGACGATCTCCTTCACCTGGGCCACGGCCACCTTGGCCGCGCTCGCCATGATCGGCCCGAAGTTGCGCGCCGTCTTGCGATAGGTGAGGTTGCCCCAGCGGTCGGCCTTCAGCGCGCTGATGAGCGCGAGATCCGCGTGGATCGGATACTCGAGCACGTAGTTCCGGCCATTGATCTCGCGCGTTTCCTTGCCTTCGGCCAGCAGCGTGCCGTAGCCCGTGGGCGAGAAGAAGGCGCCCACACCAGCGCCGGCGGCGCGGATGCGTTCGGCCAGGTTGCCCTGCGGGACGAGTTCGAGGCCGATCTTGCCGGCGCGGTACAGGTCGTCGAACACCCAGGAATCCGCCTGGCGGGGGAAGGAGCAGACCACCTTGCGCACGCGGCCAGCCTTGAGCAGGGCCGCGAGGCCCGTGTCGCCGTTGCCGGCGTTGTTGCTCACCACCACCAGATCGCGCGCGCCTTGCTCGATCAGGCCGTCGATGAGTTGATGCGGCATGCCGGCATTGCCGAAGCCACCGATCAGCACAGTGGCGCCGTCTGCCACGTCGGCGAGCGCGGCGGCTACCGAATCGATGATTTTGTTCACCATGGGTGTCTGTCCCTTGTTCGAGTCGAAAAAAGCGCGGTCAACCCATGATCATATTCCATGGCGGTACCGCCCGCCGCGAAGGATGCGGCCGCGTCACAAACAAGCGGTAAACTACGCGGCCCGGCGCACGTTCGACTGTGCGCCGCGCGCCTGGCCTCATCAGAAGAATTCGGAGTCTCCCCCATGTCCGCGGTTGCATCCGCCCCGTCGCCCGCTTCCGGCGCCATCTCACCCGTCTCGGACATCATTGCCGAGCTGCGCGCCGGCCGCATGGTCATTTTGGTCGACGAGGAAGACCGCGAGAACGAGGGCGACCTCGTCATGGCGGCTGAATTCGTCACGCCCGAAGCCATCAATTTCATGGTGACCCACGCCCGGGGCCTGGTGTGCCTCACGCTCACCGAGGAGCGCTGCGCCCAACTGGGGCTCGCGCCCATGGTGCGCGCGAACGGCACGCGCTATGGCACCAACTTCACGGCCTCCATCGAGGCCGCCGAAGGCGTGAGCACGGGCATCTCGGCCGCTGACCGCGCGCGCACGGTGCGTACGGCCGTCGCGCGCGATGCCCGACCCGAGCACATCGTGCAGCCCGGCCATATTTTTCCGATCCAGGCGGTGCAGGGCGGCGTGCTCATGCGCGCAGGTCACACCGAAGCCGGCTGCGATCTCGCGGCCCTGGCCGGGCTCACCCCGGCCTCGGTGATCTGCGAGATCCTGAAGGAAGACGGCACGATGGCCCGGCTGCCGGATCTGATCACGTTCGCCGAAAAGCACGACATGAAGATCGGCACCATCGTCGATCTCATCCAGTATCGCAACGAGACCGAATCCATGGTGCAGCGCCTGGGCGAGCGCGAGCTCGTCACGGCCTTCGGCACCTTTCGCGCCATCGCCTATCGCGATACCCCGAGCGGCTCGCCGCACATCGCGCTCGTCAAGGGCGAGATCGATCCGTCGCGCGACGCCCTGGTGCGCGTGCACGAGCCCACCTCGCTGCTCGATCTGCTCGATACGCAGGTGAGCCTGCACAGCTGGAGCCTGCCGGATTCGCTCAAGGCCATCGCCGCGAGCGAGAGCGGCGTGGCTGTCCTGCTCAATTGCGCACCGGCTGCCGAGCAGTGGTTCGGCGCCTTCGTCGCCCTGGACGAGACCGCGCGCACGGGTGCCGTCCCGGCCCCGATCGATCGCTCTGCCAGCAAGGAGCTGCGTGCCCACGGCATCGGCGCACAGATCCTGAAGGACTTGAACGTGCAACGCATGCGGCTGCTCGGCCGCCCCAGAAAAATGCCCAGCATGACGGGCTTCGCGCTGACGGTGACGGGCTGGGAGCCCAGTCCCGCCGGCGTTTCCAACACCACCATCGCACAGGAAGAACCTCAATGAATCCCTACACTCTCACGCCTGACCTCAACGGCGAAGGGCTGCACATTGGCATCGTGCGCGCCCGCTTCAACGAGGAAATCGGCCTGGCCGAACTCGACGGCTGCCTGGAAGAACTCGGCAAGCTCGGCGTGGACGAGCGCGACATCATGGTCGTGACCGTGCCCGGCGCGCTCGAGATCGGCGTGGCCGCTGCCCAGTTGGCCGAAACGGGCGAGTTCGACGCCCTGATCGCGCTCGGCGCGGTCGTGCGCGGCGAGACCTACCACTTCGAAGTCGTGAGCAACGAAAGCGCTGCGGCCATCGGTCGCGTGGCCCAGGCCACCGGCGTGCCCGTGGCCAACGGCGTGCTCACCACCGAGTCCGACGAGCAAGCCGTCGAACGTGCTGAAGGCAAGGGCCGCGACTGCGCCCGCGCCGCCGTCGAGATGGCCAACCTGATGGCCGCCCTCGAGCCGGAAGAAGGCGACGAGGACGAGGAAGACGACGAGGACTTCGAGGACGAGGACGACAACGAGGGCAAGGGGCGTCTGCAATGACGGAACCCGTTGCTGCCCGTCCGTCCGGCCGCAGCGCGCGCCGCCGGGCACGCGAATTCGCGCTGCAGGGCACCTACGAGTGGCTCGTCAAGGGCGGCGTCGACCAGACCGACCTCACCGCCATCGATGCCAACGTGCGTGAGAACGAGGAGTTCGCCCAGGCGGATGCCGCGTTCTTTCGCACGCTGCTCTATGGCGTGACGCGCGAGGCCGCGACCCTGCGCGAGGCGTTCACCCCGTTCGTGGACCGTCCGCTCGCCGAGCTCTCGCCTGTCGAGCACGCGATCCTGCTCATCGGCACCTTCGAGCTGCTGCATCAGGTCGAAGTGCCGTACAAGGTCGTCATCAATGAGGCCGTCGAGCTCGCCAAGTCCTTCGGCGGCACGGATGGCTTCAAGTTCGTCAACGGGGTGCTCGACAAGCTCGCGCCGCAACTGCGCGCAGCTGAAGTCGAGGCCGCCCGCCGCCGCTAGCCACGCGGTGTCGGAGTTCGGCCTCATCGAGCGGCATTTCCAGCGGCCGGCGCCTGCCGGCCTGCTCGGCGTGGGCGACGATTGCGCGCTCCTGCCGGGCGGCATGACGGCCTGGGCCGTCAGCACCGATCTGCTGCTCGAAGGCCGACATTTCTTTCCGGACGTCAATCCCGAAGCACTCGGGCACAAGGCGCTTGCTGTCAATCTGTCGGATCTGGCCGCCATGGGCGCGCAGCCGCGAGGTTGCACGCTGGGGCTCGGCCTGCCGGCCGTGGACGACGCCTGGCTCGCCGCCTTTGCGCGCGGCTTTCATGCCTTGGCCGACGAGTGGCAATGCCCGCTGGTCGGCGGTGACACCACGCGCAGCAGTGCGGGTGTGACGATCAGCGTCACGGTTTTTGGTAGCGTCGGCGCGCGCCGTGCCCTGCGCCGCGACGCTGCGCGCGTGGGCGACGACATCTGGGTCTCGGGCACGTTGGGTGAGGCGGATGTCGCGCTGCGACTGCTGCTGCCTGCAGTCCCCGGCGCGCTGCCTCCGGATGACGCCAGCTCGCTCTTCGATGCCGACGGTCTGCAAGCCTGGCTGCGCACGCTGCCCTCGGCGGCGCAGACACGTCTGCTGGCGGCCACCCGCGGCCGGCTCGAGCGCCCGAGTCCGCGCGTCGGGCTGGGCCTGGCCCTCATCGGCGTGGCCCATGCCGCCATCGATGTCTCGGACGGTCTGCTGCAGGATCTCGGCCACGTCGTGCGGGCCAGCGGTGTCTCGGCCTGTCTGCAGGCCGACGCTTTGCCGCTCGGTGAGGCCCTGGGGGCACTGCCTCAGGGCGCCGGCCGCTGCGCCGCGCTGGGCGGAGGGGACGCCTATGAACTTTGCTTCACGGCAGCCGCCACACGGCGCGACGACGTCATCCGGGCCGGCGCACGCGCCGGTGTGCCCGTCACCCGCATCGGTGACATCGTGGCCGGCGCGAGTGCGATCACGGTCCTGGATGCCCACGGCGAGCCGCTGGCCGGCCTGCCGCGTGGTTTCGATCATTTTTCCTGACGCCGCCGAGCGGCCCACCTGCTGACGACGATTCATGAGCCCTGTCCCGCCTCGCACCTCCCGCTCGATCCAGCCCCTGGCCGTTCGCCCCACCGGAACCTGGATGGTGCAGCGGCTGGCGCGCATTGTCGCCTTCGGCTTCGGTTCGGGTCTGTTGCGACCTGCGCCGGGCACGTGGGGCACCCTGGCCGGGTGGGGTTTGTGGGTCCTCTTGCTCGCGCATCTGCCCTCCTGGGGCGTGGCCGCCGTGCTCGTCCTGGGTTTTGCCTACGGGTGCTGGGCCTGTGGCGTCGTAGGGCGTGACCTGGGCGTGCCCGATCACGGGGGCATGGTCTGGGATGAGATCATCGCTTTCTGGCTCGTGCTGTGGCTCGTGCCCGGCGATCTCTTCTCGCAGGCGCTGGCCTTCGTGCTCTTTCGGGCGTTCGACGTGGTCAAGCCCGCACCCATCCGATACTTCGACCGGCGCTTCAAGAGCGGCTTCGGGGTGATGATCGACGACGTGATCGCGGCCATGTACGCGCTGATCGTCTTCGGCGTCATCGCCTGGCTGGCCGGCTGAGACCGACACCGCTGCGGCTTCGCGCAGCGGGCATACCACGAGGAGACGCCATGTTCGACGACGACACTCTCCGCCTGGCCGAGACGCTCGGGCGCATCTTGCAGGCGCGCGGCGAACGCGTCACCTGCGCGGAATCCTGCACCGGCGGCTTGCTGGCCGCGGCGATCACGGCTGTGCCAGGCTCGAGCGCCTGGTTCCATGGCAGCCTTGTCACCTACGACAACGCCGTCAAGCGCTCTCTCCTGGGTGTGCCTGACGAGACGCTGCGTGAGGACGGCGCGGTGAGCGAACGCACGGTGCGCGAGATGGCGCAGGGCGTGCTGCGCCAGGTGCCGTCGCACTGGTCCCTGTCGGTGAGCGGGATCGCCGGCCCGGAGGGTGGCGTCCCGGGCAAGCCGGTGGGTACCGTGTGGTTCGGGCTGGGTCGGGCGCTCGAGGGCGGCATGGTCGACACGCAGGCGCAGATGCAGCTGCTGTCGGGCTCTCGTGCCGACGTTCGTCTCGCCTCCGTGCGCTTTGCGCTTGCCTGGCTGCTGCAGACGCTCGAGCGGGACCGTCTTCTCGCCTGAGCCGCGCAGACAAACATGCGCTGTCATGCGATGCCGCGAGAAGATGCGGTATCGTTGCAACTCGAGGCAGGCAGGAGACGATGGTGATCCGCAGGGCTGTACCGGACGATGTCCAAGGCGTGCGCGAATGCGCCGAAAAGGCTTACCAGCGCTACGTGGCGCGCCTGGGGCGTACCCCCGTGCCCGTCACGGCGGATTTTGCTGCGCAGATCGCGGCAGGCCATGTCTACGTCGATGCGGACGAGGCGGGCGAGGTGCAGGGCTTCATCGTGTTCTATCCCAAGGAACGGCACATGTTCCTGGAGAACGTGGCGGTGCTGCCCGAAGTAGGTGGGCAGGGGATCGGGCGCGGCCTGATCGAGTACTGCGAGGCCGCCGCCCGCCGCACTGGCATGGCTGCCGTGCACCTCTACACCAACGAGGTCATGACCGAGAATCTGGAGATGTACCCGCACATGGGCTACATCGAGTTCGCGCGCGGCCGGACGACGGGTTAACCGCGTCTACTTCGAGAAGCGGCTGGACTGACGCGCGTCCGTCCGGCTAGACCTGCGTGTCGAAGTCACGCAGGAGATCCCGCGCGAGGGCTTCCTGCGCCGGATCCACCATCAGCGTCATCACATTGAATTCGTCCTGCAGGGCAGGGAACATCGTTCCCGCCACGCCGCCCTGCACGTGGTGACGCACGCCATAGGCATTCATGAGGGCAGTGAGCACCGGCACTTCGTTCGCAGATTGAAGACGGTAGACCGGAATCATGAAGCCCTCCTTGGGTCAGCGGGGTGCGGCGCCAGTACGAGCCGCCTGGATGGCGTCGCGCGTGGCTTGCGCGGCCTTGGCAGCGGCGGCCCGCCAATCCGCGCCCGGTGCGTACAGGATGGCGCGAGACGAGTTGATGAGCAAGCCATCGCCGCCTGCGCCCACCACCGCCTGGATGTCGCCCCCCTGTGCGCCGATGCCCGGCACGAGGATCGGCACGTTCGGGCCCACGCGCGCGCGTACGGCCGCCAGCTCGTCCGGGAAGGTGGCGCCAACCACCAGGCCGATCTGGCCCTCCGGCGCGTTGGCGCGCTCGCGCCAAGTGCGGGCCACGTAATCGGCCACGCGCAGGTACAGCGGTTCGCCCTCGGTCTGCAGGAATTGCAGGTCGGAGCCGCCCGGGTTGGATGTGCGGCAGAGCACGAAGATGCCGCGATCGCGCCAGGCGAGATAGGGCGCAATGGAGTCAAAGCCCATGTAGGGATTCACCGTCACCGCGTCGGCGCCGTAGCGTTCGAAGGCTTCGCGCGCGTATTGCTCGGCGGTGGAGCCGATGTCGCCGCGCTTGGCATCGAGCACCAGGGCCAAGTGGGGATGGCGTTCACGGATGTGGGCGCAGAGCGCCTCG
This sequence comes from Verticiella alkaliphila, assembly GCF_018904615.1. Classification (GTDB taxonomy): domain Bacteria; phylum Pseudomonadota; class Gammaproteobacteria; order Burkholderiales; family Burkholderiaceae_B; genus Verticiella; species Verticiella alkaliphila. The sequence goes on along the minus strand of NZ_JADCNH010000013.1, from coordinate 97,512 downwards.
AGCTGGTCTTCGGCGCGGCAGGCGGCGAAGTAGGCGATCTGGGGCTTGAAGGCGCAGGCGTACGCTGCCGTCGCATCCACCACCTCGCGGCAGAACGCGAAGATCGCGTCGGGCCGGCCGTCGAATTCCGCGGGGAAGCGGGCGGGGTCCGGATCCAGGCCGATGGTGAGGAGGGAACCGGTGCGTTCCCAGGCGGAACGCAGTTTGGTGGTGAAAGACATGAGAGCGCAGGCGCGGACCGCGGGCGGTCCGATGAGTCAGGACAGTCCGCATGTTAAACGACATGGCGGCTGCCCCCCGTTCGAGGCGTCATCCCCGCGTGTCATACTGGTCCTCCCATTCTCAACCCTGAGCACGAGGAGTCGTATCGATGACGATGGTTTCCATTCCCAGCAAGGACGGCAAGACGTTCCACGCCTACCTGGCCGAGGCGCCGCAGGCCGATGCGCCCGGCATCGTCCTGATCCAGGAGATCTTCGGCGTGAACCCGGCGCTGCGCGAGGCGGCCGATCAGTGGGCCGCGCTGGGCTTTCACGTCGTGGTGCCGGACCTCTTCTGGCGTCAGGAGCCGGACGTCGTTCTCGATCCCACGGTGGAGGCCGAGTTCCAGCGCGGGTTCGCCATGATGCAGGCGATGAAGGGCGACGAAACGTTGGCGGATCTGGAATCCGCGCGCGCGTGGCTCGCGCAGCGCCTGGGCCATGATCGCATCGCCGCGCTGGGCTACTGCCTTGGCGGCAAGCTGGCTGTGGAAGTCGCCGCGAGCTCGCCGCTCAAGGCGTCGGTGAGCTACTACGGCGTCGGCCTGGAAGCCCTGGTGCCCCAGGTGCCCGCCAGTGCTGCGCCGCTGCTGCTGCACATCGCCGCCGAGGATCGCTTCTCGGATGCCGACAAGCGCGAAGCCACGGTGCGTGCGGCCGAGGGCAAGACCAACGTCACGGCCTACGTCTATGAAGGCTGCGATCACGCCTTCGCCCGTCCTGGGGGTGAACACTTCGATGCGGCAGCCGCCAAGCTGGCGCAGGAACGTTCGCTCGCCTTCCTGGGCCAGCACCTGGGCTGATCCTGTCCGGGGCGGCCCGCTCAGGGCCGTCCGCGGGCTGTCGTCAAGCCTCCGAGCGCAGCAGCTGCGCGGGGGACACCCGCAAGCGCCGCACCACGTGGTGCGCCCCCACCGCGAGACTGACCCCGCTCACGGCAGCCGCCACCACGGTGCCCGCCAGATACAGGCCTTGCGGATCCAGCGCCATGCGCAGCTGCAGCAAGGGCGCCGCGAGCAGGGCGCCCAGCATGCCCGCGAACACCGTCGTGATCAGCCCAAGTACCGCGTACTCGCACGCGATCATGCGCCGTACCGTGGCGAGTCTCAAGCCCAATGTGTGCAGCACGGTGGCGTCGTAGGCCTGACGCGCGCGGCTGGCCGCGACGACGCCGGCCAGCACCAGCAGGCTCGCCGCCAGGCAGATGGCGGCGATCACGGCCACGCCGGCGCCCGCGCGGCCCATGAGACTGCGCGTCTCGTCCAGCAACGCCCCGGTACGTACGCTCACCACGTTGGGTGCGATGGCGGCCAGGGCATCCTGGGCGGCGATGGCCGCGGCATCAGGCAGGTAGGCCGCGCCCACGTAGCGCGTGATGTGCGCATCGAGCGCGCCATCGTTCAGCACGCCTTCGAGCCAGAGCCGGGCCTGCATGCCACGCTGCGCGTAGATCGCGGCAACAGTCGCCGTGAGCGACGTCCCCGAGATCTCGAAGCGCACCGTATCGCCCACGGTCAGGCCGAAGCGCTCGGCCTCGCGGTCTTCCAGCGCCACCATCGGCGTCCCCTGGTAATCCGCGGGCCACCAGGCGCCGGCCGTCAGCACCACGTCGTCGATGTTGCCCGCGCGCGTGCTGAGCTTCTGGTCGCTGCGGGCACGATTGACCATGCTCGCATCGGCGCTGTCACGCAGCGCCTGCCCCTTGACTTCCACGATGCGGCCCAGGACGAAGGGGGCGAGTTGAAGCCGATCAAAGCCCGGCGCCTGCGCCAGACTCGTCTGCACGGCCTGGCGCTGGTCGGGCTGGATGTCGTACATGACCAAGGCCGGCGCGTTCTCCGGGACGGTCGTGTCCAGCGTGCGCAGCAGGGTGAGCACGATGATCGTGCAGCTCGCGATCAGCGTGAGCGCGGTGCCCAGGGACAGCAGCGCCGCCCGCAGGGACGCGTCGCGTCGCTGGAGGTTCGCCAACGCGAGGCGCAGCGGGAGCGAGAGCCGCGCACCGGGTCGGGACAGGACACGTCGCGCGCCCCGGCGCAGCAACGCCAGCACGCCCTCCAGCACGACGAGGAGCGCTGCCACGGCGGCCAGGAAGGCCACGGCGAGCAGGCGATCGGGCAGCACGAGAATGACCAGGACGGCGCCCAGCCCGGCGCTGCCGGCCGTGAGCCAGCGCGCGGCGCTCGGCACCGGCCCATCCATGGCGCCGCCTGCGTTGCCGCGAAGCAGAACGGCGGGGCTCGTGCCGACCGCTCGGCCGATCGGGGGCGTGGCAAAGGCCAGGGCGGTGAGCACGCCGAACACCACGGCCAGGCCGAGGGGGGCGATCATGGGCGCGAGGCCCATGGCCACGGGCAGATTCGCGGCAACGCGTGCGGCCCCTGCAGCGGCCAGCAGACCGCCCGCGACCGCACCGACGAGGCTCGCTCCCAGGCCCAGCGTGAGCACCTGGATCAGGACGAGTCCGGCCACGGCACGCTCGCGCAGACCCAGCGCGCGCAGCGTGGCCAGGTGCGCGAGGCGGCCCTGCAGGTACGCGCGCACGCTGTTGTACACGCCCAGCCCGCCGATGAAGAGAGCCGAGAGGCCAATCACCATCAGCCCTGTGCCCACCTGGGCCAAGACCTCGGCGATGCGCTCGCTGCGTTCGCTGAAAGTGCGCACGCGGCCGGGCGAATCAGGAAATGCCGACAGATAGTCCGCGCGCCAGGCATCGGCGCTCCCGTCGTCCAGGCGCAGCCGGTAATCGTGGTCGATGCGGCTCAGGGGTTGCACGAGACCCGAGGCGCGCAGCGCGTCCTCGGTGAGCAGCACCGGCGCGCCGGCCCAGTCCGCCCGCAGGCTGCGATCGGGCTGGCGCACGATGGTGGCACGCACCACGTACTGGCTGTCGCCGATCTCCACCGGATCTCCCAGCCCCACGCCCAACCGCTGCGCGAGCACCGGGTCCAGCGCCACGCCCCACACGCCCTCGCGCTGCGCGAGCGCCTCGCCCAGCGACTGCGCGGGTGCCAGCTCGACCTCGCCGTACAGGGGGTAGGTGTCGTCCACGCTCTGCAGCACCGACAACTGCGTCTCACCTTGCGGATTGGCCAGCATGGTCCGCATCTCGAGCGAGCGCGACAGCGTGCCGCGCTCGGCCATCCATGCCGTCTGCTCGGCCGGCAATGGCTCGCTCGCGCGCACAACCACGTCGCCGCCGAAGAGTGACCGAGCCTCGTTCTGCAGGCCCACGTTTACCTGCTGGTACAGCGCACCGCCTGCCGCGATCAGGCACACGCCCAGGGCAAGGCAGGTGCACAGCACCCACAGCGATCGGCCATAGCCGCGCAGATCCCGCCAGGCGAGGCTGACCAGACGGCCGAAGGCGATGCCCGGCGCGCGGGCGCGGTGGGTCGTGGCGCGGGCGTCGGAAGCTTTCGCCGACGTGCTCATGCTGTCGCCTGTGCCGGCGTCGTCTCCTGCAGCCGGCCTTCATGCAGCCGGAACACGCGGTCGCAGCGGGCCGCCAGTGCCGGATCGTGCGTGACGAGGAACAGCGTTGTGCCGCTGCGCCGTTGCAGATCGAAGAGCAAGTCCTGCACGTGCGCGCCGGTCTCCTCGTCCAGATTGCCGGTGGGCTCATCGGCCAGCAGCAGGCGTGGGCGATGCACGGTGGCACGCGCGATCGCCACGCGCTGCTGCTCGCCGCCGGACAGCTGCGCCGGGTAGTGGTCGGCGCGTTCGGCCAATCCGACGTGGGCGAGCTGTTCGCGGGCGCGGGCGAAGGCGTCGTCGTGCCCCGCGATCTGCAGCGGCACCGCCACGTTCTCCAGGGCGGTCAGGCTGGGCAGTAGATGGAATTGCTGGAAGACGATGCCCAGGATGTCCCGGCGCAGGTCGGCGAGCCGATCCGCATCCAGCCCGTCCAGGCCGACGCCGTCCACGGTGACCTCGCCGGCGGAGGGCCGCTCGAGACCCGCCAGCAGGAGCAGCAGCGACGATTTGCCGGAGCCCGAGGGCCCCACGAGCGCCACGCTCTGACCGGCTTGGACATGCAGATCGACCGAGCGCAGGACATGGATGGTGGTGTGGGGCAGGGCGTATTGCAGACTGAGCTGCGAGAGACGGATCATGCGAGACTCGGGGAGGGGCCGGCGGATCGGCCCGGATCCCACTGGACTCCTCTCCGTGCGGAAGGTTCCGCGTGCCGCGCGTGGCGTGTCTGCCCGCCCGCCCCGGGGGGGTCAATCCAGACGAATGTCGTTATCGCGGATGATCGCGCCCCAGCGCTGTTTGTCGGCCTCGACATATCGAGGAATCTGGTCGGCCGCCATGGGCTTTTGCACGAACAATCCCTGCGCGTTGAACGTGTCCTGAAACGTGCTGTCCCCGAGTGCCTGGTGGGCTGCGTCCCGCAGGCGGGCGCTGACCTCGGGCGGCGTGCCCGCCGGCACGACCAGGCCGAACCACGTGGCCGCTTGATAGCCGGGGTAGCCGCTCTCGGCCAGGGTGGGCACGTCGGGCAGGGCAGGCAGGCGTTCTGCCGAGGCCACCGCCAGCGCCTTGAGCTTGCCCCCCTGGATGAGGGGCAGCGACGTACTCACCACATCCATCATGAACTGCACGTCGTTGCCCATGAGGCCCGTCAACGCGGGTGCGCTGCCGTTGTAGGGCACATGCTGCGCCGTCATCTGCGCACGGGTCTTGAGCATCTCGGCAGCGAGGTGAATCGGATTGCCCTTGCCGACCGAGGCGAAGTTCAGCTTGCCGGGGTTGGCCTTGTCATAGGCCACGAGTTCGGCCACGGAGTTCACGGGCAGGCTGGGGTTGACCACCAGCACCAGTGGCACCTCCGCCAGGATGGCGACCGTGCGCAATTGGGCATCTGGGTCATAGGAAAGCTGCCGGTAGAGCATCGGGTTGAGCACCATGCTCGCAATGCTGCCCATGAAGACGGTGTAACCGTCGGCCGGCGCGCGCGCCACGTGGCTCGCGCCGATCATCGTATTGCCGCCGGGCTTGTTCTCCACCACGACGGGCTGGCCCATGGCCTGTCCCATGTGTTGGGCGAGTGATCGGGCGAGGTTGTCGGTCGATCCGCCCGGCGCATAGGGTACGACGAGCGTGACCGGCCGGTCGGGAAAGGTTGCCGCCTGTGGCGCGGCGGCCGCGGCCGCGAGCGCGACGCCTGCGAGAAGGCGCGAGTACGAGAATCGAGTCATGGGGTCTCCGGGGGCTCGGCCGTGTCCGTTGCAAGGCCGTGAGCCATTCTCACCGTGTGCGCGAGGCTTTGGAATGGGACTTCGGGTAGTCCCTGAGCAGCGCATGGGCCGCAGTGCCCAGGCGTATGACGAGGAGCGCGCTGGCGGCGTGCCCAGACATGCTAGGGTTCAGCCTGTCGCGGCGTGTCCGCCCGGCCGTCCTGTCTCTTCCTGCGAGTCTGTCGTCATGTCTTCTGTGCGTCCCCCGGACGAATCCACCTTCGATCCCGCCGAGCCTCCCAAGCGTGCGCGCTGGGTCGCCTGGTGCATCGTGATCTTTGCCGCCATCGGCACCCTGGGCGGTGTCTGGGTGGGCTGGACATACTGGCGCTCCGTGGGCACGGGCGAATATCTCACCACGCCGCGTGGCGCCACGCGCACGGTCGAACTGCCCGACGGCACCACGCTGCAACTGGATTCGTCGACGCTCGTGGAGCGTCGGTACTCCAGTGGCCGGCGGGAAGTCGTGCTCACCGAAGGCCAGCTCGCGCTGGACGTGCCCCCCGATGCGCAGGCACGCGAATTCCACGTGGTGGCTGGCGACGTGCGCCTGCGTCTCACCGAGGGGCAGCTGTCGGTGCGGCACACGCGCGGCGGGCTGGATGCCGGCATGGTCCGTGTCGAGGTCGCGCAAGGGCAGGTGTGGGTGGCGCCGCCCGGGGCCGGGCGGGTGACGCTGGAGCCCGGCCAGCAGGTGGTGGCAGGCCCTGGGCGTTTAGGTGCGGTCGCACCTCTGCCAGCCGAGGCCTATGCGGTGTGGCGCCGTGGCCAGGTCGAGTTCGCCAACGCGCCGCTTGCGCAAGCCTTGGACGAGTTCGAACGCTATGGGCCGACGAACGTGATCATCCGCGACAACGCGGTGGCCCAGATGCCGGTGAGCGGCCGGTATGCGGTGAGCGACGCCCAGGGCTTCACGGCCAGCCTGCCGCAACAGTTCGACGTGCATCTGAACCGGACCGAGGCGGGCATCGAGATTCTGCCCGGACGCTAGGCCACGGCGGTGTGGGTGGAGCGTGTGCTGACTCAGCCACACGCCGCGGCAAGAAACGTCACGAACACCCGAACCCGCGGGGACAGGTGGCGCGATTGCGGATAGAGGATAGCGATCGGATCCGGCGCAGGCGCGACATCGTCCAGGACCGAGACGAGACGGCCGGCTGCGAGATCGTCCGCCACGATGTAGTCGTGGATCTGGGCGAGTCCGATGCCGCTCAGCACGGCGGCATGGAGCGCCGTCCCGTCGTTGAACGTGACCGATCCCGCAGGCACGATCCGGCAGGGCGAGCCGGCCTCGCTGAAGACCCAGGGGCGCACTCGCCCCGTCTCGTGATGGCTGAGCGTGATGCAGTTGTGCCGGGCAAGCTCGGACAGGGCCGTCGGCCGGGGGTGCCGGCCGAGATAGGCGGGCGTTGCGACCACGCGGCGTCGCGCCGGGGCCAGCGGTCGTGCAATGAGCCGCGAATCGTCCAGCGGACCGAAGCGCACGGCGACGTCGATGCCTTCGTCGACCAGATGCACATAGCGGTCCGTGATGCTGATCGCGAGATCGATCTTCGGAAAGCGTGACTGGAACGTCGAAAGCAGCGGCACCACCTTCACGCGCCCGAAGGACACGGGCAGGCTCACGCGCAGTGTGCCGGACGGCTGGCGTCGGGCGCGGGTCAGCACCTGCGTGGCCTCATCCAGATCTGCGAGCACCTGCCGGCAGCGGTGATAGAACGCCTCGCCGTCGACCGTGAGATGCACGCTTCGCGTCGTTCGCGCCAAGAGGCTCGTGTCCAGCTGGCCTTCGAGCCGCTTGATGGCGTTGCTCACCCCAGAGGGCGTCATGTCCAGCGCCTCGGCCGCGTGTGCGAAGCTCTGGCGCTCAGCCACCTTGACGAAGATGGCCAGCGTTCTCAGGTCCAGGTCCATGCTGCTCTTCCAATTCATCACGCTGAGTGATGAATGATATGACGCCCGGGCGATCGATCGGCAGCGGTGCGGCGCCTAGCATGAAAGCCCCTTTCCTGGAGAGCCCTGCCATGAGTCCCCATTCCTCCGACGACGCGGCATTCGCCGCCGTGTTCGAGCACCGCATGCAAGGCCAGCCCGGCCAGCGTCTTCACTATGTCATCGGCGGGCAGGGAGAACCCGTCCTTCTGGTGCCGGGCTGGCCGCAGACCTGGTATGCCTGGCGTAAGGTCATGCCGGCTCTGGCCCGGCACTACACCGTCGTGGCGGTGGATCCGCCCGGGCTGGGCGATTCGGACAAACCGTTCGATGGCTATGACACGAATGCCGTCGCTGACCGCCTGCACGCTTTCACGCAGGCGCTCGGGTGGGATCGTTTTCATTATGTGGGACAGGACGTCGGCGTGTGGATCGGCTTTCCCTACGCCCATCGACATCCCGACACCCTGCGCAAGCTCGTGTTGATCGACGCCACAGTGCCGGGCATCGTGCCGCCCGAAGCCTACGCCTTCGAGGCGCAGCGCATCCACAAGAACTGGCACTTCTTCTTTCTCGCGCTGCCCGATCTGGCCGAGAGCCTGTTGCCAGGGCGCGAACGCGAATTCCTGACGTGGCTCTTCCAGAGCAAGAGCGAGAACATGCAGGGGATCGGCGCGCAGGCCCTGGCCGAGTATGTGCGCTGCTATGGCGCGCCTGGCGGCTGGCGTGCCGGCGCGGGTTACTACCGGGCACTTTTCGACGACATGGCGCAGAACCGAATCCACGCCAGGACGCGCCTGACGTTGCCCGTGTTGGCCATGGGCGGCGCCTCGGCGTTGGGCTCCATGATGGCCGACATGCTGCGCACCGTGGCTGACGATGTCACGGGCTTGGTGGCGCCCTGCGGGCACTACGTGCCGGAAGAGGCGCCGGCGTACCTCAGTGAGCAGCTGATCGCATTCCTTGGCAGGCCCGAGGCTGCCGCTGAATGACAAAGCCCCCGGGGCTTGCGCACCCGGGGGCTTCGTTTGACTGCGTTGCGTACCGGGTGCCAGGCACCCGGTGGGGCAGGGAGCGGGACTTAGAAGTCCATGCCGCCCATGCCACCCATGCCGCCCATACCGCCCGGGGGCATGCCGCCGCCGGCGGCCGGCTTGTCGTCGACCAGCTCGGCCACAGAGGCTTCGGTGGTGAGGATCAGGCTGGCAACAGACGCTGCGTTCTGCAGGGCCGTGCGGGTCACCTTGGTGGGATCCAGCACGCCTTGCTCGACCAGGTCACCGTACTCGCCCGTGGAGGCGTTGTAACCGAAGTTGCCTTCGCCACCGGCGACCTTGTTCACCACGACGCTGGCTTCGTCGCCGGCGTTCGAGACGATGGTGCGCAGGGGCTCTTCCACGGCGCGCAGGATCAGCTTGATGCCGGCTTCCTGGTCGGCGTTGTCGCCCTTGACGTTGGCGATGGCTTGCTTGACGCGGATGAGGGCCACGCCGCCGCCGGCGACGATACCTTCTTCAACGGCGGCACGGGTGGCGTGCAGCGCGTCTTCCACGCGGGCCTTCTTTTCCTTCATTTCGACTTCGGTGGCAGCACCGACGCGGATCACGGCAACGCCGCCGGCCAGCTTGGCCACGCGCTCTTGCAGCTTTTCACGGTCGTAGTCGGAGGAGGCTTCCTCGATCTGCGCGCGGATTTGCTTCACGCGCGCTTCGATGGCCTTGCCGTCGCCGGCGCCGTCGATGATCGTGGTGTTTTCCTTGGCGACTTCGATGCGCTTGGCTTGGCCCAGCTCAGCCAGGGTGGCCTTCTCGAGCGACAGGCCGGTCTCTTCCGAGATCACGGTACCGCCGGTCAGGATGGCGATGTCTTCGAGCATGGCCTTGCGACGATCGCCGAAGCCCGGGGCCTTGACGGCGGTGGTCTTCAGGATGCCACGGATGTTGTTCACCACCAGGGTCGCGAGGGCTTCGCCTTCGACGTCTTCGGCGATGATCAGCAGCGGACGGCTGGACTTGGCGACTTGCTCGAGCACGGGCAGCAGATCACGGATGTTGCTGATCTTCTTGTCGTGGATGAGGACGAACGGGTCGTCGAGCGCCGAGACTTGCTTGTCCGGGTTGTTGATGAAGTAGGGCGACAGGTAGCCGCGGTCGAACTGCATGCCTTCGACGACGTCGAGTTCGTTGTCGAGCGACTTGCCGTCTTCGACGGTGATGACGCCTTCCTTGCCAACCTTGTCCATCGCGTCAGCGATGATCTGGCCGATCGACTTGTCGCTGTTGGCCGAGATCGAGCCGACTTCGGCGATCTGCTTGCTGGTGGTGCAAGGCTTGGACAGCTTCTTGAGCTCTTCCGTGGCGGCGAAGACGGCCTTGTCGATGCCGCGCTTCAGGTCCATCGGGTTGATGCCGGCGGCCACGTACTTCATGCCTTCGACGACGATCGACTGGGCCAGCACCGTGGCGGTGGTGGTGCCGTCACCGGCGTTGTCGCTGGTCTTGGAAGCGACTTCCTTGACGAGCTGGGCGCCCATGTTCTCGAACTTGTCCTTCAGTTCGATTTCCTTGGCGACGGACACGCCGTCCTTGGTCACCGTCGGGGCGCCGAACGAGCGCTCGAGCACGACGTTGCGACCCTTGGGGCCGAGGGTGGTCTTGACAGCGTTGGCGAGGACGTTGACGCCGCGGACGATGCGGGCACGGGCTTCGTCGCCGAACTGGACTTGCTTTGCAGCCATTGTGAATTCCTTGATGAATGAGGTTGAAGCGGGCCGTGGGAGAAGAACGGGCGCAGCGGCGCAGCCTCAGGGCCATCGCCGCGCGACACGCAGGTCTTACTCGATGACAGCCAGGATTTCGTCTTCGCGGATGACCAGGACTTCGTCGCCGTCGACCTTGACGCTTTGGCCGGCGTACTTGCCGAACAGAACCTTGTCACCTGCCTTCACGCCGACCGGCTGCAGATTGCCGTCATCCGAGCGCTTGCCCGGGCCGACTGCAACCACTTCGCCTTGATCGGGCTTTTCGGCGGCGCTTTCCGGAATCACGATGCCAGAGGCGGTCTTGCGTTCGTTGTCCAGGCGCTTGACGATCACGCGATCATGGAGGGGACGGAGGGCCATACAGACTCCTGTGAAGAGAGTATTGTTGAATGCGTCGATTGCCGCGGCAGGGTGTTAGCACTCACCGCAGTCGAGTGCTAATTATAAGGACGCTATTCGCAGGTTCAAGGGGCGCTCGAAGAATTTTTTGTTGCTGCGCTGGGATGCACGCGAACGCCGTCGCTCAGCCCGCCCGCTTGGCGTAGCTCGGGCGGTCCATGTCGGTGGCTTCCACGGTGATGGACACCCCCGGCAGCCCCTGGGCGGCCAGGCGCTCCAACACCGCTGCGGTGACGGTCTTCTTCTGGGCTTCCGTCCGGCCCGACAGCAGCCGCACCTGCACATGCACGAAGCCCGCGTGCTTGCCGCCAGTGAGGTAGCTGTCGTAGGTCAGCGAGCGCACCTTGATGTCGCTGCCATCGGCCGAGAAGAGGCCCGAAGCGAGGGCGCCAGCGTGCACGAGGGGCACGAGCGTGCGCCCGTCGATGTCGGCGGAGTGCTCAATGATGCAGTGGGGCATGGCGATTCGGGGTGTGAAGTCAGTGGGCGCACACTGTAGCGCGCCGACGTGACGGATAGTGTGCGGTCAGATCACTCACTGCTGCCACGCACACCGCGACCTTCAGGTAAAAAGACGAACCCGTGCCCATGGCGAGCCCGGCAACGACTGCCGCGCTGCCAAACGATGAGCTCAGCGAACTGATCGCGTTCGGTCGAGCCGCCTGATCAGGCTAGCCGCAGCAGCGCCGCGCCTGCGGCGATGATCGCCACCGCCATGAGCCGGGCCCGGGTGACGTGTTCGCTAAGCACCAGCGCGGAGATTGCCACCCCGAAGAGGATGGCCGTCTCGCGTAACGCGGCCACCATGGCCACGGGCGCCTGCGTCATAGCCCAGAGCGTGAGGGCGTAGGAAATGATGGTGGCAATGCCACCCACGAGCCCGAGCCGCCAGTGTGCCGCAAGATAGCTGCCGAAATCGCGGCGTCGCGCGAGCAGCGCCCAGACAAGAAAGGGTGGACCGGTCAGGACGAAGATCCAGAGGGTATAGGACAGCGGAGCCCCCGAGCGCCGCACGCCGAGCCCGTCGATGATCGTGAAGCTGGCGATGACGGCTGCGGCGGACAATGCATACACCAAGCCCCGACGATTGGCACGCCGGGCGTCGGCCGCCATGCCGAAGATGCCGAGGCAGATGACAGCGATGCCCACCCAGGCCATGGCAGGCATGGGCTCGCCGATCCAGGCAAGGCTGACCAGCGCGACTACCAAGGGTGCGGTGCCGCGCATGATGGGGTACACCTGGCTCATGTCCGCCACGCGGTACGCGTTGGCCACGAAGACGAAATACACCGTCTGCAGCAGGGTAGAGATGCCCAGGAACGGCCAGCTCTCGCGGGCAGGCGGCTCCAGCCAGGGCAGGATGAGCAATGCCACGACAGCCCCAGCCAGCGTCACGAGCATCGTGCTGCCCAGCTTGTCCGGACTTGCCTTGACGATCGCGTTCCACAGTGCGTTGCTCAGGGCGGCGCACAGCACGATGACGAAGACGGCGGTGGACATGGCGAAAGACAGGAAGGCAGGTTCGCCATCATAGCTCGTGCCGGCAAGTGCCCTCCGGCACCAGTGAAGACGCCGGCAGAAATGACCCGACAATCTGTGTGGACCGCGTGGCATGTGGCATATCGCCAACGATGCACGCCCGGTTTCGCCCGGATGGGGCGGGCTGCCGAGGCCACCTTGCGTTGAGGCGGTGCTGGGCGGATTCTTCCCGCTGTGATAAGGTCCTACCATGGTCAGGCGACAGACGCCCGACTCCTCACCGTGAGGGATTCTCATGGCATTCGATTACCTCGTCTTCATCGGACGATTCCAGCCTTTTCATCAGGGTCACGCGGCGGTTGCCCGCGCTGGCCTGGCACGCGCCGGCAAGCTCATCGTGCTCGTTGGGTCCGCCGATACGCCGCGTACCATCCGCAATCCCTGGAGCGTGGCCGAACGTGCCATCATGATCGAGTCCGCCTTGCCGGATGCGCGCGAGCGCCTGCTCGTGCGGCCCTTGCACGATCATCTCTACAACGAGGATCTCTGGGTGGCCGACGTGCAGCGCACGGTGGCCCAGGCGCTCGCCGACGATGGTGCTGCCGCCGACGCAAAGGTGGGCATCATCGGCATGGAGAAGGACGCCACCAGCTACTACCTGCGGCAATTCCCGCAGTGGCCGCTCGTGGACGTGATGCACACCGAGACCATGTCCGCCACGGACCTGCGGCGGTATTTCTTCGCGGCCGGCAGCACCGACGGCAAGGCCGGCAAGCGGGCGTCGATCAAGACGAAGGACGATAGCGATGCCGGCGGCCTCATGCTGCTGCGGGCCAATGTGCCCGAGCCCGTCTGGCAGATGCTGGACGCGTTCCGCCAGCAATCGCCGGCCTACGGCGCGCTCGTGGACGAGTTCCACTTCATCGAACAGTATCGTGCCGCCTGGGCCGTTGCGCCATACCCGCCGACGTTCGTCACGGCCGACGCGGTGGTGGTGCATTCGGGCCACGTGCTGCTCGTGCGACGCCGCGCCGCGCCCGGCAAGGGCCTGTGGGCGTTGCCCGGGGGCTTCGTCGGGCAGGACGAGACCGTGCTCGACGCGTGCCTGCGCGAATTGCGCGAAGAGACGCGACTCAAGCTGCCCGTGCCCGTGCTGAAAGGCTCGATCCGCGCGCAGCGCGTGTTCGATCACCCCGATCGCAGCCTGCGCGGGCGCACGATCACCCACGCATTCCACTTCGCCTTCCCGAGCGGCCCACTGCCGCCCGTGCGCAGCGGCGACGATGCCGACAAAACCCGCTGGGTGCCCGTGAGCGAAGCGCTGGCCATGTCGCCGCAGCTCTTCGAGGACCACTGGCACATCCTCACGTATTTCCTGGGCGGCTGAGCGAGCTCCGTCAGGGGGCGTGGGGGTCAACAACTTTCTGGCCGATAGACGGCCGGTTCACTCGACGAGAAGGAGCTTCCGTCATGCAGTCACTCGATAATCTCATCCTCGACACCGATAGCTACAAGGCGAGCCACTGGCTGCAGTATCCGCCACGTACCGACGGCGCCTTCTTCTATCTCGAATCGCGCGGCGGGCAGTATCCGCACACGGTTTTCTTCGGGCTCCAGGCGATCCTGAAGACAGCCTTGGCGCGTCCCGTCACACACGCGGACGTCGACGCCGCGCACGCCGTGCTCGCCGCCCACGGCGTGCCCTTCAACGCCGAAGGCTGGCGCGACATCGTGGATCGCCTGGGTGGGCGGCTGCCGGTGCGCATCCGTGCAGTGCCAGAAGGCCTTGCCGTGCCCGCGCATCACGCCTTGATGACGATCGAATCCACCGATCCCGCGGGCTTCTGGCTGCCGTCGTATCTCGAGACGCTGCTGCTGCGGGTGTGGTATCCCACGACGGTGGCCACCATCAGTTGGCACATCCGGCAGACGCTTGCCGACTATCTGACACGCACGAGCGACGACGCGGCCGCGCAGCTGCCCTTCAAGCTGCATGATTTCGGCGCGCGCGGCGTCTCCAGCCGCGAATCCGCGGCGCTGGGCGGGTTGGCGCATCTCGTGAACTTCCAGGGCACCGACACGGTGTCCGCCCTGTTGCTGGGGCAGGCCTGCTATCACGAGCCCATGGCGGCGTTCTCGATCCCGGCGGCCGAGCACAGCACGATCACGAGCTGGGGTCGTGAGCACGAGGTCGACGCCTACCGGAACATGCTGCGGCAGTTCGGCAAGCCCGGCACCATCCTCGCCGTGGTTTCGGACAGCTATGACATCTACCACGCTATTCGCGAACACTGGGGCCGCACGCTGCGCGAAGACGTGATCCGCAGTGGTGCCACGCTGGTGATCCGGCCGGATTCGGGCGACCCCGTGACGGTGGTGCCGCAGTGTCTGCGTTTGCTGGACGAGTCCTTCGGCCACACGGTCAACGGCAAGGGCTACAAGGTGCTCAACCACGTGCGCGTGATCCAGGGCGACGGCGTGGATCCGGACAGCATCGTGGCGATTCTCGAGGCGGTGGTGGGCGCGGGCTTCTCCGCCGAGAACCTCACCTTCGGCATGGGCGGCGGCCTCTTGCAACGGGTGCATCGCGACACGCAGCGCTTTGCGTTGAAGTGCTCGGCGGTGCGGGTGGATGGGCGGTGGCGCGAGGTCTACAAGGATCCCATCACTGACCCTGGCAAGCGCAGCAAGCGCGGGCGGCTCGCCACGCAGCGGCACGCCCTGACGGGCGCCTGGCGCACCGTGGCCGTCGACGATGGCGCGCCCGAGGCTGCCGGGCCTTGGCGGGACGCCATGGTGACGGTCTGGGAGGACGGCGCGTTGCAGGCGGACTGGACGCTCGCCCAGGTTCGGGAACGGGCGGCGGCGCCGGCAAGCGCCGCGGGCTGAGGCGCTGGCGCGCCCCGGCGGTATCATCCGGGGCTCATCTGCCTTCGCTTTGCCTTTCATGTCCGACACCGCTGCCGTCTTCACCGCCACCCAGGTCGCCACTCTTGCAGGCCCTGTCGGACGCATCGAAGTCCGGGTCGATCTGCCGACGGCAGCGCCGCGCGGGCTGGCCGTGGTCCTGCATCCGCAACCCCTGCTGGGCGGCTCGCCGCGCCATCCGATCCCACATCGTTGGGCGCAGGGGCTCTGCCAGGATGGGTGGCTCGTGGTGCGGCCGAGCTTCCGGGGGGTGGGTGGCACCGAGGGTACGTATGACCACGGGGAGGGTGAGACCGAGGACATGCGCATCGTGTGCGCGCAGCTCGTCGACGCTTGGCCAAGTCTGCCGCTTGCCTTGTTCGGATTCTCCTTCGGGGCGTATGTGGCAGCGCGCGTGGCTGCAGGTCTCGCAGAGGCGGGTACGCCTGCGGCGAGCCTGCTGCTGGCAGGGGTTCCCGTGGGAGACGTGCCGGCAGGTCGCCATTACGCGACGCCGTCCGTGGCCCCCGAGACGCTGCTGCTGCATGGGGAACGCGATGCTGAGGCCCCGCTTGCCAATGTGCTGACATGGGCGAGGCCGCAGGGAGTTCCCGTCACCGTGCTGCCGGGTGCCGACCATGTCTTCGCCGGCCATCACCCCTGGCTGCTCAGGCAAGTGATCGCACACGCTCGTCAGGCACAGCGCTGACGCGCTGAAGACAGCGGGCAGCGCGACCCCCACAGGAGATCAGGCGCCCGACGCGCCCAGCCGCATGCGCATGCCCCAGTCGCGCACCGTCGCGATCAAGGCGGCTTCGTCCACCTGCGTGAGTTCGCCATCGGCCAACAGCGCGCGGCCATCCACCCACACATGACGGATGCACTCGCGGCCCGTGGCATAGATGAGCTGTGACACCGGATCGTAGACCGGCTGCTGCGCCAGGCCGGACAGATCCACGCCGACGAGGTCCGCGGCCTTGCCGACTTCGAGCGAGCCGGTGAGGGCATCCAGCCCGAGCGCCCTGGCACCGTTGAGCGTGGCCATGCGCAGCGCACGGTGGGCGTCCAGCGCCGTGGCCGAACCTGCGACGGCCTTGGCGAGCAGGGCGGCGGTGCGCGTTTCCCCGAGCAAGTCCAGGTCGTTGTTGCTGGCGGCGCCATCCGTGCCGACGGCGACGTTCACGCCGGCCTGCCACAGCCGTTCGACCGGGCAGAAGCCGCTCGCGAGCTTCAGATTCGATTCCGGGCAGTGCAGGACGTGGGTGCCGGTGGCGGCAAGCGTGGCCATGTCCTCGTCATTGACCTGGGTGACGTGCACGGCCTGAAAGTGCGGGCCCAGGGCGCCGGCTCGAGCCAGGCGGGCGAGGGGGCGTTCGCCGTGCAGCGAGACGGCTTCCTCGACCTCGTGTGCGGTCTCATGCACGTGCATCTGGATGCGGATGTCCCATTCACGGGCCAGCGCCATCGTCTCTTGCAGGCTGTCGGCACCCACGGTGTAGGGCGCATGCGGACCGAAGGCGAGGCGCACCCGGGGCAGGCCCGGCAACGCTTCGCGCAGCGCGCGGCCCGCCGCGATGGCATCGGCGCGCGTCTTGGCGCCGGGTACCGGGAAGTCGATGATGGGGATGCACACCTGCGCGCGCACACCCTGCTCATGGGCGACCTGTGCCGCGACTTCCGGGAAGAAGTACATGTCCGAAAAGCTCGTCACGCCCCCGCGCACCTGCTCGGCGGCGGCAAGCGCGGTGCCGTCGCGCACGAAGGCCTCGCTCACCCAGCGCGCCTCGAGCGGCCAGATGTGCTGCTGCAGCCAGGTCATGAGCGGCAGATCGTCCGCAAAGCCGCGAAACAGACTCATGGCCGCGTGCCCATGCGCATTGACCAAGCCAGGGATCAGCACCGTGTCCGGCAACTCGCGGGTCTGGCGCGCGGGTTCGCGCAGCGCGGCTTCGCGCGGGGCGATGAGGGCGATGCGGCCATCGCGGATGCCGAGCGCATGGTGCTCGAGCACCACGCCGGCCGGTTCGACCGGCACGATCCAGCGGGGAAGGAGAAGCAGATCAAGGGGAGCGTCGGACATGGCAGCCGCCTGACAGGGAGGGTTCAGCGTTGGGCGGTGACCAGGCGCACGGCCAGGCCGATGAAGAGCACGCCCGTGATGCGGTTCAAGCCGCGCGAGAGCCGGGGCGAACGCGCGAGGTGCTGCCCCAGGCGCGCGGCGCCCAGGGCGATGCCGGTGAAGACCAGCGCCGCGGCGAGGATGAAGAGGCCGCCCAGCTGCAGGATCTGCAGGGCGACGCTACCCCGCTCGGGGCTGGCGAATTGCGGCAGGAAGGCCAGGAAGAAGAGCGAGACCTTCGGATTGGTGAGGCTCATCAGCACGCCGCGGCGATACAGCGCACCGTGCGCGATGGCAGGCAGGGCGGCGCCGTCGGGGGCCGTGGCGGGCGCTCGCCATGCTTGCCAACCCAGATAGGCGAGGTAGATCGCGCCTGCCACCTTGAGCACGGTGAAGGCCGTGGCGGAGGCCGCCAGCAGCGTGGCCAGGCCGGCGGCGACCGCCAGGGTGTGACCGAGTACCCCCGTGCACAAGCCCGCGATCACGGCAAGGCCGGCACGCAGGCCCGAACGCGCGGATTGCGTGAGCACGAAGAGATTGTCCGGCCCTGGCGCCAGCGCCAGGGCCACGGCGATGCCGAAGAAGGCGAGGGCGACGTCCAGGGTCAGCATGGCGTTCCTAAGCGGCCGCGGGCTCTTCTTGGGCGGGCTCGGCAGCCCTGGCCTGCGCGCCGCGCAAGATCCGGTAGATGTCGGCGTCGAAGGCCGGTGGCGTCTGGCGGCCCAGCGCCTCGGCCTCGTCGGCATTGGCAGCCGCGCCCACATACGCCCAACGGTTGAGCACGTGCAACATGCCGGCGCCGGGCAGCGTGAGCGCCCCGGCGTGCGGCCACAAGGCCACCGCATGTGGCTCCAGAGCCTGCATCAGACGTTCGAAGTGTGCATGCGTGCTCTCGTGACCCGTGCAGGCGCCGAGACAACGATGCAGTTGGCGCGCGAAGCACGGCTTGCCGGGCGACTGCTTCTCTACGCCGGTATGCACCGCGCAAAGGCCGTGCTCGTCGACGAGATGACGCAGCCAGCTGCGTGCGCGGGCGCGCGTGCTGAAGATGCCGTAGAAATCGGGCGAGGCGCCCAGGCGCGGGTCGTTGGGCGCGCTCAACACGAGGCGGCCCGAGACCAAGTCAGGGATCACCTGCCAGGCAAAGACGTCTTCGTGCTTGCGCAACTGGCGGTTGTAGAGCGGCGATTGCGCCTTGACCTGGCCGGCTTCGACGAGGAGTGCTTCGAGTTCGGTGGTCGTGGCCGTCCAGGTGACGGCACGGACTTGGCGCGACAATTCCATGCTGGTGGCGCGGGCGTGGTCGCCCGAAAAGTGAGACAGGACACGGCGGCGCAGATCCACCGCCTTGCCGATGTAGAGCGGGGCGTCGTTCACGCCCGCGAAACGATAGACCCCAGGCGTGCGGGGAAGCTGGTCCGGCAGTTCGGCGGGCAGGCCGGGCGGCAGGCTGGGCAGGGCGCAGAGCTTGGTGACGGCGGCCCGCAGCGTCTCAGCGTCGATATCCGTCTGCAGGTGCTGCCAGAACGCAACCAGCGCCCGGGTGTCGCCCAACGCGCGGTGGCGGCCGGCGGCGGCTTCTCCGATGTCCAGTCCATGACGGCGGATGACCGCATCCAGGCCATGGCCTTTCACGTCCGGATAGAGGCGACGGGACAGGCGCACCGTGCACAGTACGCGCGGCCGGAAATCCACGTCCAGTCTGGCGAAAGCGTTCTTCAGGAAGCCGTGGTCGAAGCGCGCGTTATGGGCGACGAAAACGTGGCCCGCCAGGCGTTGGCGGACTTCGTCGGCGATATCGTCGAAGACAGGCGCATCGGCCACCATGGCATCGTTGATACCGGTGAGCGACTGGATGGGGCGAGGGATCGGACGGCCAGGATTGACCAGGGTGCTCCATTCGTCCACGCCATCGGGCGTGAACCGCAGGATAGCGATCTCGGTGATGCGATCGGACTGCGCGGAGCCGCCCGTGGTTTCGAGATCGACGAAGGCAAGCGGAGGGTACGGCCGGGACATGGCGTATTGTAATCGCAGACGCCCGTCCTGGGGCCTTGCGGCGACGCTCAGTCGGGTGTCGCAGCAGCACGTGCGGTGGCATCCAATTGGGCCTGCACCATTGCGGCGAAGGGGCGTAGCAGCGGCGTCGCATCCATCGGCGCATCCAGGGCCTGCAGGGTGGCGGCGATCGCCTCGATGGTGGCCAGCGCGCCCGGCTCAGCGGCCCGGCGCACGGTGTAGGCCGAGGCCGCGCCTGGCGCGGGCGCGCAGCGCGGCAGCGTGAGCAGCGACGGATTCGTGCGCAGCAGCCGACGGGCATGGCGCCACGTCCCGTCTGGTACGACGAGCTGCGCCGGCGGGTCCGCCGGCCGCATGCCCGGCGAGAGCACGCAGGCGTCGTCGCCCGGAAACAGCAACCAGCTGGGCGTGTCCAGCCACAGCCGCGCATCGAAGGCCTCGCCCACGTGCAGATCGGCGTTGGCCAGGCCCAGCACGGCAAGCCGGGCCGTGTTCAACGGGTGGCGCGCTTCGTCGGGGTGTTGTAGAACGAGGACGCGGGTACGATTGCGCAGGCGGGGGATGTGCGCACAGACGCAATAGCCTGCCGGGCGCGTGCACCGCGCGCAGCGCGAACGCGCCATCGTCAGGCTCCCCGGGGCTCGGGCTGGCGCGGCAGGATCACGATCAACAGCAGGAATGAGACAGGCATGACGCAGCATACCGTGGCAATCACTCTCGTGCGTGAAGTCCTGCGCGGGCCGCGGGCACAGGGCATGGACGTGGATGGCATGCTGCGTCGTGCCAACATCAGCACGGAGCTGCTCGCCGCCGATCAGGCGCGGGTGTCCCGCACGCAATGCGCGGCCATCATGCGCACGGTCAAGCGCTGCATGCGCGACGAGTTCTGGGGCGTGTCAGCGGGCCGCCTGCCGCCAGGCACCTTTGCCCAGCTCTGTCGTCTCGTCGTGCACTGCCCGGATCTCGGCCAGGCGCTGCGCGCCGGATTCGATTTTCTGCACCTCTTCCTGCCCGACTTGCGCGCGCGGCTTCGACGCGAGGGCGACACCGCCGTGCTGAGTGTGGAGCGGCGTGGTCAGCCGGTTGGCGGCCCCTACGATTTCGGCGTCGCCACCATTCTCTTCGAGGCCTTGCAGATCCTGCATTGGCTGTCCGGGCGCCGCATCGAGCCGCGCGTGGTGGCCTATCGTTGCGCGCAGCCTTCGCACGTGGCCGACTCGGTGCGTTTGATGACGCACCATCTGCGCTTTGGCCAGACGGACAACCGGCTCGTGCTCGATGCCACGGTGCTGGAGATGCCGGTGGTGCGTGATGCCGATGCCGTCAAACCGTTCCTGGCCACCGCGCCGGCGGGGCTGCTGTTGCCGTATCGGGTCTATGCCCGATTGTGTGATCTGGTGCGCAGCCATCTGCGTCGCCATCCGCTGCATGCGCTGCCCACGCTCGAGGAATGTGCGAGCGCGTTGGCGCTGACGCCGCAGACGCTGCGCCGGCGTCTGCGTGACGAAGGCACGGGCTTTCGCACGCTCGTTGCCGACCTGCGCCGCGATGCAGCGATCCATCTGCTGGCGCGTCCGGATCTGTCGCTGCAGCAGATTGCCGGGATGGTGGGGTTTTCCGAGAGCAGCACGTTTCATCGAGCCTTCAAGAAATCCACGGGGGTCGCACCCGGGGAGTACAGGCGTCACCGTCTCGCGGGCGGCTGACGGCGCGCGCGTGCGCTCGGCGCTTGATCGTTTAGGTCAACCCAAGCGCGCGTTGCGGTCATTGTTGTCGTGTAGGCAAGCATGAATAATGGGTCTCATCACATACACAACAATGAGGAGACACCATGACTGGCTACCACCATACCGCCGGCACCCTGACCCGCCTGGCCCTGGCTGCGGCCTGCACCTTCGCTGCCATGGCGCCCGGCCTGGCCAGCGCCGCCTGGCCCGAGCGGCCCGTCACGCTGGTCGTGCCGTTCCCTGCCGGTGGCTCGGTGGATGCCATGGCACGGACCATGGGCGCACGCCTGTCGCAAACGTGGGGACAACCGGTGCTCGTGGACAATCGTCCGGGCGCTGGCACCATGATCGGCTCCGAAGCCGTGGGCCGTGCCGATCCGGATGGCTACACGTTGCTGCTGAACGTGACCTCGCTGATCCAGGCGCCGCACCTGCGCAAGAGCATCACCTTCGATCCGGTCAAGCAGCTCACCCCGATCAACATGGCGGCCACGACGCAGCTCATCCTGGTCGTCAACGACAAGGTGCCGGCCACCACGCCCGCCGAGCTCGCCGATCTCGCTCGCGCCAACCCCAAGGATTACTCCTATGGCTCGTATGGCGCGGGCTCGAGCGGCCATCTCTACATGCACATCTTCAACGAGCAGAACAAGCTCAACATGGTGCACGTGGCGTACCGCGGCGAAGCGCCATCGGTGACGGACTTGCTGGGCGGCCAGATCCAGGCCGTCATCATGTCGGGCCAGGGGGCCGTGCCGCACATGAAGACAGGCAAGATGCGTGCACTGGCCGTGACCGGCCCAGAGCGTGCGCCGTTCCTGCCGGACGTGCCGACGTTCAAGGAGCTGGGTTACACGGGCATGGCCGAGTCGGGATGGTATGGTGTGTTCGGTCCCGCCGGGATGGATCCTGCCCTGGTCAAGAAGATCTCCGACGACGTGAACGCGGTCATCAAGGACAAGCAGGTCATCGACCAGCTCGCCCCGGCCGGGCTCATCATGCTGGGCAGCGAGCCTGCGCAGTTCGCCGAGATCGTCCAGCGCGACAACCAGAAGTGGGGCGACGTGATCCGCAAGTCCGGCATTCAACTGGATTGATCGATGTCTCTGACACAAAGCATTCACCGGGCCGTGCAGCAAGGCCCGGATCGCCTGGCCACCGTATGCGGCACGCGCCGCCAGACGTATCGTGAGCTGGCCGCGCGCGCCGCGCGGCTTGCCGGTGCGCTGCGGGCTCTCGGTGTGGCCGAGGGGGATCGCGTGGCCTTGATGGCGGTGAACTCCGCCGAGTACGCCGAGTTCATCGTGGGCACCTGGTGGGCGGGGGCCGTGGCCAATCCGGTCAACAACCGTTGGTCCGCGCCGGAAGTGGCGTACTCGCTGCGCGATTGCGAAACCGAAGTGCTCATCGTCGACGATGAGCATCTGGATCGTGTGCCCGCGATTCTTGCCGAGGCCCCTGGCGTGCGTACCGTGGTGCACATCGGTACTCGTGCAACGCCCGAAGGCATGCTCGCCTACGAGCCATGGCTCGCGGCGGCCGAGCCCGTGGCGGACGCGGCCCGGCCGTGGGATTCGCTGGCGGTCATCCTCTATACGGGCGGCACCACCGGCTTCCCCAAGGGCGTGATGCTCTCGCATCTGAACCTCTGGTCGTCGGCGGTGGGGCGCATGGCGGAATTCCCCGCGCTGCGCGACAGCGTCACGTTGCTCGTGCCGCCGCTCTTTCATACGGCGGCGCTCGGCAAGATGATCACGCAGTTCATCACGGGCGGCGCCTCCGTGATGGCGCCCACGTTCCGCACGGGCGCCGTGATGCAGGCCATCCAGGACGAGAAGGTCAACGACATCATGCTCGTGCCGAGCATGATTCAGATGCTGCTGGACGACCCGACTTTCAATGATTACGACATGCGCTCGCTGCGGCGTATCACGTACGGGGCGTCGCCCATCTCGGCCAGCGTGCTCGAACGCGCCATGATCTGCTGGCCCGGCACCGAATTCTTCCAGGCGTACGGCATGACGGAGACGGCGCCCGTCATCAGCATCAGCGGGCCCGAGGATCATGGCCCCGAGGCGCGCGAAAGCGGGCGGTACCGTTCGGCGGGGCGCTCGTGCTTCGGCGTGGAAGTGCGCATCGTCGATGACGCGGGCAACGAGCTGCCGCGCGGCACCGTGGGCGAGATCATCGCGCGCGGGCCCAACGTCATGATGGGCTACTGGAAGCTGCCGGAGGCCACTGCCGAGGCGCTGCGCGGCGGCTGGATGCATACGGGAGACGGCGCCTACATGGACGAGGCCGGCTACATCTACATCGTGGACCGTCTGAAGGACATGATCGTCTCCGGTGGCGAGAACGTGTACAGCGCCGAGGTAGAGAATGTGCTGGCGCGCCACCCGGGCGTCCAGGCATGCGCAGTCATTGGCGTGCCGCACGAGAAGTGGGGCGAGGCCGTGCATGCCATCGTGGTGCCGCGCGCGGGCCATGCGCTGGAGGCCGCGCAGCTGCAGGCCTTCTGCCGCGAGCGTCTGGCGGGCTACAAGTGCCCAAAGACGGTGGACGTGGCCGAGGCCTTGCCGATGTCGCCCGCGGGCAAGGTGTTGAAGCAGGTGCTGCGCAAACCCTTCTGGGATGGGCGCGACCGCAAGGTCAGCTGATCGGCATCACGGCGCGGCGAAACCCGCGACCGTGAAGCTCACGCTGTCGTAGCGGCCGGTGGCATCCACGGCCGTGAGGGCATGCTCGCCGTTGCGGCGAAAGCGCAGCAGCGGCGGGCCGGCATCCCCCGCCACCGGTTGACCATCCAGCAGCCAGCGCAGGGGCGGCTCGCCACCCCGGATCTGGAGCTGCACCACCACCTGGCGCCCGCCCGCGGCAGGCCGCAACACCGCGGCGGGTTCGATGCCCTGGATCTTCAGCGTGGCTGCGTCCTGCACGGGGCCACAACCCGGCAGCCAGGCCGCAGGTGCCGTCGGTGGCGCCACACCGCGCAGCCCCAGCCACGGGCGCACAGCCACGGGCCAGGTCGCCACGCGCTGCGCATCGGCCAGGCCTGAGCAGGCCGGCGTCGTGCGCAGCCCCGAGGCGGGGTCCGTCCAGATCGTTTGCACGAGCGGGCCGCCCAGGCGGTCCGGCAGCGTGGGCGGTGCCGTGTCGTCGAGCAGCCAGGCGGTACGCCGCACCTGACATTGGCCGCTCGGCGTGTCGGATTCACGGGTGCCCAGGGGCCAACAGATGGTCGCGCGCGTCACGCCGGCCGGCACGGCGCGTGGCGCGGCGCGATGGGGCAGGGCTCGGGCGATGTCGGACAGCAGTGGCGCGGCCGCGTTGGCACCGAAGTAGCCCGGGTTGGGTGTGCCATCCGGTCGGCCCACCCATACACCCAGCGTGTACTGGTCCGTGACCCCAATGGCCCAGGCATCGCGAAAGCCGAAGCTCGTGCCCGTCTTCCAGGCCAGCGCCGGGCCTTGCCGCTGGAACGGCCGATCCGGGTGGCCGCCCGTCTCCAGGATGTCGCGTACGATGAAGGCGGCACCGGGGCTCATCAGACGCTGCTCCCGCACCGGATCCGTGGGAGACAGCCGGGGCGTGCCCGCCACGCCGTCACGGGCAAACGCCCGATAGGCGCCCACGAGCTCGGTGAGCGTCGTGCCACCGCCGCCGAGAATGAGGCTCAGGTTGGGTTCGGCGCCGTCCGGCAGCCGCAGCCGCAGGCCGGCCGCGCGCAAATGCACCGCAAAGCGCCGGGGCCCGACGTGATCGAGCAAATCGACCGCCGGGATGTTGAGCGAGCGCACCAGCGCCTCGGACAGACTCACGGGGCCCGTGAAGCCGGCCTGGAAGTTGCCCGGCCGGTAGCCGGCGAACGACTGCGGGGCATCCACCAGCAGGCTCTCGGAGTGCACCAGCCCGTCGTCCAGCGCCATGGCGTAGAGGAACGGCTTGAGGGTGGACCCGGGCGAGCGCGACGCGAGCGTCATGTCCACGAAGCCCGCGCGCTGGCGGTCGCCGTAGATGGCCGTGCCGGCGTGCGCCCGCACGGCGAGCGTGTCGTTGTCCATGACGATCGCCGCGAGCGAGACATGCGGGGGCAGCGTATGCGCACGGTCGCGCAGCAGCGTTTCGAGCATGGTCTGCAGGTTGGCATCCAGGGTGGAGTCGACCACGGCCTGGGTGCTGCCGCGCCGCAGGCGCTCTGCGGCCAGGGGCGCCAGCCAGCGCGCGCGCAACGGCGGCGCCAGCACGTTTTCCAGACGCGCGTCATCGACGTCGGCCTGAGACCAGATGCCGAGATCCGCCAGGCGTTGCAGGACCTTGTCGCGCGCCGCGATGGCTGACTCGGGGTGACGATCCAGGCGCAGCCGCGAGGGGGCCTGCGGCAGGGCCGCGAGCAGGGCGGCCTCGGCGTGGGTGAGCGCGGAGGCGGGCTTGCCGAGCCAGCTGCGGCTGGCCATTTCCACGCCTTCGACGATCCCGCCCATGGGCGCATGGTTGACGTAGAGCGTGAGGATCTCGTCTTTGGACAGATGCCATTCCAGCTGCAGCGCGCGCAGGATCTGGCGCAGCTTGGTCCTCGTGCTGCGCGTGTCTTCTTGCAGGGAAGGGTCCACCAGGCGCGCCACCTGCATGGTGAGCGTGCTGCCGCCGGAGACGATGCGGCCGTGGCGCAGCCATTGCCAGCCTGCGCGCGCGAGCGACCACGGATTGACGCCCGGGTGCCAGCGAAACGCGCGATCCTCGTAGCCCAGCAAGGCCTCGAGGTAATAGGGCGAGACGTCCTCCAGGGTGACCGGATAGCGCCAGACGCCATCGGGACTGGGCCAGGTGCGCAACGGGATGCCGTCTGCATCGACCACCACCAGCCCGCCCGGCGATTCGGGCAGGGGCAGGGGATGACGCCAGTCGGCCCACAGGGCCAGCAGGACCAGGCCCGCGATCGCCGCCGCCGCGAACCGCAGGCGTCGTCGACGCCCGGGCCGCGGCGGCGCTGGCTCAGCCTCGGCCATCGGTGACCTGGATGCGGCCCGCCGGCGCCCCGATGGCACGGATCTCCGGCCGGTACATGTCTTCGACGAAGGCGGGCGGAATGACGTAGCTGCCCGGGTTCGTGACCTGCACGCGGTAGAAGAGTGTGACGGCCCGATCCAGGCGCAGGGCGGCCACGAAGCGATCGTCGCGGTATTCCCGGTAATCCACGTTGGTGTTCTGCAGCGTGTCGCCCAGGCGATCGCCCCCCAGTTCCAGGCCGTTCATGGCGTCGTCCGGCGAGAGCGCGAGGTTCTCCACGTCGAAGCCGGCCGGCACGCGGTCGACGATCAAGGCGTTGGCCAGCGGCGTCTGGGGTGTGGCGCGCAGGCGGACGATGAGGGTGTCGCCCGTGTGCAGCGGCTCGCCGCTCCAGCGCCGGCCGTCCGGGAAGTACCACTGCCGTTCGATCGACACGCCGCGGGACACCGGGGCGGGCGGGGCCACCGGCACGCCGCGCACGTCCACCTCCACGAAGATCGGCGTGGTGCCCGTGTTGACCAGGCGTGATGTGGTGGCCTGGATGGCGTCCAGCGTCACCTGCTGTTCGCCCTGGGCGCTCAGCACGCGGCTGCCGGCGCCTTCGAGCGCCACGCGCCAGTCGGCCCCGCTGCGCACGGCCGTGGCCTGATGAGCACGCACGAGCGCGAGCTGCTCCTGCGTGGAGAGCCATTGCCGGCCATTCAGCGCACGGGCGAGCTCTTCCAGCAGCACTTCGCGACGCGGATGCTGCAGGTCGTTCTCGACCATCACGGCATAGGCCAGCGCACGGTCACGGATGGCGCTGCCGTAGTCGTCGAACCACTCCCCATAGGTGTGGCTGCCGGGCTGGATGCCGTATGGCCGGTTCAGCGCGGCGTCGAGCGCCGCGCGGGCGCGGGTGCGGTCACCCGTCAGCTGGAACGCGGCCGCCAGGTGCACCAGCGGCAACGGCGAACGCGCCCGCTCCGCATAGCCATCGTAGAGCTGGCGCAGCGAGGCCAGCGGTGCCTGGCGTTCGCGGGCAAGCACATAGCCGGCATAGGCCAGGCCGGCGAAGCGGCGATGGCTCTCGCGCAGGAGCGCATAGTCGTTGCTGTCGACGCGCTGACCGGGCACGAAGCGCTTGAGGGCCTCCGGCAACGCGGCAAAGCGCGTGGGGCCCTCACGCAGGCGGGCGAGCAGCCAGTTCTGGCCGCGGTCCACCGCGCTCTGCGGCACGGCATGGCCCGCACGGCGTGCATCCAGCAGGAAGCCCAGGGCATAGGACGAGAGCCACACGTCGCCCGTGTCGCCATCACCGCCCCAGAGCGAGAAGCTCCCGCTGGCCGACTGGCGCCCAGCGATGCGGCCGATAGCCCCCTGCACCCGACGATTGCGCTCCTCGACGCTCAAGTCGCGCATGCCGAGGGATTGGGCGAGCTCCCGGTCGATGACGAGATACGGGTAGGCGCCGCTTGCCGTCTGCTCCGTGCAGCCGTAGGGGTAATTGAGCAGGTCATTGACCAGCGCGCGCACGTCGTAGGGCGGCTTGTCGGACGCGGTCACGCCCACCGTGGCCGAGTCGGCATGCAGACCACGCACGGCATCCGCCCCCAGCGGGGCGGACTGGCCCGGCTCCAGGCGCAGGCGCTGTACGGTTCGCGAGGGCGGGGTGGCGGGCGTCACGGCCAGCAGCGACTGACGGCGGATGGCGATGGCTTCCGGCCCGCCCTTGCCATTGACCGTGAGCGTGAGCAGGGCGTCGCCTGCGCTGCCCGTGGCTCGCACGTCGATCGATACCGTGCGCCGCTCGTTGTTGGCCAACGAGAAGGACTGCGGCCCGCCTGGCACGGAGACCGGTGCCTCGGCCTGCAGACCGACGGTCACCTGCTGCGTATGGCCACTCAGGTTGGTGACGTCGAGCGCGAGGGCGGCCGTATCGCCAGGGGCCAGGAAGCGCGACGTGGAGAGCTCGGCCACGATGGGCGCGGCCAGGATCATCTCGCGTTCGGCCGTGCCGTAGCGATCCTCGGTGAAGGCCGTGGCCATGAGGCGCAGCGTGCCGTTGAAGTCCGGCAGCTCGAGCGGCACGCTGGCCTTGCCATCCGCCCCGATCTGCACCGGCCCGGAGAAGAGGTCGACCAGCTTTACCCGGGTGGGCATGCTCTGGGTGTCACGACGATCGGCATCGCCACCCCACTTCAGGCGACCGCGCTTGCCCTGCATCGCCTCGATGAGGCGGCCATACATGTCGAGCATCTGCGCGCCATAGCGCTGCTGACCGAAGAAGAAGTCGAAGGCGTCCGGCGTCACGAACCGCGTGATGTTGAGGATGCCGACATCCACGGCTGACAGCGTCACCCACGCCGTCTCGCCGGGCTTGGCGCCCTGCACGGTCAGCACCACCGGTTGCGTCTGTTCGGGGCGCGTGCGCGCGGGGGCATCGATGGCCACGTTCAGGCGTCGCTCCTGACGCGCAATCGGCAGATGCAGGAGCCCGACGGCGCGTGCCGGCGTGACGCGCGACTCGCCTTGCGCGCCCGGCCGGAACGCGATCACGGACACGTACAGATCGTGCCGCTGCCAGTCCGGATCGAACGGGATCTCGAGCGTGGTGCCGTTCTGGCTCACCGGGACGCGGGCGCTCCAGAGCACGCGGTCGCCCTCCACGGTGACGAGCGCATGGCCGTCGTGCGGGGGATTGAGTGCGAGGCGGATGGGATCGCGGCCGTTCAGTGGCGCATTCTCCAGGCGCATCTGGACGCGATCCGGGCGGTTGCCCATGGCCTCGGCATCCTGGGCGTCCCAGCCTGCATAGAAGCGGTACTTCAGCGTCTGCCCCGTGTCGCTGTCCGTGATCTCCAGGCGGTAGCGGCCCCAGTTCACCGGCACGTCGAGCGTGGTGCGCTCGCGCAGATCCAGCATGCGGGAGTCGACGAGTTCATCCGCCTCGGTGTAGCCGCTGTTCCAGCCGCCCTGGTCGTCGAAACGCCAGTAGTACTCGCGGCTCTCGCGATACAGCCGCACCTGGGCGTCGTCCTGCGGCGCGGCGGAGCCGTCGCGATTGACCCGCGCGACCTCGAAGGTGGCCCGCGTGCCTTCCTGGACCACGTCGTTGGTGAAGAGCGGACGCGCGCCGATCAGGGTGTCGGCCGGCCACACGATGGCCGTGGCCGTGCGCACCACGGGCCGTCCGCCCGATTCGAGCAGGGAGAGGCGCGTCTGCACCCGCATGGGCGAGCGCGCAGCACTCAGCTCCAGAGGCACGTCGATCTCGGCGCGGCCTTCGTCGTCGAGCGTCTGCTCGGGCAGTTCCTGCCATTGGCGGCGCTCGTCATCGGCGACGTCGCCGAAGATGAAGCCGGGCAAGGCTTCGGGCAGCGGGATGCGGGCGCGCTCGACGCCCAAGGTGCCCAGCAGCCGGTTGCCGCCGGCGGGCGCGCCGTACAGATACTCTCCCAACACGTCGATGCTGAGCGGCTCATCGGGCAGCAGCGAGGTGGCCGAGGGCGTCAGGACGAGCTTCATGCGTTCCGGGAGGAACTCCTCGACCTGGAAGCGCCAGGCCGTGTCCGGCGCATCGGCCGCGGGGTCCAGGCGCAGTTCAAGTGTCCAGGTGCCCGTGGCGGCGTCCTGGGGCAGGGCGACCGGCTGCTCCAGGTAGCCTGGCACGCCTTGCTGAGGCTGCCAGACTTCCGAGCGCACGATGCGTCCGTCCGGGCGCTTGAGGGTGGCCGTGAGCGGCGCCTGCGGCAGCATCTGCCCGTCGGCGCCGCGCAGAAGCACCGACAGTGTGAACGTCTCGCCAGGGCGATACAGGTCACGCCCCGCGTAGGCAAAGACCCGCGTGGTGGCCGAGGGGTGGCCCGTGGCCGCGAACTCCGACAGGTCCAGCGCGGGCTGTTGCAGCGGGATGAGCGTCTGCTCGTCGCCGCGTTGTGCGATCAGGAGGCGCGCCGTCGGGAAGCTGCCGCGAAAACTCGCCTGCCCGAGCGCGTTGGCGTCGGCCATGGCCAGGGACTTGCCATCGCCATCCATGAGCTGCAGCGTCACGCCCGACAGGGCCTGGCCCGAGGTGAGGGACGTGGTGAAGGCGTCGATCTGCGTGGGATGCCGATGGGCATGCACGCCGATGTCGCTCACATAGAAATAGGTGACCTGGTACTCGTACCGGAAACGCCCCGGCTCGCGCATCACGGCCACGTAGATGCCAGGGGCGTGCAGCGCCGGGATGTCTTCGACGGGCAGGAAGGTGGTGTGGCGGCGGTCGGGTGTCTCGTCGGCCATGAAACGGCCGGTGAAGGCGCTGTCACTGATGCGATTCAGGCGATCCAGATCCCACAGGCCGACGCTGCCCTGCAGGCTGCGGTTGCCCGCGTACCGCCAGTCGCTGTCTTCGTCCTCGTCCTCGCTCTCGGTGGTGTCGCGTCCGATGCCGAGCACCGTCTCGTAGAAGAAGGGGACGCGCTCGGGCTTGATGCGCAGGAACTCGACGTCGATCTCGGGGACGTTGACGGTGACCACCGGCAGGCCGCCATTCTGACCTGCCGGCAGCACGACGCCCCGGCTCGCGAAGTAGTAGGCGGGCGGCATGGCCTGGCTCGTCACCTCGCACGACACGGGCTCTGGCAGGCGTGCGCCATCGGACGCGCGCAGCTCGCCCTTGCCGGCGACGGTGTAACGACGCTGGGGCGAGACTTCGGGGAAGTAGACGACACGCGGATTGTCGGCCGCCACCCACGCGCCCGCGACAGGCTTGCCCACGACGGGCTTGGGCGCGGGCTTGGGCGTGCCCGCTTCGTCATCGCCCGATCGGCGGCGGACGGGGGCGGCCGGCGCGCCCAGATCGCTCACGCTCAGCAGCTGCGACAAGTCCTGGCCCGCGGCGAGGGGTTGCGTGAAGGTGAGGGCAAGCGCCGGCGCGTTCTCGAACAGCCGGGCGCTGCAATCGAGCAGGGCGAAGGCATCGGCGTTGGGGCTCGGGGCTGCCGGCCGGGTGGCGATGGCCGTGACGGGGGTGCGCGAGCCGCTCGCAATGACCTTCACCGGCGCCGTGGAGGGCGCTGAGGCCGCGGGCTCGGTGGCCGAGGCGGGCGGCGCGCTGGCCCGGGTACTCGCCCACCAGCCGCCAGCGGCAGCCGCACACAACAACACGACGCCGGCGGCGATCTGCGCCGCGGTGGTTTCCTTGCTTCCCGCCATCCGAGTGTCTCCTGCGCCAGCCGGGCGTGGCCGGCCCGGCGACATTGTGCCAGCAAGCCGCGCGACGCACAGTAAAATGCGTGTTCTTTCCGCCTCTTGCACTGTCTGCTCCGTGCCCAATATCCTGCGTCTGCCCGGCTCCCAAGCCTTGTCCTCGTTCCGTCGTGAGCGCCTCCTGGCCCGTCTGCAAGCCCTCGGGGCGCCCGTTGCCGATGTCCAGGCGCAGTACGTGCACTTCGTGCATGCACCCGCCCTTGCCGCGGCCGAACGTGAACGGCTGGATGGTCTTCTCAATTACGGCGAGCCGGCGTCGGCCCCCGTGCAAGGCCTGCAGCTGCTCGTCATTCCGCGTCTGGGCACCATTTCGCCCTGGGCCAGCAAAGCCACGGACATCGCCCGCAATTGCGGCCTCGAGGGCGTGCTGCGCGTCGAACGCGGCGTGCTCTACACGCTCGTGCCGCAGCGCGGGTGGCTGGGCGAGAAGAAGATTCCCGCGGAGACGCTCGCCACCCTGGCCAGCGCACTGCACGACCGCATGACCGAAACGGTGGTGGAAGCCGGCTTCGATGGCGCGCCGCTCTTTGCCGACCTGCCGGGCAAGCCGCTTTCCACCGTGCCGGTACTGGCCGAGGGCCGCGCCGCGCTCGAAGCCGCCAACAGCGGCCTGGGCCTGGCACTCTCGACCGACGAAGTCGATTACCTGCACGAAGCCTTCACGCGCCTGCAGCGCGATCCGACCGACGTCGAGCTCATGATGTTCGCCCAGGCCAACAGCGAACACTGCCGCCACAAGATCTTCAATGCGCAGTGGAAGATCGACGGCGCGGAACAACCCAACACCCTTTTCGGCATGATCCGCCAGACCCACGCGGCGCAGCCGCGCGGCACGGTCGTGGCGTATTCGGACAATGCGGCCATCATGGAAGGCGGCCCGGCCGAGCGCTTCCATCCGGCGGCGGACGGTCACGTCTACGCGCCGCGTGATGCGATCGTGCACACGCTCATGAAGGTGGAGACGCACAATCACCCCACGGCCATCGCACCGTACCCGGGCGCCTCCACCGGCGCGGGCGGCGAGATCCGCGACGAAGGCGCCACGGGCCGTGGCTCCAAGCCCAAGGCTGGCCTCACAGGCTTCACCGTGTCGCACCTGCGCCTGCCCGACGCCACCCGCGGCTGGGAAGCCGACCACCACGGTCTGCCCGAGCGCATCGCCTCGCCGCTGTCGATCATGATCGAGGGCCCCATCGGTGGTGCTGCCTTCAACAATGAATTCGGCCGGCCCAACCTGCTGGGCTACTTCCGCGCGTATGAACAGACGGCAGGCGGCACGCGCTGGGGCTATCACAAGCCCATCATGATCGCGGGCGGCCTGGGCAGCATCGACGACGGCCTCACCCACAAGAATCCCTTGCCGCCGGGCTCGCTGCTGATCCAGCTGGGCGGGCCGGGCATGCGCATCGGCATGGGCGGCAGCGCCGCCTCCAGCATGGGCGTGGGCAGCAACACCGCCGAGCTCGACTTCGATTCCGTCCAGCGCGGCAATCCCGAGATCGAGCGGCGCGCGCAGGAAGTCATCGACCGCTGCTGGCAACTGGGCGAGCGCAACCCCATCCTGTCAATCCACGACGTGGGCGCGGGTGGCCTGTCCAATGCCTTCCCGGAAATCGTCAATGATGCGGGGCGCGGCGCCACCTTCGATCTGCGCGAAGTCAAGGTCGAGGAAACCGGGATGTCGCCAGCCGAGATCTGGTCCAACGAATCCCAGGAGCGCTACGTCCTCGCGATCTCGCCGCAGAGCTTGGCGCAGTTCGACGCGCTCGCCGCGCGCGAGCGCTGCCCCTATGCGGTCGTCGGCGTCGCAACCGAGGAGCGCCAGCTGCGCGTGGTGGACGCCGAAGGCCTGTCGCCGCTGCCGGGTGACACGCCGGATGCCGCGGCCCGTCCGCGTCCGGTCGATCTGCCGATCGACGTGATCCTCGGCAAGCCGCCGCGCATGTTGCGTGACGTCAAGCGTGAGCCCGGCGTGCGCGAGGCGCTGGACATTGCCGGCATCGACCTCGACCAAGTCGCCCTGGACGTGTTGCGCCACCCGACCGTGGCCAACAAGACCTTCCTGATCTCGATTGGTGACCGCACTGTGGGCGGCCTGTCCTCGCGTGACCAGATGGTGGGCCCCTGGCAGGTGCCGGTGGCCGATTGCGCCGTGACGTTGGCGGATTATCGCGGTGTGCGGGGCGAGGCCATGGCCATGGGCGAGCGCAGCCCGCTCGCCGTGATCGATGCCCCCGCGTCCGGCCGCATGGCCGTGGCCGAGGCCATCACCAACCTCATGGCCGCGCCCGTGGCCACGCTGGAAGACATCAAGCTCTCTGCCAACTGGATGGCCGCTTGCGGCGAACCCGGTCAGGATGCGGCGCTCTACGACACCGTGTCGGCCGTGAGCGCGTTCTGCCAGCAGGTCGGCCTGTCGATTCCAGTCGGCAAGGATTCGCTGTCCATGCGCACGAGCTGGCAGGAAGCGGGTGAAGATCGCAAGGTCGTGGCACCCGTCTCGCTGGTGGTGACGGCCTTCGCGCCCGTGGCCGACGTGCGCCAGGCGCTCACGCCGCAACTGCGCAAGGACGTGGGCGATACCGTGCTCATCCTCATCGACCTGGGCAAGGGTCGCAATCGTCTGGGCGGCTCGATCCTCGCGCAGGTGCTGAACCAGGTGGGCGACAGCGTGCCCGATCTGGAAGACGCCGAGTCCCTGCGCGCGGCGTTCGCCACGGTGCGTGCGCTGGCCGAGCAGGGGTCTGTGCTCGCCTACCACGATCGTTCCGATGGCGGGCTCTTTGCCGCCGTGTGCGAAATGGCCTTCGCGGGCCGCACGGGCGTGTCGCTGAACCTGGACATGCTCACCTTCGATGCCAACGCGGCCGATTGGGGCGATTACAAGATCCGCGCCGAGCAGGTGGCGGTGCAGCGGGGCGAAGCGGTGCTGCGCGCGCTCTTCAACGAAGAAGCCGGTGTCGTGTTGCAAGTGGCGGCGAACGAGCGTGATGCCGTCATGAGCGTGCTGCGCGCGGCAGGCCTCTCGGCGCACTCGCACGTGGTAGGCAAGCCCAACACCACCGACGAGATCGAGGTCTTCAGCGATGCCAAGCGCGTCTGGGGCCAGCCGCGGGTGGTGCTGGCGCGCGCCTGGAGCGAGGTCAGCCACCAGATCATGCGCCTGCGCGACAACCCCGCCTGCGCCGATGGCGAATACGACGTGTGGCTCGATGCCCGTGATCCGGGTCTGAATCCCCAGGTCGGCTTCGATCCGCAGGAAGACGTCGCGGCACCCTTCATCGCCCGCGGTGCGCGTCCACGCGTCGCCGTGCTGCGCGAGCAGGGCTGCAACAGCCACGTCGAGATGGCCCATACCTTCCACAAGGCGGGCTTCGAGGCGTGGGACGTGCACATGACGGATCTGCTCTCGGGCCGCGTCAAGCTCGACGACGGCTTCAAGGGTCTCGTGGCCGTGGGCGGCTTCAGCTACGGCGACGTGCTGGGCGCCGGCGAAGGCTGGGCCCGCACCATCCGCTATCACCAGGGCCTGGCCGATGCCTTCGCGGCCTGGTTCGGCCGCGACGACACCTTCGCCCTGGGCGTGTGCAACGGCTGCCAGATGATGGCCGCGCTCGCGCCGCTGATCCCCGGGGCGCAGGATTGGCCGATGTTCACCACCAACCGCTCGGAGAAGTTCGAAGCGCGTCTGTCGCTGGTCGAGATCCCCGAATCGCCGTCGATCTTCCTGGCCGGCATGGCTGGCACGCGCGCGCCCATCGTGGTCTCGCATGGCGAAGGCTTTGCGAACTTCGATCGTCAGGGCAAGGCCGACAAGGCGCTGGGTGCGATGTACTACGTGGACAACCACGGTGCACGCACCGAGGCCTATCCGGCCAACCCCAACGGCTCGCCGGGCGGTCTGGCGGGTGTGACGACGGCGGATGGCCGCTTCTCGGTCTTCATGCCGCACCCGGAGCGCGGCGTGCGCAACGTGCAGCTCTCGTGGGCGCCGGCGCGCTGGGGCGCGGCCGACGCTGGCGGTGACGATACGCCGTGGATGCGGATGTTCCGCAATGCCCGCGTCTGGGTGGGTTGATCAGCTGAACAGCTGATCAGCGGGCAGGGGTCGCGAAAAAAGCCACCCCTGTCCGAGCAGGTTGGGATCCAGGCTGGCCAGGTAGGCGGCCTGACCGTCCGTCTCCACGCCTTCGGCCACCAGCGCCACGCCCAGCACCTGACCCATCTGCACGATCTGCGGCACGATGTTGGCGGTGTGATCATCGCCCAGCGCGGTGATGAAGCTGCGGTCCAGCTTGATGCCATCGACCTGCAACTGCGACAGATACGACAGGCTGGAGTAATCCACACCGAAGTCATCGATAAAGACGCCGTGACCCGCCTGGCGCAGACGCTGGATGCCCTGGGCCATGGCCGCGCGCGCGGCTGTTGAGCGCTCGGTGATCTCGAAGCCGAGGCACGCGGGATTCAGGCCACGCCGCTGGAGCTCACGCGCGACGAAGCGTGCGAAGCCGGTGTCCAGCAGATCCGACGCGGAGATGTTGACGCTCACCTTGAAACCGATGTTCTCCACGAGCGCTGTCGCGAGGTCGTCCAGTACGCGCCGGACGACGAACCGGGTGAGCTCGCTCACGAAGCCATCCTGCTCGGCGATCGGCACGAACACCTCTGGGCTGATCGTGCGGCCCTGGGCATCGCGCCAGCGCAAGAGCGCCTCGGCGCCCACGCGCTGCCGATCCGCGATCCGCACGATGGGCTGGTAGACGACCTCGAGATCGCCCGCCGTGAGGGCCTTGCGCAACTGACGGCCCGGGGCGCGCAGGCGCGCTACCGCACCGTCGACGATGAGGCCCAGGCCCAGCCCCACCAGCGCGCCGGCGGCGAGCAGGCCCAGGAAGAGGGGCGAGGTATAGAGCGGCGCCGGACGGCGCACGGTGATGAACAGGCACCCGGACAGGGTGCATACCGTCTCGTAGCGACGGCCCGCTTGCTCCACCACGGCCCCGTTCGTCATGGGCAGCGTCTCGAGCGGTAGCGCGGGGCGACGCGGAGGAACTCGACACGGGTGGCGCCATCGTAGGCAACCACCACGTAGTCGAAGCTGGGTGGCACCAGATTCGCGTAGGTGCCGCGCGCCAGCGAGACGTTGGCGGAGCCTTGTTCGATCATGATGATGCGCGCATCGGCCCCTTCGGCGAGGGGCGCATCGGTAACGACGCGCCGTCCCCGCTGGGTGGCGTAATCCGGCGGTGGCAGTGGCGTGGGAGGATCGATGACGCCGTTCCAGGCATCGCACATCTGATGGCGGTCCGGCGAGATGCGTCCCGCATTCTTCAGGACCGCAGAGCTCAGGACCAGCGTGCGCTGGTGCGCGATGTCGGGCGCTGAGCAGGGGATGAAGGGGCTCGTGTCCACCCGGGTGAGCACGGACAGTGCTTCGGCGCTGTAGGCATCGGCGCGCACCGTGTATTGCCGCCCCTGCTCGCGGGTATCCTGACCGCGCTGGCGTTCAACGAGCCAGGCCCCGGCCGCGGCGCCGGCAACCATGCCGGCGAGCGCGAGCGACAGAACCCATGCGGTGGTGCGCAACATCCAAGACCCTAGCTGGCGAGGCGTCCGCCACGGCCAGGGATAGCCGTGAAGCGACACCGGATTCTAAACAGAATCCGGTGACCGCTGCGATCATCGCTTGCGTGCAGCGATGGCTTTTTCCGCTTCGTCCACGAGCGATTCGCCGATCTGCTTCTTCCACTTGTCGTAGACGGACTTGGTCGCAGCCACGAAGGCGTCGTGCTCGGCGGGCGTGAGCTCGGTGATCGTGACGCCGTTGGCCTGGATGCCCTCGAGCAGCGAGCGGTCGGCGCCGCTCATGCCCTTACGAGCGATCGCGATCTCCTGCTGGCCCGCGTCGATGGCGGCTTGGCGGACGATGGCTTGGTCTTCCGGCGTCCAGCTGTTCCACACGTCGCGGTTGACGACGAAGACGAGCGGATCGTTCACGTAGTTCCAGAGCGTCAGGTACTTCTGGCCAACGCTGTAGAGCTTGGAGCCGTTGTAGATCGAGACTGGATTCTCCTGGCCGTCGACGGCACCGCTTGCCAGCGCCGGTTGCGCGTCGGCCCAGCTCATCTGCGTGGGGTTTGCACCCAGGGCGGTGAACGTGTCGATGTAGAGGGGCGAGCCCACCACGCGCAGCTTCAAGCCCTTCAGGTCCTCAGGCTTGCGGATCTCGTGCTTGGCGTTGCTGAGCTGGCGGTAGCCGTTCTCGCCCCAGGCAAGCGGTACCACGCCGGCCTTCTCGATGAGCCCGAAGATCTGCTTGCCGACCTCGCCCTGCGTGAGGGCGTCCACCGCCGCGTAATCCGGCATCAGGAAGGGCATGGAAAAGAGGTTGAGCGCGCGCACCTGCGGCGACCAGTTGATCGTCGAGCCCACGGCCATGTCGATCACGCCCTGGCGGATGGCCGTGAATTCGCGGGTCTGGTCGCCCTGCACGAGCGAGGTGCCGGGATAGATCTTGATGTTGATGCGACCGGCGGTGCGCTCGCGCACGAGGTCCGACCAGATCGTGGCGCCTTGACCCCAGGGAAAGCTCGTGCCCACCACGATGGAGAGCTTGTATTCGGACTTGTAGGCGGGCGCCGCCAAGGCCTGGGGGGCCAGCGCGGCGGCCGAGATGGCCAGCAGGCCGGCACAGAACGATCGCAACAGCTTCATGAGGGGTGTCTCCTGCCTCGGTTGGAATGAATCATGAATAGCCCAGGCGCTGCGGCAGCCAGAGTGCGATCTGCGGCCAGATCACCACCAGCACCAGCGCCAGCATCATCGCGGCCACCAGCCACAGCACCCAGGGGACGGTGCGCTCCATCGGCACGCGCGCGATGCGGCACGCCACCATCAGGTTGACGGCCAGCGGCGGGGTGAACTGCCCGACCGCCACCATCAGCGTGAGGATCACGCCGAACCACACCAGATCCCAGTCAAAGAGCATGGCGATCGGCAGCAGCAGCGGTACGAAGATGAGAAAGAGCGAGATGCCGTCGAGAAACATCCCGAGGATCATCAGCATGATCACGATGAGGCTGAGCACCGCCCATTCGCTCAGCCCGGAGTTGCCGATCGCCTGCGTGATGGGATCGATGATGCTGAGGGTCGACAGCGACCAGGCGAAGACACCCGCCAGCGACACGACGATGAGGATGACGGCGGAGAGCTCGGCAGCTTCGCGAAAGATCGTGAAGAGATCGCGCAATCCGATCGTGCGATGCACCACCATGCCGACGAAGAGCCCGTAGAACACGGCAACGACGGCGGCCTCGGTGGGCGTGAACCAGCCCAGCCGCATGCCGCCCAGGATGAGCACGGGGGCGGCCAGGCCCCAGGAAGCCGCGCCCAGGCTGCGCCAGAAGGGCGGGCGGGGAAGTTCACGTTCCGCGGCGCCCATGCCATGCCGGCGGGCCAGCCACACGGCCGGGATGGCGAGTGCGACGCCCGCCAGCAAGCCCGGGAACATGCCCGCGGCGAAGAGTGCCGGGACGGTCGCCTGGGGCACCAGGATCGAGTAGATGATGAAGGCCACCGAGGGCGGGATCAGGATGTCGGTGGCAGCGCCCGCCGCCACGACACTGGCGGCGAAGGGTGGCGGGTAGCCGGCGCGGCGCATGGCCGCGATCATGACCCCGCCTACCGCGGCCGCCGTGGCCGGTCCCGATCCGGAGATGCCGCCCAGGAGGATGGCTACCGTGATCGTCACCAACGCAAGCATGCCGGGCCCGCGGCCCACGATGGCAATGGCGAAGGTGACGAGGCGCTGGGCCACGCCGGAGCGATCGAAGATCGAGCCGACCAGCACGAACATCGGAATGGCGAGCAGGGGATACTTGGCCAGGCTCGCGTAGATGTTCTGGGGCACGGCGAGCAGGCCCCACCATTGCACATCGAAGTTGGCCAGCGCGATCGCGATCGCACCCGCGCCAGCGAGGGCCACGCCCACCGGGACACCGGCCAGCATGAGGCCGATGAAAAGCACGAAGAGCAGCGTGGCGATCATGCGCGCCGCCAGACGCCGACGGCACGCAGTGCGATGGCCAGCATGAAGACAGGCATCCAGATGGAATACCACCACTCGGGCACGCCGATCGCGGGCGAAGTGTCGCCGTAGACGTACTGGTCCCAGGTGAGCCGTGCACTCAGCACGGCGAGCAGCCAGAAGAGCAACGCGGTGCAGCCTGCCGCAAAGCGCGTGAAGCGGCGGCGGCGTTCAGGTGTCCCCCGGTCCGACAGCAACTCGATGCGAATGTGGCGATTGCGCGCTACCGCAGCGCTGGCTGCGGCCAGCGTCATCACGATCATGAGGACGATGGAGATCTCCTCCGTCCAGGCAAACGACTGGTTGGAGAAGTAACGCACCAGCACGTTGGCCATGGTGAGCACCGCCAGCACTGCGAGCAGGATGGCCGACAGCCAGTCTTCCATGGCGAGCGGGACCCGGACGCGGGGTTCTACATCCTGGGCGATCAGGGTGGGGACGTCCGGCGCCTGGGTGCCGGGCAGGGGTGACGCGGGAGGCTGCTGCATGAAGGCCGCGCGTATGACCGCGCATGTGACGAAACGTGAAGCCGCCAGATGCTACCAGTGGTCAGACAACCTAGCACTCCGGGGAAACCCGTGCGGTGCCAAGCCGCGTCACGTACCACGGTCGGCCAGACGTCACGACGCCCGCGCCAGACAAGCTGGAACGCGGGCGTCGGGGCAGGGCGCGCGTGAGGCGCCCGGCGGGGCTTACTGGACCTTGGCGGCCTTGCGCAGGTCTTCCTGGTACTTGGCCAGGGCCTGTTGACGCAGCATTTCCTCGAGCTGAGGCTTGACCTGCTCCAGCGGCGGGAATTCCGCCGTGCGCGTGTCGTCCAGACGGATCACGTGCCAGCCGAAGGACGACTGCACCGGGGCTTGCGTGGTCTCACCCTTCTTCAGTTTGGCGAGCGCTTCGCCGAAGGGCTGCACGTAGCTGTCGGCGCTCGCCCAGCCCAGGTCGCCGCCGTTGGCGCCGGAACCCGGATCCTGCGACTTCTCCTTCGCGATCGCCGCGAAGTTCTCGCCCTTCTTCAGGCGGGCGATGATGTCCTGGGCTTCCTTCTCTTCCTTCACGAGGATGTGGGCCGCCTTGTACTCCTCTTGCTGATTGGAGTCCTTGATCTTGTCGTACTCGGCCTTCAACTGCGCATCGGTGACCGGATGCTTGGCGAGGAAGTCGTTGAAGAGGCCGCGAATCAGCACGCTCTGGCGGGCCAGTTCGAGCTCGGTCTGGACTTCGGGGTTCTTCGCGATGTCGGCCTTTTCTGCAGCCTGGACCATGACGATGCGGTTGATCAGTTCTTCGCGCACCTGTTCACGCAGCTTGGGCGAATCCTGCGCGCCCTGCTGGGTCATCATCTTGACGAACTCTTCGACCTGGGCGTCGGGGATGGCCTGGCCGTTGACCACGGCCGCGTTCTGCGCGAAGGCCGGGGCCGCGATGGCGCAGGCCGCCATGAACGTCATGATGCGTTTCATAGATCAGGTGACTCCTGTTGCTTGCTAGGGGATTCCGGCAGGCTGGCGTGAATCGCCAGCGCATGGATTTCATGGGGGATGAGATCGGCGAGCCGATCATACACCAGCCGGTGTCGGGCCACCGGGGACTGCCCGCGGAAGCACTCGGCGCAAATGTGCACGCGATAGTGGCCCGCGCCACCGCGCGCACCTTCGTGCCCGGCGTGCAGGTGGGACTCGTCCTCGATGCGCAGCGAGGCCGGCGAGAGCGCGGCCAGGCGGGACTCGATGAGCGCGGCGCGATCAGGGTTGGTCATCGGCCGCCTCGTCCTTCATGTGGCGCGCGAGAAAGAGCGACTGCAGCACCACGAACACCAGCAACAGGCCGAAGAGGCCGAAGACCTTGAACGTGACCCATTCGGATTCGGTGAACCAGCCGCTGAAAGCCACGAAGAGGTTCAACGCGCCGGCCACGAGAAAGAAGCCCGCCCACGACCACGCCATGCGCGTCCAGGCGGGCTCGGGCAGGGTGATCTGCGAACCCATCATGCTGCGCAGCACGTTGCGCTTGAAGAAGACCTGCGCGCCGATGATCACGCCACCGAAGAGCCAGTAGAGCACCGTGGGCTTCCACTTGATGAAGGCATCGTTCTGCAGGAAAAGCGTGGCGCCCCCGAAGACGACGATGATGGCCAGGTTCACCCAGTGCATCGGCTCGATGCGCCGGCGCATGGCCTTCAACCAGGCGATCTGCAGGACGCCGGCTGCCATGGCGACGCCGGTGGCGACGTAGATGTCTGCCAGCCGGTACGCCACAAAGAACAGGACCAGCGGGAACAGATCGAACAACAGCTTTTTCACGGCTCGATTTCCTCGAACGTCAACGAGAGCGAATTGATGCAATATCGCAGGCCGGTGGGCGGCGGGCCGTCCGGGAACACGTGGCCGAGGTGAGCGTCGCACACATTGCACAGCACCTCGGTACGCACCATGCCGTGCGATCGGTCGGTTTCTTCGCGCACCAGTGCCGGGTCGATGGGTTCGAAGTAGCTGGGCCAGCCGCAACCCGCATCGAACTTGGTGTCCGAGGCGAAGAGCTCCGTGCCACAGCCCACGCACCGATAGATGCCACGGGCGCGCGTGTCCCAGTATCGACCGGTGAAGGCACGTTCGGTTCCTTTCTCGCGCGTGACGTAGTACTCCTCGGGCGAGAGCTGGGCGCGCCACTCGGCGTCGGTCTTGCGGATCTTGGTCGGTTCAGTCATGTCGACTCCTGCGAGGATGATCAGTGAATGGGGTCAGGACGAGCAGCTCACTTCGAGCGAGGCGGCCCAGTCCGGCGGCAGCGCGCGCAAGTCCTCATAGCCGGGCTTCTCGGTGAAGGGGTCACGCAGCACCGTGAGAAGCCGCTCGATCTCGCTCGCGTCGCCTTGCTGCGCGGCACGGATCGCGACCTCTGCCAAGTGATTGCGCAGCACGTAGATTGGATTGGCACGGTCCATGGCGGCGCGGCGCTCCTCGACGTCGCGGCCCTCAGACACGAGCCGCGCACGATAGCGCTCGAGCCAGCCAAGTGCGGGCGCAGGGTCCAGGAACAAGTCCTCGAAGCGGTGCCCCGAGCGCACGGGTGCGGTGTCGTCCACGCGCGCCAGGCGGCGGAACGCAAGCGTGAAGTCCGCACGCTGCCCATGCATCACGGTCAGCAGGTCGTCCAGCAGGACGTTGTCGTCCTCGCGCCACTGCGCGAAGCCGAGCTTGGCGCCCATGATCTCGTGGAAAGGGCCCAGGAATGCCGCTTCGTACTCCTCGAGCACCGCCTTGAGCGGCGCGCTGTCGCCGACCAGCGGGCGCAGAGCCTCGGCCAAGCGGTACAGATTCCAGTGCGCCACCATGGGCTGCGCGTTCCACGCATAGCGCCCGCTGGTGTCGGTGTGGTTGCAGATGTGGCCGGCGTCGAAACCATCCATGAAGCCATACGGACCGTAATCCAGCGTGAGGCCAAGGATGGACATGTTGTCGGTATTCATGACCCCGTGCATGAAGCCCACGGCCTGCCACTGCGCCATCAGGCGCCCCGTGCGTTGCAG
This sequence comes from Verticiella alkaliphila, assembly GCF_018904615.1. Taxonomy (GTDB): domain Bacteria; phylum Pseudomonadota; class Gammaproteobacteria; order Burkholderiales; family Burkholderiaceae_B; genus Verticiella; species Verticiella alkaliphila. Next base: position 54,806 of record NZ_JADCNH010000013.1, on the reverse strand, counting down.
GACGGCACGCAGCAGACGCACGTACGGTGCGCCTGGCACGTCCGCGTCGCCCGCGCTCGCCTCTCGGCAGGCGGGATAGAAGCGATCAATCACGTAGTCGGCCAGCGTGCGCAGCGACTCGACGTCGTTGCGCGACGCCCAGTGCTCGAAGGAGCCGAAGCGCACGAAGGAGGGCGCCACGCGCGTCACGACGGCGGCGGTTTCGACGGTCTCTCGGCGCACCGGATCCTGGGCGCTGACGAGGGCCAGGGCCTGGGTCGTGGGCATCCCGAGCCCCGCCATCGCCGCCGAGGCGAGGTACTCGCGCACGGACGAGCGCAGCACGGCACGGCCATCGCCCATGCGGGAATAGGGGGTGAGGCCCGAGCCCTTCAGCTGCAGTTCGAAGCGGCCCGTGGGGCCATCGACTTCGCCCAGGAGAAGCGCGCGTCCGTCGCCAAGCTGGCCGGCCCACACGCCGAACTGGTGCCCGCTATACACAGCGGCCAGCGGTGCCGAACCCGTCAGGGGCGCATTGCCTGCGAAAGCGTCGAGAAAGGCCGGCGTGTCCATGACGGCCGGATCGAGTCCGATGGCGCGCGCCACATCGGCGTTGGCGTGCAGCAGGCGCGGCTCACTGACTGGCTGAGGAGACAGCCGGGTGTAGAAATGCTCGGGGAGCGCCGCGAAGCTGTTGACGAAGGTCAGGGCGTCGAGGGAGGAAGCAAGCGTCACAGGCAGGGCCGAAAAGGGCGGGCGCAGGCCCGCACGAGGGAGGTTCTTCGATGTTAAACGAGATGGCAGACGCGATTGGCGGGCCCGGCGAGCGCGGTGCTACCGGACGTTACCTCGCTGGTGGCTCAGGCCAGCGCACTCGCCGGGGCACGGTCGAGCAAGGTGTCCACGCGCTTGACGACCGTATCGAGGTCCGGCCATCCCGTGTCGTCCCCGATCCAGTGCGCGGTGGGCGACCAGGGCCGCGTACGCCATGGCTGGGTCACGCCGAACAGCGTCAACTGAGGGGCGCCGGCTGCGGCGGCCACATGAGAGGTACCCGAATCATTGCAGATGACGAGGGCGGCTTCGCGGGTGAGGGCGGCGTAGGCGCCCAAGGGCAGCGACGGCAGGATCTGGGCGCTGGGTGCGTTGGCGCGGGCGACGTCGACTTCGTTGGGCGGCGGGCAGACTGCCACCGTGAGGCCCCGGGCACGCAGGTGCTGGGCGAGCGCCTCGTAATGCGGCCAGCTCTTGACCCGGCCGCGATGCAGTCCCGTGGCGGTGGGCGAGAGCAGGACGAAACGCGATGCCATGAGCCCGGCGCGCGTGAGCATGGTGCGCGCGGTATCGACGTGGCCGCTGGTGACGGGCAGGCGCAGGTCAGGGCCTGGGCCACCCGTGCTGCTCACGCCCCAGGCCGCGAGGACGGCTTCGGCCAGATGGAAATACGATTCGACGGCGTGGACCTGTCCGGCGGGCTTGCGCACCGGCCACTTCAAGAGCAGGCTGCGCCCATCGTCGCGATAGCCGCCGGTACGGACGCCCGCCAGCCGAAAGAGCGCGGCGCTCGAGAGTGAATCGGGAAAGCACACGCCATCGTGGCGCACGCCGCCCAGCGCGCCGCGCACACGAGCGATGTCCTCGCGCAGGGGGCCTTCGATGGCGATGAACTGCGCAGGCTCCAGGGCGGCGAGCAGATCGCGCGCCCAGGGGCGCCCCACGAGGATCAGCGGGTAGCTGGCTTCGCGCAGGCGGTAGAGCGCGGGCAGCGCCATGCAGGCATCGCCGACCCAGTTCGGCAGCCGGACACAAATCGGTTTGGACATGACGGGGCGCAGCGGGCGCGTACAATTCGGTCGCTGCCATTGTAAACATCCGGGGACGCCGGGCAGCTCACGCCATGCGTCCTGGCTAATCGGAGTCGTCTTGAGATCACCCCAGGCTGCCTTGGCCACCGGCTCGCATCCGGTGCGCCGTGAATTGTGGCGCCGCATCTACGCCCATGTCCGTCCCTACTGGCACGGCATGGCCGTCGGTCTGCTCTTCACCGCGGGCGTGGCCGCCACGCACCCCTTGCTCGCCTTGCTGTTGAAGCCCCTCATCGACGAGGGCTTCAGCGGCGAGAAGCCGTCCTACATCTGGGCCCTGCCGCTGGTGCTGGTGGGTCTCTTCGTGCTGCGGGGCGCCTGCGCCTTCCTCAGCAACTACCTGATGGCCTGGGTGGCGAACAATGTGTTGCGCGATCTGCGACGCGACATGTTCTCGCGCATGTTGAAGCTGCCCGACAGCGACGTGCGCCGATTCGGTTCGTCCGCGCTGCTCAATCGCTTCACGATCGATTCGGTGACCGTGATGCAGCACGCCACCGAGGTGCTGGCCACGCTGGTGCGCGAATTCCTCATCGTCATTGCGCTCTTTGGGGTGCTGCTCTACATGTCGTGGCAGCTCACGCTCATCGTGATGGTGCTGGTGCCGCCGGCGGCCATCGTCTCGCGTCTCTTCATCCGCAAGCTGCGTTCGGTGAATCGCGACACCGTCAACATGAACGCCGAGTTGACGCGCATCATCACCGAAGGCCTGGAGGGCCAGCGGGTGGTCAAGCTCTTCAACGGGTTCAACTACGAGAACAGCCGCTTTGCCGAGGTCAACGCCCGCCTTCGCCGTTTCGCGATCCGGGCGGCATCGTCCTCCGGCGCCGTGGGGCCGGCCTCGCAAGCCATCCTGTCCATTGCGCTGGGCGCGGTGATCTGGGTGGCGCTCTCGCAGGCCGAGAGCGATGGGCTTACGGTGGGTGGCTTCGCGGCCTTCATGGGCGCGATGGCGCAGCTGCTCGATCCGCTCAAGCGCCTGGCCAACGCGGCCGGGCCCATGCAGCGCATGCTGGTGGCCGCCGAAAGCGTGTTCCGCCTGCTCGATCAACCCGAGGAAGCCGATACCGGGACGCGCCGGCTGCCGGCACCGGTGCGCGGGCGCGTCGCCTATGAGAGCGTCGGCCATCGCTATGCCGATGCGGAATCCGACACCGTGCAGGACATCTCGTTCGTGGCGGAGCCCGGACAGACGATCGCGCTGGTGGGCCGCTCGGGCAGCGGCAAGACCACGCTCATGAACATGCTGCCGCGCTTCGTCGCACCCACGAGCGGGCGCATCACGGTGGACGGCGAGGACATCGCGGGGCTCACGCTGGACAACCTGCGCTCGCACCTGTCGCTCGTGAGCCAGGACGTCGTGCTCTTCGATGACTCGATCGCGGTGAACGTGGGCTACGGCGTGGCCGGTGGCGCGACGCGCGAGCAGATCGAGGCCGCACTCGAGGCCGCGAACCTGAAGAGCTTCGTCGAATCGCTGCCCGAGGGCATGGACACCCTGGTCGGCGAACGTGGCGCGCGTCTGTCGGGCGGCCAGCGTCAACGTCTGGCCATCGCACGCGCCCTCATCAAGGATGCGCCCATCCTGATCCTGGACGAAGCCACCTCGGCGCTGGACAACGAATCCGAGCGCCAGGTCCAGGCCTCGCTCGAGCGCCTGATGCAGGGGCGGACCACGCTCGTGATCGCGCACCGGCTCTCCACCGTGCGCAATGCGGATCGCATCATCGTGCTGGACAAGGGCGTGATCCACGAATCCGGCACGCACGACGAGCTCGTGGCGGCCGATGGGCTGTACGCCGGGTTCTACCGGATGCAGTTCCGCGAGAGCTGATCCGGCGGGGCAGCGGGGGGAGCCTAGTCGTGTGCGTGTGAGTGGTCGTGCGAATGCTCGGGCGCGGCGGCCCGGCAGTCGCCGCACAAGGCCTTCACTTCCATCTCGTCGCCGGCCAGCCGGAAGCCAGCGTCCGCGATGCGCTCGGCCAGCCGGCTGCGCACCACGTCGTCATGGATCTCGGCCACGCGGCCGCAGGCGGTGCACACCACGAGCAGGTTGTGCGGCGCGCCGTCGGCATCGCGACAGGCGATGAACGTGTTGAGCGTGTCCACCCGGTGGACGAGACCTTCCTCCAGGAGGAAATCCAACGCCCGGTAGACAGTGGGCGGCGTTGCATTGGGATGCACCGCACGGATCTCGTCCAGCAGTTCGTAGGCCTTCAGGCTGCGCTGGTGCTGCAGCAGCAGCTCCAGCACCTTCCGGCGGATCGGCGTGAAACGCTTGCCGCGGCGCGCGCACAGGGCATCGGCCACCGAGAGGGCGTCTTCGATGCGGGAACGGGCGGCGGCGGTCTGGGACTTCGGCATGAGGGCCATGAGAGAACGGTTCGCCGCAGGGTAGCAGTCATCCGGGGCCTCTGCAAACGCGCGGGGCCGCGTACCCGGCCCCGCGCTGGCCTCAGAACGCCACGCGCACCCCCAGCGTCAGGTTGCGGCCTGGCAGCGGCACGGTACGCGCGAGGAACGATGCGTGGTTGTAGGCCACTTTGTCGAGCAGATTGTTGCCGCGCAGGTAGATCTCGTAGTCGGTGGTGCCGAGCCGGCCGAGGTAGCTCACGCGGGCGTCGAGCAGGTTGTAGCCTGCCGTGCGGCTCTCGAAGGCGGCGAAGCGGTCTTGCGTGTAGACGTGGGAGAACTCTACGCTGGCACGCCAGGCCTGCCAATCCGCGTTCAGGCCCACGCCCAGGCGGGCCGACGGAATGCGCGGCAGGTTGCCGCCGCCCTCGTCGAAGCGGGCGCGCACGTAGTCGCCGAATGCCGACGCCGTGAAGATGGCGTTCAGGCGCTGCGAGACCTTGCCTTCAATCCCCGTGAAGCGGGCATCGCGCTGTGCATAGCGCACCAGGCGGAAATCCTCGAACTGATCCAGCGTATCGGCGTAGATGTAGTTCTTCACCTGGTTGTGGAACACGCTCACCTGAAAGCGCGTATCGCCGGCATCCTTGCGCAGGGTCAGGTCGACGTTGTGTGACGTCTCTTTCTGCAGATCGGGCGTGCCGATCTCGTATGTGTTGGTGGCCAGATGCACGCCGCGGGCATAGAGCTCCTGGGCGTTGGGCATGCGCTGCGAGCGCGCGAGCGACAGGCCGAGCGAATAGCCCGGCGTGAAGCGCCAGAGCGCGGCGCCAGACAGGGACGTCGCTCCGGCCGAGTAGCGCGGCTGGGCATTGTCCGGTGTGACACGCTGCCATTCATGCCGGGCGCCGACTTCGAAGCGCCAGTCGTTCCATTCATAGGTTTCGAGCGCGAAGAGCCCCGTGTTGCGCGTCACCGTGCGCGGCATGAAGGCCTCCGTGCCCTCGGTGGTGAAGGTGCTGCGCAGGGTGGGGGCACCCAGCACGCCGCGCCAGCCGGCGATCGGCGCATGCTCGAGCTCCAGGCGCGCGTCATAGCCCTTGTTCCGGAAGACGGACACCGCCGTGTCTTCCTCGATCTCGCTGTGCCGGTATTGCGTGTGGCCGGCCCGCAGGCGCATGCGCGTGAAGCCGGGCAGCGGATCGCGGTATTCGCTGCGCAGGTCCCAGCGCTGGCTGTGCAGGTCGACGAACGGGCTTTCGTGGGCGTCGCCATGCGCATGGTCGTGGTCATGATCGTCGTGGTCATGATCGTGATCGTGCCCGCCGCAATGCAGGTGGCTGCCGTGCGGATGGCAATCCTCGTACTCGTGCGAGTGGCCGGGCAGGCCGTACTCGCTGCGTTGGCGTGTGTAGGCGATGCCGGTGTAGCCGCGCGGGGTGACCCAGGAGACGCCGAGCGTGCCGGTGCTGGTGTCGTTGTACGTGCCAGGCACGCGGCGCGTGTCGAGATCCGGCGCACGATAGTCGTCGCTGTGACGCTTCAGGCCTTCGACCCGCACGGCCAGGTTGCCAGTGCCGGCGGTGATGCCGACGAGACCGGTGCGCTCACGTGCTCCGGTATTGAGGCGAACTTCCCCGGTGCCTTCCACACCGTTCTCGGGTACGTGCGTGGGCACACGTTCGTCCAGCACGTTGACCACGCCGCCGATCGCGCCGCCGCCATAGAGCAGGGTGGCGGGCCCACGCAGCACCTCGATCTGCCGGGCGAGCATCGGCTCGACACCGATGGCGTGGTCTGGGCTCACGGCAGAGGCGTCCAGGATCTCGGAGCCATCCGACAACACCTTCACGCGCGGCGAGGTCTGGCCGCGGATCACCGGACGGCCGGCACCGGCGCCGAAGGTGTCGGACTGCATGCCAGGTTCGCCCGACAGTGTCTCGCCCAGCGTTGCGCCGCGTGCCGTGACCAGCTCGTCCTCGGTCAGCACGTGCACGGGCTGGATGGTGTCCTCGGCGCTGCGTGCGAGCGGGCTGGCCGAGACGGTGATCGGCGTCAAGCGTGAGACGGGAGGCGGCGCCGTCTGCGCAAGCGCCTGGCTGCACGCCAGGGCAGCACCAAGGGCCAGGGGGAGGGGACGCAGGGAGAACGCGGGTATCGGCATGAGTTATGTAATAACATTGCATCAAAGAAGCGCAATGTTATTACATAACTTCATCAACGAGAGAGGTGGGCGTGAAAAAAGACAAAGCTGCGCCGCAAGTGCGAACCTGCCCGTATCAGGCTCCGTGACATGTCGGATCCGGCCCACCGCAATACCCCCATCCGCCTCGTGCCTACCTCCCGGCACGGCCGACACAAAAAAGGCCTCGGTCGACACTCGAGGCCCTGAGGCAGAACCGGCGTAGGGCAACGCCATGCGTCGCCCGCGAAAGGTCAGAGATAGGGCCGCACGTCGTCCGCCTCGAAGCTGTACGAGGCCGAGGCCACATCGTTCTTCGCATCGCGGATGCGCATCGTGCCTTCGATCCAGTACGGATTCCAGATCTCGACGTTCTCCACCGGCTTGGCGGGCTTGACGTAGACGATCTGATTGCCTGGTGGCGGCGGCACGTGGATGCACGCGCCGTAGTAGGGCACGAGGAAGAACTCGGTGACGCGGTTCTTCTCGTCGCTCTCGAGCGGCACGATGTAGCCCGGCAGCTTGCCGCGTACACCATCCATGGTCGGCACCGTGCGGTCGCTGCCGATCACAGGGGCCGGCGTGTTGCCCGAGTGGTCCACCTCGATCTCGGTCATCTTCTCGAGTTCCTTCAACTCGTCCGGCGGGATCATCTCCAGCCAGTCGATCTCGCGCACCTCGGCGGCAGCGGCAGGCGCGGGGCCGGCCAGGGCCATCGCGAGCGCGCCGAGCGCCAGGAAGCGGCCGAACAGCACGGTGGGCGGAAAGCGGGGGAAGCGTCGCATGGCACTCCTCATCAGTGTTTGACGGTAATGCCGTCGGCGACCGAATGACGGTACGCCAACAGCGCAGGCACGCAGGATACGGCAAGGGCACTGGCCACGACCAGCCCCATCAGGCGCCACTCGTTGGCACCGGGCAGGCCCACGCTCAAGAGCAGGCCGTACTGCGCCTGCAGCCAGGGGGCCAGCGCTGCGGCAGCGCCTTGCAGCAGGACATAGCCCACGGCCGTGCCGAGCACGGCAAGCAGCGCCGCCTCCCACAGCAGCAGGCCGGCGACGTGTCGGGGTGAGGCGCCCACGGCGCGCAGGATGGCCATCTCGCGTCGGCGCTCCTCCAGCGTGGCCAGCAGCACGGCGAGCAGGCCCAGCAGTCCGGTCAGCACCACGCACGCGGCCGTGATGGTCAGTGCGCGCTCGGCCGTGCCGAGCAAGCCCCAGAGTTGCTGCAAGGCCACGCCGGGCAACACGGCCGTCATGGGCTCTGCCCGATACTCGTTGACCCAGCGTTGCACGGCGAACACGGCCATGCGGCGCTCGAGCCCGACATAGAAGGCCGTGATCGTGCGTGGCTGAAGACGCGCGGGATCGATCGTGTCCGGGTCCGGTGCCGTGCCGATGCGGGTGCCGGCGCGCCAATTCATGTGGATGGCCTCGATAGCCTCCAGGCTCACATAGATGGCGTGATCGATCGGCGTACCGGTCGGGGCCAGCACGCCGCTCACCGTGAACGGGCGATCATCGTGCAGGTTGGGGTTGGCGGTCGATGTGCCATGGGCGAGGACGATGCGCTCACCGGGCGCATAGCCCAGATCGCGTGCCACGGCGGCACCCACCACGGCATCGAAGAGGCCGTCGAAGCGCTTGCCTTGCGCCATCACCAGCGGCTGGTCGCCCGCGTAGCGCACGTGATCGAAGTAGCCCGCCGTCGTGCCGACGACGCGATAGCCGCGGTGCGAATCGCCCAGGGATATCGGCACCGTCCACCCGACGCCGGGTTGGTTGGCCACGGCCTGATAGGCATTCCACGAGATGTTGTTGGTGGCCTCGCCGAGGCGGAACACGGAGTACAGCATGAGCTGCACGGGGTGTGCGCGGGCGCCGACCACGAGGTCGATCCCGGACACCGTGCGCAGGAAGGACTGGCGCGCGTCCTGGCGCAACCGCTCGACGCCCAGCAGCAAGGCCACGCTCACGGCGATGGTCACGAGCGTCAGCACGACGGTGAAGCGGCGGCTCCAGAGGCTGCCGAGCGCAATGCGCCACAAGGTGCTGGTCATACGGCCTCCGCGGTGCGCTGCGCGCGGTTCAGCGCGCGCAAGTCCTGTACGCGATCGAAGCGCGTGGCGAGCCGGGCGTCATGGCTCACGAAGAGCAGGCCCGCGCCCGTGCGGGCGCACTGGGCGAACAGGAGATCCACGAAGTCGCGTTGTGCGTCGGCGTCCAGTGCCGAGGTGGGTTCGTCGGCCAGCACCAGCGCCGGATCGCCGATCAGGGCCCGCGCTGCGGCCACGCGTTGCTGCTGGCCGACGGACAGGGCGCCGGCGCGCGCACGCGCGATGGCCGGGTCACGCAGGCCCAGGGCCGCCAGCAGGGTCTGAGCGGCGGCTTCGAGCGTGCCATGTTCGCGCAGCGCGGCATCGCGCCGCTTGCGCGAGAACCGGCACGGCAGGATTACGTTCTCCGTGACCGACAGGAAGGGGAGCAGATTGAACTGCTGGAAGATGAAGCCGAGGCGCTCGCCACGCAGGCGATCACGCTGACCGCGGCGCAGCGCGGACGCCTCCAGGCCTGCCACCGTGATGCGACCGGCGCGCGGCGACAGCGTGCCCGCGAGCAGATTGAGCAGCGTGCTCTTGCCGCAGCCGCTCGGGCCGTGCAGAAACACGCGCTCGCCTGGCGCGAGCACAAGCGCGGGCAGATCGATCACGTCCGGCCCGCGCCCGTAGCCAAACCGCAGATCGACGGCGGCCAGCAGGGAGTCGGTCGGCGCTGCCATCAGCGCAGCGAGATCACGGCATCCTCGGGCGTGAGCGAGCCGCCCGATTGCGCGCCTGGCATTGCCAGCTGGAAGCGGATCTCGGTGGTCTGCGGAAATGCCTTGAACACGCCGACATCGATTGCAGACAGCGCCTTCGGATCCTGGCACGAGAAGCGGTACTCGGCCGAATAGTCGCGGTGGTCGTGATCGTCCTCGTGCTCGTGGGCGTGGTCGTGCGCGGCTTCCTTGTCGGCTCCATGGTCGACATCGATATCGGTGTCCTCGAGCTTGCAACCGGCAGCCGCCGGCAGGCCGAAGAGGGCCGCGCCGTCCTTCAGCTGGGCCTGCGCCTTGGCAATCGACGCACGATCGGCGTCTGTCTCCGGGGCATGCTCGAAGCCCACGAAATTGTGCGCCGGGCCCATCAGCGACAGTTCCAGTGTCTTGCCCTCGAGCACCGCGTCAAGACGCGATACGCCATGTTCATGCGCGCCGTGCGAATGGCCGTGCTCGGCTTCCTTGTCATGATCGTGATCATGACTGTGGTCGTGGGCAAGCGCCGGCGTGCACAGGGCGATGGCCAGAGGAAGGGCGAACGGAAGACGGCGGATGGATCGCATGCGGAGAGCCCGAAAGGGAAAACGGAGCGTAATAATATAACATTTCACACCGATCCCGTGCGGCTGAGGCCTGGCGTCAGGCGGCATCACGCAAGGCGTTCCTACCCGGATCTGCCCGCTCCAGCCGCCCCCGGCCGGCGTGCTTGGCCCGATAGAGCGCCACGTCTGCGCGCGCCATGAGACGGTCGGGCGTGTCATGCGGCTCGGCGGTTGCCAGGCCGGCACTGAAGCCATGCCGCAGCGCGACGCGGCCGAACACGGCGGGAGTCTGTTCGAGCGCGTGCCGCAGTCGAGCATCGAGTGCCATGGCATCGGCAGCGCCCGCGTCGGGCAGCAGCACGGCAAACTCCTCACCGCCCAGGCGGCCGAGGACATCGTTGCGCCGCAGGCAGGCGCGGGCGAGGGCAGCGAAGTGCACCAGCGCCACGTCGCCCGCGGCATGACCGTGGGTGTCGTTGATCGTCTTGAAGTGATCCAGATCGACCAGCAGGAGGGCCAAGGGTGGCGCTGACGGTGCGTGTTCGAGCCTGCGGCGCAGATCCTGCAGGAAGGCGAGGCGCGAGGCGGCGCCAGTCAGATAGTCGCGATACGCGATGCTTTCGATGTCTGCCAGCAGGCGGTCGTGGGCCATCACGATCAGGCTCATGATGAGCCCCGCGTTGCCGACCACGCCCAACGCGACGAAGATGGCGGGCATGCCGACGTCCAGCCGGCTTGCGAGGGCGAGGTCGTCGAGCATCGCGTAGTAGCCGAGCCGGGCCGCGTATCCCAAGGTCAGCAGCGCCGCGAGCCCGGCGCACAGACCGTAGACGTAGGGAGGCCGATGGCGCGGGCGGTGCGTCCACACCAGCGCCGCGATGATCGCCGTCACAACGCCATGCACGATGGAGAAGGCGACGACGCGATGATCCATGCGGGCGTAGCCCATCCAGGGCCCGAGGTTGTAGAGCGTCATCGCCACGACGACGCCCGCCATGACACGCCAGGGCGCGCGGCGCCCGAAGAAGCGCAGGCAGCCGTCGAGCAGGAGCAGCATGCCGACAAGAAAGGCGGTGTTGGCGAACACCATGCTGAAGAGCAGCGGAGCACTGCCCCGGGTGGCGTACGCGCATTGCGACGCCACGAGTACTGAGCAGCCGATGAGCCAGGACACCACCCCCGGCACGGGATGCCGGACCAGCGAGGCAAGCACGAAGAGCATGACGATGCTCGCCAGTACCGGCAGCGCCATGGGATTGAGCAGCACATCCATCGCGTACGACGCCTCCTGACACCGGCAGCGGCGTATTAGAGCGCATCGCGCGAAGGCGCGCCATGAAGATTCGACGCTGCGACGATGGCGGCGGTCAGGAAACGCCTAGCGCTGAAGCCGGATCTCGAAGTACGCTTCGTCCGATTCGCCCAGGCCATGGAAGCCATCCTGTCGCGCCCGCTGGGCAGCCTTCTGCCAGCGCAAGGCCAGTTCGCGATCGAGCGGTGAGAGTTCGCTTTCGGACGATTCTTCGGCGTTCTGCCAGGCACGGTAGGCCGGGGTGACCTCGTCTTCGCCGCCCAGGGCGCGCTCCAAGGTCTTGCGAAAGCGCCGCTCGGCTTCTTGACGGTATTGCGGCGTGATCTCGGGAAAATCTTCGAGGGTGACGGAGTAGGACACGATGGCGTGACACATGAGTGGATGACTGTTTATTTATACAGTACAGCGCACAGCTGCGCAAGCATCCTCATGGGTTTGATGACGATCGTCCTTCGGGCTGGCTCAACCCCGGCGATGGGGAGTGCGGGGACATGCTAGGCTCGTGGCCTCGTCCTCTGGAGCCGCACGATGCCGCATCCCTCCCGGTTCGCCGATCTTGAATTGTCCCATCCAATCATCCAGGCGCCGATGGCAGGCGTATCCACGCCTGCGCTCGCCGCGGCGGTGTCGAACGCGGGGGGCTTGGGATCGCTCGGCATCGGTGCCAGCACGGTCGCGCAGGCCAGGGACATGATCCAGGCGACGCAGTCGCTCACCGATCGGCCCTTCAACGTCAACGTGTTCTGCCATGCGCCCGCGGTGCGCGATGCCGCGCGCGAATCCGCCTGGTTACGCCATCTGGCGCCGCTCTTTGCCGAGGTGGGCGCCACGCCGCCATTCTCGCTCAACGAGATCTATCCAAGCTTCCTGCATGACGATGCGGCGCTGGCGATGTTGCTCGAGACCAGGCCTGCCGTGGTGAGCTTTCACTTCGGTCTGCCCGATGCGGAGCGACTCGCGGCACTGCGCGAAGCGGGCATCGTGCTGATGGCCACGGCCACCAACCCTGCCGAGGCCGAGGCCATTGCGCGCGCAGGGCTCGATGCCATCGTGGCGCAAGGAATCGAGGCGGGCGGGCATCGTGGCATGTTCGACCCGGGCGCCGCGGATGAGCGCCTGAGCACGGCCGTGCTGGTACGCCTGCTGGTGCGCGAGTGCACGCTGCCCGTGATCGCCGCGGGCGGCATCATGGACGGGCAGGGTGTGCGCTCAATGCTCGATCTGGGTGCCGTCGCCGCGCAATTGGGCACGGCGTTCATCCTGACGCCGGAGTCTTCCGCCAACGCCAACTACCGCGCGGCACTGCAAAGTCAGCGAGCCCACCGCACGCGGCTGACGGCGGTGCTGTCCGGCCGCCCTGCGCGCGGCATGGTCAATCCGCTGATCGAGCATGGCGAGATCGACGGCGCACCCGTGCCTGCGGATTATCCGGTGGCCTATGACGCCGCCAAGCAACTGCATGCGGCCGAAGCGTCGCGCCAGTCTGCCGACTACGCCGCCCAATGGGCCGGGCAGGGCGCGCCGCTCGCGCGTGCCATGCCGGCAGCAGAACTGGTGCGCACGCTGGTGGCCGAGAGCTGCGGGCAGGCGTGAGCAGGTTCGCGCGCTAAGCACCCGGGTTGTGGTCATCACGCCCGGCTGGGCGCGGCCTCAGCCTGGGTTGGCCGTTGCAGGACGCCCAGCACGTGGTGAGTCGCGGCATCGAGTTCGCCCGCGCGGTGGGCAATGCCCAGGGCGCGCCACAGCGCGGGGCGCAGCGCTCGCAGCGTGATGCCGGCGGTGGGTGCCGGCGCGCTGGATTCCTGCGGCAACAGCGCGGCGCCGTAGCCTGCGGCGACCAGGCTCTTGATGGCGTCGTTGAAGTTGAGCTCGATGCGCGGTTGCGGGTGATGACCTGCGGCAGCGAACCACTCGCGCGTCTGGCGAGACAGTCGGGTGGTGGCGTCGTTGGCGATCAAGGGCCGGGCTGCGAGCCACGCCGGCGAGACCCGCGCAGGCGGGCTCCAGGCTTGCGGGACGAAGGCCATGACCGGATCGCGCCGCCAATCGTGCAGCACGATGCCTGGCACGGGCGGCTGGGGCAACGCGACCAGTCCGATATCCAGCGTACCCTGGCGCAGGCGCGCGAGGGTGTCCTCGGACGTGAGCACGGCCACCTCGATGTCGACCTCCGGATGCTCGCGACTCATCGCGTGGATGGCCTGCGGCAGCAGGTGGGCGAGCACGCCCGTGGAAGCGCCGATGCGGACACGCCCGGCCACGCCGGCGACCTGACGCTGAATGTCTTCCAGCGCCTGCTCAGCCTGGGCAAGCAGATGGCGCGCGCGGGTGATGAGGCTTTCGCCGATCGATGTCGGACGCACCGCACCGCGGCCGCGGTGCAGCAGCGACGCGCCGATGCGGGCTTCGAGCTCGGCCACGTGCAGGCTGACAGTGGGCGGCGCCAGATGCAGGCGTTGCGCTGCCTTCGCAAAGGAACCCAGATCGGCAATGGCGACCAGGGTACGCAGGCGGTCCAGACTGATCTCGCGCATGTCGGTATTCAGAATAGCTGATCGTGATCATCATGATATTCAACTTTTCTGTACTGGGTGCGGGGCGCAAGATGGTGGGTATCTTCATGGCGCGAGGCACGCATGGCCAAGACACACGTATTCATCGACGGCGAACAGGGAACTACCGGATTGCAAATCCGGGAACGTTTGGCTGGACGCACGGATATCGAACTCATCACGCTGCCCGAGGCAGAGCGCAAGGACGAGGCGCGTCGCACGCAGGCGCTCAACGACTGCGATGTGGCCATTCTCTGCCTGCCCGACGCCGCTGCCCGCGAGGCCGCCGCCTGGGTGCGACGCGATGGCGTGCGCATCATCGATGCGAGCTCCGCGCATCGGACGCATCCGGACTGGACCTATGGTTTGCCCGAGCTCGATCCGGCGCAGGCGGCACGGATCGCGGGCGCCTCTCGGATCAGCAATCCCGGGTGCTATCCCACCGGGGCGATCACGCTGCTGCGCCCGCTCGTGGATGCCGGCCTGTTGCGCGAGGACGCGGCGCTCGCCATCCATGCCGTGTCGGGGTACTCCGGGGGCGGCCGGGCGGCCATCGATCGCTTCGAGGGCGAGGCAGGCGACGGGGGCCGGCCGCCCTCATTCCAGGTGTACGGGCTCGGCCTCGATCACAAGCACGTGCCCGAGATCCAGCAGCACGCGCGGCTGATCCAGCGTCCGATCTTCGTTCCGGCCTATGGCGCGTATCGGCAAGGCATCGTGCTCACGATCGCGCTGCCCTTGGGCGCGCTGCGCGCGGGCGTCATGGCGCGGCACGTGCATGCTGCGCTGGCAGACCGCTATGCCGACACGGCACAGGTGCGCGTGGCGGCGCCTGTCGAGGACGCGAGCACGGCCATCCTGGATCCCCAGGCCCTCAACGGCACGAACGACCTCTCGCTCGCCGTGTTCGACAACGGCGCGCTGGGGCAGGTCCTGCTCACCGCTGTCTTCGACAACCTTGGGAAGGGCGCGGCGGGCGCAGCCGTGCAGAACCTGGACTTGCTGATGGCGGCGCGGTGACAGATTGCCCACAGCGACGCCAGGACAGCGGATCGACAGCACACGGGACGATGCAGGCCGGGTCTTGGCGCAGGTTGGCGCGTGCTGTGGGCCTCCCCGTGGGTGAACACATCAGAACAGATTGTCGTGTGACTCTGGCGCGATGCCCACCAACAGGATGTCCGCCTGCGCTGTGGGCGTCTGCACGTCTGCCCAAGCCGGTTCGATGATGGTGGACTCATCGTCCACGAGACGCGCCAGCAACGGTTCATGTCCGGGTGCCATCCGCGTCGCGGCGGCGTTGGCACCGGCTGCCGCTGCCATGGCCTGGATGGCGAGATACGCGTCGCCTGCGGTGGCCACGCCGTCGATCACCTGGGCGAGATCGATGAGCGAGCCGGGGCCGGACATGTGTGCCTGCGCGGCATACTCCGCCACAGCGATGCGTGCCTGCAGGTAGTGACCGTCGCCGGAGGCGCCGAGGGCGCTGGTCAGGAAGACGGCGATGAGCGTGCTGCGGTCGGCGCCTGCCTGCAGTTGCTCCGTCCAATACTGGGCACCGCCCGGGTCAGGCGTCCGGTCCAGCACGGTGTCGTAGACGAACTGCACGTAGGCCGCGTCATTCAGTGCCGTGCCTTGCTCACCGTGCTGCGCACCGGCAAGGTACATCGCCTTCGCCATGTGCTTCATGGCGTCCGGCTCGGACTGGCCTTGGGCCAGCAATCCGGCAAGATCGTTGGCCCAATAGACGAGCCCGGTGTGCTCCGGTGCCCGATCGAACGCGGCCACGTAGATGCCGATCAGGAACTCCACCTGGGCGTCCGTGACGCCTGGCAGCCCGAGATCGAGCGCGGGCAGTGCAGGGTGCCCCAGCCCTGCGTCGAACACGTGCTGCAGCACGGCACCGGCGCTGGGCTGGGTGTGCTCGAGGGCGGCGGGCAGCCAGCCGCTGAGAAAATCGGTACTGGTGAGCGTGCCGTCCGAGAGGGCGCGAAGAAGGGTGTCATGGTCTGCGGGGGCTGCGGTGGGATAGAAGTAGGCGAGGAGCTCGATGGGAGCGATGCTGTTGGCGTAAGCGACGCGATTGTCGATCGCCCACATGTCTACAGGATGTGTGGGAAAGGCATTTTCGTATTGGCCTGCAGTACCCACCATACCTGGGACAATGAACTGCATACTGTCGTAAACGGTGGTGTTGCCACGCGCTATTCCAGCATCAATAACCGCAACCCATGTGGTCGCAAAGTCTGGACGGGAGGGCAAGTATCTCTGCTGAAAAAGGGAAATCTGCTCTACGGCTTCATGTCGGGTCATTTTCATAAATTGGTCCGTGGTGGCTTCTAGTGAACTGCAGTGACTCGGCAGCGGTTCCCTGATTTCAGTATGTAGATTGCAGTGGTCTTTCCTGAGCCAAATTGCAGGTTGGCGGCTCGCTGGCAGAGTCCATTTGCAGCAAGTACTCCGCCTTGGTTCGCCTCATCATTTCCGGCAGCCGAGACATCGATGGCTCGGGTGATCTCTTCCCATGCGTCGGGCATGAACGTATTTACATACGCCCCCCACCCCAATCCCCGAGGATTGCCCCCAGGGGCATGAAAAGGCCCATTCGCGATCTTGCTCGCCCGGCTCCACCAATCCGACAGCCACCAGTTGTAGCCACTGGTCTCCGGACACCGTCCCGCCAGTCCAAACGCCCGGTAGTAGGCAATCAACTGGTTGCGGTAGCTGTTCTCGATGAGTGTGTTGCCGCCGGATCCATAGCCGGCATCACCAGGCCCGCAGATCATGGCCGAGATCGACGAGGGGATGGTCAGTTCGGTGCCCACGGTGGGCGGCGGCGGTGCAGGGGGAGGCACAGCGGTGCAGGTGCCGCTCCAGCTCGACCAGGCAGACCAGGGGCCGTTGGCGATGCTGCCGTTCTGATGGGTGTAGACCGTGCGCGAGCGGGTCCGCCGTTGCGTGCCGGTCTGGCCGCTGGGGCAGGCGCGGGATTCGCTGCCGGAAGTGCTGCTGGTACGAACGCATCCGTCCCAGTCCGCCTGGAAGGTGAAGCCAGAACGGCAGCCGCCCGGGGAGCTCTGCTGAATGGAAGCCTCGGCGCGCACGCCGGTGGCAGCAAAGCCGATGTCGGCACTGGACGGCGACGGCATGGAAGCCGCCGCGCCCGAAAGGGCAGGAAGGCCGAGGACGCAACAGCAGAAAGCAGCATGATGGTACATGCCGCTATGCTACGAAACGTACCTCAATGTTTCTATACGTGTAGCCTGCTACGTATTTGCGTACGAGGTAAGCTCATGAGCGGGCCGGTGTTGTCGCCAGGGTCAATCGTGCTCACACCAAGATCACATCGTACTGCTCTTGGCTATACCCGGTCTCCACCTGCAGCGACACGGGCTTGCCGATGAAGTCGCCCATCTGCGCCAGGTGCTGGCTTTCTTCTTCCAGGAAGAGATCGATCACGCTCTGCGAGGCGAGGATCCGGAATTCGCGGGGATTGAACTGATGCGCCTCGCGCAGCAGCTCGCGCAGGATCTCATAGCACACGGTGCGGGCCGTCTTCACATTGCCGCGCGCCTGGCAGACGGGGCAGTGCTCGGTCATCAGGTGGGCCAGCGATTCCCGTGTGCGCTTGCGCGTCATCTCCACCAGGCCCAGCTGCGTGAAACCGTTCACGGTGACGCGCGTACGGTCGCGTGACAGCGCCTTCTTGAGCTCCACGAGCACGGCATCCCGATGCTCGAGGTTCTCCATGTCGATGAAGTCGAGGATGATGATGCCGCCCAGGTTGCGCAGACGCAGCTGACGCGCGATGGCCAGGGACGCTTCGAGGTTCGTCTTGAAGATGGTGTCGTCGAAGTTGCGCCCGCCGACGAAGCCGCCGGTGTTCACGTCGATGGTGGTGAGCGCCTCGGTCTGGTCGATGATGAGGTAGCCACCGGACTTGAGCTCCACGCGGCGCGACAGCGCACGGGCGATCTCCTCATCCACGCTGTAGAGATCGAAGAGGGGGCGCTCGCCGCTGTAGTGCGACAGCCGCTCCTGCACCGCGGGCGTGTACTCGGCAGCCCACGTGCGCAATTGCGCCACGGTGGAGCGTGAATCGACCTGGATCGATTGCGTGTCGGCACTGACCACGTCGCGCAGCACGCGCTGGGCGAGGTTCAGGTCCTCGTGCAGCAGCGTGGGCGGCGCGCTCGTGCGGCTGCGGTTCTGCACGGACGTCCAGAGCTTGGCGAGGTAGTCGATATCCGCGGCGATCTCTTCCTCGGTGGCGTCCTCGGCCTGGGTGCGCACGATGTAGCCGCCCGCTTCGCCCTCGATCATGCACTTCTGCACGAGTTCGCGCAGGCGCGTGCGCTCGGCGTCGTTCTCGATGCGCTGCGAGATGCCCACGTGCGGGTCGTACGGCAGGTAGACCAGCATGCGGCCGGCCAGGCTGATCTGGGTGGACAGGCGCGCGCCCTTGGTGCCGATCGGATCCTTGATGACCTGCACCTTGATCGACTGGCCTTCGAAGAGCAGCTTCTCGATCGGCGTGGGCGTCTGTCCGTGTGCACGCTCGATGCGATTCTCGCGGATGTCCGCAATGTGCAGGAAGGCCGCGCGCTCCAGACCGATCGTGATGAAGGCGCTCTGCATGCCGGGCAGCACGCGCGCCACGCGACCCAGGTACACGTTGCCCACGTACCCCTTGTGGGCGCTGCGCTCCAGGTGCAGCTCCTGCACGGCGCCTTGCGAGACCACGGCGACGCGCGTCTCGAAGGGCGAGACGTTGATGAGGATGTCTTCGGTCATGGCAGGACGATCCCGATGCGGCCAAGGAGACGTGCGGTTTCGAACACGGGCAGGCCCATCACGCCCGTGTAGCTGCCTTCGATGCGTTCGACGAACATGCCCGCCAGACCCTGGATGCCGTAGGCACCCGCCTTGTCGTAGGGCTCGTTGCTGTCGCAGTAGCGCTGGATGTCGCGCGCGGTGAGCGCACGAAAATGCACGACGGTGATCGACACGTCCTCGTACAGCGCACCGGCGAGGTCGGCGAGCACAAGGGCGGTGTGCACTTCGTGGCGGGTGCCGGACAGCCGCTGCAGGATGGCCTCCGCCTCCTCGCGGTCCGCGGGCTTGCCGAGGACGTCGTCACCCAGGATCACCGTGGTGTCGGCGGCAAGGATGGGGCGCGGCGAGAGGCCGCGCTTGCGGATCGTGACCAGACCGCGCTCGGCCTTCTCGCGGGCCGTCCGGCGCACGTAGACGCTGGGCGCCTCGCCCGGCAACCGGGGCTCGTCCACATCGGTGGCGGCGAGAACGAGGACGTCGTGCGGCACCCGGATCTGGGCGAGGAGTTCGCGGCGCCGAGGGCTGCGGGAAGCGAGATAAATGGCGGTCATGCCACGATTATGCCCGGTGATACGGGTGGTTGTGCAGGATCGCCCAGGCGCGATAGAGCTGTTCGGCCAGCACCACGCGGACCATGGGGTGAGGCAGGGTGAGCGAGGAGAGCCGGATGAGGCGATCGCACGCGCGCTTGAGATCGCCGTCCAGGCCGTCCGGGCCACCGATGAGAAAGGCGACGTCGCGTCCGTCGCCGCGCCATTGCGTCATGGCGTGGGACAGATCCATCGTGGTGAGATCCTTGCCGCGCTCGTCCAGCGCGATGCGCAGGCAGTTGGGCGGCAGGGCCGCTTCGATGCGCTTGGCTTCGGCTGCCATCATCTGTGCCGGTGTGCGGCCCGTCGTGCGCGGCTCGGGCTTGATCTCGCGCAACTCGAGCGGGCTGTCTGGCGGCAGCCGCTTGGCGTAGTCCGTGAAGGCCTCCACCACCCAGTCCGGCATGCGCTGGCCCACGGCCAGGATGTACAGCTTCACCGCCCGGCCTTACGCGAGGAGCTTCACGCGCACCGGCTTGCCGCCCCAGACCTCTTCCAGCGCGTAGTACTGGCGGATGGCGGGCTGCATGATGTGGACGACGATGTCGCCCAGATCCACGAGCACCCATTCGCCCGTGTCCTCGCCTTCGGTGGCGATGATGGGGACGTTGAGCTCGCGCGCCTTCTCGCGCACGCTGTTGGCCAGCGCGCGTGTCTGGCGGTTCGAGGTGCCGGAGACGATCACCACGCGGTCAAAGAGGCCGGTGAGATGGGTCGTGTTGAAGACCTTGATGTCTTGCGCCTTCACGTCCTCGAGGGCGTCGATCACGGCGCGTTGCAGTTTTGTCAAATCCATAAGTCGTCAGGTCTGGTACAGGTGATGCGTTCGAATATAGTCCGCCACAACGGCGGGGGTGAGCCCATCGAGGGAAAGCCCTGCCTTGGCCCGCGCGCGAATCTCGGTGGCAGAGACGGGCGAGGGCGACCAGGGCAGATGCGCAACCGGGGTCGCGCGGGCCTCGAGGAGCCGGGACAGGGCTTCTGGCGGTGCCGGGGCAAAGCCCGGCCGGCTGGCCACCGCCAGTTGCACGCGGGAGGCGATCTCTTCCCAGGCGTGCCAGGTACAGAAGTTGGCGAGCTGATCACTGCCCAGCAGCCAGATGTAGGTATGCGCAGGGTCATCGCCTGCGCCCATGGCCCGCAACGTGTCCACCGTGTAGGTGGGGCCGCTGCGGGCAATCTCTGCCGCGTTCACGGTGAGACCCGGCTCGCCCGCCACGGCCAGCGCCAGCATGGCCAGTCGATCCTCCGGGCTGGCGCCCAGTGGCGCACGCTGCCAGGGCGCGGCCGCCGGAATCAGTTGCACCGTATCCAACTGCAAATGCGCACGCGCGGTGCGCGCCAGATCCAGGTGCACGACGTGCACAGGATCGAAGCTGCCGCCCAGCAGGCCAGTGCGCTGCCCGGCGGTGCGCGTCACGCGCCGCCCTCAACCCAATCGCGCGGGGTGAGAAAGGCGGCGAGCCGGCCCTCGGGCGTGCCGGGCTCGGGTGTGTACGCGTACCGCCAGGCCGCCAGCGGCGGCATGGACATCAGGATCGATTCCGTGCGTCCGCCGGACTGCAGGCCAAACAGCGTGCCGCGATCATAGACGAGATTGAACTCGACGTAGCGACCACGACGATAGGCCTGGAAATCGCGCTCGCGTTTGCCGTAAGGCAAGTGGCGACGGCGCTCGACGATGGGCAGGTAGGCATCGAGGAACGCGTCGCCCACGGCGCGCGTGATGGCGAAGGAGGGCTCGAAGCCCGGCTCGTTCAGGTCGTCGAAGAAGACGCCCCCGACGCCACGGGTCTCGCCGCGGTGCTTCAGATAGAAATACTCGTCGCACCAGGCCTTGTACCGGGGGTACCAGGCGTCGCCATGGGGCGCCAGGGCATTCGCGCAGGTGCGATGGAAGTGGATCGCGTCGTCTTCGTGCGGGTAGTACGGCGTGAGGTCCATCCCGCCGCCGAACCAAAAGACGTCCCCCGCCGTGAAAGCGCGCACGTTGGCGTGCACAGTGGGCACGTGCGGATTACGCGGGTGCAGCACGAGCGACACGCCCATGGCTTCCCAGGGCCGGCCGGCCAGTTCGGGGCGACGGGCCGTGGCCGAGGGCGGCAGCGTCGAGCCGCGGACGTCGCTAAAGAGCACGCCGGCGCGCTCGAAGAGCTCGCCGCCTTCGATGAGTCGCGAGATACCGCCGCCACCTTCCGCACGCGTCCAGGTGTCCGTGAGGAAGGGTTCACCGCTCGCCGCCTCGAGGCCGGCCACGATGCTCGACTGCAGCCCCGTGAAGTAGGCGCGCAGGCGCGACTGGCGTTCCTCGGGATTGACCGTCGGGTCCGGAGCGGGGGATGCCGCGTGCATCAGCGCGGCTGGCCCGGTTTGGCGTTGATGGCGCGCCAGCCGATGTCGCGACGCACCTGCATGCCGTCGAAGTGGATGCGGTCCACGGCCTGGTAAGCCCGCTGCTGCGCGAGCTTGACGGAGTCGCCCAGCGCGGTCACGCAGAGCACCCGGCCGCCAGACGTGACGACCTTGTCGCCATCCATGCGCGTGCCGGCATGGAACACCATGCAGTCTTCGGCATCCTCGGGCAGACCTTCGATGGCGTCGCCGTTGCGCGGCGTGCCGGGGTAGTTGTGCGCGGCCATGACCACGCCCAGGGCGGTGCGGCGATCCCAGTCGATCTCGACCTGGTCGAGGGTGCCATTCACGGCGTGCTCGAAGACCCGCGTCATGTCGCTCTTGATGCGCATCATGATCGGTTGCGTCTCGGGGTCACCCATGCGGCAGTTGTACTCGAGCACGCGCAGCGTGGCCGGCTGGCCCTCGGCACCCGGCGCGATCATGAGGCCGGCATACAGGAAGCCAGTGAACGGGATGCCGTCTTTCGTCATCCCCTGGATCGTGGGCAGGATCACCTCGCGCATGATGCGGTTGTGCAGCTGCGGGGTGACGAGCGGGGCGGGCGAGTAGGCGCCCATGCCGCCCGTGTTGGGGCCGGCATCACCCGTGAGCAGGCGCTTGTGGTCCTGGCTCGTGGCGAGCGGCAACACGTGCTGGCCATCGCACAGCACGATGAAGCTGACTTCCTCGCCCAGCAGGCATTCCTCGATCACGACGCGAGCGCCGGCGGCGCCCAGCGAGCCATCGCCCAGCATGGCGTCGATGGCGCCGTGGGCTTCCTCGAGCGTCTGCGCCACGACCACACCCTTGCCGGCGGCCAGGCCATCGGCCTTGATGACGATCGGTGCGCCTTGCTCGTCCACATAGGCGTGCGCCTGGGCAGGATCGGTGAAGGTCTGGTAGCGCGCCGTCGGGATGTGGTGGCGCACCATGAACTGCTTGGCGAAATCCTTGGAGCTTTCGAGCTGCGCGGCGGCGCGCGTCGGGCCGAAGATCTTCAGGCCGCGCGAGCGGAACACGTCAACCACGCCAGCCGCGAGCGGTGCTTCCGGCCCGACCACGGTGAGTTGGACCTGGTTGGCCTGGGCGAAGTCGGCGAGTTCGGCCGGATCCGTGATCTCGACGTTCTGCAAACGATCGTCCAGAGCCGTGCCGCCGTTGCCGGGGGCGACGAAAATGGTTTCGACCCGGCTGGACTGGGCCAGGCGCCAGGCGAGGGCGTGTTCGCGGCCGCCGGAGCCGATGATGAGAATGCGCATGATATTTCAGGAACCACAGGTTGCCGCCGGGGCGGCAGATTCATCGGGCCGGGATCAGCCTTCGTCCATGACGGCGGTGGTGTAGACGTCCTGGACGTCGTCCAGGCTTTCCAGCGCGTCGAGCAGCTTCTGCATGCGCTGGGCATCCTCGCCGACGAGCTCGGTCTCGTTCAGGGCCTTCATGACGATGCCGTCGACTTCGGCCTTCAGGCCGGCGGCCGTGAGCGCCTGGCGCACGGCAGCGTAATCGGCGGGCGCGCAGATCACTTCGATCACGCCTTCGGTGTCGGTCTGCACATCCTCGGCGCCGGCCTCGAGCGCGGCTTCCATCACCGCGTCCTCGGACGTGCCGGGCGCGAAAATGAACTGGCCGCAATGCTTGAACATGAAGGCGACCGACCCTTCCTGGCCGAGATTGCCGCCGTTCTTTGCAAAGGCGTGGCGCACTTCGGCCACCGTGCGGGTACGGTTGTCCGTCATCGTGTCGACGATCACGGCCGCGCCGCCGATGCCGTAGCCTTCGTAGCGGATTTCGTCGTAGTTCGCGCCGTCAGCGCCGCCCGTGCCCCGCGCAATGGCGCGCTGCACGTTGTCCTTCGGCATGTTGGCATCCGTGGCCTTGTCCCAGGCCAGACGCAACCGCGGATTGGCGTCCGGATCCGCGCCGCCGGCGCGTGCCGCCACCGTGATCTCGCGGATGATCTTGGTCCAGAGCTTGCCGCGCTTGGCGTCTTGACGCCCTTTGCGGTGCTGGATGTTGGCCCACTTGGAATGCCCTGCCATGACGTGACGTGTGTCCTGATCGCAAAAAAGGTAGGTTCCGAGTATAGCCTCCCCACCTTGCCCCCGCCCAGCCTCGAGGGTATGAGGATTGGCACGCACCCGGGCGCCAGAGCGCCCGTCGGGCCGCTAGGATCCCTCGATTTGGGCGGATGACGGCGATGGTGCGGCTGGGCATGCTGGGGTTCGTGGTCGGTGCGGCGGCGCTGCACCTGCTCGCGGCCGTGCCCGGCAACATGGGTGGCGCGTGCATCGCGGCGCTGCTCGCTGCAGGCCTGGCGCTGGGGTGGCGCATCCGGTGGCCAGCCCGCCGATCCTGGCGGCGGGGCGGCCAGACCGTGGCCCTGGTGATGACGGCTGCCGGGCTCGGCTTCGCCACGACCGGCTGGCGGGCCGAGCAACGCCTGACCGACGCGCTCGACGTGGCGCACGAGAATCTCGTCACGCGGCTCGTGATCGATGTCGTCGGATTGCCCACGGGGGATGCCCACGCACAACGCTTCGTCGCCCGCGTCGTGACGTCCCCGGTGGCGGGCGTGCCACGCGATCTTCTCGTCAACTGGTACGCCGCGCCGCACGCGCCGCCGGGCGAAGCGCCTGCCATGGCGCCCGGCACCCTGGTGCGGCCGGGTGAACGCTACAGCGCCGCCCTGGTCCTGCGTCGGCCGCACGGCGCCATGAATCCGCATGCCTTCGATGCCGAGGCCTGGCTCTTCGAGCGCGGCCTGCGCGCGCAGGCCACCGTGCGCGGCGCACCGGTGCTGCTGGAGGATGCGCCCTGGCGTGATCTGGGCATCGCCGTGCAGCGGCTGCGCCATGTCTTGCGGGAATCGCTGCGGCCTCATCTCGAGGGTACGCGCTGGGGGCCGCTGGTGCTGGCGCTTGCGCTGGGGGATCAGGCCGGCGTTCAGGCGGCAGATTGGGAGTTGTTCAACCGATCCGGGATCACGCACCTGGTGTCCATCAGTGGTATGCACGTCACCTTGCTGTCGAGCCTCGTGGCAGGCGTGGTCGTGTGGCTGTGGCCGCGCTTGCGCTGGCGCCGTGTGTCGCTGGCCGAGCGCATGCCCGCGCAGGTGCCGGCGGCCATGGTGGCCGTGCTGGTGGCCCTGGGCTACAGCCTCGTCGCCGGATGGGGCGTGCCCGCGCGCCGCACGTTCTACATGCTGGCAACGGTCGCCATCACCGTGGCGTTGCGTCTTCCCCTCAGCACGTCGCGCGTCATGGTGCTGGCGCTCTTTGCCGTCACGCTCGCCGATCCCTGGGCGCCCCTGTCGCCTGGTTTCTGGCTCTCGTTCGGGGCGGTCGCGGTGCTGCTGTGGGCCTCGGACGGCCGCTGGCGCGCAGCGCCGCGCTGGCGCTGGATCGGCACCCTGCGTGAGGCGACGCGGCTGCAGCTCATCATGTCGGTGGCCCTCGTGCCGGCGCTCGCGCTGCAATTCCACTCGGTATCTCTGGTGTCGCCGCTCGCCAACGCGCTGGCGATTCCCGTGGTGAGCCTGGTGGCCACGCCGCTGTCGCTGGCCGGCATGCTGCTCGCCCCCGTCACCTCGTTGGGCGGCAGCGTGGCGCGCGCCTCCGAGGCCGTGCTGGGCTGGCTCATGGTGCCGGTGTATTGGCTGGCCGATCGGCCGGAAGCCGCGATCCTCACGGCAGCGCCCTCGTGGCCGTGGGTAGCGTTCGCCGCCGTCGGAGTCGCGTACGCCTTGTTGCCCGCTGGCGCGCCGCGACGCGCCTGGGGTTGGCTGACCCTCGCGCCGCTGCTTCTCTTGTCGCCCACGCGTCCGCTCACGGGAGAGTGGCGTCTGACCGCGCTGGATGTCGGCCAGGGCGCGGCCATCGTCATCGAGACGGCACGCCATACGGTCGTGGTGGATACCGGCCCGCCGCTGGGGCCTGGCAACGACGCAGGAGAGCGCACCGTCTGGCCCTACCTGCGTGCCCGGGGCGTTCGCCACCTGGATGACCTCATCGTCTCGCATGCGGATGCAGACCACATTGGCGGGCTGTCGTCGTTGCTGAAGCGGCTGCCCGTGACCCGCCTGCGCATGCCAGGGCAGGGTGAGGGTGACGGCGGGTGGGCACCGTGCGCGGCAGGGCAGGGTTGGTGGCTGGACGGCGTCGCGTTCCGGTTTGTCCATCCGCTCGTGCCGGGGCGCAACGCCGCCGCGTCGGCAGAGCGCAATGCCAACAGTTGCGTGCTCCTGGTCCAGGGGCTGCACCACGCCGCGCTCCTGCCGGGCGACATCGGCCGCGCGCAGGAAGTCGCGATGGCGCAGCGCACGGATGTTGGGGCCGATGTCGTGCTCATGGCGCATCATGGGTCAGACTCGTCTTCGGCACCCGCCTTCATCGAGGCCGTCGGGGCCCAGCACGCGATTGCCCAGGCGGGCTATCTCAGCCGATTCGGGCACCCACGGCCGGCCGTGCTCGCGCGCTGGACGGCGGCGGGCGCCCAGACGCATCGCACCGACCGGCATGGTGCCGTGATCGCGGAATCCCGCGGGCAAGGGCTCACCGTCACACGCCAGCGCGAGGCGGCCGCGCGCTACTGGCACCGGCGTGATCCATAGCGCCGGCTGCGCGCCACGAAGTGCCGGATGCCTCCTCTATACTGATCGATCCCCCGAGTGCCCCTGAGAGACCCGCCGTGTCGTCGCGTCCGCTGCTGTACTTTTCCCACGCCAACAGCTTTCCTGCCGGGACGTATCGCGCGCTCTTCGAGCGGCTCGAGGGGCGCTTTCGCGTCGCCGCGGCAGATCGGTACGGGCACGACCCGGATTTTCCCGTGACGGACAACTGGCCGCACCTGGTGCGTGAAGCTGCGCGCGAGCTCGCGCGCGCGCGGCAGGGGCAGGAGCCAGTCATCCTCGTCGGCCATTCGCTGGGGGGCTTTCTAAGCCTGAAGTTGGCGGCGGCCGACCCGACGGCCGTGCAGGCCGTCGTCATGCTCGATTCGCCCGTGCTGGGCGGCTGGCGTGCCGGTATCTGGCGTGCGGCCAAGCGCGTAGGGCTTGCGGCCCGCGTGCCGCCGTCCAGCATCGCGCGGCGCCGACGTGATTGCTTCGCCTCCGGAGACGAAGCAATCGCACATTTTCGGCGCAAGCCCGCCTTCGCCCAATGGCCCGATGCAGTCCTTGCCGACTACGTCGCGTGTGGCCTGGGGCCTGCCGGGCCGGACGGCGCTCGTCTGCGCTTCGCACGGGAGGTCGAAGCGCAGATCTATTGCACGCTGCCGCACGATCTCGGCCAGACCGCACGCCAGCTACGTCGGGCGGCGCCCACATTGCCGATTGGCTTCATCCATGGAACCCACTCGGCTGAAATCCGTCAAGTAGGTATGGCCGGTACGCGTGCGCTCGTCGGACCCCACCTGCGCAGCATCGAGGGCGGGCACCTCTTTCCCATGGAGCGGCCCCACGCGACCGCGGATGCGCTGCTCGGCCTCTTGGGCGACATGCTGTCGCCGGCCCTGGCGAGGGCTGCCTGAACGCGTTTGACTGGAGGTGCCATGAACACTGTTGCATCGGAGCCGCGGCTATCCCACGTGGCGTGCCTGAGCCCGGCAGGGCTGCACCGGATGGCGTATTGGGAGTGGGGTGATCCCGACGATGACCGCGTGCTGTTGTGCGTGCATGGCCTCACCCGCACGGGGCGGGATTTCGACGCTGTGGCGCGCCGCCTGAGCGCGCATTACCGCGTCGTGTGCCCGGACGTCGTCGGCCGCGGGCAGTCGGACTGGCTCGCCGAGCCCGCGTACTACGCCGTGCCGCAATACGTGGCCGACATGACGACGCTCATCGCCCGTCTCGCACCACGCGAGCTGCACTGGTTCGGGACGTCCATGGGCGGGTTGATCGGCATGACGCTGGGCGGTCTGCCGGGGGCGACCGCGCCCTCGCGCGATGCCGCCGACGGCCGGCTGCAGCCGCCGATCACGCGCATGCTCCTGAACGACATCGGCCCCGTGATCGATCCGGCGGGCATGATGCGCATCGCCAGCTATGCGAGCGAGCCCACCGTGTTCGCGAGCTTCGATGACGCCGTGGCCTATGTGCGGCGGGTGGCGGCCACTTTCGGCGTGCATAGCGACGCCCAGTGGCGTGCGCTTGCCGAACACACCATGGTCGAGCGCGACGGGCAATGGGTGAAACATTACGATCCCGCGTTGACGGGGCCACTGGGCAACCTGCCGCCGGGCGCGGCGGCCGCCGCCGAAGCTTTGCTGTGGCGCGCCTTCGAAGGATTGCGCTGCCCGACGCTGCTGGTGCGGGGCGCGCAGTCCGATCTCCTGCACCCGTCCACGCTGGCAGACATGCTCGCGCGCAACCCGCTGGCACAGGCCCATGAGATTCCCGGCGTGGGTCATGCACCCACGTTCCTTGACCCTGCGCAGATCGACGTCGCAGAGGTGTTTTTCCTCGCCAGGGACTGACGCGCCGCGGCTCACCTGCGGCGCCGCGGGGATTCGGATTGTTACCCCTGTGGCATAATCGAAGGCTTCCCCCTTGATACAGGCGGGCCGTACATGGCTTGCGTGGTGCCGAGTGCGCTTTGGGCGCTGCCCGGCACTTCTCACCGCACCGGCATGGCGCCCGCCAGGACGGTGAGCGCCATGGCAAGAACCCTGTACGACAAGTTGTGGGACGATCACATCGTCCACCAGGAAGACGACGGCACCTGTCTCATCTACATCGACCGCCATCTGGTCCATGAGGTGACCAGCCCGCAGGCCTTCGAAGGCCTGCGCATGGCCGATCGCCAGCCCTGGCGCGTGAGCGCCAACCTCGCCGTTGCCGACCACAACGTGCCCACCGTGGCCGCGGACCGCGTCGCCGGCATCGCCGATCCCATCTCGCGTCTGCAGGTCGATACGCTCGACGAGAACTGCGAGCGCTTCGGTATCACCGAATTCCGCATGAACGACATGCGTCAGGGCATCGTGCACGTCGTGGGCCCGGAGCAGGGCGCAACGCTGCCCGGCATGACGGTCGTCTGTGGCGATTCGCACACCAGCACGCACGGCGCCGTGGGTGCGCTGGCCTTCGGCATCGGCACCTCGGAAGTCGAGCACACGCTCGCCACCCAGACACTGCTCATGAAGAAGAGCCGCAACATGCTGGTGCGCGTGGAAGGCACGCTGCCCGCGGGCTGTACCGCCAAGGATCTGGTCCTGCACGTGATCGGCGTCATCGGCACCGCCGGTGGCACGGGCTGCGCGATCGAATTCGCCGGCAGCACCATCCGCGATCTGTCGCTGGAAGGCCGCATGACCGTGTGCAACATGGCGATCGAAGCCGGTGCGCGCTCGGGCCTTGTGGCCGTGGACGACAAGACGCTGGATTACCTGAAGGGTCGTCCCTTCGCGCCTGCGGGCGCGGCCTGGGACCAGGCCGTCGAATACTGGCGCACACTGCACACCGACGAGGGCGCCGCCTTCGACGTGGTGGTGGAGATTGATGCTGCCGACATCAAGCCGCAGGTGACCTGGGGCACGTCGCCCGAGATGGTGCTGCCCGTGGATGCGCGTGTGCCGGATCCCGCTGCCGAGACGGACGAAGTGCGCCGCTCGGGCATGCAGCGCGCCTTGGAATACATGGGCCTGGCCGCCAATACCCCGCTCGTCGACATTCCCGTGGACCGCGTCTTCATCGGTTCGTGCACGAATTCGCGCATCGAAGATCTGCGTGCTGCAGCCGACGTCGCCCGGGGCCGTCACGTGGCGGGCAACGTCAAGCAGGCCATCGTCGTGCCGGGCTCGGGCCTGGTCAAGGCGCAGGCCGAGCAGGAAGGCCTGGACAAGATCTTCCTCGAGGCGGGCTTCGAATGGCGCGAGCCGGGCTGTTCGATGTGTCTGGCGATGAATGCGGATCGTCTGGAGCCGGGCGAGCGCTGCGCCTCCACCTCGAACCGCAATTTCGAAGGCCGGCAAGGGCAGGGCGGTCGCACCCATCTGGTGAGCCCCGCCATGGCCGCGGCGGCTGCCGTGGCAGGCCATTTCGTCGACGTGCGCGAGCTGCGCTAAGGAGCGATTCATGCAGGCATTCACCGTACACGATGGGCTGGTCGCCCCGCTGGATCGCAGCAACGTCGACACCGATCTCATCATCCCGAAGCAGTTCCTGAAGTCGATCAAGCGCACGGGCTTCGGCCCGAACCTCTTCGACGAGCTGCGCTATCTGGATCATGGCGAGCCGGGCATGGACAACAGCCAGCGCCCGCTCAACCCGGATTTCGTGCTGAACCAGCCGCGCTACGCGGGTGCGAGCATCCTGCTCGCCCGCAAGAATTTCGGCTGCGGCTCCAGCCGCGAACACGCGCCGTGGGCGCTGACGCAATACGGCTTTCGCGCCGTGATCGCGCCGTCCTTTGCCGACATCTTCTTCAATAACTGCTACAAGAACGGCCTCTTGCCGGTGGTGCTGTCCGAGGATGACGTGGCGAGCCTCTTCGACGCGGTCGAAGCCAAGGAAGGCTATCGACTCACGATCGATCTGGAGCGCCAGGTGGTGCAGGCGCCGGATGGCCGTGAGTTTGCCTTCGACATCACCGGCTTTCGCAAGCACTGCATGGTCAATGGCCTGGACGAGATCGGCCTGACCCTGCAGCACGCCGACAAGATCCGCAGCTTCGAGGCCGAGCGCCTGGCGCGCCATGGCTGGCTCGCCTCGCAGCCCGTGGGCCTCTGAGCTTTCCTGTTTTCCCCTGAGTGAGTCGAGAATGACGCAAAAGATCGCGGTACTGCCCGGAGACGGCATCGGCCCGGAAATCGTCGAGCAGGCCGTGCGCGTGCTGACGGCGCTGGATCTTCCGCTGGAATTGGCTGAAGCCCCCGTGGGCGGCGCCGCCTTCGATGCGCAGGAGCATCCGTTGCCGCCCTCGACGCTGTCGCTGGCGCAGTCCTCGCACGCCGTGCTCTTTGGCGCCGTGGGCGATTGGAAGTACGACCAGCTGCCGCGTGAGTTCCGTCCCGAGCAGGCCATCCTCGGCCTGCGCAAGGCGATGGGCCTTTTCGCGAACCTGCGTCCGGCCATCCTGTATCCGGAGCTCGCCAACGCCTCGTCGTTGAAGCCCGAGATCGTCGCGGGCCTGGACATCATGATCATCCGCGAACTCACCGGGGACATCTACTTCGGCACGCCGCGTGGCGTGCGCAATGCGCCGGACGGCAGCTTTGCGGGCGAACGCGAAGGCTACGACACCATGCGCTACGCCGAATCCGAAGTGCGCCGCATCGCACGCGTGGGCTTCGAGACGGCCATGAAGCGCAGCCGCAAGCTCTGCAGCGTGGACAAGGCCAACGTGCTGGAGACCTCGCAATTCTGGCGCGACATCGTGATCGAGGTGGGCAAGGAGTTCCCGCAGGTCGAGCTCTCGCACATGTACGTCGACAATGCCGCGATGCAGCTCGTGAAGGCCCCGCGCCAGTTCGACGTCATCGTCACCGGCAACATCTTCGGCGACATCCTGTCGGACGAAGCCGCGATGCTCACGGGTTCGATCGGCATGCTGCCCTCGGCCTCGCTAAACGACAGCGGCCAGGGCCTGTACGAGCCCAGTCACGGCTCGGCGCCTGACATCGCCGGCAAGGGCGTAGCCAACCCCCTTGCCACCATCCTGTCGGCCGCCATGCTGCTGCGCTACTCGCTCAATCTGCCCGCCCAGGCCGACCGCATCGAAGCGGCCGTCAAGGCGGTGCTCGCCGAGGGGCTGCGCACGGCCGACATCCATGAACCCGGAACGACGCGCGTCGGCACGACGCAGATGGGCGACGCGGTTCTGAACGCACTCAGCAGGAGTTAATCAACATGGCACAACCCGTAGGTCTGATCGGCTGGCGCGGCATGGTGGGCTCGGTCCTCATGCAGCGCATGCGCGACGAAAAGGATTTCGATCTCATTGAACCCGTCTTCTTCTCCACCAGCAACGCCGGTGGCGCCGCGCCCTCGTGGGCGTCGGGCGCGGGCCCGCTGCAGAGCGCATACGACATCGATGCGCTGAAGAAGCTCCCGATCATCATCACGGCGCAAGGCGGCGACTACACCACCGAGGTGTACGGCAAGCTGCGCGAATCCGGCTGGGACGGCATCTGGATCGATGCGGCCAGCACGCTGCGCATGAAGGACGAGGCGATCATCGTGCTCGACCCGGTCAACCGTGCCGTGATCGACGCAGGCCTGAAGAAGGGCGTGAAGACCTACGTCGGCGGCAACTGCACCGTGAGCTGCATGCTCATGGGTCTGGGCGGTCTCTTCCAGAACGATCTGATCGAGTGGATGACGGCCATGACGTACCAGGCCGCTTCCGGTGGTGGCGCGCAGCACATGCGCGAGCTGCTGACCCAGTTCGGCCTGGTCAACGGCGAAGTCAAGAGCCTGCTGGACGATCCGGCCTCGGCCATTCTCGACATCGATCGTGGCGTGCTCGCGCTGCAGCAGGGCGGCACGCTGCCCACCGAGCACTTCGGCGTGCCGCTGGCGGGCAACCTCATCCCCTGGATCGACAAGGATCTGGGCGACGGCATGTCCAAGGAAGAGTGGAAGGCCGGCGTCGAGACCAACAAGATCCTCGGCCGTGGCCAGGGTTTCGACGTGCCTGCCATCCCGATCGACAGCCTGTGCGTGCGCATCGGCGCCATGCGCTGCCACAGCCAGGCGCTGACGATCAAGCTGAAGCGCGACGTGCCGCTCGACGAGATCGAGGACATGCTGCGCCAGGCCAACCCGTGGGCCAAGGTGATCCCCAACACCCGCGAAGCCTCCATGCGTGATCTGACGCCGGTGGCCGTGACCGGTACGCTGGAGATCCCGGTCGGCCGCCTGCGCAAGCTCGCCATGGGCCCGGAATACCTGAGCGCCTTCACCGTGGGCGACCAGCTGCTGTGGGGCGCGGCCGAGCCGCTGCGCCGCATGCTGCGCGTCGCGCTGGGTGAAGCCTGAGAATCGGTCTGCCATGGCATTGTCGTCGACCGTCTTCAAGGCGCAGCTGCACGTGGCGGACATGGATCGCCACTACTACGCCGAACACGCGCTGACGGTGGCTCGCCACCCGTCGGAGACGGATGAACGCATGATGGTGCGCATCCTCGCCTTCGCGCTCAACGCCGACGAGGCGTTGACGTTCGGGCGGGGCCTGAGCGCCGAAGGCGAGCCGGACCTCGTGCAGACCGACCTCACCGGCGCCATCGTGCGCTGGATCGATGTCGGCCTGCCGGACGAGCGCGCCCTGCGCAAGGCCTGTGGCCGTGCGCAGCACGTCATGCTCTACACCTACGGCCGTGGCCACGAGGTGTGGTGGCAGAACCAGCGCAAGGCCGTCATCAAGCTGGACAATCTCACCGTGATCCAGCTCGACGCCGAGGTCACGCGCGCCCTCGCCGACATGGCCGAGCGCACCATGCAGCTCCAGTGCAACATCGAGGATGGCGACATCTGGTTCGGTAGCGGCGATCAGGGTGTGAGCCTGCGCTGCGAAGTCCTGCACGCCGGCTCGCGCGTGCCCGCTCGGGCCTGACGTTTTCTGCGCCACGGAGGCCGGCATGTCGGCCTCCGACCTGCGGCGCACGCAATTCCCCTCGTCTTTCACCTATCGGTCGGATTATTCTGATAGTCTGAGCATTGCGTGCATCGTGCGCGCAAGATTCACGAGGTGATTCGTTCATGAAAGACGTCATCCATACCGACGCTGCGCCCGCCGCTGTCGGCCCGTATTCCCAGGCCATTCGTCTCGATGCGCAAGCGCGCCTGGTCTACCTGTCCGGCCAGATCGGCCTGGACCCGCGCACGGGCGAGCTCGTGTCCGACACCTTCGACCACGAAGTGCGTCAAGCCTTCGCCAACCTGAAGGCCGTGACCGAAGCCGCCGGCGCAAGCTCGAGAACATCGTCAAGCTCACGCTGTTCCTGACGGACCTGGGCGCCTTCACGCAAGTCAACGCCATCATGAGCGAGCTCATCCCCGAGCCGTTCCCCGCGCGCTCGACGGTGGGTGTGTCGGCCCTGCCCAAGGGCGCGCAGTTCGAGGTGGAAGCCATCCTGGCGCTCTGATCCATCGTGGCAAGCGGGATCGGCAACACCAGCGCGCAAGAACGCCGGATGGAGAAGCTGGGGTTGAAGACACCCCAGGACTTCATCCTGCACCTGCCGCTGCGCTACGAGGACGAGACGCGGATCGACACCGTCTCAAGCCTCGTGCCGGGCCGCTGGGCGCAGGTGGAAGGCGACGTCCTGCGCTGCGAGGTGCAGGGCAGGCCGCGCCGGCAACTCGTTGCCACCGTGGCCGACGACACCGGTGAGATCGGCCTGCGTTTTCTGAACTTCTATCCTAGCCAGCAGCGCCAGTTGGCTGTCGGCACCCGCGTGCGGGTGCGCGGCGAGCCGCGCGGCGGGCTCTTCGGCCTGGAGATGGTGCATCCTCGTGTAGGTTCCGCGAACAAGCCCTTGCCCCAGACGCTGACGCCTGTCTATCCCATCACCCAAGGCCTGCCGCAAGCGACGCTGCGCCGTGCGATCGGTGAGGCGTTGGGCGAGGAGCCGTGGCACGACACGCTCCCCGACGAGGTCCGCGCGCGGTTTGCGCTGGCCGACTTCGACGAATCCATCCGCGCATTGCACTACCCCACGAAAGCCTCGCTGCCCAGTCTGCAATCGCGCACGCATGCGGCCTGGCGCCGGGTGAAGTTCGACGAGCTGCTGGCCCAGCAGCTGTCGCTCGCGGTGGCGCGTGCGGCGCGGCGCCGGCGCAGTGCGCCCGTCATGCCGCCGCACACCGGCGCGCAAAGCCTGAGCGAACGCCTGCGGGCGATGTTGCCGTTCACGTTGAGCGGCGCGCAACGCCGCGTGGTGGGCGAGATCGGCGCCGACATGGCGCAGGCTTTTCCCATGCAGCGCCTGCTGCAGGGCGACGTCGGCAGCGGCAAGACGGTGGTGGCCGCACTGGCGGCGGCACAGGCCGTGGACAATGGCTATCAGGCAGCCCTCATGGCGCCGACGGAGCTGTTGGCCGAGCAGCACCTGCGCAAGTTCAGCGGCTGGTTCGAGCCCTTGGGCATCCGCATCGCGTGGTTGTCTGGCAGCGTGGGCGCGAAGGCGCGCCGCGAAGCCTTGGCCGCGATCGCGAGCGGCGAAGCAGCGCTTGCCGTGGGCACCCAGGCGCTCATTCAGGACACCGTGCAGTTCCACCGCCTGGGCCTGGCCATCACGGATGAACAGCACCGCTTCGGGGTAGGCCAACGGCTCGCCTTGCGCCAAAAGGGCGCCCTGGCCGAGGAAGGCGGCGGCGTGCACCAGCTCATGATGTCGGCCACGCCGATCCCGCGCACACTCGCCATGACCGTGTTCGCGGATCTGGACGTGTCCGAGATCGACGAATTGCCGCCCGGGCGCACGCCCATCGTCACCAAGCTCGTGGACGACGTGCGCCGCGACGAGGTGATCGCCCGTATCCACCACGCGGTGGCGGAGGGGCGTCAGGCGTACTGGGTCTGTCCGCTGGTGGAGGAGAGCGAAGCGCTCGAACTGCAGACGGCGGTCGACACCTTCGAGCGTCTGCGCGTAGCCTTGCCGGGCGTGCGCGTCGGGCTCGTCCACGGCAAGTTGTCGTCCGCCGAGAAGGCCACCGTGATGGCGGGCTTTCAGAAGGGCGAGGTCGATTTGCTTGTGGCCACGACCGTGATCGAAGTCGGCGTGGACGTGCCCAACGCCTCGCTCATGGTCATCGAGCATGCCGAGCGCTTTGGGCTGGCCCAGCTGCACCAGCTGCGCGGACGGGTTGGCCGAGGCACGGCCGAGTCCGTCTGCGTGCTCATGTACCAGACGCCGCTCTCGCGCGTGGCCAAGGCCCGGCTGCGCACGCTGCACGAATCCACCGATGGATTTCTGATCGCCGAGCGCGACCTGGAGTTGCGCGGGCCGGGGGAATTCCTCGGTGTGCGCCAATCGGGCGAAGCGTTGCTGCGGTTTGCGGATCTGCAGGACGACGCCGGCCTGGCAGAAGAGGCCCGGGAAGCGGCGGCCTGGATGCTCAAGGAACACCGCCCGGCGGTGCGCCAACACCTTGCCCGCTGGCTGCGCGGGCGCGAAGACTTTCTCAAGGCATGATTGCCAGGGAGACCGCATGACGCTCACCGAGCTCAAGTACATCGTGGCCGTGGCCCGCGAGCGCCATTTCGGCGCGCGGCCGAGGCCTGTTTCGTGAGCCAGCCCACGCTCTCGGTGGCCATCCGCAAGCTCGAGGACGAGCTGGGCGTCGTGCTCTTCGAGCGCGGCGGCAGCGAAGTGGGCGTCACCCCCATCGGCGCGCGCATCGTGGCGCAGGCGCAGAAAGTCCTGGAAGAGAGCGCCAACCTCAAGGAGATTGCGCGCCAGGGCCACGACCCGCTCTCGGGCCCCTTGCGCGTGGGCGTCATCTACACCGTCGGCCCCTACCTGCTGCCGAGGCTCATGCCGGTGCTGATCGAGCGCGCGCCGCAGATGCCACTGCTCCTGCAGGAGAACTTCACGGTGCGCCTGCTCGAGCTCCTGCGCCAGGGCGAGGTCGACTGCGCCATCATGGCTTTGCCGCTGCCCGACAGCGGGCTCGCCATTCATGATCTCTATGACGAGCCATTCGTGGCGGCCGTGCCGCGCGAACATCGCTGGTCCGATCGCGAGAGCATCACGGCGGCCGAGCTGAAGGAAGAAACAATGCTCCTCTTGGGCGCAGGGCACTGCTTTCGCGACCAGGTGCTGGAGGTGTGCCCGGAATTCGCGCGCTTCTCGCCCACGAGCGATGGCATCCAGCGCACGTTCGAAGGCTCATCGCTCGAGACGATCCGCCACATGGTGGCCGCCGGGCTGGGCGTGACGGTGTTGCCGGCTTCGTCCGTGCCGGCGCAGCCGCAGCCCAACGATCTCTTGCGCTACGTGCCCTTCGATGCCCCCGTGCCGTCGCGGCGCGTGGTGCTGGCGTGGCGCAAGAGCTTTCCGCGCTCGGCGGCCGTGCAGGCGCTGATCGCCGCCGTCGAGGCCTGTGATCTGCCGGGCGTCACCATGCTCGAGTCGGCCGGCACGCCGGGCTGACGTTCAGGGCAGGGCAGACGGCGGCAGCGGGTCTTGCCGGTAGTACGCGCGCAGCAAGTCGAACCATTCGGGGAGCGCCTCGGCGAGCGGTTGCGGATCGACGAAGAAAGTCTCCGAGCTCACCGCGAAGAACTCGGCCTCGTCGCTGGCTGCATAGGGGTCCAGTGGCAGTTGCCCATACCAGGCGTCGGCGTCTGGCGATTCAGGGTCCATGTCGGCGGGGATGTCGCGCTCTACGGCGTCCAGCGCGGTGCAGAAGCGGTCGTAGCTGTCTTCCAGCACAGCACGCCATCGTCCCGGCGCAATCCGGTGTTGTGAGAGGTCCGGCTGACCGTCGGCGGGCCCGCCGTGCAGGTCGAGCTTGTGGGCGAATTCATGGATGACGACGTTCATGTGGCCTGCCGTGCGTGCATCCTCCCAGGAGAGGATCACAGGCCCACCTTCCCAGGCCTCGCCGGCCGCGTCCTGCACATACTCGTGCACGACACCGTCTTCGTCCGTGTCCTGCCTCGGGATGCGAAATCCGCCGGGATACACGATGATCTCGCGCCAGCCTGCGTAGAGCTCCGGATCGAGCGCGAGCACGGGCAGGGCGGCCTGCACGGCGATGCTGAGCAGGATCTCATCGGTGAGCGTCAAGCCTGCTGCGCCCACGAAGGATTTGCTGGCGAGAAGCCAGGCCGTGCGCTGACGCAGCGCAGCGCTGTCCTCGGCAGTGAGGCGGCGCAGGAAGGGATAGGAATCCAGCGTGCGGGCCCAGGCTTCGGGCGGGATGCTGGCGGCAGTGCGCTCGATATCGCGGCGGGCGGCGCCGCGGCCGGAAAGCCATCGGAACATGGACGTGGATCAAAGCCAGAGGGATGCCCGGAATGATACAGTCGCCGGTGATTCGATTGTTTTTCGTAGCTGCGCCATGACTCCCGCCGTCCCCGATCCGTCCGTGCTCACCGCCGAGTGGCAGCAGCAGGTCTGCGCCGATCTCGCGCCCGAAGCCGCCGTGCTCGTGGAGAAGGCCCTGGTGTGGGCCGGGCCGCGGCTGGCGGCGCTGGCGCCTACCGGCTCGGCAGAACCGCCCGCCGAGCACGCTGCCGGCCTGGTGCGCATCCTGATGGGCATGCACACCGACGGCGCGACCAGGGCCGCCGTGCTCGTGGCGGGCGGCCTGGTCCATGATCCGGAAGAGGGGGCGCGTGGCCGCGCGCGGGTGGATCCGCTCGCGCAGGTCGCGGGCGCCGAAGTGGCGCGCCTTGCACGCGGCTACGTGGCCTTGCTCAAGGTGGGCCAGGCCGCGCGGGAATCCGGCGAGAATCGCGCCGGCGATGCGCCGCAGGTCGAGAAGCTGCGCAAGATGATGCTGGCGATGGCGGTGGACTTGCGCATCGTGCTGATGCGGCTCGCCTCGCGCCTGCAGACGTTGCGCTGGCATGCTCAGGCCAAGCAGCCGCCCGAGCGCGCACTGGCTCACGAGACGCTCGAGCTCTATGCGCCGCTCGCCAATCGGCTGGGCGTGTGGCAGATCAAGTGGGAGCTCGAAGATCTCGCGTTCCGCTTCCTGGAGCCGGTGCGCTACAAGGAGATCGCAAGCCTCCTGGAGGACAAGCGCACTGGGCGCGAAGCCTTCATCAGCGACGTCACCCTGCGGATCCAGCAGGCGCTGCGCGATCACGGCATCGTGGCGGATGTGTCGGGCCGGCCCAAGCACATCTTCAGCATCTGGAACAAGATGCGCCACAAGAACCTCGCGTTCTCGGACTTGTACGACGTGCACGCGCTGCGCATCATCGTGCCGGACGAGCGCACGTGCTATGCCGTGCTGAGCCTCGTGCACGAGCTCTTCACGCCGCTCACGCACGAGTTCGACGACTACATTGCGCGGCCCAAGCCCAATGGCTATCGCTCGCTGCACACCGTGGTGCGCGACGGCGAGCGCAAGCCCTTCGAGGTGCAGATCCGCACGCGCGACATGCACGAGTTCGCCGAGTACGGCGTGGCCGCGCATTGGCGCTACAAGGAAGCCGGCGCCAAGGGCGGGCAGGCACGCGCGGATTCGGAATACGACCGCCGGCTCGCCTTCATGCGTCAGCTGCTCGCCTGGGGCAGCGAACGGGCGGAGTCCGGGGCGGGTATCGAGGCGGACGATACCGCAGCGCCCGCGCCCACCGTCGAAGATGACCGCATCTATGTGCTCACGCCGCAGGCGCGCGTCGTGGAACTGCCCGTCAACGCGACGCCGGTGGATTTCGCCTACTACGTCCACACGGATCTTGGCCACCGCTGCCGCGGCGCACGCGTGGACGGCGCGATGGTGCCGCTGCACACGCGGCTCACCACCGGTCAGACAGTCGACATCATCTCGGCCAAGTCCGGGGGCCCGTCGCGTGACTGGCTCAACCCCCAGCTGGGCTATCTCGCCAGTCCGCGCTCGCGGGCCAAGGTGCGGCAGTGGTTCAACGCTATCGAGCTGCAGCAGCGCATGGCGCAGGGCCAGGCCATGGTCGAGAAGGAGCTGCAGCGGCGCGGCAAGACGGCCGTGAACATGGAGCAGCTCGCCCAGCAGCTGGGCTTTGCGCGTGCCGATGACCTGCACGTGGCGGTGGCCAAGGACGAGTTCAGTCTGCGTCAGCTCGACACCGTGTTCGAGACGGCATCCGCCGTGCCGGAAGTCGATCCGGACACCGTCGTCACGCACACGGCCCGGCCCGACAGCGCCCAACATGGCAAGAGCGGCGTTCTGGTCGTCGGCGTCGACGCCTTGCTCACGCAGCTCGCGCGATGCTGCCGGCCGGCGCCGCCCGATGAGATCGCAGGCTTCATCACGCGCGGACGCGGCGTGTCCATTCACCGCGCGGATTGCCAGAGCTTTGCGGCGCTCGCAAGGCGGCACCCGGAGCGCATCATCGACGTGACGTGGGGTGACACGGGCGAATCCGTCTACCCGGTGGACGTGCAGGTCGTCGCGCACGATCGCGCGGGCCTGTTGCGCGATCTATCGGAAGTGTTTGCCCGGCTGCGCCTGAATGTCGTGGGCGTGAACACCCTCAGCCGCCAGTCGCTGGCGCGCATGGTCTTCACGCTGGAGATCCACAACGGCCAGCAGCTCGGTCGTGCGCTCACGGCGCTGGGTGATGTCACGGGCGTCGTGAGCGCGTCACGCCGCTAGGCGGCGGGAACGGAATCACGTGCGCCTGACACTGGCGTGAGGCCGCGTGTCATCCGCCATTGGCAGCCTGGCGTCATGCCGCGAGCGTGTCGTTCGAGGCGGTGTCCACCTGCGGCGTTGCGATGGCGTCAGCCGGGCGGGCCGGGGCATACATGTAGTCGCGCCGAAACGGGAACGTCTGTGACCGGTTTGCGTCGAGTTCGTCACCGAGGCCGCTCGGCATGGGCTGACACAGCACCTGGTGCAGCGAGATCCAGCCCTGCTCGAAGCTCAGGGCACAGCCCGCCAGGTAGAGCCGATAGGCGCGGATGGCGCGGGCGCCCTCCGGGCCGGGAAGGATCCGCCGGGCTTCGTCCAGATTGGCCTCCAGGCCGTCGCTCCACGCCCAGAGGGTGCGTGCGTAGTGTGGGCGAAGATTCTCGACGTCCACGGCTTCCAGCCCGCCATGCGTGACGGATTCCATCACCTGGCCCACGTGGACGAGCTCTCCACCAGGGAAGATGTATTTCTCGATGAAGTCGCCCATGCCGGCGCCCAGCTGGGTGTTGCGCGTGCCGCCCGCGGTGATGCCATGGTTCATGACGAGCCCGCCCGGGCGCAGCAGGCTGCGCACACGCGCGAAGTAGCTGTCGAGCCGCGCGCGCCCCACGTGTTCGAACATGCCGACCGAGGCGATCTTGTCCCACGGCTGAGCGATCTCGAGGGTGCGGTAATCCTGCAGCAGCACCCGCACCCGTCCGGACAGACCTTTGGCCTGGATGAGGTTGGTGACGTAGGCATGCTGGTTACGCGAGAGCGTGATGCCGGTGCCGTCCACGCCATAGTGCTCGGCAGCCCACAGAAGCAGGCCACCCCAGCCCGCGCCGATGTCGAGAAAGCGCTCGCCGGGGGCAAGCATCAGCTTGCGGCAGATGTGGTCGAGCTTGGCTTCCTGCGCCTGGGCCAGTGTCGCGTCCGGGGTGGGGTAGTACGCGCAGGAGTACACTCTGCGCGGGTCCAGCCACAACGCGTAGAAATCGTCGGAGAGGTCGTAGTGAAATTCGATCTGGCGCGCATCGCGATCGATCGTATGCCGCGCCATGGAAACGCCCCGCTTGAAGAGCGAAGCGAGCCAGTGCGCATGCGCACCGTGCAGCGGCGAGCCTGGCAAGAGGGCGGCGGCTGCCGCCATCAGGTCGCGCATTGTGCCGTCGAGCTCGACACGGCCTTCCACGTAGTCTTCGGCCAGAAGGCCGATGTTGCCCGCGGCCAAGTGGGCCAGCACACGGGTGTCCACCACGCGTACGCCCACCCGCGCATCGTCGGGGCCTATCGTGGTGCCGTCCGGCAGCACGATTCTGGTGGATACCGGAAGCGCCTCAAGCCGCTTTCCTACCGACGATGCTACTGGATTGACCACGATTTCCTCCCTTGCGAGCGAAGTGCGACAAACCCTTTTCACATACTGTATATAAATTCGGCCGGAGCCTCAAAGCTTCGGCGTTCGGCAGTGTTGCGTACTGCCCTCTCTTGACGGAATTCGGATGTCTCCTGCTGTACCGAAAATGAGCGGATGGCTGCTCCTGATGGGCCTGTTGACGATGACAGGCCCGCTCGCCATCGACATGTACCTTCCGGCGTTCCCTTCGATCTCCCAGGCGCTCGGTGCGGCATCCGGGGCGGTGGAGCGTACGCTCGCGATGTATCTCATCGGCATGGCGATCGGCCAGCTCGTCTACGGCCCGGCCACGGATCGCTGGGGACGCAAGCCGCCGCTGTACGTGGGACTTGCCCTGTACGTGGTGGCCTCCGCGGCGTGCGCAATGGCCCAGTCCATCGAGTCACTCACGTTCTGGCGGTTCATCCAGGCGCTGGGGGGCAGCGCCTGCATGGTCGTGCCGCGCGCCGTGATCCGCGATCACTACGACACGCAGCAGGCCGCGCGCGCCATGTCCATGCTCATGCTGATCATCGGCGTGGCCCCGATGGCCGCACCGTTCCTGGGTGCGCAGATCCTTACCATCGCCACTTGGCGCGCCACCTTCGCCATCCTCGCGTTCGCTGGCACGGCGTTGTTCCTGGCCGTGCTCTTCGGCATGCGCGAGACCTTGCCTGTCGAACGCCGCGTGCGCGCGAGTCCGCTCGGCATGCTGCGCACCTACCGCGACCTGCTGCGCGACAAGGGCTTTCTGTGCATGGCGCTCGCGGGCGGCCTGGGCATGGGCGGGCTCTTTGCCTACGTGACCGGCTCGCCCCACGTGTTGATCGAGGTGTATGGCGTCACGCCCACCACCTTCAGTGGCCTTTTCGCGGTGAACGCTTTGGCGATGACGCTCGCGGCCCAGGTCAATGCCCGGCTGCTGGCCGGGCGCCACCCGAGTCGCATCGTGCGCGTGGCCTTGTGGGTGATGCCTGCCATCGGCATCCTGGGTCTTCTGCTGGCGGTGACCGGCCTCATGACGCTGCCGATCCTGATCGTCTTTCTGGCAAGTTTCATGGCTGCACAAGGCTTCATCGGCCCCAACAGTGCCGCGCTGGCGCTGTCAGGCCAGGGTGGCCGGTTGGGCGCAGCGTCCGCCATGCTGGGCACGCTGCAGTTCCTCTGCGGCACCTTCATCGGCCTCCTCGTGAGCCTCTGGCGTACCGAGAGCGCGATTGGGCTCGTCGGCATCATGGCCGTGGCGGGTGTGCTCGCGTGCGTGTCCGGGCGGCTTGGCTTGGCCGCGCAGGCCGCGCGCGCGGCCAGTGCGCCGCCCAAGGTCGGCTGATCGAGCGTGCATCTCGAGCAGGACGCGCTGCGCCTGGCCATGTGTCGCTCGGCGTGCTGCTGCGCGGCCTGGCAAGGCGCACGGGTAACATACGCGTTTTACCCAGCTGCGCCATTGCCATGACACTCCTCAGGAAATTGTTCGGACCTTCTGCGAAGAAGCGGGAAGCGCAGGAGCTCGCACGTTTCGACAAGGTCGACGCGGGCTTGAAGCGCATGTCGCCCGTGGAACTGGCGCACTGCCGGGCAGACATCGCGTTCACGCGCTATGCCACCGTGGTGGCCAAAGGCAGCGACGACGACCGAGCGGCCATGGACGTGCTTTACGGCGCGAGTCCGCTGTCAAGCCGCACGGTCGATATCCTGAGCGCTGCGTCCGACAAATGGGCCAAGAATGGCCTGGACGCCGGACACATGCGCAAGCAATCTGACCCCAACTCGCCGGCTCACATTGTCTACTCGGCCATCGCGGAAGGCATGCCGTTCTGGGTGTTGTCTGTACGCGCGGCGGCAAACCGACGCTTCTACCCGATCATCCGAAGCATCTGGCTCAGGCTGGAGGCGGCGGACAAGCCCACCTATGATGCCATCGCCACCGAGTTCTGCCGACTGGATGCGTTGAACCCTGACCGCCCATTTCGCGATGCCATCATCGGCATGCAATCCTTCGGGCCGCCCGTGGCGCTCATGCACGCGGACGAAGACCTGCACTTTCTTCCCGCTGATCGTTGATTTTTCTGGTGCCCGAGGCCGGAATCGAACCGGCACGCCTTGCGGCGAGGGATTTTAAGTCCCTTGTGTCTACCGATTTCACCACTCGGGCGGAGGGCTTGGCAGCGCAGGCCGCGATTCTACCAAGGTTGACGCGAGATGCCTGAAGCAGACATCGCCTTGGCACCGCCGCCGCTCACGTCCTAATTCAGGCCATCACAGCATGATTCACCGTGTCGCGATCCTGTCATCGCTCATCGCCCTCCCGGCGTATGGGCTCGACCCCAGCACACTGCCGGAACCCCAGCGCGAGTGCCATTTCCGCGGAGCCGCGGCGGCGATGTACATGGCGGAGCGCCAGACCGGCGGGAAATCACTGGACGCCTGGCTCGCACGGATTGACCGAGGTGAAGCCGACATGGGGGCAGAAGCCGCACAGGCGCTGCGTCAGCTGTTCCGCATG
Source organism: Verticiella alkaliphila (assembly GCF_018904615.1). Lineage (GTDB taxonomy): Bacteria > Pseudomonadota > Gammaproteobacteria > Burkholderiales > Burkholderiaceae_B > Verticiella > Verticiella alkaliphila. Next base: position 11,209 of record NZ_JADCNH010000013.1, on the reverse strand, counting down.
GCGTATCAAACTCCCCGTTTCGACGACCGGGAGCAGGTCAGCCGAGCCGTCACGGCATTTGGCGACGCCCAGGTCGAGGCGTGCTATCGCGAGCATGGGTTGACGCTGCCGGCGCCAACGCTAGGACCGCTGCCGCTTCCTTGACGCGCCATCAGGCGCCAGTCCGACGCGTCGATTCAAATTCCCCCAGGGACGTACGAGAATTCCGCCGGACCTCTCAGTGCTTCCCAGAGGCCGTCGAGAAAGCCGGCGCCATGAAGGGCGGCCAGTGCATCGTCGGCAAGGACTTCCGGGGTGGTGACTTCAACCAGATCAGACATGATCGGACTCCTTCGGGACGGCTCGCCCAATCGCGAGCCCATGTCTGCACTGTAGGCGTGCCCTGATCGTCTGCCTATGGCTCTCACGAGCCATCCACGTGGCCGGCGTCAGTGCTCGTCGCGCGGTGGGGCGTCGAAGTCTGCCGTGGCGCCGACGTTCTGCTCGGCCATGTCCAGCATGGCCATGGCCACGGAAGCGGCGCGGATGTTCTCGGCCCCGCCTTCCTGATGCGCGGCCACGGCGAGCGACATCAGCACATTGCGGGTCTTGGTGAGCGTTTGCGGGCTGTCCGATGCGGTCGCCGTTAGAACGGCAGACATGAGCATCAGGAGCGGCTTGGTCTGCGCCGCGATGACGTCCTGGACTTGTTTTTCGGTCAGCGTGGACAAGGGGTCCGGCGTGGTGTCGGCCATGAGGGCTCCAGTGTGGGAAAGACCCGGCGGCAGATGACGATGACCAGCGCCGGCGCACGCACGGATTGTACGCACGCGCCGCCAGGTCCATGGCTCACCTTGACTATCGCTACCCGGCGTCGATGTTGCTACAGTGCGCGGGCACCTGGCATCCGCCGGGTCCGATTCGGAAATCCGCCATGCCGCTCTCCGCCGACACCCTGCAGTCCTTGACGACCCTGATGCGCGACGATCCTGACTTGATGGCTCGGTTGCGTGGCGCCACCGATGAAGCCCAGGCAGCGCGATTGCTGGTCGAAGCCGCTGCCTCGCAGGGCCTGACGGTGTCGGCGGCGGACGTCGCGCAACTGGTCCGCACGTCCGCCGGAACCCGTCTTCTGAACGACGACGAACTCGATGGCACGTCGGGTGGCAACAATCCGACGCGCAATCCGCGCTCGCCGTTTGACGATCTGAACTGAAGCCCGTGCCACCATCGGCACGCCGGGCGCGCTGTCCCGGCATCTCGCGCGACCGGCCGACGATTCAGTCGACGTAGGCATCCGTGATGTTGCCGACAGCCGAGTGCATTCGGCCAGGTCATCGATCTGTACGACGCCGGCGAGGCCAGCCGACCACCGCCCCGGTCTATGATGGCAGCTTGGCGATTTCGCGGCGTCCTCTCATGCACCTGGCCGGCTCCTCCTCCGTCAACGGTCCTGGGGCTCGCTCGCCCGGCGCCTGGCTGGGTACCCGGCGTCTCGGTCTTGTGCTGTGCTTCGTGGCGGGTGCCATCAACGCGGGCGGGTTTCTCGCTATCGGCCAGTACACCTCCCACATGACCGGCATCGTCTCCGCCATGGCCGACCACCTCGTGCTGGGCAACATCGCGCTGGTGCTGGCCGGCTTGGCTGCATTGGTGTTGTTCCTGGCCGGAGCGGCCACGGCAGCCGTCCTCATCCGCGCATCGCGTCGCCGCCATCTGCGCAGCGAATGCGCGGCGCCACTCTTGCTCGAGGCCGCGCTGCTGCTGCTCTTCGGGCTGCTGGGGCGCGAGCTTGGCGACTATGCCTGGTGGCGCGTGCCGGCGACGGCCTTGCTGCTGTGCTTCGTGATGGGACTGCAGAACGCGATGATCACCAAGCTGTCGCGCGCCGAGATTCGCACCACCCACGTCACCGGCATGGTGACAGACCTGGGCATCGAACTGGGCAAGTGGTGCTACTGGAATGCGGCCGGCACCAAGGACCCCGTGCGCGCGGATCGGCGGCGCATGCTCTTGCTGGCGGGTCTGCTGGGCATGTTCTTCCTGGGCGGGGTGACGGGCGCCGTCGGGTTTTCGCAGGTCGGGTTCAGCGCCACCGTCCCGCTCGCTGCCGTGCTGATCGTCATGGCCGTCGTCACGCTGCGCGATGGACGGCTCGTGCGCGGCGCCTAGCGCGCCCCAACGGTGCGCCGAACGCCTCGGCCACATGGCCCGGCCTTGCCACGATCGCTTACACTACCGGCATGGCGCTCAAAGTATTCGACCTGGCGTGCGACGCCGGTCACGTCTTCGAGGGCTGGTTCACGTCACGCGAGGAATTCGATCGACAATGTGAGCGCGGCCTGTTGTGCTGTCCCGTGTGCGACAGCAAGGCCGTCACGCGCCAGGTGTCTGCGTCGCGCTTGAACGTGTCGGGTGCGAGCCGTGCCCCGGCCACCGTGCCGGCCCCGTCCGACGCGGGCGATGCGGGGCGCCAGGCCGAGATGCTGCGTCAGCTGCGCGAGTGGGTGCGCAGCACCGACAACGTCGGCGCGGCCTTCGCCACCGAAGCGCGCCGCATCCACGAAGGTGACGCGCCAGCCCGGCCCATTCGTGGCACCGCCAGCGCCAGCGAGCGTCAGGCCCTGGTCGAGGACGGCATCGCGGTCATGCCGCTGCCGCGTATCCTTGACGACGAGCAACTTCAATAATCCCTGAGGCGCCCCGAAAGGCGGCGCCGAGTGCAATCCATGTCAGCCTCCCAACTTCTCGTCGGTTTCCATGCGGTCACCGCGCGCCTGCGCCACGACGCCAAGTCCATTCGCGAGATCTACGTCGAGGCCTCGCGCCGCGACCGCCGCATGCTCACCCTGATCGAGCAGGCTCAGGCTGCCGGGTGCAAAGTGCACCCTGTCGCGGCCGATCGTCTGGATGGCATGGCCAAGGGCACGCGCCACCAGGGCGTGGTCGCGACCGCCGCCGCCGTGGAACTGGCGTTCGACGTTGACGAGGTGCTGGACGAGCTGGGCGACAAGCCGGCGTTTTTCCTCGTGCTCGATGGCGTGACGGACCCGCACAACCTGGGCGCCTGCCTGCGCACGGCGGATGCCGCTGGCGCCCACGCCGTGATCGCCCCGCGCGACCGCGCCGTCGGCCTGAACACCACGGTGCAACGAGTGGCCTGCGGCGCGGCCGACACCGTGCCCTACATCACCGTCACCAATCTCGCGCGTACGCTGCGCGCGCTGAAGGCACGTGACGTGTGGGTCGTGGGCACGGACGACGAAGCCGAAGGTGACCTGTACTCGGTCGACGCCAAGCGCTCGATCGCGTGGGTGCTGGGCGCCGAAGGCGAGGGCATGCGCCGCCTCACGCGGGACACCTGCGATCAGCTGGTACGCATCCCCATGCTGGGCTCCGTCGAGAGCCTGAACGTGAGCGTGGCTTCCTCCGTGTGTCTCTACGAAACCGTGCGTCAACGCACCCAGGGCCGCCGCGGTTGAGCGTCTCGCCCCGCGCGTTCATCAGGATCCGACATCATGTCCAAAGGCATCACCACGACGCTGCTGCACGCTGACCGCAGCGGGAACATCGAACACGGCGCCGTGCACAAGCCCATGCACACGGCCGTGGCCTACCGCTATGGCGACGTGAACGACCTCGTCGCCGTCTTCCAGGGTACGCAAAGCGGCTACTCGTACTCGCGCCAGGGCACGCCCACCACGGCAGCCCTGGAGCACAAGATCACGCTGCTCGAACGCGGCCGTGGCACGGTGAGCTTCGGGAGCGGGATGGCGGCCCAGGCCGCGCTTTTTTCCACGCTGTTGCGCGCGGGCGATCACCTGGTGTCGAGCCAGTTCATCTTTGGCAACACCAACAGCCTGCTCGGCACGCTCCAGGATCTCGGCGTGCAGGTCACGATGGTCGACGCCACGGACGCGGCCAACATCGCCGCCGCAGTGCAGGAAAACACCCGCATGGTGTTCGTCGAGACGATCGCCAACCCGGGCACGCAAGTCGCGGATCTGGCCGGCATCGGCCGCCTGTGCCGCGAGCGCGGCCTGCTGTACGTGGTGGACAACACGGTGTCCACGCCGTATCTCTTCAACCCTGCCGACGTGGGCGCCGGGCTGGTGATGAACTCGCTCAGCAAGTACATCTGCGGCCACGGCAACGCCCTGGGCGGGGCGCTGACCGACGTGGGCGGGTTCGACTGGTCAGATTATCCGAACATTGCGGAGGTCTATCGCAAGGGCGACCCGGCGAACTGGGGCCTCATGCAACTGCGCAAGAAGGGGCTGCGCGACATGGGCGGCAGCCTCGCCTCCGAGACCGCGCACCGGATTGCGGTGGGCGCGGAGACGCTGGCGTTGCGCATGGAGCGCGCCTGCCACAACGCCCTCACGGTGGCACAGTTTCTCGAAGGGCATCCGAGCGTGGCGCGCGTGCATTACCCGGGCGTGGCGAGCCATCCGCAGCACGCCCGTGCCACCGAACTCTTCGGCGTGCGCGATGCCTCTGGCGGCCATGCCGCGCGCTACGGTGCGTTGATGAGTGTGGAGCTTCAGCCTGGCCTCGATTGCCTGGCCTTCCTGAACGCCCTGGAGATCGTGATCCTGTCCACGCACCTGGGCGACAGCCGCACGCTCGCGCTGCCCGCCGCGCACACGATCTACTATGAAATGGGCCCGCAAAAGCGCGCCCAGATGGGCATCGCGGACAGCCTCGTGCGCCTGTCCGTCGGCATCGAGGATACGGACGATCTCCTCACGGATCTGGCGCAAGGCCTGGCGCGTCTCACGCGCTGATCCAGGCTCAGCCGGCTCCGCGCGTCAGTGCCAGGGGCAGGCTGACTTTCAAGGCCAGGCCGCCTTCATGGCGGTTCTTGGCCTTGAGGGTGCCACCGTGCACCTCGGCAATGCGCCGGGCCACGTAAAGGCCCAGGCCCGCGCCGCTCTGGCCCCGCGTATCCCCGCCGCGATAGAAGCGCTCGAAGATCCTCTGTATCTCGGGTTCGGGTACGCCCGGCCCGCCGTCCGTCACGTGCACGATCGCGTGCGTAGGCGTAGCCGTGAGCACGATGGTGACGCTGTCGTCACCGCCGTACTTGACCGCATTGCTCACGAGATTGGTGAAGAGAATGTCGAGCAGGCCTGCGTCGCCGCGCACCACGGCCGTGGCCGGACACATCAGCGTGACCCGCTCCTCCAGGCCCAGCGAGAGCAGGATCTCGTACAGGAAGGGGCCGAGCGCCACCTGCGACAGATCCAGTCCGTAGCTGCTGTATTCGAGCCGGTGCGCGCTCTGAAGATTCTCCGCCAGCGTGGCGAGGCGACCGACCGCCCGGCGGATGCGGCGCAGCCGCTGGACCTGATCGGCACCCGCCTCGTCAGCCAGCGATTCGAGCGCCTGGCGCGCCGCCTCGATGGTGGAGAGCGGGGTGCGCATCTCGTGCGCGATCACGGCAATCACGTCCTGTTGTTGCGCCAGGCGCAGGTACAGGTTGTCGAGGTCAGCCTGCAGGCGCACGTCCAGATCGCGGCGGGCCTCGATCTCTGCCCGCAGCCGGCGCGACTCGGCCGCGCGCTTGGCGTCGCTCGCGCGCTGCCGGGGGCCGCGCCAGGCCTGGCGCAGGCCATGGCTGGCAAGCGCCAGGCTGATGACGATGCATGCGATCGCCAGGGCAGGGTACGTCGCGTAAGGACTGACCCAGTCGAGGACGGCAAGCACGCCCAGGACCGAGGCGGCCGCGAGGGCGGGAAGTCCTGCGCGTCTCGATGAGGCGACGCTCGGTTCTGGCATACTCTGAACAGGTGGGCGCGCGGGCCTGAAGAAGGCCGCAGTCTGCCACACAACCGTCGGCTGTGGGGCGTCCGGCGGGGTGCAAGGCAACACGTCGGAGTCGAAGCCCAGCGGCTGCGGCACCGGGAGTAGGACAATGGATCACGTGCAGTCGGCCGACGACGCAATGATGTGCACCGAGCCGGTGGTCGGCCTGCTCGAAGACGACGACGACCTGCGCGACGAGCTGGCCGCGGGCTTGCGGCGCTATGGTTTCACGGTGTGGGGTGTAGGGACGGCCGCTGAGTTCGCCGAGCGCCTGCTCGAACAGCCGTGCAATGCCGTCGTCATCGATGTCGGCTTGCCCGGGGTAGACGGGCTCACGGTCACGTCGCGCCTGCGGGCGCAGAGCGACGTGATCATCGTGATGGTCACTGGACGCGGCCATGAAGACGACCGAGTGCGAGGCCTGGAGTGCGGCGCCGACGCCTACCTCGTGAAGCCCGTGGGCTTGAGCGAACTGTCGGCCGTCCTCCTGGGCGGCTTGCGCAGGCTCTGGATGGGCCGCACGGCCGGCACGCCAGCGCCCGCGGGTGCGCGCCACGCCAATGTCTGGGTCCTGGACCCCGCGCATCGCGAGTTGATCGCCCCCGACGCTGCGTGGCGGCTGCGGCTCACCCAATCCGAATCCCGATTCGTGGCCCATCTGCTCGCCCAGCACGATCGCGTGGTGACCCGAGAGGAGGCAGCGCAGGCCGTGCATCCGGAGGGCCAGCGCCAGGACGATCTGCACTGGATCGACATGCTGGTCTCGCGCTTGCGTCGCAAGGCGGCCCAGGGCGGCATCGACTTGCCGCTGCGCGCTGTGCGCGGGCAAGGCTATCGTTTCTTCACAGGTTGAACGTTCTTCATGATTTTTGGCAGTGACAACATGGTGGGCGCTTCGGCGCCCGTGCTCGCGGCAATCCAGGCCGCCAACGCCGGCGAGGCGCCGTCCTACGGCAACGATCCCTGGTGCGAGGCCGCCGAGCGCGACCTGAGCGAAGTCTTCGAGCGCGCGGTGCGTGTGTTCTTCGTGAACACCGGCACGGTGGCGAATTCGCTCGCCTTGTCGGCTCTCGTCCCGCCCTGGGGCGCCGTGCTGTGTCAGCGCGATGCACACATCCTGGCCGACGAATCCAGCGCGCCGGAGTTCTTCACTAGCGGTGCGCGCCTCATTCCGCTCGAGGCCCGCAACGGCAAGCTCGTGCCCGCGGTGCTGGAGGCGCGCCTTGCCAGTGCAGGCCACCCGCCGCACAACACGGTGCCGCGCGCGATCAGCATCACCCAGGCGAACGAGCGTGGGCTCGTCTACACGCCAGCGGAAGTGTCGGCACTGTCCGAGGTGGGCCGCCGTCACGGACTGCGCCTGCACATGGACGGCGCCCGGTTTGCCAACGCCATTGCCGCGCTGGGCTGCAGCCCGGCCGAGGTCACCTGGCGCGCGGGCGTGGATGTGTTGTGCCTGGGAGCCTCCAAGAACGGGGCGCTGATGGCCGAAGCCGTCGTCTTCTTCGACACGCATCTCGCCCAGGACTTTGCATATCGGGTCAAGCGTGCCGGCCAGATGGCGGCCAAGGGGCGATTTTTCGGTGCGCAGTTCGGCGCCTGGCTCAAGGATGGGCACTGGCTCACGCTGGCGCGCCAGGCCAATGCCGTGGCACAGGTGCTGGGCGAGGGCCTGGCCAGTGTGCCCGGGGCCCGCGTGGTGTGGCCCGTGCAGGCCAACGAAGTCTTTGCCGTGCTGCCCAAGAGGCTGGCGGCAAGCCTGCGCGAGCAGGGCGCGGTTTTCTATGACTGGCCTGCCGAGACCTTGCCACCCGAGACGCCGCTGGGCGCCGACGAGTGCCTCGTGCGCCTGGTCGCTTCCTTCGCGAGCACGCGTGCGCAGGCCGACGCGCTGTGCGCGGCCGCACACGTGTGCGCCTGATCTTTCTGGAGACCCCGATGGCCCCAGCTTCCCGACCCATCGTCATCCTCGTGCCCGGCATGCTCAACACCGCGGCTGCCTGGTCGCGCGTGTCGCCGCGCTTGCAGGACGTTGCCGACGTGCGCATTGCGGATGTGAGCACACAATCCGACATTCCCGCCATGGCCCGTGACGCTCTGGCGCTCATCGCGCCGGGCGAGCGCGCGTACGCCGTGGGCTTCTCGATGGGTGGCTTCGTCGTCTGCGAGATGCTGGCCCAGGCGGCCGAGCGGATCGCCGGTATCGCCCTCGTGGATACGTCGTTGCGCACCGAATCGCCGCGGCAGGCCCAGGGCCGGGAAAAGGCCATCGCGGCCGCGCAGGCCGATTTCGAGGGCAACGTGCTGGCGGCGGCCGGCGACAGCATGCGCCCCGCGCGCCGTCAGAGCGATGCCGAGCTCGTCGCCCTGATCCGGGACATGCAGGCCGAAGTCGGCCTGGATGGGTTCGTGCGCCAGAGTCGCGCGCTCATGACCCGCAAGGATTATCGGGAGGTGCTGAGCGCGGTGACCGTGCCGGCGCTGGTCCTGTGCGGGACGGAGGATGCGCTGACGCCGCCCGTGCTGTCCGAAGAACTGGCCGAGGCCATCCCGGGTGCCGAGCTGGTCTGGATCCACGAGGCTGCGCACATGGTCCCGCTCGAGCAACCCGAGCAGCTCGCAGCGGCACTGCGGCGCTGGCTGGGAGCATCGACTGCGCCGGGCGCTGCGGCGAGTACCGGGGGCGATCCCTTACGCGCACCGTGGCAGGACGTGCTGGACTTCTGGTTCCATGCGCCAGAGCATCCGGAGTACCTCACGGTGCGCGAGGCCTGGTTTCGCAAGGACGCCAGCTTCGATGCCGAGATCCGCACGCGTTTCGGGCCGCTGATCGACGGCGCGCTCGCCGGCGGGCTGCGGGATTGGGAAGGGGTGCCCGACGGTGCCCTGGCACGGATCCTCATCCTCGATCAGTTCACCCGCAATACGCTGCGCGATACCGCGGATGCGTTTGCCGGGGATGTGCAGGCCCTCGCGCTGGCCCTGCAGGTGATCGATGCCGGCTGGGACGTCGCCATGCCGCCGGTGCAGCGGCAATTCGTGTATCTGCCCTTGATGCACGCCGAGGATCTGGAGATTCAGCAGCGCTGCGTGGAGCTCTACCGCGCGCTCGCGGCCCAGGCGCCTTCGCTCGCCAGCGCGCTGGATTTCGCTCGCCGCCACCGCGACATCGTGGCTCGCTTTGGCCGATTCCCGCACCGCAACGCCGCGTTGGGCCGTGACACCACGGCAGAAGAGGCCGAATTCCTCACGCAGCCCGGCTCCAGCTTCTGATCGCGCCGCCGTACAATGGCAGGTTAGATGCGCGGCGCGCGCCACCCTTGTTCCTCCCAGGAGACAGATCCATGACGAAGGCCATTCGCCTGCAGAAGCACGGCGGCCCCGAGGTGCTTGAACTCGTCGATATCGACGTGCCGCCGCCTGCCGCGGACGAGGTCACGGTGCGCCACCACGCGGTGGGCCTGAATTTCATCGACATCTACTTCCGCACGGGTCTGTACAAGCAGCCGCTGCCCCACGGCCTGGGCGCTGAAGCCGCCGGCGTGGTCGAAGCGGTGGGCAGGGACGTGACACACGTCAAGGTGGGGGATCGCGTCGCCTATGGACAGAGCCCGCTGGGTGCCTACGCCGAGCGCCACAACGCCAAGGCGATGCACGTGGTGAAGCTGCCCAAGGACATCGATTTCGAGACTGCCGCGGCCATGATGCTCAAGGGCCTCACCGTGCAGTATCTGTTTCGCCAGACGTACCGCCTGCAGGGCAACGAGACGATTCTCTTTCACGCGGCCGCGGGCGGCGTGGGTCTCATCGCCTGCCAATGGGCCAAGGCGCTTGGCGTGAAGCTCATCGGCACGGTCTCCAGCCCCGAGAAGGCGGCACTCGCGCGCGAACACGGCGCGTGGGAGACCATCGACTACAGCCGCGAGGACGTCGCCAAGCGCGTGCTCGAGCTCACGGACGGCAAGAAGGTGCCGGTGGTGTATGACGGCGTGGGCAAGAGCACATGGGAAGCCTCGCTCGACAGCGTGCAGCCGCGCGGGCTCGTGGTGAGCTTCGGCAACGCCTCGGGTGCCGTCGAAGGCGTCAACCTGGGCGTGCTCGCGAGCAAGGGTTCCCTGTACGTGACCCGCCCGACGCTGGGCCATTACGCCACCAGCGCCGAGAAGGTGCAGGCCGCCGCCGCCGAGCTCTTCGACCTGGTCGCCAAAAAGAAGATCAAGCTCACGATCGATCAACGCTTCCCGCTCGCGCAGGCCGGCGAGGCGCAGGCCGCCCTGGCCGCGCGCAAGACCACCGGCGCGACGGTATTCACCCTGGACTGACAGACTTTCGACATGATCAAGTGGACGCTCATCGGGCTCTGGCTCGCGGCCATCACCTATGTGTACTTTCGCGGGCGCGTGCGGGCGAATTTCTTTCGCACCGTGGTGGATCACTCCGCCGCGCTGGCCCCGGTGAATGCGTTCATGTATCTCACGTCCGCCGTGCCGGCCAAGCCCTACATCCCCGCGGCGGACATGCCGGCGGGGCTGAAGCGGCTGGACGACAACTGGGAGATCATCCGTGACGAGGCGAGAGCGCTGGCCGAAGCGCAGCGCATCAAGGCGGCGGAGTCGAACAACGATGCCGGCTTCAACTCGTTCTTCAAGACGGGCTGGAAGCGCTTCTACCTGAAGTGGTATGACGCGCAACATCCGTCCGCGGCCGAGCTCTGCCCGAACACCGTGCGCCTGCTGCACGAGATTCCCGAAGTGAAGGCCGCGATGTTCGCCGTATTGCCGCACGGGGCCAAGCTCAACGCCCACCGGGATCCGTTCGCGGGCTCGCTGCGCTATCACCTGGGTCTGGATACCCCCAACGACGATCGGTGCTTCATCGAGGTGGATGGCGAGCGCTACAGTTGGCGCGATGGCCAGAGCGTGGTGTTCGACGAGACGTTCATCCACTGGGCCGAGAACACGAGCGGCGAGACGCGCACCATCCTCTTCTGCGACGTCGAGCGCCCGCTGAAGTACGGCTGGGCGAGCCGCTTCAACCAGTGGTTCTCCCGCACCTTCATGACCGCGGCGAGCTCGCCCAACGATTCGGGCGACCAGACGGGGTGGGTCAACAAGATCTTCCACGTGTCCTGGGTGCTCGGCCAGTATCGACGTCGCTTCAAGCGCTGGAACCCGGCGCTCTACCAGATCACGCGCGTGCTGGTCATCATTGCCGTGCTGGCGCTGATCATCTTCATTTGACGTGGGCGCATCACGAACCACCCGGCGCAGAAACGAAAAGCCCCGCTCGTGAACTGACCCCCGAAAGTTGGACGGTTGGTTGATAGGCTGGGCTATGAGGGCTGGGTCCTGTACTGCACAGGACTCAGCCCTTTGAGTTTGAGCTTGATGCGCTCGTGGTTGTAGTAGTGGATGTAGCGATC
>NZ_JADCNH010000012.1 GCF_018904615.1 Verticiella alkaliphila | reverse complement strand
CCAAGAAGCGCGCGGCCGCGCCGGCCACCCAGGCCCGCAAGAGCGCCCCGCGCAAAGCCACGGCCCGCAAGGCCGCGCCCCGCTCGCGTAGCGGTGGCTGAGCCGTCACCTGGATCCATCATGCTCAACATCGTCATCCTGGCCGCCGGCATGGGCAAGCGCATGCGCTCTGACCTGCCGAAAGTCCTGCACACCCTGGCCGGGCGCTCCATGCTCGCTCACGTCGTGGGCACCGCCCGCGCGCTCTCGCCGCAGCGCATCGTCATCGTCACCGGCCATGGCGCCGAGCAGGTCCAGGCAGCCTGCGCGGGCCAGCCGGACGTGCGCTGCGTCCTGCAGTCTCCGCAACTCGGCACAGGTCACGCCGTCCAGCAGGCCGAACCGGAACTCCTGCCGGGCGGCACCACGCTGGTCCTGTATGGCGACGTGCCGCTCGTGAGCGAAGCCACGCTGCGCGGCCTGGTCGACGCCGCGGCCCAGGGCCTGGGCGTGCTCACGGTACAGCTGCCGGACCCGACGGGCTACGGGCGCATCGTGCGCGACGACGCGGGCGAGATCCGGCGCATCGTCGAGCATAAGGATGCCTCGCCTGCCGAACAGGCCATCGACGAAGTCAACACCGGCATCCTGGCCGCGCCCACGGACGCCCTGCGCGGCTGGCTCGCCGGCCTCACCAACGACAACGCGCAGGGTGAGTACTACCTCACGGACGTGATCGCCGCGGCCGTGGCAGCCGGCGTGCCGGTGCGCAGCGCGGCGCCCGGGCACGCGTGGGAGACGCTCGGCGTCAACAGCCGCGCCCAGCAGGCCGAACTCGAACGCCTCTATCAGCGCCACCAGGCCGAGCGGCTGCTGGAGGCGGGCGTCACGCTGGCCGACCCGGCCCGCATCGACGTGCGCGGCGGTCTTCTGTGCGGTCGCGACGTTTTCATCGACGTGAATTGTGTCTTCGAAGGCGAAGTCGAGCTTGCGGACGGCGTGATCGTCGGTCCGAATTGCGTGCTGCGCAACGTCCGGGTGGGCCCGGGCGCGCGCATCGAAGCGTTCAGCCACCTGGAAGAGGCCGACGTCGGCGCCGGCGCCAACGTCGGGCCCTACGCGCGCCTGCGTCCCGGCACCGTGCTGGGCGAGCGCAGCCGCGTGGGCAACTTCGTCGAGGTCAAGAACGCCCGCTTCGGTGCCGACAGCAAGGCGAATCACCTGTCCTACGTGGGTGACGCCACCGTGGGCCAGCGCGTGAACATCGGCGCGGGCACCATCACCTGCAACTACGATGGCGTGAACAAGCACCGCACCGTCATCGAGGACGACGCGTTCATCGGCTCGGACACCCAACTCGTGGCCCCCGTCACCGTCAAGCGCGGCGCGACCGTGGGCGCGGGCACCACCCTCACGCGGGATGCGCCGGCCGATACCTTGACCGTGTCACGCTCGCCGCAGAAAGCCATCGAGGGCTGGCGCCGACCGGTGAAGGCCGACAAGGCCGGGCGCTGAGCGCCCGCCCAGGCCGCGGGCAGCGTGCCCCCGGCCTGGGTCGATGACCTGCTGCGGATCACCTGCTGCGCGTCAACCTATGCGGATCACCGAGTCGTCCTCCGAGTACAGCCGCGCCACGTCGTCTGCGCGCTGGGCGAGCGCTGCGGCCTGATTCACGTAGCCCTTGTCCGTGATCTCCCCGGCATCCAGGCTCGGCAGACTCGACAGGATGACCACGCGACGCGCGCGTTGCGATGACCCCGCCCCCGCATAGATCGGCTCCAGCGCCGCCTTCACGCGCGCCTGCACCGCAGGATGCCGGCCGAGTTCCGTACCGCTGGCCGTGCCCGCGGTATCGCCGGCCAGCGCGCGCAGCGCTGGCGTCGGAAACACCAACAGGCCGACTTCGTCACGATCGTGACCGGACACGACCACGTCCATCGCGAGCGGCGTCAGGGCCGACACGGCCTGCACGCGCAGGTTGCCTACGAAGACCCAGGTGCCCGTGACGAGCTTGAAGTCTTCGGCCACCCGGCCATCGAACAGCACGCCTGCCGACGGGTTCTCGGGATCGATCAGCTGGCCGGCGTCACCCAGGCAATAGAAGCCCTCCTCATCGAAGGCCGCAGCCGTCTTGTCCGGATCGCCGCGGTACTGCGAGAACACGGACACGCCCCGCACCCGCAATTCCATCTTGCCTTGCGCCGGCACGAACTTGAGCTCCATGCCTGGCGCGGGCACACCGATGTTGCCCGGCCGATCCAGCGGGAAGTGGGCGCTGGTGATCAGCGGCGCGGTCTCGGTAGCGCCCCAGGCGGTGGTGAAGAAGAGCGGCTGCGCGCGATGGGGCCTGGCGCAGTCCTCCAGGCGCTTCCAGGTGGCGGGCGGCAGCGCGGCCGCCGCATAGAAGACCGCATCCAGATTCTGGAAGAAGCGCGCGGCCAGCGCCGGGCGTGACTCCAAATGCGGCAACAAGGCATCGAAGCCCTTGGGCACATTGAAGTACACCGTGGGCTGCACGGATTCCAGGTTGGCCACGGTACGCTCGATGAGACCCGGCATCGGCCGTCCATCGTCCACGTACAGCGTGCCGCCATTGCGCAGCACCAGGTTGAAGTTGTGGTTGGCGCCGAACGTATGGCTCCAGGGCAGCCAATCCAGCACTACGGGTGGTCGCGATTCGATGAAAGGCCAGCACTGCGCGATCATCTGCTGGTTCGCGCACAACATGCGGTGCGTGTTGACGACGATCTTGGGCGTGCCCGTGGATCCAGAGGTGAGCAGAAGCTTGGCCGTGTCGTCCGGCAGGACTTCGGCGAAGGCCGAGTCCACGGCAAGCGTTGGCTCGGTGGCCAGCAAGGTGGCCAGGTCGATCCCGCCCTCGGGCACCGACTGCGCATACACCTGCGGACAGTCCAGCCCGGCCGAGGCCAGCGCCGGGCCGTAGAGCACGCCGTCTTCGGCATACACCAGCGCCGGCGCCAGGCGGCGCAGGATGGCATGCGCCTTGGACATGTCCTTGGCGACGCGCACGTAGGAGGACGACACGATCGCGATCGGGCGCCCCACGTGCATGGCCGCGAGGCTGAGCAGGCCGAGATTCACGCTGTTGTCCGAGACAGCGACGATCGGCTGCTCGCGGGGCGTGCGCAGATCCAGGATGGCCTGGGCCAGCCGCTGCACCTGATCCAGCGCCTCGCCGTAGGTCACGCGTCGCCACCCGGTGCCACGGGCATCGCGCTCGGCCAGGAACACCGCGTGGGGCGTGCGCTGCGCCCAGCGCACCAGCCAGTCACCGATACGCGCGTCGTACTCGCGCAGCGGCTCGGCCGATCGCAGGATGAAAGAGCCGTCGGGCCGCGACTCGCGCAATACGCGCGGTGTGGCGAGCGCCGGCCAAGCGGCCAGACAGGCTTGGCTCATGGCAGCAGCTTCCACTTGCCGTCTTCCACGGTGACGAGCACGCGGCCATCCACGCCATAGGCGGAGTGATCTTCCTTGGAGACGTTGATCACGCCATGCGCACCGGCCAGGCCTTTCGTGCCGAAGACGGCATCGCGCAGCGCCTGGCGGAACTCGGCCGTGCCCGGCTTGGCGTTCTTGGCCGCCACCGGCACGGCTTCGTCCAGCAACAGGTAGGCATCCCAGGCGTAGCCCGCGAAAAGGTCACGGGATTGCGCACCGTACTTGGCCTCGTAGCGACGCACGAAGCTGCGGGCGGCATCGCGGCTGGGGTGGTCGGCGGCGAGCTGCTCGGCCACCAGCAGCGCACCCGCGGGCACGACCACGCCATTGGCGCTTGTCCCGCTCACGCGCATGAAGTCGTTGTTGGCCACGCCATGCGTCTGGTAGATGCGGCCTTTGAAACCGCGATCGGCCAAAGCCACCATGGGCAGCGCGCCAGGCGTGCCGCTGGCCACCACCAGCACGGCATCGGGTTGCGCGCCCGACACCTTCAGCGCCTGCGCCGTCACCGACCGATCGGTGCGGGCGAAGCGCTCCACGGCCACCAGCTCGATGCCTTCTTTCTCGGCGCGCGGGCGCACGTCGTTCAGCCAGACCTCGCCATAGGAGTCCGCAAAGCCGATGAAGCCCAGCTTCTTCACGCCATGCTTTTTCATGTCCTCGAAGAGAGCCGAGGACATGACGGGCACGGACTGCGGCAGCGAGAGGACCCAGTCGAACACCTCGCCGGCGCGACGGAACGGGCTCAAGGCAATCTGCAGGGTCTTGGACTCAGCCGCCACCGAGGTCACGGCCAGCGTGGCCGGCGTGGTGGACGAGCCGATGATGGCGTCCACATTGTGTTCCTGCACCAGGCGACGCGCGTTGCGTGAGGCATTGCCAGGGTCGGTGGCGTCGTCCAGCACCACGTACTTCACCGGCAAGCCGCCCAGGGTATCGGGCAACAGCTCGATGGCGTTGCGCTCTGGAATGCCCAGCGAGGCGCCGGGCCCGGACGTGGACAGCGTGAGGCCGATCGTGAGGCCTTGCGCGTGAACCAGGCCGGTGGCTAGCGCCAGGGCCGTGGCAGCCAGCCACTGCGTGCAGGATTTTTTCATCATTGTCTCCTCGTTTCACAATACACATACGTATGTGTATGGACTGATGGAAACAGTAGCACTGCCGCGTCAGTGTGGCATTCAGGGTTTGTCCCTACCTTACATACGTAGATAAGGAGACGTATAGGGAAAACACCATGCACTGCGGTGCGCCGCAGGGCTGGCGCGCTGCGCTGCCTTCCATACAATGTCGTATGGAATGTCTTGCCCTGGAATCCCGCCATGCCCCGTCAGGCCACCGCCGACTCGTCCCCCACCGCCCGCAATTCGCTCACGCGTGAGGACTGGATCGAGGCCGCCATGCGCGTGCTCGAGGCCAAGAGCGTGGATGCCGTGCGCATCGAGACGCTGGCGCAGGAATTGAACGTCACGCGCGGCAGCTTCTACTGGCACTTTCGCAGTCGCAACGCGCTGCTCGAGGCCATGCTCACGGCCTGGCGCAACGCCGCCACCGAACAGGTGATCGATCGCTTCGAACGTCGCAAGACCTCACCGACCGAGCAGATCCATGATCTCCTGAGCCTGCCCTTTCGCGGTCAGGCGGCCAAGCGCGCCGCCGCCACGGAACTGGCCATGCGTGCCTGGGCACGCCGCGACGCGATGGCCCGCAAGGTCGTCGACGAGGTCGACGCCACGCGATTGTCCTACATTGCGCAATGCTTCAGCGCGCTGGGCCTGGACCTGGCCGAAGCCCGACTGCGCGCCTTTGCGCTGTACGCCTATGAAGTGTCCGAGTCCCTTTTGTCGGCCCAGGGCAGCGACCTGCAAAAGCGCGAGCGGCGGGCCTTCATGGCGCGGGTGTTGCTCGATCTGCCGCCGAGCGCCTGACAAGCCCCGTCTCGCCAGCTGGCAGAAACCGCGTGGGCGGCGAGCCATCCGCGTTGTGATGCAGCACGAGCGTGGGGCGACCCGCCTCGTCCAGGAACACCTGGCCCACACCGGCGCCGTTCCATACGCGCTCGCCGGCGCGGCGCCGATCCGGCACGCGCGGCACGATCTCCATGTCGCGTCGCTTGGTGAGGCG
The DNA here is from genome assembly GCF_018904615.1 of Verticiella alkaliphila. Lineage (GTDB taxonomy): Bacteria > Pseudomonadota > Gammaproteobacteria > Burkholderiales > Burkholderiaceae_B > Verticiella > Verticiella alkaliphila. Next base: position 107,467 of record NZ_JADCNH010000012.1, on the reverse strand, counting down.
GTTCAAGGGCGATTCCGGCGCATAGAGCCAGCGGTTCAAGCGATCGAGCCAGTCGAGCAGCCGGCGGGGGAATTCGTTCTTCAGGCCACTGCTTGTGATCTGCCAGATGCGTGGGCCGCGCTCACGCGCGCGAATCTCGATGTCGTACACGAAGGAATAGTGCACGTCGCCCGAGAGCACGACGTAATTGCCCGGCGTGCGCGTGTGCCGGAAGATGTTGAGCATGGTGCCCGCCGACCCGCGGTGGGCCATCCAGTTCTCGGCATCCACCATGAGCGCGTGGCCGGTCCAGGTCATCACGCGCTGGATGATCTCGATGAGCTTCACGCCGAACATCGGCGCCGGTGACACGATCACGGCGGCGCTTTGATCGAGCAGGCGCTGTTGCAGCTCGCAGAGGGACTCCCAATCCATGAGACCGGATGGCTGGCTCGGATGATCGTCGTTGCGCCATCGCTGCGTGCGCGTGTCCAGCACGATGAGTGGCGGTGTGGTGGGCAGGGCATAGCCCCATCCCCGCGTCTGCAGCAAGGCATCGATGAGTGCGTCCTGCCGCGCGGCATCCAGGTGGCCGGTAGCGTCCGGATTCTCTGCCACCCGCTCGGCCGCAGGGATCACATTGGCAAACGCATCCGGGTCGTTGCCCCAGCCCTGGCAGAAGGCATAGGCCATGAGCGCGTTGCCCACGATGCGCCGCGAGAATGGATGGCCATAGGCCGTGCTCTCCCATTTGGCCGAGAGATTCCAGTCGTCGGTGACGTCGTGATCATCGAAGATCATGAGCGTGGGCTGGTTCGCCAGCACGCGCGCAGCCTGGGGTAGCTCCGCGCGAAAGCCGCTGATGGCCGCAGCTTCAGCGCGATAGCGGCGCGCCAGAGGCGCCTCCAGCGGCGGCATGGCGGGCGCCACGAACTGCCAGGGCACTGGCGACCACACGAGCAGATACATGGCGAGCACTTCGGCCAGCGTGACCAGATGATTGTGTGCACTGGCGCTGGTGAAGATCGGCTTTTCGACGCCCCCAAAGAAGCGCTCACGCAGGTCGTCGTTGGACTTGATGGCCGGCAACAGCTTCTCGCGACGGTAGTAGCCGTCGGGATGCGCATACAGGGCGTCGCTGTCCGGCACCACGGCGCCTTCCAGATACTCCCCGTACAGGCCCAGGCGCCCGATGAGTGCATGGATGGCCGAGAGCATCGGACCGGCAACGTCGTCGGCATACACCTGATCGCCGCACAGCAGCAGGAAGGCCGGCCGCGCCTGCGGGCGATCGAGCGCTTCCATGACGACGGCGTCGGCACGCGCGAGGCCATCGCGCACGGGATGGCTGGGCTTGCGACATGAGCCGAAGAGCACGTTGTCCAGCCGGGAACGCACGACGAACTCGAGTGCGGTGCGACCGGGATAGAGCAGGTGCGGCGCCCAGCCTGCGACGCCGCGCTCGACGCCGGCTTCGCTCAGCAGAATGTCGTAACGGATGGGGGTGTCCAGTGGCAGTGGCTGCGGCAGTTGCACGTCCACGAGCAGCAGACGGGCCTCACGGCCCACCACCACCTCGCGGCAGCAGGTGCCATCGAGCGCCACCCGATGCGACACGGTCAAGCCGTCCCGGCTGCAGTCGATCACGAGCGTGGCATCGAGGGCACGCGACGCGGCCAGCCAGAGGACGATGCGATGCGCCTCCACGCGGCGCAGCACGGGGCCCGCCAATACGGCGGGCAGATGCGCGGCGGAGGAATCAGGATCGGTGAGGGGCACGGACAGGATCATGAAGAAAAGACGCCGTGCGCGCAGACGGTGCGCGCGAGCCAGCGACATGAGAGCGTAGCGCCAGCCCCGCCGCGCCGCCACTCACAGCCCGTGCAAAGCGCGACCGGGCGTAACAGCCGCCAGTCGCCGGAACCGAGGGCGCGACACACGGGCAGGGGCATGGCGCTCCGCGCGCGCGGGCTGACAGCGGCGCGCGCCTTAGGCCCGTGTGCCGCCGCTCCCTGGGAGGCGCTCCGGCGGAACGACCCGGGTCTCGAACTTGGCCCGATGCACGGAGAAGAAGCTGCGCACATTGCGCACGTTGGCAGCGGCATTGAAAAGACGGGCGACGAGTGCGTGATACGCCGACATATCCGCCGCGATCACGATCACCACGAAATCCGGGCCGCCGCTCACCCGGTAGCACTGGACCACGGCAGGCTCGGCCACCGCGCGCCGCTCGAACGCATCGAGCTGCTCCATCGTCTGGACGTCCAGCGTCACCTCCACGATGGTGGTGAGTGGCTGGCCGACCTGGGCCGGGTCGAGCAATGCCACGACCGACTGGATGACGCCCAGTGCGGTCAGGCGGCGCACCCGCCGAAGGCACGTGGGGGGCGAACAGAAAACACGGGCAGCCAGGGCATGGTTGGTCAGCGCGGCATCGTCCTGCAACTCGGCCAGGATGCGCCAGTCAAGATCGTCCAGCACGATACCGTCTGTCTTGTCCATATTGACCATAGGTGCGTCTTCTATGAAATAAAATTTCCTAGCAATTATTGCACGGCAGATTCTTTCACTTGATAGACAATTCTGCAATTCAATTTCTCGCCGATATCCTCAGAATACGCCCAGTTCTGCACGCCATCCCCTGCGTGCCCCCACTTTCCGGGAGATTCACCATGTGCGGCATCGTCGGCGCCGTTGCCCTCGGCAGCGATATCACCCCCATTCTCGTCGAAGGCCTGCAACGGCTCGAGTACCGAGGCTATGACTCGTGCGGCATTGCCCTGCACATGGACGGCGCGCTGCGCCGCACGCGCAGCACCTCGCGCGTGGCGGACCTGAAGGCGCTCGTCTCGCGCGACGCCCTGGCCGGCTCCACGGGCATCGCGCACACGCGCTGGGCCACGCACGGCGCGCCGGCCACGCACAACGCCCACCCGCACTTCTCCGGGCGCCCCGGCGGCCAGCCACGCATCGCGCTCGTGCACAACGGCATCATCGAGAACCACGAAGCCCTGCGCGAAGAGCTGCGCGGCGCGGGTTACGTGTTCGAGAGCCAGACCGACACGGAAGTGATCGCCCACCTCCTGGATCACCTCTACAACGACGATCTCTTCGACGCGCTGCAACGTGCCGTGCGCCGCCTGCAGGGCGCCTACGCCATCGCGGCCTTCTGCCGCGACGAGCCGCACCGCGTCGTCGGCGCGCGCAATGGTTCGCCGCTCGTCGTGGGCACCAGCGAGTCGGCCAACTACCTGGCCTCCGATGCGCTGGCGCTCGCCGGCACCACCGACCAGATCCTCTACCTCGAGGATGGCGACGTCGTGGATCTCCAGGTGGGCCGCGTGTGGGTGGTCGACAGCGAAGGACGCGCCGCAGATCGCCCCGTGCACACAGTGCCGGCCTTCACCGCCGCCGCCGAACTCGGCCCCTACCGCCACTACATGCAGAAGGAGATCTTCGAGCAGCCGCGCGCCGTGGCCGACACGCTGCAGGATCTGGACACCATCTCGCCCGAGCTCTTTGGCGATGCCGCGTACAAGGTATTCCAGGAGACGCAGCGCGTGCTGATCCTCGCGTGCGGCACCAGCTACTACGCCGGCATGACGGCCAAGTACTGGATCGAGGCGCTCGCCGGCCTGCCCACGGCGGTTGAGATCGCGAGCGAATACCGCTATCGCACCAGCGTGCCGGACCCGAGCACGCTGGTCGTCACGATCTCGCAATCCGGCGAGACCGCCGACACGCTCGCGGCCCTGAAGCACGCCCGCCGCCAGGGCATGGAGAATACGCTCACCATCTGCAACGTGGCCTCCAGCGCCATGGTGCGCGAATGCAAGCTCGGCTTCATCACCCGCGCCGGGGTGGAGATCGGGGTCGCCTCGACGAAAGCCTTCACCACGCAGCTCACCGCCCTCTTCCTGCTCGCGCTCACCCTGGCGCAAAGCCGAGGCAAGCTCGACGATGCAGCCGAGGCCGAGCACCTGAAGGCCTTGCGCCACCTGCCCTCGGCCATTCAGGCCACGCTTGCGCTCGAACCGCACATCATCGGCTGGGCCGACACCTTTGCGCGCCGCGAGAACGCCCTCTTCCTGGGCCGCGGCATGCACTACCCGATCGCCCTGGAAGGCGCGTTGAAGCTCAAGGAAATCAGCTACATCCACGCCGAAGGCTACCCGGCCGGCGAGCTCAAGCACGGCCCGCTGGCTTTGGTCACCGAGCAGATGCCCGTGGTGACGGTGGCCCCCAACGACACGCTCTTGGAAAAGCTCAAGTCCAACCTGCAGGAAGTGCGCGCGCGTGGCGGCCAGCTGTATGTGTTCAGCGACACGGCCACGCGCATCGCCAACGAACCCGGCGTGCATGTGATCCAGATGCCGGGCGACTACGGCATGCTCTCGCCCATCGTGCACGTGGTGCCGCTGCAGTTGCTGGCCTATCACACCGCCTGCGCCCGCGGCACGGACGTGGACAAGCCGCGCAATCTGGCCAAGAGCGTGACGGTGGAGTAAGAGGGGGCGCCGGCGCAGCGGCCGGCGCTCATGGGACCAATCTGTCCATCATGTCTGGCAACACGATGTGGCGAAGCACCCTCAGGATGCGCCACTGCTGCGCACTGTCCTGAGGCGGCCGCGCCTCGGCTCCGGTACCGGGACCGCCCCATCGCGTCTCGCTCGCCATCGTTGCCGTTTCGGAGCCGTCGGCACCCGAGTCTCGAGCCTTGTATCGCGCCAGCAAGCCCTTGTCCTCGGGGTCGTGTTCCGCATACACCGCATCGAAGGCGCCAAGAACGCGGGTGACGACGTCTCGGACGGTTCGCATGGCCACGCGCTCTGGCACGCCGAGCGCGTGGCCGGCGGTCAGTACTGCCTGAGGCGTCACCTGATCGAACCGAACGACGTCCTGCGACAGATGAATGGCCAGCGACACGTGGGGCCACTTACCCTCGTCTTCGGCGAAAGCGCGGGTGTGATAGACGCCCGTGGCCAGCAGGTCATAGTGGGGTGCGAGATCGACGCGCCCCGGGGTGACCAGAAACGACAGGTTCTTCAAGTGACAGTCGTCGTTAGCCACCAGCAGGTTGAAAACCAGCCATCGAAAGAGCCGCACGGGCGTCATGAGCGTGTCCGAGCACGCCTGTGAGATCTCTCGCAGGGTGCGTACGTCCTTGCCATACTTGAATACGCGCGATTTGTTGAGCAGTTGGCACGCGTCGATGGCGTGGACGCGCCCGACGTCAGGGGGTTGTTCGCCGGTCGTTGGTGCCAGCGCCGCCGGCTCAACGCGGCGGTCGAACCGTTCAATGACATATGCCGGTTCGGGCACGTGCAATAGCGCCACTGTCGGCACCTCGAGCCCGGCCGCTTGCGCCAGCGTCATGGTGAGCCATTCCAGGTAGGCCGATGCGGGGTACGTGTCGCGGGATGGGTGATCTGGCTTGAGAATGTGCGTCGAGGGCGTGGAACCCACAGGCTCGTAGACATCCTGGCCTTTGATGACGGCCAACATCTTGTGTTGTGCGCCGGCCAGCGACATGCGCTTGGGCGCCTCCCGTGTCAGCGTGGCATGAGGCAATGCCTGGATTCGCTGGCTGAGTGCTTCGTAAGACAGGGGTTTCAGCGTCCGAGGGGCCTCGGGCTCTTGCCCCTCGGGAAGCAGCGTCAACGAACCCGCAGACTCTGCGCCCAGGTATTCCAGCAGTGCAAAGGCATCGTCGTGATTGCGCAGGTTCGCATCCGTGGCGATGAGCTCTCGGAGCCTCTCTTCGGGCAACAGGTTGTCGAAGTACCACTGGACGGGGCGCGACGTGGCGCCATCGCGATGCTGCGGCTGAGCGCGAGGCAGCGCAGGGCTGAGGTCGAATCCGTCCTCGCTAGCGGCCCATTGCGGCGAATACGCAAGCGTCCAGAGGTCGTTGTCCTCGTGGAGCGTGGCCACGTGCACGTGATTGCTATAGATGCAGAGCCGTCTGCCGTATGGCGGCGGCGCCTCTGTCGCGCGCTCAGGCATCGCGGTCTCCTGGCACCGATTCACGCGCGGCTGTCCCGTCGCCAGTGGCGGCGAGGGGCTGCGCCGGTTTCATGCGTCTGCGCTTGGGTGGGCGAAACGTCTGACGTGACAGGGCTTTGCTGAGTTCTTTGCGGTAGGACGCCACCTCCGCGTCCGGGAGCGCCAAGCCAACCCCGAGGCCTAGGCGATCCAGCAGTTGCAGGACCTTGCCCATTTGAATGGTTGCCTTTCCGTTCTCGAGGTCGGTCATGAACTGCTTGCTCACCCCAGCGGTCAGTGCGAAGTCGTCGATCCGAATGCCAGCGCGCTTGCGAAGCGTACGTATCGCGACCCCTGCTTCCAGTACGGACGTCAAACGGATGTTCATAAAAATTCCTTTGCTCGTAGGAAATCAAACCAAGCGCGTCACACCACGACAAAAATTCCTTTGAACGCAGGAATTATAGTTTACTCGCGGCCGTTTCTCGCTCAAATTCCTTCGAAAGCAGGAATTTTCACCCAACTAGGATAACGGACTGCCGCCATTCCTACGGGCATAGGAATCAGAAAAGATTGCATGCCTACCGATGGGCACGACCCAGCGATCGATGTGATCAATGCCCGACGGGCGACGCAAGATGGCGTCGCCCGGCGCTGGGAGCCAATGACCGCCTGGGCGCGCTCAGGGCCGTGCCTTCAGGCGCTCGCCGAACCAGGTGAGCGCCTGCTTCCAGCCATCCTCGGCGGCTTCTTTGCGGTAGCTCGGGCGGTAGTCGGCATGGAAGGCATGCGGCGCATCGTCGTAAATCACGAACTTGGACGCCTTCGCGGCATCCGAGCCCTTGGCGAGCGCGGCCTTCATGGCCTCGACGGATTCCAGCGGAATGCCGGTGTCCTTCCCGCCATAGAGGCCGAGCACCGGCGCGCTCAGGCGATCCACCACCGCGATGGGGTGGCGCGGTTGCAGCTCGGTTGCATCGCCCTGCAGACGGCCGTACCAGGCCACGCCGGCCTTCACGCGCGCGTTGTGGGCCGCGTAAAGCCAGGTGATGCGTCCGCCCCAGCAGAAGCCCGTGATGCCCAGGCGCTCGACGTCGCCGCCCTGCGTACCCGCCCAGGCCACCGTCGCGTCCAGATCCTGCATCACCTGGGCATCCGGCACCTTGCTCACCAGTTCGCGCATGAGCGTCGAGGTGTCCTGGTAGGAGGCCGGATCGCCCTGGCGCGCGAAGAGCTCCGGCGCGATGGCCAGATAGCCGGCCTTGGCCAGGCGACGGCACACGTCCTTGATGTACTCGTGCACCCCGAAGATCTCCTGGATCACGAGGATGACCGGCAGGTCCTTCTGCCCGGCGGGCGCGGCACGGTAGGCGGGGATCTCGCCGTCCTTGGCCGGGATCTTCACCTCGCCCGCGGTCAGGCCGTCGTCCGAGGTCTTGATGGCGGTCTGCGCCTGCACGGCGCCAGCGGCGACGGCAAAGCCGCTCGCCAGGGCGGTGACGATGAAACCGCGGCGCGTGAGCTCCAGGGGAGGCATCAGGCTGTCGAGCTGGGAATCGTTGAAGGACATGGGATCACGCTTCCAGGCAAAGGGGACGGGGACGGCCGGCTGGCCATGAGGTGCAACGGCATTCTGCCGCAACGGGGGGACAACGGGAAAGGCTGAAGGTTCGTATCTCAGGCAGACGGGCGAGGCTCGTCCTGCGGATCGAAGGTGCGGATGACGCGCGCCGGATTGCCGACGACGACGGTGTTGGCCGGCACGTCGCGCGTCACGACGGCGCCTGCGCCCACGACCGCATTGCGGCCCACCGTGACGCCCGCCAGCACGATGGCGCCGCCGCCCAGCCAGACATTGTCTTCGAGCACGATGGGAGCCGCGGCTTCCCACTTGGCGCGGCGCAGGCCCGGCTCCACCGGGTGCGTGGGCGTCAGCAACTGCACGTTGGGGCCGATCTGCACGTCGCGCCCGATGGTGATGCGCGCCACGTCCAGCGCCACGAGACCGCTGTTGATGAAGGTGCCCGCCCCGACCGTGATGTAGCGGCCGTAATCCACGGCCAGCGGCGGCTTGATCATGGCGTCGTCGGCGATCGATCCGAGCAGCTGCTGCAGAATGCGGCGGGCCTCGTCCAGGTCGTCGGCAAAGCGCGCCGCATAGCGCAGCGACAGGCCATAGGCAGCACGATTGGCCACGGCGAGTTCGGCGTCAGCGATGTACAGGTCGCCCGCCTCCATGCGTTCGCGCATGGGACGGGTGTCGGCGGGATCGGGAGTGTCGGTCATGGGATGGCGATCAGGCGCGAGGGACCCCGCTCGGCAGCAATCCGCGCGCCTGCCCTGCCTACCACTTGAGCGCCTGGGCGCTTGGCGCGAGCTCGGTGAACCGCGCAGCCCGGAAGTCATGCAGAAGCTGCAACGCCGCGTCGCCCTGCGCCGCGTAGGTGGCGATGCGATTCTTGCGCAGCCGGTACAAGCGACCCGCGCGGGCGAAGACGACGTCACCCCCCTCCCAATCGGCCCAATCGCTGCGGCCCAGATCCGCCAGCACGGCGCCCTCGGCATCGACCACGCGATGCGAGAAGGCATAGAAGGCGTCGTTCTCCGGGCCGACGGCGTGCAACCGCTGTTGCAGGCTGGGCCCGGATGGCCCGGGCCGGGCCATCACCTGCGGGCGGCTGAAGGTGAACAAGGTTTTCGCGCGCACCGATCCGCGCCCACCCTTGCCTGCGTCCACGAGTTGCCAGCCATCCCGTTCGCGCAACAGGCCCTGGAGGGGTTCATCCTCGCCCCGCCCGGCAGAAGGCCCGAGCGAGCGCACCTGCAGACGAGGCGGCGGGGTGAATCCTGGGGCCAGCGGCCATGTACCGTCCGGCGCTGGTGCGTGATTCAGCAGCAAGGTGTGCTCGTCCTGGAACAGGCCGCCACCGCCCCAGGCGTCACCCTTGGGCCAAAGGACCAGTGCACTGAAATACGGAGGCCGGGACACGGCCGTCCACGTGCCGTGGGGCGCCCGATGCGTCGCCGCGAAATACACCAAGTGCTTGCCGGAAGGCGAGAGGTCGCAGCGGCGCTCGTAGATCCGCCCTTTGAACCACTGCCCGTGCTCGAAGGTGTCGTCGCGCAGGTTCCAACGGATCAACTGCACCTGCCGGGAGGGGCCGCGCCGGAACACGACCGCCGTGCGTGCCTGTCGCGCCAGGATGGCGTACAGACGCGTGGCGTTGGCCGGCGTGTCGGCGGCGTCGGGCGCGGTATCAGCTGAGATCAGCGGCATCGGGGCGGCGTAGGCGGGCGCAAAGCGGCAAGATAGCCAGCCTGTGCCGGCCCCGTCAACGCTGGACGATGGGCCGCTGTTGGGCACAGCCCCTGCTAACGAGCCGCACTCAAGACGCGCCGCGCAGACGGCCAAGGACAGAACATGCTGGGAAAATGGGGCTGGCGCCTGCGCCGCATCGGTCGGCAGCTGTGGTTTCGCGCCACGATATTCTCGGTGCTGGGCGTGGCCACGGCGCTGCTTGCCTGGGCGGTCAAGCCCTACATACCTGCCGGGCTCGCCACACGGATCGGCGCGGATGCCGTGGACAACGTGCTGGGCATCATCGCCTCGAGCATGCTCGCGGTGACGACATTCTCCCTGAGCATCATGGTGTCGGCCTATGGCTCCGCGACGACCAACGTCACCCCGCGCGCCACCTCGCTGCTCGACGAGGACACCACCACCCAGAACGCGCTGGCCACCTTCATCGGGTCCTTCCTCTTCAGCCTGGTCGGCATCATCGCGCTCAGCACAGGCGCGTACGGCGACCAAGGACGCGTGGTGATGTTCGGCGTGACGCTCTTCGTCATCGCGCTCATTGTCTGGACCTTGCTGCGCTGGATCAGCCACCTGTCGACGCTGGGCCGGCTTGGCCAGACCACGGACCGCGTCGAGAACGCCGCCGTGCGGGCACTGCGGGATCGCCAGGCCCATCCGAATCTGGGGGCGAGCCCCCTGCCGCCCGCCGACCAGTGGCCGGCCCACGCCGTGGCCTGCCATGCGGCCGAGGTGGGCTACGTCCAGCACATCGACATGCCGGCGCTGGCCGCGCGCGTGCAAGCCGAGCAGGCCCGCATCTATGTCCTCGCGCCGCCGGGCACGTTCGTCGACCCGACCCGGCCGCTGGCGCTCGCCGTCGGTCTGAGCGAGGAAGATCTGGCTGCCATCCCGGGCGCCTTCACCCTTGGCCGGCGACGCAGCTTCGAGCAGGATCCGCGCTTCGGCATCTGCGTGCTGAGCGAGATCGCCCAGCGCGCGCTCTCGGCAGCCACCAACGATCCGGGCACGGCCATCGACCTCATCGGGCGCAGCGTGCGGGTGCTCGGCACGCTGGCCGAGCCGGCTGAGCCCAGCGCCGCCGATCCTGCGTGCGCTCGTCTCTACGTGGCGGACCCGACCATCGAGGAGCTGCTCGAGGATTTCTACGCCCCGATCGCACGTGACGGCGCGGCCTTGCTGGAAGTCGGCATCCGGCTGCAGAAGGCGCTCGCCAGCCTGGCCCGCCTGGACGACGCCCGCTTCGGCACCGCGGCCCGGCACTTGGCTGCGCGCGCCCTTCGGCACGCCGATGCGGCCATGCGCCTGCCCGAAGACCGGGCCCTCCTGCGGGCCGCAGCCGAGACCGCCTGGCAGGCGGATGCCTGGCGCCTGTCATAAAAAAGCCGGCGAGCGCCGGCTTGGGGGACTGCGCTGTCAACGCGGTTCAGTCGATGCTGACGTTGTTGTCCTTGGCCACCTTGCCCCAGCGATCGATCTCGGCCAGCCAGAAGGCCTGGAAATCGGCCTGCTCAGCGCTCGGCAGCGACGTGCCCGAGGCTTCCCAGACCTTCTTCATCTCCGGCGTGTCCAGGGCCTTGGCCACAGCGTCGCGCATGGCGCTGACGATCTCGGGCGAGGTGCCGCCCGGGGCCATGATGCCGTACCAGGTCTGCACGTCGAAGCCCTTGGCAATGGACTCATCCAGCGTCGGCACGTCAGGGAAGACAGCCGAGCGCTCCTTGGTCGTCACGGCGATGGCACGGGTGCTGCCGGCCTTGATCTGGTTGATCGCGGCAGGCATGGTCTCGAGCATGAAGTGCACCTGGCCGCTGATGAGATCCGTCATCGCCGGCGCGCTGCCACGGTAGTGCACGGCCTGGGCCTGGACGCCCACCTGCCGGCTCAGCTGCTCGGCGCTCAGGTGGTGCAGGCCGCCCGGGCCGCCCGTGGCGTAGTTCGGCGCGGATTCCTTCTTGATCCAGGCGACGAACTCATCCGGCGTCTTGGCCGGCGCCTGGGCCGTCACCATCAATACGTTGGGCGTGGAGCCGATGCTCGCCACCGCCACCAGATCCTTCTTCGGATCGAACGACACGTTCTTCATGACCGTGGCGGCGATCGCATGGTGGATCGCGCCCATGAGGAAGGTGTGACCATCCGGGGGGGACTTGGCGACGTGATCGGCGCCGATCATGCCCGCCGCACCGCCGCGATTCTCCACGATGACGTTGGCATCCAGGATCTTGGAGAGCTGCTGTGCCAGCGGACGCGTGAGCACGTCGAGCGAGCCACCGGCCGAGGCAGGCACGATGAGGCGGATGGGCGCGCTGCCGGGCCACTGTTGCGCACTGGCCAGACCGGGCGCCATGACCGCACAGGCGAGGCTGACTGCGCCGATGATTTTGTTGGCATATTTCATGGTTGTCTCCTGTTATCGGCCCCCGCCGGGGCCGTGAATGTTCGATGTCTTGTCAGGCCTTGCCGGTGCCCCGCGAGAGCGGCCGCTTCGCCAGATCCGCGATGGCATCCCAATCCGGATCGAGGCCCAGACCCGGGGCGTCCGGCAGCGTGAGCCAGCCGCGCTCCGGCGTCGGCAGGTTGCGGAACAGCGGTTCGCACACCTTGACCGCCACGCTGTGATACTCCACGAAGCCGCCGTGGGCCAGGCCCGCGTGCAACGACATGTTGTGAAAGGGCCAGGCCCCACCGTTGGCAATGGACACGTTCCAGGCCTGCGCCATGCCGGCGATGCGCAGGCACTGCGTGTAGCCGCCCGTGATCACCACGTTGGGCTGGGCGATGTCCAGCGAACCGTTCGCGAAGAATTCCGCAAAGCGCGAGGCCAGGCCTTCGTTCTGGCCGGCAGCAATGGGCATGGGTGCGCGACGGCGCAGGTCGGCGAGCGCCCGTGCGTCGTTCTGCGTCATGGGCTCCTCGAAGAAGGCCAGATCGCAGTCCGAGAGCCGCTCGGCCAGCACGCGGGCGTGGTACGGATCCAGGCTGCAGTTGGCATCGATGCACAGCTGCGCGCTGTTGCCGATGCGGTCACGCACGGCCCGCACGCGGCGCTCGTCCTCGCGGATCACGGCCGACAACGGACGCGGCTCGTCACGACGTTGCAGGGCGTGGTTGCCCACCGTCATCTTCAGGCGCGTGAAGCCGCGCTCCACCCACTCGGCCGCGGCCGCCGCCAGCTGCTCGTCATCGAGAAACCCGAAACCAAAGGTGGCGTAGACCGGCACCTGATCGCGCGCGCCGCCCAGGAGCTTGTGCAGCGGCAGGCCGAGCGCCTGGGCCTTCAGATCCCACAAAGCGACGTCCACGGCGGCGATCGCGTGCGAGCCGTAGCCGCTCTGTCCACGCGGCGTGAGCAGCCAATAGAGACGGTCCCAGAGCTTCTCGGTATCGAAGGCGGACTGGCCGATGAGCGCCGGCTGGGCGATCTCGTTGATCGCCGCGGCAACGACTTCTTCCTCGGTGATGGCGGTGAAGCCGCAGCCCGTCAGGCCATCCTCGGTGTCGATGCGCACGATGACGCAGGACAGCGACGTGGGCTTGGTGACGCCCCCGGCCTGCAGGTTCACGTTGACGTTCAGCGGGATGGCCTGGACGTGACGGATGCGCAGAGGCGTGGGGCGTTCCCCGGGGTGAGCGAGAGTCATGCAGGTCTCCTAGACGATCAGGGCGCGGCATTCGCCGCACGATGACCGTCGTTATAGAAAGACTGCGCCCCCTCCCACAATCGAGTTTTTGAGAAGGCTGGTTTCGAGAAAGTCGAAATCACGCGCCATCGGCCTGACCTGCAGCGGCCAGATGTGCGATCAGCGATTGCGCGCCGGACGAGGGCGGGCGCGGGCGCGGCCAGCCCAGGATGAGACGACGAGCGGCCCACGCGTCGGACAGCGGCACGCTGCGCACCCGACCCAGGGTGACGTGATCCTGCGCGATGCGCTCGGGCACGACGCCGATGCCGATGCCACTGCCGACCATGCGGCACACGGCGTCGAAATTCGTGACCTGGATGCGCAGGCGCAAAGGCCTGCCCGCCTCGTCCGCCGCCCGCTCCATGCGCGCGAGCACGGCCGTGCCGCGGTACAGGCCGACGTGGTCGTAGTGCAAGGTCTCGGCAAACGCCGTCGGCCCCCGCGTCTGGGCCAGCGGGTGGCTCGCATGCGTGACGCACACCAGGGTGTCGGATCGATAGGGCGCCCACTCGATGCCGGGCGGCACCTGGTTCGCCTCGAAGAGCCCCAGGTCAGCCCGGTCGGTCTGCAAGGTCTCGGCGATCGCCCGGCTGGGCTGCTCTTCGAGATCGATGCGAACGCCGGGGTGCACGGCCAGATAGTGGGCCAGGTCTTCCGGCAGAAACTGCACGATGGCCGACGAATTGGCCACCATGCGGACGCGATCCTCGATGCCGTTGGCGTAATCGCGCAGGTCCTCCTCCATCACCCCGGCTACCTGGGCCATGCGTCGTGCATGGGCCACGAACGCCTCACCCGCCGGCGTGGGCCGCACGCCGCGGCTGCGCCGCACGAGCAGCTGAATGCCCAGGCGCGCCTCGAGATCGCTGATCCGCTTGCTCGCGGCGGCGACCGAGACGTGGCAGCGGGCGGCGCCCGCGCTGATGCTGCCGGCCTCGACGACGGCCAGCACGAGCCGCACGGCGGCAATGTCCAGTTGGGAAAGCGTGCTCATGGCGGCATTGTCCGGCAAATCGCGGGCGGGCCCTACGGTCACGCCCTATCGATGCCATCTATGTTGCGAATATTTTCTATCGATTTGCCAGGAGAGCGCAGCCGTTCGTACGCTGGCCGGGCTGAACCTCGAATACGGCGCGCCGGCCACGTCGCACGGCACGCCAGGAGACAAGACATGCCGTACCCCCTGCCGCGCTGCCCGCAGTGCGCCGCCCTCTGCGCCTGCCGCACGCCCGCTGGCCGATCGCAGCCCGATGCGGCGCACCTGGCAATGACCTCACGTCGCCATGTTCACCCCTGTCTGACCGACCTGCCATGCTGAGTGACGTCACGCCCGCCGTTTCGCCGTCGCGCGGTGCCTATGCCCGTCTCATGACGGCCTGTGGCGGCCTCGCCGCCCTGCTCTTCGGGGCGCTCGGCACGCTCGTTTGCCTCGACGTGTTCCTGCGCAACCTGGGCGTCCTCAACCTCACCTGGGGCCTGGAGGTCTCGGAATATCTGCTGATGACGGCGGCGTTCGTCGCCGCACCCTGGCTGCTCTACCACGGTGACCACATCCGCGTGGACATCTTGGTGCGCGCCCTGCCATCAGGCGCCCAGCGTGGCCTGGATGCTTTGAGCAACCTCTTCGGCCTGGGGGTGTGTGCGCTGCTGGCCTGGGAAGCCGCCGGCTCGGCGCGCGATGCAGCCGCGCAGGGTGCGCTCACCTATAAGGTGCTGGTCTTCCCGGAATGGTGGCTCACCACGCCGATGATCGCGAGCTTCGCGCTCATGACGGTGGAGTTCGCGCGCCGCCTCGTCAGACCCGCGCCCGTGGGGGGCCGCTGACATGGAATGGTATCTGGCACTCGGCCTGATGCTCGGCCTGATGTTCGGCCTGCTCGCGCTCGGCATCCCCGTCGCCTTCACGTTCCTGGGCGTCAACCTGGTGGGCGCGTGGGTCTTCCTGGGTGGGGACATCGGCTTTGCGCAGCTCGTGCGCAATTCCGTGAGCGCGGTCACCTCGTTCTCGCTCACACCCATCCCGCTGTTCGTGCTGATGGGCGAGGTCCTGTTCCACACGGGGCTGGCATACCGGGCGATCCATGCCATCGAGGGCCTGATCGCCAGACTGCCCGGACGGCTGTCCATCGTGTCGGTGCTGGGCGGCACCACCTTCGCCACGCTGTCGGGTTCGACAATCGCCAACACCGCCATGATGGGCAGCATGATGCTGCCCGACATGCTCAAGCGGGGCTATCACCCGACGCTGGCCATGGGCCCGATCATGGCTGTGGGTGGCATCGCCATGCTGATCCCGCCCTCCACCCTCGCGGTGATGCTGGGCAGCCTGGGCAACATCTCGATCGCGCAGCTGCTGATCGGCGGCATCGTGCCCGGCCTCCTCATGGCTGCGGGCTTTCTGGTGTATGTGATCGTGCGCTGCCGCATGGACCCCAGCCTTGCGCCGGCCGACGACGATGCGCCCATCGTGCGTGGCTGGGCGCGCTGGAAGCCGCTCGTGCGCGACGTTCTGCCGCTGCTGCTGCTCTTCGTGGCCGTGGTGGGCAGCATGCTGGCCGGCTGGGCCACGCCCACGGAATCCGCGGCCATCGGCGCGGCCGCCGCGCTCGTCGCCACAGCCTGCTATCGCACGCTCAGCTGGGCCGCCCTTGTCAAGGCGATGATCGAGACGGCACGCATCTCGGGTGTCATCCTGTTCATCCTGGTGGCCTCCACCACCTTTGCCCAGCTGCTGAGCTTCTCCGGTGCCATCGGCGGGCTGCTCGCCGTCATCCAGGCCTATGAGCTCAGTCCGCTGATGCTGGTGCTTGGCATGCTGTTGATCCTGCTCGTGATCGGCTGCGTGATCGACCAGATCAGCATGATGATGATCACCCTGCCTTTCTTCATGCCGCTGGCCAACGCGGCCGGGATCGATCCGTGTGGCTGGGCGTGATGATGCTGATCGCGATGGAGCTCGGGCTGCTCACGCCGCCCTTCGGACTGCTGCTGCTCGTCATGCAGTCCGTGGCGCCGCCGGCGATCCGGCTCAATCAGATCTATGCCGCCGCCGTGCCTTTCATCATGATCGAGGTTGCCGTGCTCGGTCTTATCGTGGCCGCCCCCTGGCTGGCCACCGCCTTGCCGCGCCTCATGCAGTAGGCCGGTCATCCCAAGGCCGCTGCCAGGACGGCGGCCCGCCCTTTCAACGGAGACAGACCCATGAAATTTCGACATCGCCTTCTTGCCTGTGCCGCCCTGGCACTGGCCACCGCCTCGGCCCAGGCCGCCGAGGCCACCCTGCGTGCCGTGAGCGCGTTCGGCATGGACACGTTCTTCAGCCAGCGCTTCAAGGCCTTCGTCGACAAGGTCAACACCGAAGGCAAGGGGATCCTGCGCATCCAGGTAGTGGGCGGACCTGAATCCATCCCCACGCTGGAGATCGGCGGGGCGCTACGCGCCGGCGTGGTGGACCTGGCCAACACCAACGGCGTCTTCCATGCCAACCTGGTGCCCGAAGCCCTGGCCATGTCCTTCACGGACAAATCCATGCCCGAGTTGCGCGCCAACGGCGGCTACGAGATGCTCGACCAGATCCATCGGCAGAAGGCCAACATCGTGTGGCTGGGCCGGGTCTCGGATGGCCTGAAGTACCACATCTACACCAACAAGCCCGTGAGCGGCGCAGACTTCAAGAACCTGAAGCTGCGCAGCGTGCCGGTGTATCGCAGCTTCTTCCAGTCGCTGGGCGCGGTGCCCATGCAGATGCCGCCCGGCGAGGTCTATACCGCGCTGGAGCGCGGCATGGTCGACGGCTACGGCTGGCCCTCGATCGGGGTTTTTGACCTGGGCTGGCAGGAGAAGACACGCTATCGCGTGGAGCCGGGTTTCTACAACGTCGAGGTCGGCCTCTTCATGAACCAGAACAGCTGGAAGAAGCTCACCGACGAGCAGCGCACCTTCCTGGAAAAACAGGTGGCCTGGGCCGAGGCGCAGAACGCCGGTGACCAGGCCCTTGCCGAGGCCGAAAAGGAGCGCCTGGCGAAGGCCGGCATCCAGTTCATCGAGTTGCCCCAGGCCGACGTGCAAGGCTTCCTGGACAAGGCCCAGCAGGCGGGCTGGGCGGGCATCGAGCAGGTCAGCCCGCAGAATGCCGCCAAGCTGCGCCCGCTTTTCGGCGGTTGATCCGGCGCGCTAGAGCGTACCCAGGCTGCGCTGCACGGCGCCGCGCAGCCAGCCGCCCGCAGCACTGTGCTCGTGTCGCGGATGCCAATGCACCCGCACGTCGAAGGGCGCCACGAGCACCGGCAGCTCTACGGCCGTGAGCGGCTCGTAGCGTGCGAACCAGGCCGCCACGCGCGAGGGCAACGCGACCAGCAGATCGCTGTGCGCGATGACCGAGGGCAGGATGGTGAAGTGCGGGATGCGCAGCGTGACCTTGCGCTGGATGCCTTGAGCGCGCAGGGCGTCCTCCAGCACCGTATGCCCGGCAAAGGGCGAGGACACCACGACATGGCGAGCCGCCAGATAGCCGCCGAGCGTCAGGCCACCCTGCGCGGCCGGGTGGCCGGTGCGCACCAGGCCTACATAGCGCTCATGGAAGAGCGTGGCGTGCTGCGTGACGTCCACGATGGGCTGCAGGTTGCCCACGGCCAGATCCAGTTTGCCGGCGGCCAAGGCGGCCGGTATCTGGCTCACTTCTTCCTGCACGACTTCGAGCTCCACGCCGGGCGCCTCGCGTTCCAGCAACGCCAGCAGTGGTGGCAGGAAGATCAACTGCCCGATGTCCGACATGGAGATGCGAAAGCGCTGCGAAGCGCGTGCCGGCTCGAAACCCTGGCAATCCTCCACGGTGGCGGTGATGCGCCCCAGCGCCTCGCTGAATTCGCCGTACACGCGGGTGGCGCGATCCGTGGGCTGCATGCCGTCCGCACCGCGCACGAAGAGCGGATCGTCCAGCAATTCGCGCAGGCGCGCCAGCGAGTAACTCACGGTGGGCTGGGAAACGAACAGGCGATCCGCCGCGAGGCTCACGCTGCGCGCCTCGAAGACGGCGACGAACACCCGCACGAGATTCAGGTCGATGCGTCGAGGCTGCACGGCGGCTCCTTTATTGAGGATATCGATATTCCACCACAAAACTATCGATTGTTCATATTTTCCCGGGATCCGTAGAATTTTTGCATCCCCGAATCGATACACAAAAAGCGCGCGACCACGACGCCGCGCGAGGAGACAACATGGAACGCTCATTTGCGGCCGAGGTCGGCAAGCTCGGCCTGGGGGCGGGCGACGTCTTTCACGGCGAAGGCATCCTCGCCGTCACAAAAGCCCTCCTGCAATCCGGCGTGAGCTATATCGGCGGCTACCAGGGTGCCCCGGTCTCGCACCTGATCGACGTGCTGGGCGACGCGCGCGAGCTGCTGGACGAGCTCGGCATCTACTTCGAGAACAACGCCTCGGAGGCAGGCGCCGCGGCCATGCTGGGTGCTTCGATCCACTATCCCATGCGCGGTGCGGTCACGTGGAAATCCACGGTGGGCACCAACGTGGCCTCCGACGCCCTGTCCAATCTCGCCTCGGCGGGCGTCAAGGGCGGCGCGCTCATCATCCTGGGTGAGGACTACGGCGACGGCTCGTCCATCATCCAGGAGCGCACACACGCGTTCGCGATGAAGTCCCAGATGTGGCTGATGGATCCGCGCCCCAACCTCACCTCGATCATGAACGCGGTCGAGCGCTCGTTCGAACTCTCGGAGGCCAGCGAAACCCCGGTGATGCTGCAGCTGCGCATCCGCGCCTGTCACGTGCACGGCGCGGCCGTGTGCAAGGACAACGTGGCCCCCGCGATCTCCACGCGCGAGCTGATCGAGCACGGCAGCTTCGACTACGCCAAGGTCAACCTGCCGCCCTCGACCTACGAGCACGAGCGCCAGAAGCTGCAAGTGCGCTGGCCTGCGGCCGTCGAGCACATCCGCAAGCACCAATTGAACGAACATTTCGCAGGTACGCGGGACGACCTAGGCCTCATCGTGCCGGGCGGCCTCTACAACGGCACCATCCGCGCGCTGCAGCAACTCGGGCTGGCGGACGCTTTCGGCGAGAGCCAGATCCCGCTGTACGTGCTGAACGTGGTCTACCCGCTGGTGCCCGACGAAGTCATCGACTTCTGCCGCGACAAGCGTGCGGTGCTGGTGGTGGAGGAAGGCCAGCCCAACTACATTGAGGATGCGGTGCACGCCATGTTGCGCCGCGCCGGCGTGGACACCCCGGTGCATGGCAAGGATGTGTTCCCCGCCGTGGGCGAATACGGCGGCGAGATCATGCTCAAGGGCGTGTCGCGCTACCTCGCGCAGGCCGGTGCCCTGGCGGACACTGCAGAGGCCGATCGCCTGACCGGCTTTCGCCAGGCGGCCGTGGCATCGCTCGGCGAGCCCGTACCCGCACGCCCGCCCGGCTTTTGCGTGGGCTGCCCGGAGCGCCCCGTGTTCTCGGCCATCAAGCTCGCCCAGCGCCGGCTGGGGCCGATCCACGTGAGTGCGGACATCGGCTGCCACACCTTTGGCTCGCTGCCGCCCTTCAACCTGGGCAGCACGGTGCTGGGCTACGGCCTGGGGCTCGCGAGTTCGGCGGGCGTAGGGCCGCTCATGTCCAAGCGCGTCATCAGCATCATGGGCGACGGCGGCTTCTGGCACAACGGCTTCAGCAGCGGCGTGGTCAACGCGGTCTACAACAACCACGATTCGGTGCTGGTGATCCTGAAGAACGGCTACTCCTCGGCCACGGGTGCGCAGGCGATTCCGTCCTCGCCCTCGCAGCCCGCCGCCCGCCCGGAGTCGCTGGATATGGAAGCCGCGCTGCGCGGCGTGGGCGTGCGCTGGATCAAGACCGTGCCGAGCTATCAGGTGGCCGACATGGTGCGCACGCTGGACGACGCGATGACCACCGACAAGGGCGGCCTGAAGGTCATCATCGCGGATGGCGAATGCCAGCTCGAGCGCCAGCGCCGGGTCAAGCCCGAGAACGCGCGCCGCCTGAAGGCGGGCAAGCGGGTGGTGCGCACCCGCTTCGGCATCGACGAGGACGTCTGTACCGGGGACCACTCCTGTATCCGTCTCTCGGGCTGCCCATCGCTGTCCATCAAGCCCAACCCCAGCGCGCTGCGCACGGATCCCGTGGCCACCGTCAATCAGGGCTGCGTGGGTTGCGGCCTGTGCGGCGAGGTGTCCCACGCCGCCGTGCTGTGCCCGTCGTTCTTCAAGGCCGAGGTCGTGCAGAACGCCTCGTCGCGGGAACGTTTCGTCAATCGCATCCGGCGCCGTGTCATCGGCTGGATGGCCGGCGGCCCCCGCGCCTCGGCAGGAGCTCTCCAATGAACGCCCGTCCTGTTTCCATCCTCGTGGCTGCGCTGGGCGGCGAAGGCGGTGGCGTGCTGTCCGACTGGATCGTGACGGCAGCCACCTACCTGGACTACCCCGTGCAGAGCACCTCGGTGCCCGGCGTCGCCCAGCGCACCGGCGCCACCACGTATTACCTGGAGATCTTTCCGGTGGCCCGCCGCGAGTTGGGTGGGCGCGAGCCGGTACTGTCGCTTACGCCGAATCCGGGCGACGTGACGCTGGTGGCGGCCTCCGAGCTCGTCGAAGCCGGCCGCATGCTCCAGGCAGGCTACGTCGACCCTGGTCGCACCACGCTGGTCGCCTCGACGCATCGGGAGTATTCCGTGGCGGAGAAGTCGGCCATGGGCGACGGGCGATACGACGTGGAGCGCATCCTGCGCACCGCACGCGACCAGGCGCATACGCCGCTG
Organism: Verticiella alkaliphila; assembly: GCF_018904615.1. Classification (GTDB taxonomy): domain Bacteria; phylum Pseudomonadota; class Gammaproteobacteria; order Burkholderiales; family Burkholderiaceae_B; genus Verticiella; species Verticiella alkaliphila. The sequence continues at coordinate 86,712 of NZ_JADCNH010000012.1, read as the reverse complement.
CTGCTGGATCTGGCCACCGTGGCAGCCAGGCACCGCACGATCATCAACACGGTGCTCTTCGGCGTGATGGCCGGCAGCGGCGCGCTGCCCCTGTCGCGCGAGGCCTGTGAGCACGCCATTCGCGAGGCGGGCAAGGCGGTGGACACGAGCCTGGCCGGCTTTGCCGCGGGGTTTGCGCTGGCCCAGGAGGCGCTGGCAGCGCCGCCGGCACGCGTCGCCCCGGGCCATGTCGCCCAAACGCCGCCTGCGCAGGCTGACACCCTCGTGGCGACTGCCGTGCGACGTCCCGACGCGACGCCGGCGGCAGGCGCGGCCGGGGAGCCTGGTCCCACCGCGGATGCAGCTGGCCATGGCGCCGCCGTCGATGCTCGCCGCGACGAGACCGCAGCGACGCGGGGCAGGGCTCAGGGCACGCCCTCCTCATCGACGGCCGTTGCGCCAGCGCACGCCCGCGCGCGCATCGCCGCCCTTCCCGCCGAACTGAACGACATCGTCTCGGCCGGCGCAGCACAGACCCTGGATTACCAGGGCAAGCGCTACACCGACCGCTACCTGGACCGCGTGGAGCGCCTCCTGGCGGCCGAACAGGCCGCTGCCGCGCCCACGCTCGACGTCACCCGCGAGACGGCCCGCTACCTGGCGTTGTGGATGACGTATGAGGACGTGATCCGCGTGGCGGATCTCAAGACCCGACGCACCCGCCTCGCCCGGGTCCGCCGGGAGGTGGGCGCGCGCGAGGACGAACCGGTGCGCGTCACGGAATTCCTCAAGCCGGGTCTGGATGAGATCTGTTCCGTGCTGCCCACGCGGCCCGCGGCCTGGCTGCGTCGCCGCCTGGCGCACAAGGCGCACGCGCTGAACGTCGGCCTGCACGTGCGCACGTCCTCCGTGAGCGGCTTTGCCCTGCTGTGTGCCTTGCGCAGCCTGCGCCCCCTGCGCCCGCGCACCTCGCGCTTCGCCGCGGAGCAGGCGATGATCGATCGCTGGCTGGGCGCCGTGCAGGCCGCCCTGGCACGCTCACCCGCGCTGGCCCTGGAACTCGCCTTGTGCGGCAATCTTGTCAAAGGCTATGGCGACACCAGCGAACGCGGTCATCGCAACCTCACCGCCATCCTGGAAGACGCCGAGCAACGCACCGGCGACGCACCCGATATGCTCGCGCAGCGGGTGGCCACGGCCCGCAAGGCCGCCCTGGCCGACCCGGAAGGCCGCAGCCTGGCCGGCGCGCTGGATCGCCCACCCCCGCCGTTGGTGGCCAAGCCGATCCACTTCGTGCGCAAACGGCCTGTTCAGGGCGCAGCGCCTTCGCCGTGAGGGAAGGCCGGTGTCTGCGCAAGCTGGCACCGGCCTCGACATTCGTAACGGATGGCGGCCATCACGATCTTCTGCGTCAGGCCAGCAACTGCACTGACTCGCCTTGCTTCTTCAGCAAAGCAACAGCTTTCTTGTCGAACGACACGAAGGTCTGGCCACCAAGCCATGTCCCCTCATAAGCAATAACGCCGTCAGCAAAATCCCCGCCAGCATCCAGCAGTGCCAATCCGGCCTCCACCGCCTGGCGATTCATGACAACGTTCTCGGTGTCCAGCAAAGCACGGATCGCACTGGCGATCAGGGCGGGCTCGAAAGCGTAGAGCCGACGAAGTACCCAGAACATCTCGCACAGACAGAGAAGAGGCACCGCGATCAACGTGGCCTGCTTCAGGACTTTGTCGGCAGCAGCAGCCTGCTTTTCATCATCTCTGACAAGCGCTCGAACCAGGACGTTCGTGTCCACCGTCACCTTCATGGTTCACCCGCCCAGCCTCTTGCAGTCACCTCATTCATCTCGTCGATGGTGGCGACCTTGCGAGTTCTCCCTGCAAGCAAGCCGAGGAATCCTTCAATGGACCCTGCAGGCCGAGAGGCGCGAACGCGAAGTTCGCCACCGGGAAGTTTGTCGAATTCGATCTGCTCGCCGGGCTTGATACCCAAATGCTGCAACAACTCCCGCTTGAGCGTGACTTGCCCTTTGGCCGTGACTGTCAATGAAGACATTACCTTTTCCTCGTTTGCAGAATCCACAGACATTGTAATGTAAATCTACATTACCAACAGTCGGCAGATGCGCCTACGTCCCACCCCCACGCTCGAACGGCACATCACCCGTCATTAACACCCCCAGCATCTCGATCAGCAGGGCGGCCTTCTTCTCACCCAAGGGCGCCAGCACGGCGCGCTGATGCTGCTTGGCCTGATCGCACAACGTGCCGATCAGGTTCAACCCCTTCTTCGTGATGACGACCCGCGTTTGCCGCCGATCGCGGCGGACTTCCGTGCGCGCGACGAGGCCATCGGCCTCCATGCGCTGCACCACCTTGCTGAGCGTGGGCTGCTTGGTGATGGCGAGCCGCGCGAGCGTGCCCACGGTCTCGCCAGCCGAGCCCTTAAGGCTCGCGAGCACTCGCCACTCCGTGACCGACAACCCGGCAGCTTCCACCTCGCGATGGAACTCGTCGGAGATGCGTTGACTGGCCTGGGCCAGGCGATACGCCAGGTAGTCGTCGATGAAGCGCGATTCGGCATCGCCGGATGCGAGTAGTGGCCCTGCAGACATCGCCTGTCACCTCCTGGCAAGACGTGGCGTACGACGTTGCGACGAGCATGATGCACTGGCGTGTCAACGACGCCGCACTGTCACTGCACACCGCGCCATATTGTGGCGCATCAAAGGGTATACCCGGATGAACGTGGAGCATGCGCACCATTGTCGAGCACATCACGCGCTGTTTTGGCGCACATTTCATTCTACCTAAATTATTGTTTTGTATGGTAATTTTTGAACGTCCATGAAAATTCATCTTTTTTGTTGACACCTAAAACATCGACCCATAAAGTAGTTTTCACGACGATTTGTCGTGACATATAGCTGTTGCGCAGCAGCAATCTGCCGCGCAAGCCAACCGCCGATTCTGGAGACTCGCGTGCCATCCATGACGCTCACCGTAGAGGAGATCCGCCAGGAATCTACCCTGGTGCGCGCACTGCGATTGACCGCGCCAGGCGGTGCTGCACTGCCCGCTTTCGGGCCGGGCGCACACCTTCGGGTCACCATTCCGGCGTTGACCGAACCCCGCTGTTATTCCCTGGTGCAGCTCGACGCCGATGCCGGCGCTTTCGCCCAGCCGGACGCCTATTGGCTCGGCGTGCGTCGCGAGGACGCCGGTGGTGGCGGCTCGCGCTTCATGCACACACTGCAAGTCGGCCAGACGCTGACCGTGGACGGCCCGCGCAACGACTTTCCCCTGCATGAGGCACCGGCCGGCGATCCGCCCGTGCTGCTCATCGCCGGGGGAATCGGCATCACACCCATCGCCTCCATGGCGGCAGCCCTCACGGCGGCCGGTCGCCGCTACGCACTGCACTTGTGCGGCCGCAGCCGCGACCAGCTGGCTTTCCTGCCCGCTCTGCAGACGCTGGCAGGCGACGCCCTGCACGTGCATGCCGATGACGACGCCGACACGGCCTTCGATCTGGCCGCCGTGCTGGATGCAGCCAAACCCGAGCAACACCTCTACGTCTGTGGGCCCAAGGGCATGATCGACGCCGTCGTGGCCGGTGCGCGCGAGCGCGGCTGGCCCGAGGCGCACGTCCATTTCGAGCTTTTCGTGACGGCCGCCGCCCAGGCGGGCGACACCGCCTTCGAGCTCGAACTGCGCCAGTCCGGGCGCACCCTGCACATTCCGGCCGACAAGACCATCCTGGAAGTCATGGAGGCCGAAGGCTGCGACCCGCTCTACGATTGCAAGCGGGGCGAGTGCGGCGTGTGCCAGGCCAATGTCCTCGAAGGCGAACCGGATCACCGCGACTACTACCTCTCCGAGGTTGAGAAGGCCAGCGGCAAGGTCATCCAGCTCTGTATCTCGCGCGCCCGCTCGGCGCGCCTGGTGCTGGATCTCTAGCCGCCGGCGCAAGGAGCACGCATGGGCCACTACCGCGACCACCCCGACGCCATCCGCGCCCTCGTGCGCGAACGAGAAGTGCACCGGGATCTCTTCATCGACCCGGAAATCCATCAGTTGGAGATGGAGCGCCTCTTCGCGCGCACCTGGGTATACGTGGGCCATGACAGCCAGGTGCCCAACCCGGGCGACTTCATCACCACCACCGTGGGCGACCAGCCCGTCGTGATGGTCCGGCACAGCGACAAGACCGTGCGCGTGCTGCACAACCGCTGCCCCCACAAGGGCGTGCAGGTGGCGGGCGAGGCCTGTGGCAACACGGGCAAGTTCTTTCGCTGCCCGTATCACGCCTGGACCTTCAAGACCGACGGCAGCCCACTCGGCGTGCCGCTGCGCAAAGGCTACGAGCATGCCGGCCTGGACCAGTGTGAAGCCAGCAAAGGCATGGCCGCCGTGCAGGATGTGCACAATCACCGCGGCTTCGTGTTCTGTCGCCTGATGCCCGGCGGGGAATCCTTCGCGGACTTCTTCGGCGATTCGCTCTCCACCCTGGACAACATGGTGGACCGCTCGCCCGAAGGCCGGCTGGAAGTCGCCGGTGGCGTGCTGCGCTATACGCATGCCTGCAACTGGAAGATGCTGGTCGACAACCAGACGGACACCTGTCACCCCATGGTGGCGCACGAGTCCTCGGCCGGCACCGCGGTGAAAGTGTGGGAAGCCGCGCCCGAGGGCACGCCCAAGCCCATGGCCGTGGAGCTCTTCGCGCCCTTCGTCGCGCCGTACGAGTTCTTCGAGAACATGCGCATCCGCGTCTGGAAGAACGGCCATGGCCACACGGGCGTGTCGGATTCGCTGCATGCCGCCTACACCCCCGTGCCCGGCTATCACGAGAGCATGGTGGCGGCCTATGGCGAGGAGCGCGCCCGCGCCATCCTCGCCGACGTGCGGCACAACACCATCTACTTCCCCAACATCATGGTGAAGGGCCCGATCCAGACGTTGCGTGTGTTCAAGCCGATTGCCGCGGACTGCACCCTGGTCGAGTCCTGGACGTTCCGCCTCGTGGGCGCCCCGGACAAGCTGCTCGAACGCACGCTCATGTACAACCGCCTCATCAACGCGCCTACCTCGGTGGTGGGCCATGACGACCAGGAAATGTACGAACGTTCCCAGCAGGGCCTGCATTCGCGCGGCCGCGAGTGGGTCAACGTGGCGCGCCTGTACGAGCCTGGCGAGGAAGGCCGCGAGAACGAGGTCACCAACGGCACCAACGAGTGGCAGATGCGCAACCAGTACCGCGCCTGGGCGCGCTACATGACCGAGACGGGAGACGCGGCATGACGACCCCAGTGCCCACCGACGGCGAACTCGCCGCCTTCGTCTACGCCGAGGCGCGCCTGCTCGACGAAGGCCGTTTCGAGGAATGGCTGGCGCTCTACACCGCGGACGCCTACTACTGGATGCCGCTCACGCCCGGCCAGACGGATCCGCTGCTGCACAACTCGCTCATGTACGAGGACACCCTGCTGCTGCGCATCCGCGTGGAACGCCTGGCGGGCCAGCGCACGTTCTCGCAACAGCCGCGCAGCCGCAGTCACCACCTGCTGCAGGCGCCGCTGGTGCTGCACGACGACCCGGCCGCCGTCGAAGACTGCCATGTCGTGCGTACCGCCTTTCACTACGTCGAATCCCGGCAGGACACCCAGACCCTCTATGCCGGCTGGACCACCCACCACCTGGTGCGCGAGGGCGATGCCCTGCGCATCCGCCTGAAGCGGGTGGACTTGCTCAACAGCGACGCCGCCCTGGGCGGCCTGCAACTCTTCATCTAGGAGCGGCGCGTGAGCAACACCGTCCATGACGCCTTCCAGACCACGGCCGCCCGGTGCGCGAACGCGTCGTTCGTGAGCATCCTCCGGGAGACGGCAGCGGTCTACGAGATTCCCCACGGCGAAGTCACGTACGCCGTTGCCGCACGCCGCATCGCGGCGCTACGCGAGGCCTATGCGGCCGCCGGGTATGGCCACGGCCACCGCGCCGGCCTGCTGCTGGAGAACCGCCCCAGCTTCCTGCTGCACTGGTTCGCGCTCAATGCATTGGGTGTCTCGGTGGTGCCCATCAATGCGGATCTGCGGGCCGCCGAATTGAGCTACCTCGTGGGTCATGCCGAGCTCGCGCTGGCCGTCGCCTTGCCGCACCGCCATGCCGATCTTCAATCGGCCGCCGATTCCGTAGGCCAGGTGATGCGTCTGATGGGCCCGGACGACGCGCCGCCGCCCGCGCCGATGCCGCCACCGGCAGGTGATCGCGCGCCTGACGTCCACACCGAATGCGCCCTGCTGTACACCTCCGGCACCACGGGGCGGCCTAAAGGCTGCATCCTGCCCAATCGCTACTTCCTGCATGCCGGCGCGTGGTATGCCGGCATCGGCGGGCTGGCCGCGCTGCAGGAAGGCGAGCGCATGCTCACGCCGCTGCCGCTGGTTCACATGAATGCCATGGCCTATTCGGTCATGGCCATGGTGCTCACCGGGGGCTGCCTGATCCCCCTGGATCGCTTCCACCCCCGCACGTGGTGGGAGAGTGTGCGCGAATCCCGGGCCACCGTGGTGCACTACCTGGGCGTGATGCCGGCAATGCTCATGAAGGCCCCGGCATCCGCGCAGGATCGCCAGTCGCACGTGCGCTTTGGCTTTGGTGCCGGCGTGGATCGCCAGCTGCATGCGCCCTTCGAGGAGCGCTTCGGCTTTCCGCTCCTGGAAGCCTGGGCAATGACGGAGACAGGCGCGGGTGCCGTGGTGATCGCCAACACCGAACCCCGTCACGTCGGCAGCCATTGCTTTGGCCGCGAAGGCCCGGATGTGGAGGTGCGCCTGGTCACCGATGCCGGCACGGATGCCGGCGTGGACGAGCCCGCCGAGCTCTGGGTGCGGCACGCCGGCCCCGACCCACGTGACGGCTTCTTTGCTGGCTACCTGAAGGACGAGGCTGCCACCCAGGAAGCCTGGCAGGGCGGCTGGTTCCATACCGGCGATGTGGTGCGCCGTGGCGCCGATGGCGCACTGCGCTTCGTGGACCGCAAGAAGAACGTGATCCGCCGCAGCGGCGAGAACATCGCCGCGGTGGAGGTCGAAGGCGTCCTGATCCAGCATCCGGACGTGAAGGCCGTTGCCGTGGCAGCCGTGCCGGATGCAGTGCGGGGTGATGAAGTGCTCGCGTGCGTCGTGCCCGAGCGGCCCCTGGCCGACGCCGATGCGATGGAAGCAGCCGGCCACGATATCGTGCAGTGGGCGCTGTCGCAGCTCGCCTATTACAAGGTGCCGGGCTACGTGGCCTTCGTCGACGCACTGCCGCTCACCCCCACCAACAAGATCCAGCGCGGCGAGCTCAAGGCGCTCGCGCCCACCCTGCCGGGGTCTGACAACTGCGTGGACACGCGATCAATGAAGAAACGCCAGGAGCCCGGCGCATGACGGACACACGCTCATCGCAGGCCTCGACAGGCCGGCTCGGCTACGACGGCGTCGTCGCCGCGCTGCCGGTGTCGCTGCCCTATCAGCGCTACTCCACCATCCAGGCCCAGGGCTGGCTGGGCCTTGCCTTGCGCGAGCTCGTGCGCGGCTCGGGCCTGGCCAAGCACGAGATCGACGGCATGTGCGTCTCGAGCTTCACGCTCGCGCCGGATTCCGCCGTCGGGCTGGTGCAGCATCTGGGTATGAGCCCACGCTGGCTCGACCACATCCCCATGGGCGGCGCGAGCGGCGTCGTCGCCCTGCGCCGCGCGGCGCGCGCCGTGCAGGCGGGCGATGCCGACGTGGTGGCGTGTCTCGCGGGTGACGCCAACCACGTGGCCTCGTTTCGCAGCACGCTCGGCCAGTTCTCGCGATTTGCCCAGGATGCCGTCTACCCCTACGGCGCGGGTGGCCCGAATGCGAGCTTTGCACTGCTCACCGCGCACTACATGCGTGCCACGGGTGCCACGCGCGAGGATTTCGGCAAGCTCTGCGTGGCTCAGCGCGACAACGCCCTGCGCTATCCGCACGCGCTCATGAAGAAGCCGCTCACGATGGCGCAATACCTGGATGCGCGCGTCATCGCCGATCCCATCCACCTCTTCGATTGCGTGATGCCCTGCGCGGGCGCAGATGCCTTTCTCGTCATGCGCGAGTCGCGTGCCCGCGCGCTGGGCCTGCCCTATGTGCACGTGCGTGCCACGATCGAACGCCACAACGCGTGGATCGAGGACCCGATCCAGACGCGCGGCGGCTGGGCGAAGGACGTGGACGACCTCTACGGCCAGGCTGGCATCGGCCCTGAGGACGTCAGCTTCCTGCAGGCCTATGACGACTATCCCGTCATCAACGTCATGCAGATCGAGGACCTGGGCTTTTGTGCCAAGGGCGAGGGCCCCGATTTCATCCGCCGCAACACCTTCACGGTGGATGGCAGCTTTCCGTTCAATACCAATGGCGGGCAGCTCTCCGTCGGCCAGGCGGGGGCCGCCGGCGGCTTCCTCGGCATGGTCGAGGCCATGCGCCAGCTCACCGGCACCGCGGGCGGCACGCAGGTGGCCGATGCGCAATTTGGCCTGGTGAGCGGCTTCGGCATGATCAACTACGACCGCGGCCTGTGCACGGGCGCGGTCATCCTGGCGCGGAGCCCCGCATGACTGAGCCCCTGGCCAAACCTCCCAAGAAGGACCCTGTTGCGCGCACGCGCCAGCCGACATTGCCGCCCGGCCTGCGCAGCCGTGCGGGACTGGGCCTCACGGCCATGGCCGCCGAGGGCCGCTTCGCGCTGCAGGTGTGCGCCGAGTGCGGTGCGGTGCAGTACCCGCCGCGCGACGTGTGCGGCACGTGCCTCTCGGGCGAGCTGCCCTGGCGCGACGTATCGCCCGCCGGCCACCTGATGGTGAGCACCACGCTGCATCACAGCAACGACGTGTACTTTCGCGAGCGCCTGCCCTGGCGCGTGGGCACCGTGCAGATGCAGGCCGGGCCTTCCGTGATCGCGCACATCCACGCCGATTGTGCTGACAATTCTCCCGTGAGCCTCGCGCTGCGCCTGGATCGCAGCGGCCAAGCCGTGATGATCGCCCTGCCTGCCCGGAGCACTCCGAACATGACCGACGAGAAGACGCTGCGCGAGACGAGCTGCGATCCAAAGTTCCGCCGCGTGCTGGTGACCGACGGCAAGAGCGCGATCGGCCAGGCCGTGGCGCGCGCCATGCTCGACGCGGGCTCGCCCACGGTGTTCCTGGGCGATCCGCAGGTCTGGCGCCATGACGCGGCCTTCGCCAAGCTCGCGGAGGACCCGCGCGTGCAGACGGTGCCGCTGGACGTCACCGATACCGACGCCGTCGAGCGCGCCGCCGCGGCCATCGGGGGCAAGGTGGAGATCCTCGTGAACACCGCGGATTTCGAACGCGAAGGCGGCCTCCTGGGCCGCAAGGACGTGAACATCGCCCGGGACGCCCTGGACGTCAACGCCCTGGGCCTGGTGCGCCTGGCCCAGGCCTTCGGCGGCGCCCTGTGCGGGCGCGCGGCCGACGGCGTGAACAACGCGGCGGCCTGGGTGAACGTGCTGTCCGTCTATGCCCACATGAACCTGCCTTCGCATGGCCTGTGGTCCGCCGCCAAGGCCGCCGCCCTGTCGCTGGCGCAGTGCCTGCGCGCCGAGATGGCCGGCGCGGGGGTGCGCGTGATCAACGTATTTCCCGGGCCCGTGGATCACGAATGGCAGCAGCGCACGCCGCCGCCGCGCGTGGCGCCCGCGGCCATCGCCACGGCCATCGTCAAGGCCTTGCAGCAGGGCGTGGAAGACGTCTACGTGGGCGACATCGCCCAGGAAGTGCGCGCACGCCTCGCCGAGAACCCCAAGGGTCTGGAGCGCGAGCTCGCAGCCCCCGCCCGCTAGCCGAATCAGGAGCCTCGCATGTCTGCACCCATCCTCGCCCAATTCATGACCGAACTGGTGTCCGGGCGCATCCGCCTGGTGGATCTCACCGAGACCCTGACGCCGGAATTCCCCACGATCCAGCTGCCGCCCGAGTTCGGCCAGGCCTGGCCCTTCCGCATCGAAGAGATCTCGCGCTACGACGAGCGCGGCCCGGCTTGGTACTGGAACAACTTCTCCTGCTCCGAACACACCGGCACACACTTCGATGCGCCCGCGCACTGGGTGACGGGCAAGGACCAGCCCGACAACACCGTGGACACGATCCCGGTGGAAGCCTTCATCGCCAGCGCCTGTGTGATCGACTGCTCGGCCGAGGCCGCCCAGAACCCGGACTTCCTCCTCACGGTGGACTTCGTCAAGGCCTGGGAAGAGAAGCACGGCCGTATCCCGGCCCGGTCATGGGTGCTGCTGCGCACGGACTGGTCCAAGCGCGCCAAGCCCACGGAGTATCTCAACATGCAGGCCGATGGCGCGCACTCGCCCGGGCCGGACGCCGAGGTGGTGCCCTGGCTCATCCGCGAGCGCGACGTGCACGGCTTCGGCACGGAATCCGTGGGTACGGACGCAGGCCAGGCGCAGCACCTGGATCCGCCCTACCCCTGCCACTACTTCATGCACGGCAACAACCGCTACGGCCTGCAGTGCCTGACCAATCTGGACCAGTTGCCGCCCACGGGCGCCGTGATCTTCTCGGCGCCGCTGAAGATCCGCAACGGCTCGGGCAGCCCCCTGCGCGTGCTCGCCCTGGCGCCGCGCGCCTGATCCGGAGCCCGTCATGACCGAGAACGTCGCCATCGTCACCGGCGCGAGCGCTGGAATCGGCGCGGCCATCTGTCAGTCGATGCTGGATGCCGGCTACACGGTGGTGTCGCTTGCGCGCCGGGCGCCCGAGACGACACACGCCCGCCTGCATCATCGCGAGGTGGACCTGCTCGATGCCGCGGCCACCACCCAGGCGGCACAGGAGGTGGGCGCCGCGTTCCCCGTGAGCCACGTCATCCACAACGCCGGCGTCATCTGGCCGGCGCTGCTGCCCGAGGTGAAGCTCGAGGATCTGCAAGGCCTCACGCAGCTGCACCTGGGCGCGGCGATCAGTCTCGTGCAGGCCTGCCTGCCGGGGATGCAGGCCCGCGGCTTCGGGCGCATCGTGCTGATGTCCTCGCGCGGCGCGCTGGGCCTGCCCACCCGCACGGCCTACGCCGCCACCAAGGCCGGCATGCTGGGCATGGCGCGCACCTGGGCGCTGGAGCTCGCGCCCCACGGGATCACCGTCAACGTGGTGGCCCCCGGGCCCATCCAGACCGACATGTTCTACGAGGTCGTCGAGGCCGGCAGCGAGCGCGAGCAGCGCCTGGCCGACAGCATTCCCGTGAAACGCCTCGGCCGCGCCGACGACGTCTCGCGTGCCGTGATGTTCTTTGCCGATCCGGCCAACGGCTTCGTCACCGGGCAGACGCTCTTCGTCTGCGGTGGCGCGAGCGTGGGCTCGATCACGATCTGACCGCTTTTCACCCGCCGAACCCGTCTCCATCCGGAGGTATTGCCATGCTGTCCATGAAGCCCCTGGCCACGGTTGCCATGCTGGCCGCTCTCGTTGCCACTCCCGCCCTGGCCCAGGTCAAGGTCGGCGTCGTTTCTTCTTCCACCGGGCCCACGGCGCTGGTGGGGATTCCCCAGCGCAATACCGTGCCGCTCTTGCCCACCAAGATCGGCGATCTCACGGTGGAGTACATCTCGCTGGACGACGCGAGCGACTCCACGGCGTCGGTCACGGCCTTCAAGAAGCTGATCTCCGAGCAGAACGTGGACGCCATCATCGGCCCCTCGGGTTCGCCCAACGCCATGGCGGTGCTGCAGTTCGCGGCCGAAGCCGGCGTGCCCATGCTCGCCCCGGTGGGCACCGCCGCCGTCGTGCTGCCCATGAACGACCAGAAGCGCTGGGTCTTCAAGACCACGCAGAACGACGACATCATCGCGCGCGCCCTGGTGGATCACATGGCCAGCACCGGCATCAAGACGGTGGGCTTCATCGGCCTGAACGATCCCTACGGCGAGAACTGGTTCAAGGTGTTCTCGGGCATGGCCGAAGCCAAGGGCATCAAGGTCACGGCCAGCGAACGCTACCAGCGCACGGACAGCTCGGTGACGGGCCAGGCGCTCAAGATCCTGTCGGCGCGCCCCGACGCGGTGCTCGTGGCCGCCCCGGGCGGCGCGAGCGTGCTGCCGCAGACCACGCTCGTCGATCAAGGCTACAAGGGCAAGTTCTACCAGACGCACGGCGCGGCGCTGCCGGACTTCCTGAAGCTGGGTGGCAAGAAAGTCGAGGGCACGATCCTCGCGGCCAGCCTGATGCTGGTGCTGCCCGAGATCCCGGACAGCAACCCGTCCAAGGCTGTGGCGCAGCAGTACATCGCCGCCTACGAAAAGCTGCATGGCAGCGCGCCCGCCACCTTCGGCGCCAACGTCTACGACGCCGGCCTGCTGCTGCAGCAAGCCGTGCCCGAAGCCGCCAAGGCGGCCAAGCCCGGCTCGCGTGAGTTCCGCTCGGCCCTGCGCGACGCGCTGGAGCAGACGAAAGAGCTCGTCGGCACACAAGGCGTCTACACCATGACGCCCCAGGACCACAGCGGCTTCGACGAGCGCGGCCGTGAGCTCATCACCGTGAAGAACGGCAACTGGACGCTCCTGAAGTAAGCCCCACCGCACGCGCGCACGGCGCCACGCCGTGTGCGCGGCCCTTGCCCGCCCTGCAGGTAGCTCCCGCATGAATGCCCAGATCGTCCTGATCCTGTCTCAGGATGGCATCACCAACGGCGCCATCTACGCGCTCCTGGCCTTGTCCATCCTGCTGGTCTTCACCGTCACCCGCGTCCTGTTCATTCCGCAGGGCGAGTTCGTGGCATTCGGCGCGCTCAGCATGGCCGCCATCCAGGCCGGCCAGCCCGTGTTGCTGGTGTGGCTGCTCTTCGCCTTCGCGGTGGCCGAAGTGCTGGCGGACCTGATGGCCCGCCGCCACGGCACGGCGCGCAAGCGCCCGGCATGGCGGATGGGCGTGGCCCTGATCTACCCGCTGATCCTGGCGGCCCTCTTCTATCGCCTGCCCCTGGCGGATCTGCCCATGGTGGTGCAGGCGCTGCTCACGCTCGCCCTGCTCGTGCCCATGGGACCGCAGTTGTACCGACTTTTCTATCAGCCCGTGGCCGGCGCCTCGGTGCTGGTGCTGCTCATCATCTCGATCGCGGTGCACCTGGCCCTGGTCGGGCTGGGCCTGCTCGCCTTCGGCCCGCAGGGTGCGCGCACCGCCCCCTTCAGCGACGCGAGCTTTCCGCTCGGGCCGATCCAGATCAACAGCCAGGCAATCTGGGTGGTGCTGGTGTCCGTGCTGCTGATCGTGGCGCTGTACGTGTTCTTCGAGCGTTCGCTCTACGGCAAGGCCTTGCGCGCCGCGGCCTTCAATCGCCTGGGCGCGCGCCTGATGGGAATCTCGCCCGTGTTCGCCGGCAAGGCCACGTTCTTTCTCGCAGCCTTCATCGGCACGCTGTCCGGCATCCTCATCGCGCCCATCACCACGCTCTACTTCGACTCGGGGTTCATGGTGAGCCTGAAGGGCTTCGTGGGGGCCATCATCGGCGGGCTCGTGAGCTATCCGCTCGCGGCCGCCGGCGCCATCCTCGTCGGCCTGATCGAAGCCTTCTCCTCCTTCTGGGCGAGCGCCTACAAGGAGATCATCGTGTTCACCCTGATCATCCCGGTATTGCTGTGGCGCTCCCTGAAGAGCCACCACGTCGAGGAAGAAGACGAATGACCCCGAACCGCCTCGTCGTCCTCTTCCTGGCCCTGCTCGCCGTGGGCCCGCTGGTGCTGCCGCCCTTCTACGTCACGCTGCTCAACTACATCGGCCTGTACGCGCTGGTCGCCATCGGGCTGGTGCTACTCACCGGCGTGGGCGGCCTCACCAGCTTCGGGCAGGCCGCCTTCGTGGGCCTGGGTGCCTACACCACGGCCATCCTCACCACCCAGGGCGAGCTGCTGCCCGCGTGGCTGGCCTGGCTCGGCGCTTCGCCCTGGCTCACGCTGATCGCGGGCATGCTCATCACGCTGGCCGTGGCGTGGCTGCTGGGCGCGATCACCCTGAAGCTTTCCGGGCACTTCCTGCCCCTGGGCACCATCGCCTGGGGCCTGTCGCTGTACTTCGCCTTCGGTTCCGTGCCGGGCCTGGGCGGGCACAGCGGCATCCCGGACATCCCGGCCATCAACCTCGTGGGCGTGACGCTCGCGCGTGGCGACCAGATCTACTACCTCATCTGGGCCTTCCTGCTGGTGGGCATCTGGACGACGCGCAACCTGCTGGATTCGCGCGAAGGCCGGGCCATCCGCGCGTTGAAGGGCGGCCGGGTGATGGCCGAATCCATGGGCGTGGACACGGCGCGCGCGCGCATGGTGATCTTTCTCATCGCGGCGCTGCAGGCCTGCGCCTCGGGCTGGCTCTATGCCCACATGCAGCGCTTCGTGAATCCGAACCCCTTCGGTCTGCACATGGGGATCGAATACCTCTTCATGACGGTGATCGGCGGCGCAGGCCACGTCTGGGGCGCCGTGGTGGGCGCGGGCGTGTTCACCGTGCTCAAGCAGTGGCTGCAGGACTGGATGCCTCGCCTGCTGGGCCAGACGGGCAATTTCGAGATCATCGTCTTCGGCTTCGGCATGGTCTACCTGCTGCATCGCGCCCGCGGCGGCATCTGGCCCTTGCTGGCCAAGTATGTACCCGTGCGCAAGCCCGCGCGCACCGTGGACACCACGGCCGAGCCGCTGCCGCGTCGCGAACAGCCGACGCGCGGCGAGGTGGTGCTGCAGGCGGTGGACGTGACGCGGGCCTTCGGCGGGCTCATCGCCAATCGCGCCGTGAACCTGGAGGTTCGCGCGGGTGAGATCCTGGCCCTGATCGGCCCCAACGGCGCGGGCAAGAGCACGCTCTTCAACCAGATCTCGGGCGTGGACGTGCCCACCTCCGGGCAGGTGCGATTCCGCGGGCACGACGTCACGGGCCAGGATGCCCGCCAGGTGGCGCGCCTGGGACTGTCGCGCACCTTCCAGCACGTGCGCCTGCTCAACCGCATGTCCGTGCTGGAGAACGTCGCCATCGGCGCCCATCTGCGGGGCCAGCGGGGCGTGCTGCCGGCCGCCTGGCGGCTGGACCGAGCCGAGGAGGCACGCCTTCTGGCCGAAGCCGCGCGCCAGGTCGAGCGCGTCGGCCTGGGCCGCCACCTGATGGAGGAGGCCGGCTCACTGGCGTTGGGCCAGCAACGCATTCTCGAGATCGCCCGCGCGCTGGCGTCGGACCCGTGCGTGCTGCTCCTGGACGAGCCCGCCGCCGGCCTGCGCTACCAGGAGAAGAAGGAGCTCGCCGCCCTGCTGTCGCAGCTGCGCGCCGAGGGCCTGGCCATCCTGCTGGTCGAGCACGACATGGACTTCGTCATGGGCCTGGTCGATCGCGTGGTGGTGATGGACTTCGGCGAGAAGATCGCGGAAGGGTTGCCGGCAGAGATCCAGCGCAACCCAGCGGTGCTGGAAGCCTATCTGGGAGGGACGGACGAATGAGCGCACATTCTGAGAACACGTCGGGTGCGCGCATGGCCGCCCCTGTGCAGCCCACGGCGGATGCGGCTGCCGCCCCCGCGCTGCTGGACGTGCGCGACCTGCACGTGGCCTACGACAAAGTCGAGGCCGTGAGCGGCGTCAGCGTGCGGGTGGGCCAGGGGCAGATCGTGACTGTGATCGGCCCGAACGGCGCAGGCAAGACGACGCTGCTCTCGGCCATCATGGCCGTGCTGCCCGCCCGCGGCGACATCGTGCTGGCTGGCCAATCGCTCATCGGCCGCGAGATCGAGGATTGCGTGGCGGCGGGCATGAATCTGGTGCCCGAAAAGCGCGAGCTGTTCTCGGAAATGACGGTACAAGACAACCTGATGCTGGGCGCCTTTCACCGCTACCGCACGGGCTTGCGCGACCAGGATCAGACGCTGGCCGAGGTGTATGAGCTCTTTCCTCGCCTGCGCGAGCGCAGCGGTCAGCTTGCGGGCACGCTGTCGGGCGGCGAGCGCCAGATGCTGGCCGTGGGCCGCGCCCTGATGGCCAAGCCGCGCCTCCTGATGCTGGACGAGCCCAGCCTGGGGCTGGCACCACGCATCGTGCGGGAGGTGTTCCGCATCGTGGCGCGCCTGCGCGAGATGGGCGTGTCCATCCTGCTCGTGGAGCAGAATGCGCGCGCGGCCCTGCAGGTAGCCGACTACGCCTACGTACTGGAGACCGGTCGCGTCACGCTCGAAGGGCCTGCGAAGGACGTGGCCCAGGATCCGCGCGTGATCGACATCTATCTGGGGCTGGGTCACGGCGCGGCGGCCACGAACTGAAGGTGCGGCCAGGGCCGCCAGCCGGCGACACCGGCCGCACGCGTGCCGCGCCGTGGCTCGATTCGCCTCAGAACACCTTGAAGATGCTGCGGTCCTCGCGGATGGCGCGGTCCACCCGGCGCTGCCAGTTCTTGTCGAACACAATCGACTCGTCGGCTTCGAAACCCATGACCTTGTGCTGCACGGCGCGGTTCCACTCGGCCGAGCCGTAGTCCGGACCATGGCCTTCGGGGTCCGTGATGCCGGCGGCAGCATCGACCCACGCATACCATTCGTCCGTACCGACCAGATTGGGGTGCGGCGCCTTGTCGAGGATGGCCTCGTGGCGAGCCTTGGCGGCCTGCTCCTTGGCCTCGAACGAGGGCTTCTGACCAATACTTGAGCACGCGGTGAGCAGAGCGACGCTGGCGGTGACGAGCATGCGGGTGAAATGCATGGGAAGACGGGCTCCAGGAAAGGGATCAACGAAGGAAGACAGGCCGCACGCGACGTTGCGGAGGAGGCTCGGCCAGCGCCTCGCGGATGGCCGTGAGCACGGGGGAATCCGGTGCGACCTCGTGCAGGGGAGCCGCCGGCAACAACGGCGGCTGCGCCAGGAAGCGCGGCCGCGTGCCGCGATGCGGCTGTGCCGCATGGACCAGGAAGGGATGGCACAGATAGACCGTCCCGGCCATGCCGGTGGCCTGGACGTCCCGCACGGGCCCTTCGGGCAGCAGGCCCGTGCCGACGAGATCGCGCAAGGCCAGCCCCGCCTCGCCCGCCGGATGCAGGCGGCGAGCCATGGTACGGTGCGAACCCACCCGTAGCCGGGTGGGAGCGTCGTGACGGCCCACGTCGGAAAAGAGGAACAGCATCAGCAACGCGCGGCCCTGGGTATGGATATTGGTGCGCCACGCCAGGAAATCCTCGGGCGCCGCCTCCATGCCGAAACCGGGATCGATGTGCCAGCCGGCGTCGCCCGGGTCCTCACGCGACGGAAAGCGCACCGGAAAGGTGCCCAGGCTGTCGCGGGGCAGCCACGCCGACTCACCCACCAGTTGATCGAAGGCCCGGTGCAACAGCGGCGTGTTGGCCGCCTCGGCGAACGGGCCGTCCGCGTACCACCCGAGTCGGACCACCGGACGGGTCCACGTCGCGGGATCCTCAGGATCGGCGCCAGCGTCCGCCCACAGCCGCGCGCGCGCCGCCGCCGCGAGTGACGCGTCGAATGCATGGTCGAGCTTGACGTAACCGTCGCGGACGAACTGCCGGATCTGCGCAGGGGCCAATCCGGGCGACGAAGAAGATGCAGTGGGCATGACGATCTATTGTGCCTCAGTCCAGACCCGGCGGTGCCGGGGCAACCCTACCTCTCCTTGACCGTGCCAGCTAGCCGGTACACGGCTTGCTGGGAACACGAGTCCCGTCCACGCTTTTCGAGGCGCGCGCTCCCGCATGCCGCAGACACCGTGTCACGTCCCCCTGCTCCAGCGCACGCCCATGGCCTGCCTGTGGCTAGGTTTGCTGGTCCTGCTGCTGGTCAGCGGGCTTGCACGCGCGCAATCCACGCCGGACCCCGCCGCCCCCATCGCCATCCAGCTCGAATTGACGGGTGCCATCGGGCCCGCTGCCACCGAGTACGTCGAGCGCGGGTTGGCGCAGGCGGCCGAGGCCGATGCGCCCTTCGTGATCCTGCGCATCGACACCCCGGGCGGGCTGGTGAGTTCGATGCGCGACATCAACCGCGCCATTCTCGGCGCGCCCATGCCGGTCATCGGCTACGTGGCGCCCGGCGGCGCTCAGGCGGCGAGCGCGGGCGCCTTCATCCTGTATGCCACGCACCTGGCTGCGATGGCGCCCGGCACCAACGTGGGGGCAGCCACGCCGGTTTCCATGGGGGGCGCCCCCGAAGAACCTGCGCCAAAGCCCGGCGAGGGTGAGGAGCCCGCCCGTACGCCACCGGTGAGCGATGCTTCGCACGACAAGGCAGTAAACGACGCCGTGGCCTACCTGCGCAGCCTGGCCGACCTGCACGGCCGCAACGCCGACTGGGCAGAATCTGCCGTGCGCGACGCCGCGAGCCTGCCGTCTGCCGAGGCGTTGTCCCAAGGTGTCGTCGAGATCGTCGCTACCGACACCGCCAGCCTGCTCAAGCAGGCCGACGGGCGCACCGTGCGTCTGGGCGAGCGTGAGGTCACGCTGCAGACCGCCGGCGTCACCGTCGAGGTGCACGCGCCGGATTGGCGTACTCGCCTGCTGGCCGCGGTCACCAACCCAAACCTGGCCTACATCCTGCTGCTGATCGGCATCTACGGCATCATCTTCGAGGTGATGAGCCCCGGCGCCATCTTTCCCGGCGTGCTGGGCGGCGTCGCCCTGCTCACCGCCCTCTTCGCGCTCAACATGCTGCCCATCACCTTTGCCGGCGCCGGCCTTCTGCTCCTGGGCGTGGCGCTCATGGTGGCCGAAGCGTTCACGGCCACCTTCGGGTTGCTGGGCGTCGCGGGTCTGGCCGTCTTTGCCGTCGGTTCCGTCCTGCTCTTCGACGGCGACATCGCCGGCTTCACGCTCGCCACGCCCGTCATCGTGCTGGCGTCGCTCGCGAGCCTGGTGCTCCTGGCGGTGGTGCTGGCCGCGGTGATGCGCGCGCACCGCCGGCGCGTGGTGACCGGTGACGAAGCCCTCCTACAGGATACGGGGGAGGTGCTGCGCTGGTCGGGTCTGCACGGCCAGGTGCACGCCCAAGGCGAAACCTGGCAAGCCCGTGCTGCCGGCCCGCTCGCGGTCGGCCAGCGCGTGCGCATCACGGCGCGGGACGGACTGACGATCGTCGTCGAACCCCTGAACCCGCCTACCTGAGGAGTTCTCCATGGCATTCATCCCCTACGTCGCCATTCTCGTCATTCTCGGCGGCATTCTGGCGAGCGCGATTCGCGTGCTGCGCGAGTACGAGCGCGGCGTGGTGTTCACGCTGGGCCGCTTCTCCGGGGTCAAGGGCCCAGGCCTGATCCTGCTGGTGCCGTTCGTCCAGCAGATGGTGCGCGTGGACCTGCGCACGCTGGTGCTCGACGTGCCCAGCCAGGACGTGATATCGCGCGACAACGTGTCCGTCAAGGTCAATGCGGTGCTGTACTTTCGCGTCGTGGACGCCGACAAGGCCGTGATCGCCGTCGAGAACTTCATGGAGGCCACGAGCCAGCTCGCCCAGACGACGCTGCGCTCGGTGCTGGGCAAGCACGACCTGGACGAGATGCTCTCCGAGCGCGACAAGCTCAACGACGATCTGCGCGGCATCCTGGATGCCCAGACGGACGCCTGGGGCATCAAGGTGGCCAACGTCGAGATCAAGCACGTGGACATCGACGAGAGCATGGTGCGCGCCATCGCACGCCAGGCCGAAGCCGAGCGTAACCGCCGCGCGCGCATCATCAATGCCGAGGGCGAACAGCAGGCCGCTGAACGTCTGGTCGAGGCTGCCACGATGCTCTCGAAGGAGCCGGCCGCCATGCAGCTGCGCTACCTGTCGACCCTCAACGACATCGCCAACGACCGGTCCTCGACCATCGTGTTCCCGATGCCGATCGATTTCTTGAAGGGCTTGCTGGACGGCAGTGCCCGTCCAGCAGCCTCTCCCGTTCCGGGCCCTGCGCCCGTCCAAGCGGCGCGCAACGACGCCGCGTAGTGCTCGCCCCGGCGACGCCGGGTTTCCAGGAGAAGCAACCATGAAGCGTTTCGAGGGGAAGGTCGCAGTGGTCACGGGCGCCGGCTCCGGCATTGGCGAGGCCGTCGTGCGTCGCCTGGCTGACGAAGGCGCATCCATCATCCTGGCAGGACGCCATGCCGACAAGCTGCAGCGGGTGGCCGACAGCCTGCCGATCCGCCATCAAGGTCTGGTGAAAGTCACCGACGTGTCGGTGCGCGCCGATGTCGACGCGCTCATCGACTTCGCCGTCGCCCAGGGTGGCGGACTAGACGTCCTGGTGAATGCGGCTGGCGTGGCCACGGAAGGCTCAGTCACGGAAACCGCGCCGGACGAGTGGCACCGCATCTTCGCGACCAACGTCGATGGGATCTTCCACACCTGTCGCGCAGCCCTGCCCTACCTCAAGACGCGGCGCGGCTGCATCGTCAACGTGGCATCCGTGTCCGGTCTGGGCGGCGACTGGGGCATGCTGGCCTACAACGCCTCCAAGGGCGCCGTCGTGAACCTGACGCGCGCCATGGCGATGGACCATGCGCTGGACGGGGTGCGCGTCAACGCGGTGTGCCCAAGCTTCACCCTGACGCCGATGACCGAGGACATGCAGGACGACCAGGATGTGCTCGCGCGCTTTGCCGAACGCATCCCGATGGGGCGGCCCGCCGAGGCGTCCGAGATCGCATCCGTCGTGGCCTTCCTCGCCAGCGCCGATGCCGGCTTCGTCACCGGCATCAACATGCCCGTGGACGGCGGTCTGTCCGCCTCCAACGGGCAACCGCGGATGTGAGGCAACGCTAGGCGGCTGCCACGCCGCCTGACGCCTGCCGGCCTGCGTGCCAGCAGCGTATAGTGGCCTGTCCGAGACATGCCCGATAACGACAATGACTGGCTTTCGATTCTGTCCGCACTGCGCGGGCGAGCTACAGCAAGAGGACCACGGCGGCTTTGCCCGTGGCGTCTGCCGCGAGGATGGCTGCGGCTACATCCACTGGGACAATCCGACGCCGGTGGTGGCCGCCGTCGTGGAGTATGACGGCGGGCTGATCCTCGCGCGCAATGCGGCCTGGGCCCCGGGCCGCTTCGCGCTGGTGACGGGCTTTCTGGAGCGCCACGAAGACCCGGCCGAGGCCGTGTTGCGCGAGGTGGAGGAAGAGCTTGGGCTGCGCGCCGTGCAGCCGCCCACCTTCATCGGTCACTACCCGTTCGAACGGATGAACCAGCTCATCATCGCCTACCACGTGAAGGCCGAAGGCGAGGTGGTGCTCAACGAAGAGCTGGCCGAGTGGCGCTATGTGCGCATGGACCGCGCCAAGTACTGGCCCGCGGCAACCGGCCTGGCCCTGCGCGACTGGCTGCGGGGCCAGGGCTTCGACCCGCAGGAATCCGCGCTGCCGCCGGCGCGACCGGAATAATTCTGCTGCCGGGCGGCGCCAAGGCAGGCGCGCCCGGCGTGTTCTGACTAGCGATCCCAGGGCGGTACGTCGCCCAGCTCCTTCTGGATCCAGCTGATCACCGCCTGGATGCGCGGCACGCCCACCCGGTGCGAAGGCACCAGTGCCTTGAGCCAACGCTCGCGCAACGGATGCGTACGCATGAGCGGCACGAGCATGCCGTAATCGATCGCCTGCCGCGCCAGATAGGTCGGCAGGATGGCGATGCCGTTGCCTGCGCGGGCGCTGGACAGCAGCATGTAGTTGTCGTTGGCGAGCAGGCGCGGCTGCACCTCGACGCTCACCGGGCCTTGCGCGCCGTCGAAGTGCCAGGTCGTGCCCGATGGCGCGAAGATGAGGCAGTCATGATCGGCCAGCTCGCGTGGATGCGTGGGCGCGCCGCGTTGCCGCACGTAGGCGGGCGACGCACAGATGACCTGGCGCAGCGGGCAGAGGGCAATGTCAGTGACCCCTTCGTAGGTGGCGTCTCGCCCGGCAATGGCGATGTCGACGCGCTCTTCGACGGGGTTCACGGGCCGGTCCACGAGCAGCACGTCCAGCGTCACGCGTTCGTGTCGCGACTGGAACTCGGCCAGCATGCCACCAAGGAAAGCCACGGCCACGGAGGTGGGGATCTTGAGCCGGATACCCCCTTGCAGGCTACCGGCCTCGCCGCTCAGCGAGCCCGCGAGCTCATCGAACTGCGAGAGCAACGTGCCGGCACGCGACTGCAGCCGCCGGCCCTGATCCGTGAGGATCATCTTGCGCGTGCTGCGCTCGAACAAAGGCGCGCCGAGTTCCCATTCCAGCTGCGCAATTCGCTTGGAAACGACCGAGGGCACCGTGTTGAGCTGCCGTGCGGCGCGGGAGAAATTGCCCTCGCGCGCGGTCGTCATGAAGGCCCGTAGATTGAGCAGAGTATCCATGAGAAATGAGAGGATGTGTCGCCTGCAACATTGGTAACACGCGAAAACTGCTCTGCCAATATAGCGGAAATCTCGCGGATTCTCGCAGCTAATATGCTCTGATTTGCGAACAATGCAAGATCGTTCTTGATCGTTGCTACGAAAACTACGGAGTTCAGAATGTCCACGACTGCCATCGTTCAGGAACCGCCCCGCGACACGCCGGTATTGGGCGAGTTCGACGTCGTCGTGCTGGGCGGGGGCCCGCCGGGATGAGTGCTGCGGTGGCGGCGGCGCGCGCAGGTTGCCGCACGCTCATGATCGAGCGCTACGGCTTCATGGGCGGCATGGGCACGGCGGCCGGCGTCACCAACTTCTGCGGTCTTCACGCCAATGTGTTCGGCAGCCATCAGCGCGTGGTGGCGGGCGTCGGCGGTGAGCTGGTGGACCGCATCGGCGCCCTGGGCGGCCTGGCCACGCCCCACATTCTCTTCGGCGGCAAGATCGCCGCGCAGGCCTACGACACGGCGGCCTACAAGCTCGCTGCCGATACGCTCGTCGTCGACAGCGGCGCGCAGATCCTCTTCCATGCCTATGCGGTGGGCGTGCAGATGGACGACGAGGCCCGCATCCGCGCCCTCTTCGTCGAAACCAAGTCAGGTCGGCACGCCGTGCTCGGCCGGATCTTCATCGATGCCTCGGGCGATGGCGACCTCGCGGCAGCCGCGGGAGCCCCGTTCGAGAAGGGCGATGGCGACGGCGGCATGCTCTATCCCTCGACGATGTTTCGCGTGAACGGCGTGGACGCCGCGCGCGCAGGCGATGCGTGGAACCACTTCGGCGCATGGATGGAGAAGGCCGAGGCCGAAGGCCACCGCTTCGCGCGCAAGACACCCATCATCCGTCCGCAGAAGAACCCGGCCGAATGGCGGGCCAATGTCACGCAGCTCAGCAACGCCGATGGCTCGGCGATCGACGGCACCGATGCCTGGCAACTGTCAGCCGGTGAGCTGCAGGGGCGTCGGCAGATCGCGGACTTCTATCAGTTCCTGCGTGCCTACGCGCCGGGCTTCGAGCAATCCTATCTGCTCGAGATCGCGCCGCAGGTGGGGATCCGCGAGACGCGCCGCGTGGTAGGCGAGTACCAGCTCACGGAAGACGACGTGCTCGGCTGCGTGGACTTTGCCGACACCATCGGCGTGAACGGCTGGCCGATCGAAGCGCACGTTGCCGGCAACGTGGTGTTCAAGTTTGCCGACGTGCCGAACGTGCGCGGCTACAACCAGCTGCCGCTGCGCATGATCCTGCCGCAACGCGTGGACAACCTGCTCGTGGCCGGGCGTTGCGCCTCGATGACGCACATGGGCCAATCGGCGGCGCGTGTGACGGGCGCCTGCTTCGTCATGGGCGAAGCGGCAGGTACCGCGGCCGCGCAGGCCTTGCGTCATGGTCAGCGTGTGCGCGACGTCGACGTGGCCCTGCTGCAAGCCACGTTGCAGGCAAACGGTGCCTTCCTCGGCCTGCCAGGCGACGAGGGCCAGCCGATCGGCTGAGCGCCGTGCCGCCCTACCGCACCACCGCGGCCATGGCGGCCAGGACGCAGACCAGCACCAGGGCGGACACGGCCGCGAAGCGGCCGTTCTGCCGGATGCCGTACTCCACAAGGCCGATGCCCGCATAGCGGCTCGCCGTCATGTTCGTCATTGAGAACGGCGCCACGATCGTGGCGAGGCACCAGCCGGTGAGCAAGGTGCAGACATGGATGAGCGGTGGCAGATTCAGCGCCGCCGGGCTGAATGTCGACGCGAGCAGGACAGCCGAGAGCACGGGATGCACGCCCACGAGCGATAGCGTCATGATGCTGGCGATCAGCGCCAGGATGGCCGGCAACGCATAGCCTGCCATCATGCCGGCCACCGCGCCGATCCACTCGCGCGGAATGGTGTCGGCGATCACGGTGCCACCGCAGCCCGCCGCCATGAAGAGGAGCACTTCCGGGGCGAAGATCCGCAGATCGCGCGCATCGGCCAGCACGCGGCGCGCGGCCAGCTTCGGGGTGCGGCCAGCCCCGGCGAAGCGGTAGTGCAGGCCGAGCGCCACCAGGGGAGCCAGCATCGAGATGCCTGCCGAGACGGGCAGATGGAGCCATCCTGCGAGGCACATCACCGCGATGAAGAACACCACCATGGCGAGGAGAAACACCGCCGACGCCCGTAACACGCCGGGTGGTGCCGGCGGGGGCGGCGCGTCCGGGCCGGCCGCGCGCAACAGGCGACGATCCACCACCATGCTCAGGACAATGATGGACGCAGCCAGCGCCAGACCGACGGGCAGCACCTGGCCCCAGCGCAGCTGCGGATACAGAGCCAACAGAATCACCATGTTGCCGAAGGTGGGGCTCCACAGCGTGGCCGACGAGAAGCTGCGGCTCACCACCGTGAACATCGCCAGGCGCTGCGCCTCGTTGGCATGGGCCCCGCGCTGGGCCACCCCCAGCAGCAGGTGGACGCCCGCAAAGCCCAGCATGCAGGGCAGCACCTGCCCCGCCACCGCGAGCAGCACGTAGCGCCGGCGATAGCCCTGCTGCAGCAGGTGATCCGAGAGCGTGCCCAGCGCCGGGCTGTGGCGGGCCGCGCGGGCGAGCAGCGACACGCAGGCCATCACCGAGGAAATCATGGCGCCGATGTAGAGCCCGCGCTCCAGACTGTGCAGCCCCGCGCCGCCCAGCGGCCAGACGACGATGGCAATGGCCGTGAGCACCAGGGCCACTCGCCGGATGCCGCGTGGCACGGCATCGCGCTCGGCCCAGACGAACGCCCCGGCCGCGAACGCAATGCCCCAGAAGAGCCAGCGTGGCCCACCGAGCAGGTGCCAGAGGTTGAGGACGACGAGCGCTGCCATGAGGGCGGGGCTCAACGCCGCCCACCGTCTACTGCCTGCTTGCCCGTCCACCATGACCGCCTGTCGTATCACCAACCCGACATGTTACTCCCGGGGCGCCCGGCCACTCGAGCCGGGGCGCATCACCCCGCCTGCGGCACGCCCAGGCAGTTCTCCACCTTCCAGCCGTACAGCCACTGCAGGGCATCGTAGAACTTGTCCTGCGTGCGGCCCGCCCACAGCTGGTTGCGCACGAGGCGCTCCACGCCGGCGGCGTGGTAGATGCGGCCCATTTCGCGCGTGGACCACACGACGCGGGCGGTGCGGGGGATGCGCGCGGCTTCGTAGCGCCGGAAGGCCTCGACGAAGTCGCCCTGCGCCACGCGCACGGCTTCGCCCAGGGTGACGGCATCCTCGAGCGCCATGCAGGCGCCCTGGGCCATGTACTGCGTCATGGGGTGGGCGGCATCGCCCAGCACGGTGACGTTGCCTTCGCTCCAGTGGTCGACCGGCTCGCGATCGGCCGTGGCCCAGCGCTTCCAGGAAGTGGGCCGATGCAGCATCTGGTGCGGGCGGGGATGCACACCCTGGAAGTAGGACAGGACCTCTTCCTTGCTGCCTTCGCGCACGCCCCATTCTTCCTTCTCGCGGCTGTGGAAGGTGACGACGAGGTTGTACTGCTGGCCGCCGCGCAAGGGATAGTGCACCAGGTGACAGTGGGGGCCTGCCCACACCACGGGCGCATTGATCTGCAGCTCCTCGGGCATGTTCTCGACGTCCACCACGGCACGATAGACGACGTGGCCGGTGACGCGCACGGGATCGCCAATCAGCTGCTGGCGAATGGCCGACTTCACGCCATCCGCACCGATGAGCGCATCGGCGCGATAGCGGTTGCCCTGGGTGTCGATGACTTCCACGTGGCGGCCATCCCGCACGTAGCCCTTGACCACGGTGGAGGTGCGGAACTGGATTCGAGGATGCTTCTCGACCGCTTCGAGAATGGAGAGGTGAATGTCGGCCCGGTGGATCACGCCGTACGGGTTGCCGAAGCGGGCGCGGAACGCATCGCCCACTTCCACCCGCGCCACTTCGGTGGCGTCCACGGCATCCATGAGCAGGAGGCGATCGGTGAACACCGACCGGTTGCGCGCGGCCTCGCCGACACCTAACGCATCGAGCGCCGCGTAGGCGTTGGCGCCCAGCTGGATGCCCGCGCCGATCTCGCCGATGGTCGCCGCCTGTTCCAGCAGCTCGACCGCCACGCCCTGGCGTGCCAAGGCGAGCGCCGCGGCCAAGCCACCGATCCCTCCGCCGACGACGATGACCGAAGGTTGATCCGAGGGAGTAGGCATGACGTATTCCTTGACGTTCGAGGCGGGGCACGCGGCCCGGCCGAGGAGGCAGTCCGTGGGCGAGGACGCCACGGCCTGCCGGATGCTGCAGGCCACGGCTGCGCACGCCACGGCAATTGATACAGGCCGCGGAACAAGACTCGCCGCGGCCGGACGGCTTATTGCACCTGGATGTTCAGCGACTTGATGAGCGGCTGCCAGCGGCCCAGCTCTTCGTCCATGTAGGCGGCGAACTCGGCGGGCGTGCTGCCGACCGGATCCATGAATTGGCCCTGAAGGCGGCGGGCGACCTCCGGGTCCTTCACGGCGGCGATGAGCGCGTCTGAGAGCTTCTTCTGCACGTCGGCGTCCAGGCCGGCGGGCGCCACGAACCCGATCCAGGCCGAGCCCTCGATGCCGGGCACGCCGACTTCGGCGAGGGTCGGGATGTCCGGCAACTGGGCCGAGCGCTGCGAGGACGTGACGGCCAGCGCCTTCAGGCGGCCATCCTTGACCATGGGCATCACGGCAATGGGCGGCAGGGCCGCGAACTGCGTGTCGCCGGAGAGCACCGAGGTGAGCGCCGCAGGCGAAGACGGATAGGGCACGTGGACGGCCTTGGCGCCGATGCGCTGCAGGAGCAGCTCCACGGCCAGATGCGAGACGGTGCCGGCACCCGGGGACGGGAAGTTGTAGCTGTCGTTGCTCTTCTTCAGGGCCTCGAGCAGCTGATTGATGTCATTGATGCCCGACTTGGCCGGCACGACCAGCACGTTGGGCTGGTGCACCGCCAGCGTGAGCGGCACGAGATCCTTCTTCGGATCGTAGGGCAGGTTGCTGAAGAGCAGTGTGTTGTTCACCAGCGGGCCGGTGATCGACACGCCGAAGGTGTAGCCATCCGGCTTGGCCGAGGCGATGGCATAGGTGCCGATGTTGCCGCTGGCCCCGGGGCGGTTCTCCACCACCACGGTCTGGCCGAGCAGGCTCGCGGCCTTCTCACCGACGATGCGAGCGACCTGGTCGGGGCTGGAACCCGGACCGAAGGGCACCACCAGCTTGAACGGCTGGCTGGGCCACGCCTGCGCGATGGCACCGCTCAGAGGAAGCGCCACCATCACGATGGCGCCCAGGCTGCGACGCCACAGCGACTTGCTCGACGACTGACTCATTCGGTGTCTCCTAACCTTTTCATGTTCTTGAAATACAGCTGCTCATTGGCAATGAACGCCGCCACCATGCAGCGGTAGGTGGCATCGACGACGCCTTCGAAATTCTCGAAGCCGCGGTCGTGGCGGGCGGCCAGGGCCTGCACCTTGGCGAACACCTCGGCCTGACGGGCCGGCGCGCTCACCTGGAAGGCGTCGGCCTTGAAGCGCGCCGCATCCTTCACGTACATCGCGCGCTCTGCCATCAGGCGCACGATCTCGTCATCCAGACGATCGATGTTGGCCCGCACCTGGGCCAACGTGTCGCACAACGGCTGATACGCCGGGTCGATGTAGGCTCGCAGCGGCTGGCCACGGGTATCGGGCTCGCGACCCGTCGTATCAGACATGGCGATCCTCGGCGTCAGGCGTAGTCGGGCTGGGCCGACGGCGCCGCCTTCTGGAAGGCAGGCTGGCCTTCGCAATGGCGATACACCGCCATCACGCGCGGGAAGGCCGAGACGTCGCACTTCATGCGCATCGCATTGGCCACCTGCGGCACCAGGCAGCAATCGGCCAGTGACGGTGCTTCGCCAAAGCAATACGGCCCGCTGCCATGGCGCTCGAGCAGACGCTCGACCGCGGCCAGCCCCTCGGCGATCCAGTGGGCATACCAGCCGTTCTTGGCCTCGTCGCTCACGCCGAGGTCATTGACCAGATAGCGCAGGATGCGCAGGTTGTTGACGGGGTGGATGTCGCACGAGATCGCGTAGGACACTTCCAGGACGCGGGCCCGCAGCGCGGGATCGGCCGGGATGAGCTTGACGCCCGGGTACGCGGCATCGAGGTAGTCGATGATCGCGAGCGACTGGCCCAGGCGCACCTCGCCATCCTCCAGCAGCGGCACGTTGGCCGAGGGATTCAGGTCGATGAACTCGGGCGTGCGGTGCGCGAGCTTGCGGATATCCACCGGCACGTACTCGTACGGCAGACCCTTGATCGCAAGCGCGATACGGACCCGGTACGAGGTCGAGCTGTTGAAGAAACTGTGCAGTTTCATGGTAGCCACCGGCTTACTTCATCTTGACGGACAGACCGCCGAGGCCGGCCACGCCGCCTTCCATCAGATCGCCCGGCTTGACGGCGCCGACGCCTTCCGGGGTGCCGGTATAGATGAGGTCGCCGGCTTCCAGGCGGAAGTACTTCGACAGGTAGGCGATGGTCTCGGCCACCGACCAAATCAGGGCCTTGGTGGTGCTGCGCTGTTTGTCGGCACCATTGACCTTCAGGAAGATCTCGGCGTCATCGAGCTGGCCCGTCTGCGCGGCCGGGTAGATCGGGCCAATGGGCGCGCTCTGGTCGAAGGCCTTGCCGAGTTCCCACGGACGGCCGACTTCGCGCATCTGGATCTGCAGATCGCGGCGGGTCATGTCCAGGCCCACGGCATAGCCGAAGACGTGTTCCAGGGCCTTGTCCTGTTCGATCTCGAAGCCGCCCTTGCCGATCGCCACGACGAGTTCGATCTCGTAATGCAGATTGGACGTCTGGCTCGGATAGGCGAGATCCAGCGTGCTGCCTTCGGCCACGGGTACGACGGCATCGGCGGGCTTGCAGAAGAAGAACGGCGGTTCGCGATCGGGATCGAAGCCCATTTCGCGCGCATGCGCCGCGTAGTTGCGGCCCACGCAGTAGACACGGCGCACGGGGAACTGGGCGTCGCTGCCGACGACGGGAACGCCCACGGGAGGGGCGGGCTGGAAGACGTAGCTCATGGAAGTCCTTTCAGAAAGTCGATTACAGGCGCTCTTCGCGCAACAGGTTGAGTGCGGCTTGCACCGGCCGGTCAGAGTAGCTGAACAGCACCGCATCTTCCATGGCGCCCAATTCGAGCGGGGCCCACGGCGGGACGACGAAGATGTCGCGCGGGCCGAAATGGAAGGACTGTTCGCCGACCCGAGCCACCCCCGTGCCTTCGACGACGCTGAAGATGGTGCCATCCGTGCTGCGGTGCGGCCGCCCCTGGAAACCCTTGGGCAGCAGCTGCATGAAGGTGGCCATGGTGGGCATCGGCCAGCCGCCGGTGGCGGGATTGACGTAGCGCAGCTTCACGCCGTCCCAGGCGTCGAGTTCGCCGTGACGCGCGAGCTGGTCGAGCGCTTCGCGGCTGCGCACATAGGGGTAGTTGAAGATGGGGGACGATGCGCGGCTCGCCTGGTGGCGCACCGGCAGCATGTTGTAACCAAAGCGCGCGAAGCTGTCGCCCTCGTTGCGGGTGACCGGCTGCACGGCCTGCGGGTAGTTCTCGGCGAAGCCCGCATCCAGGCTGCGGATCAGGGGGATGTCCAGGCCGTCCAGCCAGATGACGGGCTCGCCGCCATCGGCCTCGGTGGGATTGCCGTGATCGTGCCAGGTCCAGGAGGGCGTGATGATGAAGTCGCCGGGGTGCATGGTGGTGCGCTCGCCATCCACCGCCGTGTAGGCGCCCTTGCCTTCGACGATGAAGCGCAGCGCGGACTGGGTGTGGCGGTGGCTCGGGGCGACCTCGCCCGGCAGGATCAGTTGCAGGCCCGCATAGAGCGTCTGCGTGATGCTGGCCTGACCGGTGAGGCCGGGATTCTCCAGGATCAGCACGCGGCGCACGGCCTCCTCGGCCGAGATCAGCGAACCCGACTTCATCACGTCGGCGCGCAGGTCGTCGTATTTCCAGAACGCGGGCAGGCAACGTGGCGCCGGCTGACGGGGGACCAGCGAATGCAGCGATTCCCAGAGGGGCGCGAGATGCTTGCGAGCAATGCTGTCGTAGTACTCGGCACGCTCGGCCGAGGGCTGGGAAGCGGACATGGCAGTCTCCGGATCGGGACCGGGGCAGCGAATCGCCGACCACGGCGGCCCCGCATTCAAGGCACGGTGGCTCTGATCCGGAGTTTGCGCGTCATGCCATGCTTTTCAAAATGACTTTATCGTATCATCCATACATAAACGAATATACCTTGGGTGAGACGATGGACTGGACGCACCGACTGCGCCTGCGCAACCTGCGCATGCTGCTGAGCCTGGCCCAGACGCGCAACATCAGCCACTCGGCCGCCGCGCTCAATACGACCCAGCCAGGGCTCTCCAAGTGGCTCAAGGATCTGGAGGACGACATCGGCCTCCCGTTGTTCGAGCGCCATGCGCGCGGTCTGCGCCCCACGCCCTACGGCGAAGTGCTGATCGACCATGCCCGACGCATGGATGCCCAGCTCGAGCGTGCCGCCGAGGACATGGCCGCCTTGCGCGAGGGTGGGAGCGGGCGCGTGGTGATCGGCGCCTCCGGCGCCTCGGCCTCGGACACCGTGCCGCTGGCGGTGCTGCAACTGCTGGAACGCATGCCGCAGGCGCGCATCAAGCTCGTCGAGAACACGATGGATGCGCTCATGGTCAAGCTCGGCCAGGGCGAACTCGATATCGTGGTGGGTCGCTCCGCGCCTGAGCATCTGGATCCCGGCCTGCGCCACGAGACGCTCTACATGGAGCCCTTGCACATGGTGGCCCGGCCCCGGCATCCGCTCCTGTCGCAGCAAAGCCTGGCCTGGTCGGATCTGCTGGCTTACCGCTGGCTGCTGTGGCCCAAAGGCACGCCGATCCGCACCTCGCTCGAGGCCGCGCTGGAATCCGCCGGTCTGACCGTGCCCACCGACCACATCGAGTCCAACTCGGTCACGATCAATCTCACGCTCCTCAACACCACGGACATGATCGGGGTGGCCTCGCACCGCTCGGCCCTGCGGCTCTCGCACATGAACACGCTGCGGCTTCTGCCGATCCGGCTGCCGGGTTTCGGATCCGTGGCGATGTACTGGCGTCACGCCGAACTCTCCGGCAACGCGGCTGTGAGCACCGCCCTGGACTGCCTGCGCGCCGTCAGCGCGAACGCATCGCCACCCTGACCAAATCAATTCAATAAAAGTATCGGTCCATTCGTTTTGAGCATGGAAACGAAATGGATCGTGATCCGCTCCTATACTCGGCTGACGGGCCCGCCTCACCAGAAGACCGAAGACGGAGACGAGACATGCAACGCCATTCTGCTGCGCGCCTGCGCGGCGGCCTGCGCCAGGCCGCCGCTTTGTTCACCCTTGCCTGCCTGCCGCTGGCAGCCACGGCAGCCAACACTTACCCGGAGCGTCCGATTTCCCTGGTCGTGCCTTTTTCCCCCGGCGGCGGCACCGATATCTCGGCCCGCCTGCTCGCCAACGAACTGGGCCGCATCACGGGCAGTACGGTGGTGGTGGACAACCGCCCCGGCGCGGGTGGGCAGATCGCCGCCGACGGCGTGGCCCGGGCTGCCGCGGACGGCTATACGCTGCTCTTTGCCAACTCCGGCATGATGGCCATCAACCCCTGGCTCTACACCCTCCAGAACGATCCCGCGACAGCGTTCGAGCCAGTCTCGCTCTTCTCGGACCTGCCCTTCGCGCTGGTGGTGTCGCCGCAGCTCAAGGCCAATTCCGTGGACGAACTCCTGGCGCTGGCGCGGGCCGAGCCCGGCAAATACACGTTCGCCAGCTCAGGCCCCGGTGGCGCTCCGCACCTCGCAGGCGAGATCTTCCAGCAGGCCACGGGCGTCGAGCTGCTGCATGTGCCCTACAAAGGCGGGGGGCCGGCGATGGCCGATCTCGTGGCCGGCCACGTCGACATGCTCTTCGCCTCGGTGCTGGAGACGGTATCGTATGTGCGCGCCGGTCAGCTGCGCGCGCTCGCGGTCACCGGCGAAGCCCGCTCGCCGGCCATGCCGGACGTGCCGACCCTGGCCGAAGCCGGCGTGCGCGATGCCCAGGTCGGCTCCTGGACGGCCGTGCTCACGCCTGCCGGCACGCCAGCCGCCGTCATCGACCGCCTGGCGAGCTTGATCGCGCAGGCCGCGGCCGACCCCGCCGTGCAGGAAAAGCTCACGGTCCAGGGCGCCGTGGCCCGCAGTTCCACCCCCGAGGAACTCGCCGACGTGGCCAAGCGTGATCGCGCGCACTTCGGCAAGATCATCGAGACGCGCCAGCTGAAATCCCCTTGAACCTGCGCCCGGCCATGCGCCGGGCATCACCGACAACCGCATGACGACCCAGCCCACTTCCTTGCCCGAACTCTGGATGGCCGGCCCCCTGGCCCCCGATCTCATCGCCCAGATCGAGACCCGCTACCGCGTGCACCGCGGCTGGACGATCGACGATCCGGCCGCCTACCTGCGCGAGCATGGCGCGGCTATTCGCGGCATCGCCACGAGCGGGCGGTTCGGTGCCACCCGCGAGCGCATGGCCCAACTGCCGGCGCTCGAGGCGATCATCAGCTATGGCGTGGGCTATGACCCCATCGACATCGACGCGGCCAAGGCACTCGGCCTGCAGGTGAGCAACACGCCCGGCGTGCTGGACGACTGCGTGGCAGACACGGCACTCGCGCTGATGCTGGCCGTCTCGCGCCGCATCTGCGAGGCAGACCGCTTTGTGCGCTCGGGCGCGTGGCCCACGACCGGCTTCGGCCTGGGCCAGCGCATGAGCGGCAAGCGCTGCGGCATCGTCGGCCTGGGCAACATCGGGCTGCAGATCGCGCGACGGGCCGAGGGCTTCGGCATGCAGGTGGCCTATCACAACCGCCGTGCGCGCCCGGATGCGCCGGCGCACTATCGCTACGTGGCGGATCTGGTCACCCTGGCGCGCGAGAGCGACTACCTGGTGCTCGTCGTGCCCGGCGGCGCAGCCACGCGCCACATGATCGATGCTGAGGTACTCGCTGCCCTGGGCCAACAGGCCTATATCATCAACGTGGCACGCGGCACCGTGGTCGACGAGACAGCGCTGGTCGAGGCGCTGCAGGCGGGCCGCATCGCGGGTGCCGGGCTGGATGTGTTCGAGCACGAACCGCAGGTGCCCGAGGCGCTCTTTGCCATGGACAACGTGGTACTGCTGCCGCACATCGCGAGCGGCACCCACGAGACGCGCCAGGCCATGGCGGACCTCTTTCTCGCCAATCTGGACGGCTGGTTCGACGAGCGTCGGCTCGTCACACCGGTGTTCTGACCTTTCCACCTTCCGCGCGGCCGGGCCCTGTGCCTTGACGCGCCTCACGACTACAGGACTCTTGCCATGGCTCTGACCGGCAACATGATCATCGGCCGCGACGCCGTGCGCGGCACCGAGGGCGTCCAGCGCGCCTACGACCCCACCCGCGATCAACACCTGGATACGGAATTCGGCCTGGGTGGCAAGGCAGAGGTCGAGCGCGCCGCCGCCCTCGCCCAAGCCGCCTTCGATCCGTACCGCGCGCTGTCGCCCACGCGCCGCGCCGAGTTCCTCGACGCCATTGCCCAGAGCATTCTCGACCTGGGTGACGAGCTCATCGAGCGTGCCCACGCCGAAAGCGCCCTGCCCGTGGCCCGCCTGACCGGCGAGCGCGGCCGCACCGTCGGCCAGCTGCGCCTCTTCGCGCAGGTGCTGCGCGACGGCCACTACCTGCACGCCACCATCGACCAGGCCCAGCCGCAGCGCCAGCCGCTGCCGCGCTCGGACCTGCGTCTGGCACGCATCCCCGTGGGCCCCGTGGCCGTCTTCGGCGCGAGCAATTTCCCGCTGGCCTTCTCCGTGGCCGGCGGCGACACCGCCTCGGCCCTGGCCGCGGGCTGCCCGGTCATCGTGAAGGCGCACAGCGCCCACCTCGGCACCTCCGAGCTCGTCGGCCAGGCGATCCAGAAAGCTGCGATTGCGACGGACATGCCGGAAGGCGTGTTCTCGCTGCTCTTCGGTGCGGGCCGCTCCGTGGGCGAGGCGCTGGTGGCCCATCCGGTCATCCAGGCCGTGGGCTTCACGGGCTCGCGCCAGGGCGGCCTGGCGCTGGTGAACATCGCCAACAACCGGCCCCAGCCCATCCCGGTCTATGCCGAGATGAGCAGCATCA
The DNA here is from genome assembly GCF_018904615.1 of Verticiella alkaliphila. GTDB lineage: Bacteria > Pseudomonadota > Gammaproteobacteria > Burkholderiales > Burkholderiaceae_B > Verticiella > Verticiella alkaliphila. Next base: position 52,100 of record NZ_JADCNH010000012.1, on the reverse strand, counting down.
ACCCGGTCTTCCTGCTGCCTGCCGCGCTGCAATCGCGCGCGGACGCCATCGGGCGCGGCTTTGCGGATTCGCTCACGATGGGTGCGGGCCAGTTCTGCACGAACCCGGGCCTGGTGATCGCCGAAGCCGGCGCGGGCCTGGATCGCTTCCTGGCCTCGGCCACCGAAGCCCTGGCCGCCAAGCCGGCCACCACCATGCTCACCGACGGCATCCACCGCGCCTACGACCAGGGCGTGTCGAGCGTGAGCAGCCAAGCGAACGTGACCTGCGCCGTGCAAGGCCAGCAAGCCCAAGGCCCGAACGCCGCGCGTGCCGCACTCTTCGTGACGGATGCCGAGAGCTTCCTGGGCAACGAGGCCCTGCAGGCGGAGATGTTCGGCCCGGCCTCGGTGGTGGTGCGCGTGCGCGATGCTGCCGAGATGCGCCGCGTGGCCGAGCACCTGGAAGGCCAGCTCACGGCCACGATCCAGCTGGACGATGCCGACATCGACGCCGCGCGTGCGCTGCTGCCGGTGCTCGAGCGCAAGGCCGGCCGCATCCTGGCCAACGGCTTTCCGACGGGCGTGGAAGTCTCGCACGCCATGGTGCACGGTGGCCCCTTCCCCTCGACTTCGAGCGCGCTGCACACCTCCGTGGGCGCCTCGGCCATCGACCGCTTCGTGCGCCCCGTGTGCTATCAGGACCTGCCAGATGCGCTGCGTCCGGACGCGCTGAAGGATGCCAACCCGCTGGACGTGTGGCGCCTGGTGGACGGCCAGCCGGTCGCGCCCAAGGCCTGAGCCTGCAGGTAGACCGCCCGGCCACTCAGGCCGGGCTTGCCCCTGGGGCCGCCGGCTCCAGGGGATCGAAGGCCCCGCGCACCACGTGATCGAGGAACAGCGCGAGCGCCGGATTGTCGTGTGCCGTGCGCCACGCCAGAAAGACATCGGCCACCAGGTTCGCCTGGCGCAGGGGCCGGAATACCACGCCTTCCGGGCACAGTTCGCGCGCCGAATCCGGCACGATCCCTACCCCCAGCCCCGTGCGCACCAGCGTGAGCAACGTGTGCGTCTGGCTCGCCCGCTGCACGATGCGCGGACTCACGTTGCGCAAGGCGAATGCCCCGGTGATGCGTTCATGGAAGTACCGGCTCGCGCCAGGCTCGTAGGCCACGAACGCAAACGCATCGAGCGCTTCCAACGGCACGCTCGCGTGCTCGGCGAGTACGCAGTCCGGCGTCATGGCCAGCACCAGCGGCTCGCGATCGATCAGGTAGTGCGACACGTCGGGCACGCGGGGAATCTGCCGGCTCAACACCACATCCAGCTCGCCCGTGAGCAGCAGGCGGCTCAGCTCGCCTGAGACCATCTCCCGCAACTCGATGTCCAGGGTGGGCATCATGCGCTGCGCGCGCATCACGAGCGCCGGCATGAGGCGATAGCCCGATACGGCGGTGAAGCCCAGCGTGATGTGACCCGCCTCGCCGCTGGCGGTGCGCTGTGCAAGCTGCACCGCGCGATGGGCGTAGGCGAGCAGATGGCGCGCATCGCGCAGGAAGCGGCGGCCCGCCGCGGTGAGGTGCACGACGCGGCTGCTGCGCTCGAAGAGACGCACGCCGACATGGGCCTCCAGCAGCTGGATCTGCCGGCTCAACGGCGGTTGCGTCATGCACAGCCGCACGGCCGCACGACCGAAGTGGAGTTCTTCGGCCACGGCCACGAAGCATTCGAGTTGGCGCAGGTCCATAGCAATATCAAAGAAAAACGCGTCCGCACAGCGGAATGGCCCAATCTGAGCGGCCCCACGCCAGCCCGATGACGCCGCCCCCCTCCTGTATCATCGATCGAGACCCGCCGCGAGCGCGGCACCTCTTTGGAGACACGGACGATGAATGGCGCGGACAGCCTTTGTACCACCTTGCTCGATAACGACGTTGACGTGTGCTTCGCCAACCCGGGCACCTCGGAGATGCACTTCGTGGCCGCGCTCGATCGCCAGCCACGCATGCGTTGCGTGCTGGGTGTGTTCGAAGGCGTGGTGACGGGCGCGGCCGATGGCTATGCCCGCATGATGGGCAAGCCTGCCGCCACACTGCTGCACACGGGCCCCGGCCTGGCGAACGGTCTGGCCAATCTGCACAACGCGCGCCGGGCCCGCTCGCCCATCGTCAACGTGGTCGGCGATCACGCGAGCTATCACCTCGCCCTCGACGCCCCGCTCACGAGCGACATCGACAGCCTCGCGCGGCCCATGTCGCATTGGGTCCGTCGCGCCGCCTCCGCCGATACCGTGGGACGCGACACGGCTGACGCCATCGCCGTGGCGCGCGAGGGCAAGGTCGCCACGCTCGTGCTGCCGGCCGATACGGCCTGGACGGAGACGCGCAACACGGCGCGCGTTCCCGCCGCGTCCGATGAGCCTGCCGACATGCCTGCCGCCCGCGAGATCGCCCGCGCCGCCCAATCGCTGCGCAACGGGCGTCGCACCACGCTCATGCTGGGCTTCGGTGCACTGACCGAAGCCGGCCTGGCCACCGCAGGCCGCATCGCCCAGGCCACGGGCGCGCGCCTGCTCGCCGCCACGTCGAATCCGCGCATGGCGCGCGGCGTGGGTCGCGTGCCCATCGAGCGCCTGCCCTATCCCGTCGATGCCGCCGTGGCCAAGTTGAAGGAAGTAGAGCAGTTGATCCTCATCGGCCCCACCGAGCCGGTCGGCTTCTTCGCCTATCCCGGCAAGCCCGGCCGCCTCGCCCCCGAAGGCTGCGACGTGCATGCCCTCGCCACGGCAGACCATGCCCTGGAAGACACGCTGCAGGCGCTCGCCGAAGCCCTGCGCATCCCCGCCGATGGACCCACGGGTGCCACGCCCGGCCGGCATCTGCCGGACATGCCGGCGGCGGGCCGCCTCACGGTGCAGACGGCCAACGCCGTCGTCGCCCGGCTGCTGCCGGAGAACGCCATCGTCGTGGACGAGTCCGTGACCTCGGGCGCCTCGTTCTTTCCGCTGGCCCAGGGCGCACCCGCGCATGATCACCTGCAACTCACGGGCGGCGCCATCGGGCTGGGCATGCCCATGGCGACGGGCGCCTCAGTGGCCTGCCCCGAGCGCCGCGTCGTGAACCTGCAGGCCGACGGCAGTGGGCTCTACACCGTGCAGGCGCTCTGGACCCAGGCGCGCGAGCGTCTGAACGTGGTCACGATCGTCTATGCGAACCACGCCTACAACATCCTGCGCGGCGAGATGGCGCAGGTGGGCGGCGGCGAGCCTGGCGAGAACGCACGGCGTCTGCTCATGCTCGACGACCCCTGCGTCGACTGGGTCGGCGTGGCGCGCGGCTTCGGCGTGCAGGCCGAGCGGGCCGACACCGTGGAGCGCCTTGCGGACGTGCTCGCCGCCGCCCTGGCGGGCAACGGCCCCTTCCTCATCCAGGCCGACATCGCGAGCTGATCCTGAGGGATGGCACGGCGCTGGCTGACGAGCTGGCGTCGCGCCGGAGCCGGTCTGGCGCACCCACGTGGACGCCGCATGACCCTGCTCCTGAGCTTCATCGAACCGATCGGTCTTTTCCTGGAACTGGTCGGGGTCTTCATCATCGTGGCAGGCGCCGCCTATGCCACCTGGCGCTGTCTGCGCACGCGCCACGAACCGCACGCCTTCGGCCGCTATCGCCTGGACCTGGGCCGCGCCCTGCTGCTAGGCCTGGAATTCCTCGTGGCGGGCGACATCATCCGCACGGTGATCATCGATCCCACGCTGGAGAGCGTGCTGATTCTTGCGATCATCGTGCTGGTGCGCACGGTGCTGGGCGTGGCCCTCGCCTTCGAGCTGACCGGGCGCGGGCCCTGGCGGCCCAACGACAGCAATGCCGCGATGGCCCCGCCGCCAGAGGCCACCCGGCCCCGCGACCTCAGTTCGCCTTGATGCCGCGCTCGCGGATCAACGCACTGAAGCGCTCGGAGTCTTCCTTGGCGCGTGCCGCGAAATCCTGCGGGCTCATGGGTGCGGGCTCACCGCCCAAGTCGATGATGCGCTGCTTGACGTTCGGCACGGCGAGCGCCTTGTTCACTTCGGCGTTCATGCGCTGGACGATGGCCGCGTCCACGCCGGCGGGCGCGTAGAAGCCGAACCAGCTGTCGGCATTGAAGCCTTTCAGGCCCGCTTCGTCCAGCGTGGGCGTATCGGGAAAGAGCCCGGAACGCTTGGGGCTGCCCACGGCCAGGAGCTTCAGCTTGCCTTCGCGCACATGCTGCAGCCCGATGCCGGGATCGAACATGTAGTTCACCTGACCGGCGAGCAGATCCACCATGGCGGGGGCTGCGCCGCGATACGGCACATGGACGGACTCGGTGCCCGCGGCGGCATTGAACATCTCGCCCGCGAGGTGCGGTGAGCTGCCGTTGCCGGCCGAGCCATAGCTCAGCTTGCCCGGGTTGGCCTTGGCATACGCGATGAAGCTCTTGATGTCCTGTGCGGGCAGACCGGGGTTGGCCACCAGGAAGACGAGGATGCGCGCCGCGGCGGCCACGGGCTGCAGATCCTTGTTCGGATCGAAGCTCATGTTCGGATAGAGGTGGGGATTGACCGAGGCCACGCCGCCCGAACTGAAGAGAAAGGTGTAGCCATCGCCATCGGCGCGCGCCACCGATTCGCCCCCGATGTTGCCGTTGGCCCCCGCGCGGTTCTCCACCACGACAGGCTGGCCGATCGCCTCGGAAATCGGCTGGGCGATGACGCGCGCCATCACGTCGGCCGCGCCACCCGGCGGGAAGTTCACGACCAGGCGCACGGGCTTGTTCGGCCAATCGGCCGCGGCAGCCTGAGCGGTGGGCAACGCCGCCGCACAGGTGGCCGCGATCGCGACGGCCAGAAAGGTACGGCGGCCTGCGCCGCGTCGGGAACTCGCTTGCATGGGGTGTCTCCGAAAGATTGTTGTTATGCGGGGGGCTATCGCGCCCACCTACATAGTTTGGCATCAAACAATCTCGCCGCAAACCCAGGGGAATCCTGAGGGTCCGCCAGGCACCCGGTGGTATCGTACGCGGCCCCCCTGAAGGAGATGGCCATGGCCGACGTCACGATCTACCACAACCCCGCCTGCGGCACGTCCAACAAGGTGATCGCGCGCGTACGCGAACGCGGCATCGAGCCGACGGTGATCGAATACCTGAAGACGCCGCCGGATCGCACCACGCTGCTCGCCCTGATTGCAGCCACGGGCGAGCCGGTGCGCGCCATCGTGCGCGAGAAGGCGCCGCCCTATGCCGAGCTGGGCCTCGACGACCCGGCGGTGAGCGACGAGGAACTCGTCCAGGCGATGCTCGATCACCCCATCCTCATGAACCGCCCGGTGGTGGTGACCGAGCGTGGCACGCGGCTCTGCCGCCCGGCCGAGCTCGTGGACGCGCTGCTGCCCGAATAAGGTGTGCTGAGGGGATGCCCCGGGCGTAGCGCCAGGGGTGAACCGGAGGAAGACGCGCGCCGCGCCTAGGCCGGCACGTCGTCCAGGATGCGGTAGAGCAGGTCGAAATCCGCGGGCTTGACCAGATGGTGATCGAACCCCGCGGCGCTCGCCCGCGCCCGGTCCAGATCGGTGCCGTAGCCGGTCACCGCGATCAGCACGGGCGTGCCCAGCTCGGCGTCGCCGCGAATCCGGCGCGCCACTTCATAGCCATCCATGCCCGGCAGACCGATATCCAGCAGCACCGCCTGCGGACGGTAATCGCGCATCACGGCGAGCGCCGTGCGGCCGTCTGTGGCCACCTGGACCGTATGCCCACGCGCCTTGAGTACCAGACTCATGGCCTCGGCCGTGTCCGGGCTGTCGTCCACCACCAATACCCGTCGTGGATTGCCGTCGGCAGCAGGTTCGGGCTCGATCGACAGGGGCTTGGGTACGCGTGCCGTCAGCGGCAGTGTCACCACGAAGCGGCTGCCCTGGCCCAGACCAGCACTGTCCAGCGCCACGTCCCCGCCGTGCAGACGACTCAGCCGCTTGACCAGTGAGAGTCCGATGCCCAGGCCGCCCTGGGCGCGGTCCAGCGGCCGCTCTTCCTGGGTGAAGATGTCGAACACCTGCGGCGCGAGTTCCGGACGAATGCCCGGGCCGTTATCCTGCACCCACACATCGATGCTGGTGCCATCGGGCGATACCGCATGGCCAATCTCGATGCGCCCGCCCTCCTCGGTGAACTTGGCGGCATTGTTGAGCAGATTGCCGAAGATCTGCACGAGGCGCGTGAGATCGCCATCGACCGCCACGAGCGGATCCGGCAGATCCACGACCAGACGATGGCGCTTGGCCTGCACGAGCGAGTGCACGGTGTCGGCGGCGGCCTCGAGCACCGTGCGCAGCGACAGCACTTCGCGGCGCAACACGATCTTGCCGTGATTGATGCGGGAGACGTCCAGCAGATCGTCCACCAGGCTGGAGAGGTGATCCAGCTGGCGACCGACGATGGCCAGCGCGCGGGGGTTAGGCGCATCGCCACGCTCCTGCGCGAGCAGCATCAGCTCGACCGCGCTGCGCATCGGTGCGAGCGGGTTGCGCAACTCGTGCGAGAGCATCGCCAGGAATTCGGACTTGTGCCGATCGGCTTCGATCATGACAAGTTCAGCCTGCTTGCGCAGGGTCACGTCCTGAGCGACGCCGGCTACCTGGAAGACGCCCGGCGCGTGCGGATCGTCCAGCCGGAAGCCGCGTTCGGCCACCCAGCGCTCGACGCCGTCCCCCGTGCGCATGCGGTACTCCATCTCGTAGGCCGTGCCATCCTGGCAGAGCATCTCGAAATGCGCGCGCAGTTGGGGCTGGTCATCGGGATGCACCGCGTCTAGCCACGTGAAGACGTCCTGCTGCAAGCGCTCGGGCATATGGCGCCAGTGCGACACATAGGCCGGGCTCACGTAGACCAGGGTGCGATGCACCGGGTCCACCACCCAGAAGATGTCCGACAGCACCTCGGTGAACCGGCGAAAGCGCGCCTCGCTCACGTCGCGTGCGCTCTCGGCCAGTCGGCGGGCCGTCTCGGCCTGACGCATGCGCAGCAAAGCGCGCACGCTCGCGACGAGCTCCTCGGGCTCGATGGGCTCGATCAGGAACGCATCGGCACCCGCGTCCAGCGCCTTGACGCGGCTCTCCAGATCGATCATCGCCGCCGAGGTCTGCAGCACGAGCGTCATGGCCGTGACCGGATCCTGCTTGATCCGACGGCACACCTCCCGGCCGTTGATGTCGGGCAGTTTCACGTCCAGCAGCACCAGATCAGGCGCGTCCGCGCGCACACGGTCCAGGGCTTCCTGGCCGCTCGCGGCGTCGATCACCTCATAACCGGCAAGACGCAACACCCGGCCCTTGGCATAGCGGGCGCCGTCGCTGTCGTCGACATTGAGGATGCGGGTAGTCATGGCGTTGAACCGTTGGGTGGAACAGCGTCATCCCGTGACGGATGACGTTGACGAGGGCGCCGCCTGCGGCCCCGGCAACCAGAGAGCAAAGATGGAGCCACGCCCGGGTTCGCTCTGCACCTCGATGCGTGCGTGCAGCAGATCGGCGAGGCGGCGACACAGCGGCAAGCCCAGGCCCGTGCCTTTGACGTTGCGTTGCAAGGGGTTCTCCACCTGGGTGAACTCCTCGAAGATGATGTCGAGCTGATCCTGCGGGATGCCGATGCCACTGTCGGCGACGACGAGCCGCACCGCGCCGTCCGGCAAGGCCTCGCAGCCGACGCTCACCCGACCCTGCGGCGTGAACTTCAAGGCGTTGGAGATGAAATTGCGCACGATCTGACCGACCTTCGCCTCATCGGAGGTGACCAACAGACTCGACGGGAGTTCATCGAAGACGAGCTCCACTTTGAGATCGCTGCTCAGGGGCTTGAGCATGCCGCGCAAGGCGCTGAAGAACTCAGCCACGGAAAACGGCTCGACGCGCAGCACGACCTTGCCGGCTTCGATCTTGGCAAGATCGAGCAGATCGTCCACCGTACCGATCAGATCGGCGGTGGCATGGTAGATGAGCTGGACCTGCTTGGTCTGCTCCTCGCCCAGATCCCCATCCGCCTTGGACAGCAGCAGTGTCGAGAGCGCGCGGATCGAAGCGAGCGGCGTGCGCAGCTCGTGGCTCATGCTCGACAGGAAGCGCGACTTGGCCTCGTCCGCTCGCTTGAGCTGACGCGCGTGCGCATCGATCTCGGCGTAGAGGGCCACCACGCCGCGGTTGGTGTCCTCCAGCTCGCTGGTGAGCCGGGCCAGCTCTTCCTGGCGCTCACGCAGGGCAGCCAGGGTGAGCACGAGCTCGCGGTTCTGGCGCTGGAGCTCCTGCAGGCTCGACGTCTCACCCTGGACGCCCAGGCGCTCGGCGAGCGCTTGCAGGTGTTCCGAGGACGGCGGCTCGCCTGCCGGCAGATCCTTGTACAGACGCAGGAGCGCGGCCCCCGTGGCGTCGACGGTCGTCTCGTAGTGATCCATGAGACGCGCGGCACCGTCCAGATCGCGCAGCACGGCGGCGGCGGGATCGTCGGCACCGCCGGACGCGGGGCAGCCGACGTCGAGGATCAGGGCCCGTTCGCTCGTGCGCGAGGCGCCGACCCAAAACCCCAGATGCCCGCCGTCGCCCAGACGCCGCGCGTGGCGCGCCGCCTCCGAGGCAAGCGTGGCGACGCGGATCTGGTCCTGGCTCGACGCGCCCAGCCACTGGGCCACCTCGCGCGCGGCCCGGCGTGCGCTGACCACGGCGTGATCATCCACGAGCGGCAGATGCAGGAGAAGAACGGGTTCCATCACGCGAACGAAGCCTGCAAGGGAAGCCGCCCGACAAGCACGGCCAGATCGTCACGGCGCCGCGAATGATCGCGATAGAGCACAGCTGCGATGACCGACGGATGGTGTTCACGCAGGCCGGGGTAGTCGTTCAGCGACCAATGCTGACCCAGGCCGTCGGAGGCCAGGATGATGACATCGCCGCCGTGGCAGGCGTGGCTGTTCTCGAGGAAGCGCCGCGCATTGTGACCGACGATCCCATTGTGCGAGAGCAGGCTGCGGGCCTTGCCTTCGCCTGTGAGGCTGCCGGCGATGTTGCCGATGCCCGCGTAGAGCAGCGTGCCGCGCGGCGCGTCGATCGCAGCGACCGCCACGGCGGCGCCGCGCGTACTGCGCAGCCGCTCGTGCATGCGCGCCAGCACGGCCCCGGGGGCTTCATCCGCCCGATGCACCTGTCCGATCGCGGCCAGCGACGCGTCGTTGGCGAGATAGCCATGTCCCAGACCATCGGCGACAGACATCAGGACATGACCCGCGGCGTCCTGCTGAACGACCCAGGCATCGCCTGAGACGCGCTCGCCGGCGAGCGGCACCCCCACCACGCCATACACGAAGCGCCCGGGCGCGGGTTCGGCCGTTCCCGCCGCGTGGACCACCATGCGGATCACCGTGCCCTGCCCCGGCCGCGAATACATGTCGAACGCCGAGGACTGCCGGCGCATGGCCCCCAGCCCGGCCCCCAGCGTACCCGCCGACGAGAACCCATCCGACAGGAGCCGCTCGGGCGCCAGGCCCGGCCCACGGTCGATCACCAGGATCTCCAGGCTGGCGGGCGTACCCGGCAATGCCCGCAGCAGGATCTCGCCCTGGCCGGCATGCTTGAGGAGGTTGGTGGCCGCCTCCGTGACGAGCAGCGAAATGCGCCCGACGTCGGTTTCGCCCAGCCCCCCGCGAACGGCGAGATCCGCCGCCGCGCGCCGCGCCGCGGCTACACCGCTCGGATCAATGACCTCTGCGAGCCGTGACGACTCCGGGTCGATGGAACTCACCGGAGTCATGGCTTCCACTTGACGACCGTGACTCGGGTGCCCTTGCCGGGCGCCGTCTGCAGATCGAACTCGTCCGCGAGGCGACGCGATCCGCTCAGGCCCAGGCCCAGTCCATTGCCGGTGGAATTGCCACCAGCGAGCGCCCGCTCGACATCCACGATGCCAGGGCCCTCGTCGACGAAGCTCAGCCGCAGGCCGTGACGCGGGGCATTCACGAGTTCGAGCTCGGCGTGGCCGCCACCGCCGTAGACGACGGTGTTGCGCGCAAGCTCGCTGGCCGCGGTCACGATCTTGGTGAGGTCGACGAGGCTCAGGCCGACTTGGGAAGCGAGCTTGCGCACCGTTTGGCGCAAACGGACGACATCGTCCTGATCCCGCAACGGTGCGATGACCGCGGACGAACCCGGCTGGCCTGTCATGATGGCGGTTCCTGTGGCGTTCAGGCAGAGCCTGCGCGCAGCAACCGCATGCCGTTCTCGAGATTGAGCGCCGTGCGCACGCCTTCGAGGCTAAGACCCAGTTCGACGAGCGTGATGGCGACGGCGGGCTGCATGCCCACGATCACCGTCTGGGCGTCCAGCACCCGAGACATGCCCGCAATGTTGCTGATCATCCGCCCGATGAAGGAATCCACGATGTCCAGGGCCGAAATATCGATCAGCACGCCGCGGGCGCGCACAGCGGCGATGCGCTCGGTCAGGTCGTCTTGAAGCGCCATGGCGAGCTGGTCGTGCATGTCCACCTGGATGGACACGAGCAGGAATTCACCGATCTGCAGTACCGGGATGCGATCCATGGCGTCACAGCTTGCCGTAGAGGCTGGTCTCGGCCGTGCTGTCGGGGCGCGTGAGCGCGAGTGCCTTGCGGAATGCGTCGGCCAGCGAGGCCTTCGTGTGCACCCCGCTCAGGTCCACGCCCAGATGCACGATGGTCTGTGCGATCTGCGGGCGGATGCCGCTCAGCACGCATTCGGCACCCATCAGCCGGGCAGCCGCCACGGTCTTGAGCAGATGCTGGGCGACCAGCGTGTCAACGGTCGGCACACCCGTGATGTCGATGATCGCGACTTCGGAGCCGGTGTCCACGATCTTCTGAAGCAGGCTCTCCATCACCACCTGGGTGCGGGCACTATCCAGCGTGCCGATGAGCGGCAGCGCGATGATCTTGTCCCAGAGTTGCACGACGGGGGTGGAGAGCTCGAGCAGCTCTTCACGCTGGCGCGAGATGATCTCCTCGCGGGCGCGCTGATAGGTTTCCATGGTGAAAAGACCCAGCGAATCGAAGAGCAGCGACGTCGCCCAGACATCTTCGGCAGTGGACGCGCTGTCCGCATCTTCCCGGGTGCGCAGCAACTCGAAAATCGGCTCTTTGAAGGAGAAGACGTAGCGAGCGGTCTGACCCGGCGACAGGCCGCGACGCGCGCCCTGCACGGAAAACTCCTCGAGCAGGCGACGCACATCGTGCCAGGCCGGACCTTCCACCGTCGCCACGGACGAGACGGTGCTTGCCTGGACGATGGCACTGAAGAGGTCGCGCCCCTGACGCTCGTCCTGTGCCGACGAGAATGCCGCTGCATCACTTGCGCGGCCCTCGGTCCAGCGGCGGAGGATGGCTTGCTCGTGGCGCGAGAGGAACTCGCCGAGGCGCTGGAAGACGGATACTGCAGTCATGACGGCTCCGGCAAAGCTGGGGTCGGAAAATGAGGCATCCGCAATATAGCACCGGTGTTACGTGCGTGGCCTGCCGCGGTCGGCCCGTCGCAACGCCGCCACATCCGCCTGCGCGTCAGGCCACCGGGCGCAGCGGATCGCTGCACCATTCACTCCACGAACCGGGATACAGACGCGACCCGTGCAGGCCCGCATGCTCCATGGCGATGAGATTGTGGCAGGCCGTGATGCCCGATCCGCACTGGTGCACCACGTCGATGGGGTCACGGCCGTCCATCAGGGCACCGAACTCCCGGCGCAGGGCATCGGCCGTCTTGAAACGGCCGCCCGCATCGAGATTCGTGGTGTGCGGCCGGTTCAGTGCGCCCGGGATGTGCCCTGCCACCGGGTCCATGGGCTCGATCTCGCCCAGATAGCGCGCCTTGGCCCGAGCGTCGAGCACGAGCCACTCGGCCGTTTCCAGATTGGTGACGAGCGCGTCCGCATCGACGGCGCCAACCAGGGAGTCACCCAGCGGCAACGGGCGGCTGCACTCGCCAGGAAGCTCGCGCACCTGCGTCAGAGCGACGTCCTCGACGGGCAACCCCGCGCTGCGCCAGGCCTGCCAGCCACCGTCGAGCACAGCCACGCGGGCATGCCCCAGCCAGCGCATCATCCACCACAGGCGGGCGGCCATGGCGCCGGCCTGGGCGTCATAGGCCACCACCAGGTCGTCTTCGCCCACGCCGGCCTCGCACATCAGCGTGTGAAAGGCGGCGCGATCAGGCAAGGGATGCCGACCATTGCCGGAGGTGCGCGTGCCCGACAGATCAGCGTCCATGTCCAGGAACACGGCCCCGGGCACGCGGGATTCGCGGTGCGCCAGCCAGCCTGCGGCGGGGTTGGCCAGATCGTGGCGAACGTCGAAGACGCGCACGCTGCCGCGGTCCAGACGCGACGCCAGCGAGGGTGCGTCGATGAGGGTTGTCATCATGGTGGATGTCCTGAAGATGTTGCCGATGGACATCCTGTTGCAAGATCCAGGCCAGAACGTCAGCGCCGGCCCCGGTTACCGCCGTGGCGGCGCCCGCAGGCCCTCACTCGGGCAGCTTGATGTCGTCGCCGAACGGCTCGAGCTGCTGGCCGACACCCTGCGCCCAGGTGCGGGCGATGGACTCGGCATCCCAGCCGCCGTCGCGATAGGCCACGCGCACCTCCGTGGGCTGCGACCACAGCGAGAGCTTGTCGCCGCCGATGCCGATGCACTGGCCGGTGATGTGCGCGGCCTGGCTCGACGCCAGGAAGAGCAGCAACGGCGCCACATCCTCGGGCATGCCCAGACCCAAGCCTTGACGCAACGATGGCGGCAACGGCTCACCACGGGCGACGCCTTTGGCAAACGGCGCGAAGACGGGAATGGTGGCCACCATCTGCGTCATCGCCACGGGAACGATGGCGTTGACGGTGATGCCGGCCCGCGCGCATTCCGTGGCCCAGGTACGGGCCATGGCCGCGATGCCCCCCTTGGCCGCGGCGTAATTGCCCTGGCCGAACTTGCCGCGCTGACCCGAAATGGAACTGACGAGCACGATCCGCCCGCCGTGCCCTTGCGCACGCATCTGGCGCACGGCAGCGCGTGCGCAGGTGAAGGTGCCGCGCAGGTGGGTCTGCGTCACCAGGTCGAACTCCTCGTCCGACATGTTCCAGAGCACGCGGTCGCGCAACACGCCGGCGTTGGTGCACATGAGGTCGAGTCGGCCGTAGGTTTCGACGGCTCGTGCGACCAGGCGATCGGCGGCGTCAGCCGAGCCGACCGCGACCACCTCGGCCACGGCACGCCCGCCCTCAGCCGTGATGCTGTCGACGGCCTGCTGAGCGGCCTCGGCATCCACGTCGTTGATGACCACGCCCGCGCCAGCCCGGGCCAGGGCCTGTGCGAAGGCCAGCCCCAGGCCGCGGCCGCTGCCCGTGACGATGGCCGATTGTCCTGACAAATCGATGGTGTTGTTGTGACTCATGCTGGATGTCCTTTGCCTGGCCTCAGCGGCCGGTGAAGCGCGCCGGGCGCTTTTCCATGAACGCCCGCGGGCCTTCGCGCGCATCCTCGGAGGCCATGACGATGCGCTTGGCCTCGTCCTCCAGGGCATACGCCTGCGCGAGCGGCAAGCCACTGCTCTCGCGCACCGTGCGCTTGACGGCCTGCACCGCCACGGGCCCGTTCTCGGCAATGCGCTGCGCGAGTGCCATGGCCTGGGGCAGCACGTCCGCGGCCGGCACGATGCGGTTGATGAGCCCGAAGCGCAGCGCCTGCTCCGCGGTGAAGGTGTCACCCGTGAGCAGCAGCTCCATGGCGAGCGCATGCGGTATCTGGCGTGTGAGGCGGGCCAGCGATCCCGCGAACGGAATCACCCCGCGCCGCACCTCGGGCAGGCCGAAGATCGCGTGCTCGGCCGCGATCCGGATGTCCGTGCCCAGCACCATCTCCATGCCGCCCGCCAGGCAGGGGCCGTTGATCGCGGCGATAAGGGGCTTGTCGATCGGGTAATCGCGCAGGCTGGACGCGGCCATGACGAAGGGCTCCTCGAGTACCCGGCGATCCCAGTCGTCCGCCGGCGCGCGCTCACCGCTCATCAACGGCAGCATGGTGCCCAGGTCGCCGCCGGCACAGAAGGCCTTGTCGCCGGTACCCGTGAGCACGCCCACCCGCAGCGCCGGGTCTTCGAGGAAGTCCCGAACGGCATCGGCCAGTCGGCAGACAAGCTCTGGCGTGAGTGCGTTGCGCGCCTGCGGCCGGTTCAGCGTGAAGATCGCCACCGCCCCGGATGTCTCGTACAACAGCGGCAGGGACTCAGACATCGCTCACACCCTCCTCACGCAGCGCGGCGATGAATTGCTCGCGCAGATCGAACTTCTTGACCTTGCCGCTGGGGGTGAGCGGATACTCCTGCACGAAGCGGATGTACTTCGGCAGCTTGTGCCGGCTCACATTGGCCCGGCAGTAGGCCTCGACCTCGGCCGCATCCAGCGCGTGGCCTTCGCGCACCTGGATGAACGCCGCCGATTCCTCGCCCATGTACTTGTCCGGAATGCCCACCACCTGGGCCTGGCGGATCGCGGGGTGGCGCATCAGAAAGCCCTCGACTTCGGCCGGGTAGACGTTCTCGCCGCCCCGGATGATCATGTCCTTGATGCGGCCGACGATGCGGATGTAGCCCTGGGCATCCATCGTGGCGAGATCGCCGCTGTGCAGCCAGCCGTCGGCATCGATGGTCTCGGCCGTCTTCTCGGGCATGCGGTAGTAGCCCTTCATGACCCCGAAGCCCTTCACGAGAAGCTCGCCCACCTGGCCCAGCGCCACGGGCTGGTTGTCCCCATCCACGATCTGCACCGACACGTGTGCGAGCGGCTTGCCCACCGTGGACGACTTGAGCTCGAAGCTGTCGCTGGCCAGCGTGCCCGTGACCATGGGGCTCGCTTCGGTCATGCCAAAGCCGATGACCGGATCCGCGCCGAACTCCCGCTTGACCTGCTCCAATACCGGCACCGGGATCGGCGTGCCACCCGAAAGCACCAGGCGCAGCGTGCTGGTATCGATCGCTGACGCCTGCGGATGCTGCAGCATGGCGATCAACATCGTGGGCACCCCGTGCAGGATCGTGGCGCGCTCCTGCTCCACGAGCTGCAGCAGCTTCAGCGGATCGAACTGGATGGCCTTCACCAGCGTGCCGCCATGAGCCAGCAGCCCCAGCACGTCGACGACGTTGCCGGCGGTGTGGAAGAACGGCATGGCGGTGACCATGCGGTCACCCGGTCGATAGCCCGCGCGCAGGCCAAAGAGCCGCGCGTTGTTCAAGGTACTGCGATGCGTGATCATGGCGCCCTTGGGAGCGCCCGTCGTCCCACTGGTGAACTGGATCTGCGAGACGTCATCGGGACGCACGGCGGCCTGCCGCGCCTCGAGCTCCTTGGCCGGGATGCAGGCGCCCTGCGCCACCATGGCATCGAACGGCATCAGGCCAGGACACCCCGTATCCGCGCCGATGAGCACGGCGTGGCGCAGGCTCGGGAAGGCCGCGCATGCAAGAGGCTCGCTATCCCCATCGGCGCGCGTGGCGAGTTCCGGCACCAGGCTGGCGAGCGCATCGTAGTAACGATTACCCCGGTGTTCGGCCATCAGCAGCACCGTGTGCACTTCGGCCTGGCGCAGCAGGTAGTCGAGCTCACTCAAGCGCGCGTTCGTGTTGACGGTGACGAGCACAGCGCCGATCTTCGGCACGGCAAGCTCGAGCAGCAGCCATTGCGGCACGTTGGTGGCGAGCACCGCGACCTTGTCGCCTGCCTGCACGCCCAGCGCCAGCAATCCGCGGGCAACCTCATCCACCCGATCGCGCAGCGCCCGGAATCCCAGGCGCAGTTCCAGGCCGTCTTCCGGGTAGCGGTAGACGACCGCATCCTGATCGCCATAGGTCTGCGCCTGCTGATCCAGCAAGTCACCCAGCGTCAGATCCAGCAGTTCCGTGCCTTCTGACTCCGGCTCCCAGATCGAAGCATCGCCCCGTATCGCCATCTCCTGCCCCTGAAAAAAAGCCGCACAAGGAAAGGCATCATAGTGGCGCCATGCTCACCGAATGCTGTCCTCCTAGATGACGACAGCCGGGGGATTGCCGGTGCCTGCACGGGAGAAGAGTTCGTTGCGAAAGCGGATGCCCATGCGCGCGAAGGCGCGCTGGCGGTAAGTCTTGACGGTGGTGAGGGTCACACCCAGGTCCGCGGCGATGCCGTCCAGGCTCCAGCCTGCCAGGATACGCGCGCACACGTCCATCTCGCGCTCGGTCAGCCGCGAGACGTCATGCTGCAGACGGGAACGCCAGTACGGCACCCAGTCGCGCTGGGAGCAGTCGGGCGGCATGAGCTCGGCATGCTTGCGCGCCAGCGCGAGCAGCATGGGGCCGACATCGTCCAGCGCGGCCAGGTGCCGGTCGTTGAACGCGGATTGGTCCCGATGCCGGTAGAAGTTGACGGCGAAGACCGGGCCGTCGTCGCGCTGCTGCACGATCGAGATGCGCTCGGCCATGCCGTGGGCCTCATAGACGCGCTCTCGGTGCTCGGGCGGCATCTCGCCGGACGTGATGTGCGACAGGAAAGTGCCACCCGCGCCAGCATCGTCCCAGTACAGGGTACGGTCGCGATCATGGGGACCGGAGAGATAGGCCTGCCAACAGCGCACGGTGCGGTCCGGCGCATCGCGGCTGGCGGAGAAGTACAGGCGGGGGGCGCACTGGGCACCGATCTGGTAGGCGCTCCAGGAACCGGCGGGAATGAGCGTCTGCATGGCCTGCAGCACCGAGCCCGCGAACCCGCGCGTGCCGATGGCATCGATCAGGGACACGATCGTGTCCGGCGACGCACCCCGCCCTTGGGTGGCAAGCCACTGTCTCATGTCTGCTCCCGACGCCGTGAAAGGCAGGGCGCAACCCTCCTCCTTCCCGCGACGTCAATCCGACCGGTCTGAACGCCGGTGTCCTTGGGCTCAAGATTACTGCATCGGGCGGTGCCCAGGCACCGCCCGGCTCGCGTCAGACGGCGATCGGCGCCTTGATGCCGGGATCCGGGTCATAGCCGTCGATCTGAAAATCCTCGAAGCGGTAGTCGTAGATCGAGTCCGGCTTGCGCAGGAGGTTCAGGCGCGGCAGGGCCTTGGGGGTGCGCGTGAGCTGGAGGGCGATCTGCTCGAGATGGTTGGAATAGGCGTGCAGGTCGCCAATGCTCACCACGATCTCGTGCGGCACCAGATCGCATTGCTGGGCGAGCATGTGCGTGAGCAGCGCGAGCGAGGCGATGTTGTAGGGCAGGCCGAGGAAGCTGTCCGAGCTGCGGATGTAGAGCTGCGACGAGAGCTTGCCGTTGGCGACGTAGAACTGGTACAGCAGGTGGCACGGCGGCAGCGCCATGCGCCCGCTCGCGGCGTTCTCCACCGGGCTCTTGCGCTCGTCGGGCAGATATTCCGGGTTCCAGCCCTGAAAGAGGATGCGGCGGCTGTTCGGGTTGGTCTTCAACGTCTGCACGACGTAGTCGATCTGGTTGATCGTGCCGCCGTCGCGAGTCGGCCAGGCCGTCCACTGCTTGCCGTAGACCGGGCCGAGCTCGCCGTCCTGCGTGGCCCATTCATCCCAGATCGTGACGCCGTTCTCGTTGAGCCAACCGATGTTGGTGTTGCCGCTCAGGAACCAGATCAGTTCGTTGGCGATGCTCCTGAAGTGCAGGCGCTTCGTGGTGAGCAGCGGGAAACCGTCCGCCAGACGGTGACGCATCTGTCGGCCGAACACCGACGTCGTGCCGGTGCCGGTACGGTCGCCTTTGGTCTCGCCGTTCTCGAGGATGTCGGTGAGGAGATCGAGGTATTGCTTCATGCAGGCACCCTGTCAGCGGGTTGTCGGGTCATCCCAGGTTCCTTCGTCGCCAAAGAGGCTGGCCGTCCCGCCCAGGCCCTCGGCGTCCAGCAAGGCGTAGACGATGTCGGGATTGCGCTCGAAGCTGCGGCGGATCGCCGCCGGCAAGGTCTGACGCGTCTTGCGGCACAGGCCGGGCATGGCCTCGACTTCGATGGCGATGCCGCGCACCGTGCGCACGCCGCGCGCGCTGGGCGTGATGCGCAGCACGATGCCGAGTTGCGCCTGCAGCTTGCCTTCCACGCGGCGCAGGTCAGCCAGGGACTCGAGGGCCTCCAGCCGCTGCACCAGCCGCTTTTCTTCCTCGCGGGTGAGCATCAGCACGCGGGCGTCGGCCTGCGGATCGGCCAGCACGCGCTCGCGCTCGCAGGTACAGGCGCCGGGCGGGCATTCCTGACGGATGGGGAACGACGGGGTCATGCGGCATTTTAGCGGGTGCCGGCGGCGCCTCGATCACCCCGGCGAGCCTGCCAGCGCTTGAGGTACGGCGCCGTCGCGCTGTCCTGGCTGCGCGCCACCGCAGCGGGCGGGCCCTCGGCCACGATACGCCCACCGGCAGCACCCGCCCCTGGCCCCAGGTCGATCACCCAGTCGGCGTCGGCGATCACCCGCAGGTGGTGTTCGACCACCATCACGGTATTGCCGGCATCGACCAGGCCGTGCAGTTGCCGCATCAGGCGATCCACATCAGCGGCATGCAAGCCGGTGGTGGGCTCGTCCAGCACGTAGAGGGTGCGGCCCGTCTGGCTGCGCTGCAGCTCGGTGGCGAGCTTGATGCGCTGCGCTTCGCCGCCGGACAGCTCCGTGGCCGGCTGGCCGAGCCGCAGATAGCCCAGGCCGATGTCGCGCAGCACGGTGAGCGGGCGATGCACGGGCGGCTCACCGGCGAATGCCGCCAACGCTTCCTCCACGGTCATGGCGAGCACGTCCGCGATGGTGTGGCCCTCCCAGCGCACCTCCAGCGTCTGCGCGTTGAAGCGGCTGCCATGGCACGTCGGGCACGGGGCATACACGCTGGGCATGAAGAGCAGCTCCACCTGGACGAAGCCCTCCCCCTCGCAGGTCTCGCAGCGGCCCTGGGCCACGTTGAAGGAGAAGCGCCCGGCGCTGTAGCGCCGCTTGCGCGCCAGCGGCGTCTGCGCAAAGCGCTTGCGGATGTGGTCGAAGAGGCCCGTGTAGGTGGCAAGATTGGAGCGCGGCGTGCGGCCGATCGGCTTCTGATCCACATTGACCAGACGACGGATGGACTCGGCCCCGGCGGCAATGCGCCCTTCGGTCGGTGCTGCCACCGTCTGCAGGCCGTCGTCGTCGTCTTCGTCGGCAGCCGCCTGCCCCAGATGGCCCGCGACGAGCTCGACCAGCGACTGGCTCACGAGGCTGGATTTACCCGAGCCCGACACACCCGTGACCGCGGTGAACACCCCCAGCGGCACGCGCACGTCCACGCCCTGGAGATTGTTGCGCGTGATGCCAGCCAGCGCGAGCCAGCCCGCCGGCGTGCGCAGCTCGCGCGGGGCGGCGTCGGGCGGCGCGAAGAGGTACTGCCCGGTGACGGATTCCGGCACGTCGCGCAGGCCTTGCGGCGGCCCGCTGTAGACGATCCGGCCGCCATGCTGGCCGGCGCCGGGCCCCACGTCGACGATCCAGTCGGCGCGGCGCAAGGTCTCCAGATCGTGCTCCACGACGAACACGGTGTTGCCCGCGGCCTTCAGTTGATCCAGCGCGTCGTGCAAGGCTTCGCCATCGGCCGGGTGCAGGCCGGCCGAGGGTTCGTCCAGCACGTACACCACCCCGAAGAGATTGGCCCGGATCTGGGTCGCCAGGCGCAGCCGCTGCAGCTCGCCCGGCGAGAGCGTAGGCGTGGTCCGATCCAGCGACAAATAGCCGAGGCCGAGCGCCTGCAGGCTGTCGATGCGCCCGCACAGGTTCGCAGCCAGGCGCTGCGCCGCCACGCGCTTTTCCTCGGACAGGTCCGGCGTGCGGCGTACGTCCGGGCTGCCGGCATGGGCCGCGCCCCCGGCGGCGAGGCGCTGGGCGGCGTCACGCTGGCTGGCCGCGCGGCTGCGGGGCTTCTGGGGTGCGGGGGTATCGAACTGACCCTGCGCGGCCGGACGCAGCAACTCGCCCACCTGCGCCAACGGGAGTTTGGCCAGCGAGCCGATATCCAGACCGGCGAACGTGACGGCCAGCGCCTCGGGCTTCAGGCGGCGCCCGTCACACACCGGGCATGCCTGCCCCACCAGATAGCGCGACACGCGCTTCTTCATGAGCGCGCTCTGGGTGGTGGCGAAGGTGTGCATCACATACCGACGCGCACCGGTGAAGGTGCCCATGTAGCTCGGTTCGCGCTTTTGACGCAGCGCCTTGGCGGTCTCGGCCGGCGACAGCCCGGCATACACCGGCACGGTCGGCTGCGCTTCGGTGTAGAGAATCCAGTCGCGGTCCTTCTTCGGCAGATCGCGCCAGGGGCGGTCCACGTCATAGCCGAGTGACACCAGGATGTCGCGCAGGTTCTGTCCGTGCCAGGCGGGCGGCCAGGCGGCGATGGCGCGCTCGCGGATGGTGAGCGAGGGGTCCGGCACCATCGAATCCTCGGTCACCTCGTACACGGACCCCAGCCCATGGCAGCGCGGACACGCGCCCTGCGGTGTGTTGGGCGAGAAATCCTCCGCATACAGCATGGGGGCGTCGGGCGGATAGGTGCCGGCGCGCGAATACAGCATGCGCAGAAGGCTCGAGAGCGTCGTCACGCTGCCCACGGTGGAGCGCACGTTGGTGCTGCCGCGTTGCTGTTGCAGCGCCACGGCTGGCGGCAGACCGTCGATCGTGTCCACGTCCGGCACGCCGGCTTGATCAATCAGCCGCCGCGCGTAGGGTGACAAGGACTCCAGATAGCGGCGCTGCGCCTCGGCGTACAGGGTGCCGAACGCGAGCGAGGACTTGCCTGAGCCCGAGATGCCGGAGAAGGCGACGAGACAATCCCGCGGGATATCGACGTCCACGTCCTTCAGATTGTGCTCGCGTGCCCCGCGCACGCGGACCAGGGCATCGAAGGGGCGGGAGGCAGCGGGACGTTGAGGCATGCGACGACGAGACCGTGGGTGGGATGCCTCGTGCATCGCAGCCTGCGTGCCAGCCACTCAGACGCCCTTGAAATAGGCAAACGCTATTCTTGGATTCGTTTAATTTGATTTTACCAATCGAAGGCACGTGGGTAGGCTAGAGACCTCGACAATAAGCCCAGGGCCACACGGCCTTCACCGCCCTGACGCCATGACCGGAGCCGACGCCATGTCCCATGAATCCCGATGTCCCTTCCACGCCGCCGGCAGCGGCACGAGCATTCGTGACTGGTGGCCGAACCAGCTGCGCGTGGATCTGCTGAACCAGCATTCGACCCGATCCAACCCGCTGGGCGAGGCATTCGACTATGCCGCCGAATTCCAGAAGCTGGACTACCACGCGCTCAAGCGCGACCTGCGCGCCCTGATGACGGCCTCGCAGGACTGGTGGCCCGCCGACTTCGGCCACTATGGGCCGCAGTTCATCCGCATGGCGTGGCACAGCGCCGGCACGTATCGCATCCAGGACGGCCGTGGCGGCGGTGGCCGCGGGCAGCAGCGCTTCGCGCCGCTCAACAGCTGGCCGGACAACGTCAATATCGACAAATCGCGCCGCCTCCTGTGGCCGATCAAGCAGAAGTACGGCCAGCAGATCTCCTGGGCCGATCTGCTCATCCTCACTGGCAACGTCGCCCTGGAGACCATGGGGTTTCGCACCTTCGGCTTTGCCGGTGGCCGCGAAGACACCTGGGAACCCGACCAAGACGTGTACTGGGGCCGGGAGACGACCTGGCTGGGCGGCGACAAGCGCTATGCGCATGGATCCGATGGCACGGGGAAAGACCACAACGCGCTTGTGACCGATGACGACGCCGATGGCGACACGCACACCCGGGATCTGGAGAACCCGCTTGCCGCCGTGCAGATGGGCCTGATCTACGTCAACCCGGAAGGCCCTGACGGCAATCCCGATCCGCTCCTGGCCGCTCGCGACATCCGCGACACGTTCGCGCGCATGGCCATGAACGACGAGGAGACCGTGGCCCTGATCGCGGGCGGCCACACCTTCGGCAAGACCCATGGCGCCGGCCCGGCCGAGCACGTGGGTGACGACCCCGAAGCCGCCGACCTGGCCGCGCAAGGCCTGGGCTGGCACAGCAGCTTTGGCTCAGGCAAGGCAGGCGACGCCATCACCTCCGGCCTGGAGGTGACCTGGACGACGACGCCCGCGCAGTGGAGCAACAACTTCTTCGAGAACCTCTTCAAGTTCGAATGGGAACTGGAGAAGTCGCCCGCGGGTGCCCACCAATGGGTGGCCAAGGATGCCGGCGAGATCATCCCCGACGCGCATGACCCCGCCAAGAAGCGCCGTCCGCGCATGCTGACCACCGACTTGTCGCTGCGCGTGGACCCGGCCTACGAGAAGATCTCGCGCCGCTTCCTGGAGGATCCGCAGGCGTTCGCCGAGGCCTTCGCCCGCGCGTGGTTCAAGTTGACGCACCGGGATCTCGGCCCGAAGTCGCGCTACCTGGGCCCGGAAGTGCCGAAGGAAGACCTGGTCTGGCAGGACCCGCTGCCCAAGGCAGACCATCTGCCCGTGCAGGCAGCCGACGTGGCCGCCCTGAAGGCGAAGATTGCCGCCAGTGGATTGAGCGTGGCCGAGCTCGTGTCGACTGCCTGGGCGTCGGCCTCCACCTTCCGGGGTGGCGACAAGCGCGGTGGTGCCAATGGCGCCCGCATCCGCTTCGCCCCCCAGAAGGACTGGCCCGTCAATCAGCCGCAGCAGCTCGCCAAGGTGCTGCAGACGCTCGAAGGCATCCAGACCGCGTTCAACCGCGAGGCCGACGGTGGCCGCCGGGTGTCGCTGGCCGATCTCATCGTCCTGGCAGGCGGCGTGGGCATTGAGCAAGCGGCCCAGGCCGCCGGCGTGAGCATCGACGTGCCGTTCACCCCGGGCCGCGTCGATGCGCGCGAAGACCAGACCGACGTCGAATCCTTCGCCGCGCTCGAGCCGCGTGCCGATGGCTTTCGCAACTACGTGAGCGGCGCGCGCATCGCCTCCGGCGCGGAACATGTGCTGATCGACAAGGCCCAGCAACTCACGCTGACGGCACCCGAGCTCACCGTGCTGGTGGGCGGCCTGCGCGTGCTGGGCGCGAACCACGAGGGCAGCGCAAACGGCGTCTTCACGGATCGCCCGGGCACGCTCACCAACGACTTCTTCGTCAACCTGCTCGACATGCGTACCGAGTGGAAGGCAACCTCGCCCATGGCCGGCACCTTCGAGGGCGTGGACCGCGAGAGCGGCGAGCGCCGTTGGACGGGCAGCCGCGTGGATCTGGTGTTCGGCTCGAACTCGGTGCTGCGCGCCGTGGCGGAGGTGTATGCGAGCGCGGATGCACAGGCGAAGTTCGTGCACGACTTCGTGGCGGCCTGGACCAAGGTGATGAATCTGGATCGATTCGACCTGGCGTGATCGCCCCCCACGGCAGGTGAGATGAAGAGGGCCGCCTTCGGGCGGCCCTCTTCGTACAGAGGACAGGCGCCGCGCACCGACGGCCCTGGCAACGATCCGCTCAGCGGCTCACCCGCTAGCACCCGCGGAGACGTCGTCCTCCAGATAATCCTCGACGAGCCGATCGTCCTTGACGATGCCATCGGTGCGCGGCGTGCCGTCGGGCTCGTTCTGAATGTACCGACCATTGGCCATGCCGTTGACGAACGTCGCATGCATGAGCAGACGGCCATCCTCGGCGAAGCGGTACATCGGCCCATGCCGCTCGCCTTCGTCATTGAACGTCACGCGTTCGATCAGATAGCCCGGACCCAGTCGCGCTTCCCAGGTGCCGACGCGCTTGCCCAAGCGGTACTCGCCTTGCGCCATGCTCACCATTGCCTCGGACTCAAGGCGCAGATCCTGCAATGCGACGATCCATGGACCATCGCGCTCGCCATCGACATAGTTGCCTCGCTCGCGAACCACGCCGTCGCTGTTGCGCATTTCATAGCGACCGTGGCGCACGCCGTGGCGATATGTCTCGAAGCGGCGCAGTTCGCCCGCCACGGTGAGACTGACCTCGCCATGCGAACGACCTTCCCGGTTGTATTCAGAGACCCGTACCGTGTCGTCTTCGTACCGCTCCCAGCGGCCCGTGCGTTGGCCTTCGTGGTATTCACCACGCTCGAACAGCTTGCCGTCCCGGTGAGACTCGAACTTGCCATGGCGCTTGCCATCGGCATACTCGGTCAGCGAGTAGCCATTGCGCCCGGTCATCCGGCGCGCCAGCCCATCAGGGCTGCCGTCCAGGTAGTAGATGTCCTGGCGCAGGGTGCCGTCTGCCCCCCACCCTTTCACCCAACGGTGGCGCCTGTCTTCGGAACGAAGGGTCTCGCTGAGGATCTGGCCATCTCTGGCAAAGCGGCGTTCAGCTTGCACGGGCTTGCCTTCGAAGGTTTCCTGAGACCAGACGCGCTGCACCTGGCCGTCGGGGTAGAACCGCGTGTCCTTCTGCCGCGCCCCCTCATCGTCGTAGATGACCACCCGCCGGGGCGTTCCGTCATTGTGGAAATGCCTGGACTCGCCGATCGGCTTGCCGTTGCGCAGCGTTTCATCACGCGTGAGCGTGCCATCCTGGGCCCAGCGGCGCGAGGCCCCTTCGACGGTGCCGTCCTCGTAGGTCAACTCGCTACGCAGCTGTCCGTTGGGGTAATAGTGACGCAACACCCCGTGCCGCTTGCCTTCACGAAAGTGAGCCTGCGTTCTCAGCGCACCCTCGCCGCCAGGAAAGTAGGCTCGATGGGTACCGTGCTGCTTGCCGTCGACAAAGTCGGTCTCGCTGCGCACGGTCTTGCCATCGTCGTGATAGCGGATGTCCTTGCCGTGTCGATCATTGCCGCGCACCTCGATGCGGGACAGCTGCACGCCCTCGTCATTGAATCCCTTGAGGACACCGGTAAAGTGGCGCTGGTCGTCATACTCGCCGACGGTGCGCGGCTGGCCGTTGTCGTGATACGTCTGAAATCGACCGGCATGCGAAGCGGTCGCGGGATCAGGGCCATCCAGCGTCAGCGACGCTCTGCGACGCCCGTTGTCCAGATCCAGCACATGCAACGTCCAGGCGTCATCCTCGTTGGCCTCCAGCTCGCCGCCAAATTCGGCATCCTCGCGTGCCACGGGGCGATAGTCACCGTCGAGCCACAGGGCCGGAGCAATCGCCGCCGGCTCCGGAGCGTCAGTGGCCTCGGTTGCCTCGGCGGGTTCGGCCACGTTGTCCGGTCGAGCCACATTGGCGGCTCCATCCACGGCAGCGGGAACGACCGCGACGGCAGACTGAGTCACGTCAGCGGGTTGGGTTGCGTCGGCCGTATGCGCGGGCTGCTGCCCCTGCGCCCATGCGGGCACGGTCACGAAAAAGCTCAGCGCCAGGGCCGTCCAGAGTGAAGTCATTCTCATGGCAGGGCCTCCAATTGCACGGTCCACTCTCGCGCGACGGGCTCCCCGTCCAACGCAAGCCGTTCGACGGACGCCACCGGACGTGCAAACCGCAGCCGTCCGTCGTGCAGATAATCCTCGAGCGTCAGCTCGTCCTGATTCGCCTCGAGCTTGTCCAGGGCATTGGGCAGCGGCAGCATCACGGCACCACCCTGATCGCGCACCCGCACCATCGTCCACAGGGCCTCCCTGTCCTTGATGGGTGTCTGCCCCTGCACGGCCTCAAGGGGCACCATCCAGCCCGGATCCTGCTGCGGCAATTCCAGTGACTGCCACCCCGGCTCGCCGTTGCAAGCCAGCGTGACCTTGGCCTCGATACCATAGAACACGGATCGCACGCCGTCCTGCGTTTTAATCTGGTAATGCGCCAAGGCGTCGCCCGTCTGCTCCTTCGAGAAGAGATTGAGTTGCCGTGGAGCGGGCGCGGGGTCGCTCTGCTGCCAGGTGAGCGCCACTCCAGCCTCATCGGGTGCCTCGCTCCCCAGGCGGCATGCCTGCGCCACGGCGGGCGGCAACGCGAAGCGAATTTCGTTGCGTTCGATGCCAGTGGGCACCAGGGTGTCCCACGTCCAGTCTGATGACGCCTCGGCCACGGCATCTGCCGGGATCCGCCGAGGTGGCAATGGCCTGTCCAGCATCGCATAGCGCGCCTCGCCCGTGACGAGGGTGACCATGCGTTCGGCGCGCTCAGGTTTTGCCCAATAGGCGAGTGGCAGCCCTCGGGACGGGTCATCCACCCGATAGCGGAAGGCATAGGTCGACGTCGAAAACAGATCGCCGCCACGGGTCATGCGCAAGAGCGTCGTGTCTGCCAGGGGACGCTCCGTGCCCGGCACGGATTCGAGATCGTGCCACTGACCTGCTGGCGGCGCGCTCGTGATGTCCATGAAGATGAAGTCACCCTCCGCGTTCTTGATGGTGACATCCCACTCGCCAAGCGCGTCGGCAGGCTGCGCCGTGACCGTCGATGCCCCCTCCCGCAGCACCGTAGGCTCATCCTGCAGCGGCAGCAGGATGCGGGCGGGGTCGCCTTCGTCGAGGTGGTTGACGCGGGCCTCGATGCGGTCGATCCGGGCCATCAATGCGTGGTCCCAGGTGAGGGGCACGAGCCGATAGCGCGTGCCGTCGCGTTCCGTACCGGCCCTGACCTGGCCTGTGGTGAGGAACGCGAGATCCAGGGGCTCACCCCGCGCGCCGTAGGCCACGACATCGCTCAGCCAGAGGCGACCGGGATCGACATCATGATCGAGGGAAGCACTGTCGAGGAACACGTCCAGACCGCGGTCGTTGGCCACGAACTCATGCACGTCGCCAGCCACGCTCTGATCAAGGCTTGCCGGCTTCAACGTGAACAGGGTGAAGTCGCCTGGCTGCGCCATCATCGGAGGGTATTCGCCCAGGAACTCCAGGGCGCCGTAACCCGGGTCGTCCAGCGGACGCATCAGCAAACGCATGGTCTGGTGCGACGTCTCGTCGCCCCCGGACGCAGGCAGCTCGCCCGCCATGGTGAGCGCCAGCGACTGCACCCAGCCGGTCTCGCGCTCGATGCGCAACCGGCCATCCACCCGAATATCGCCCTCGGCCTGTGCCAGGTTCAGCGTGACGACATCGTCGGAGACGTCCACGACCTCCAGGCGCAGCGCCGGCAGTGGTGCGCGCGCGGGAAGGGTCTGCGTGGCACCGACCTTGGCCGGCAGGTCCACGCTGGCGAAGGCGGCTGGCCCCCAGTCCTCGCGCACGAGCGAACGCATGACTTCCTCGTGGTTGGCGGCGGATGCTGGGAGATCCCCCTTGTCCAGCAGCGCCTTCCACGCGTCCTCGGCCACCAGGCGCGCCGCCACGGGATGCCCTGCCTCGTCGAGTTCCACGTCGACACCCGGAGCCAGCAACTCGCGCAGGCGTTGCTGGGCCTGCGTATCGCTCAGGCTGTTGATGGTGTCGGCAGAGGACCGATCCGTCGAGACATGCAGATAGAGCGGCTCGGCGCGCATGATGCGGGTGTCACCCTCGGCGCGTAGCGATTGCCGCACCACGAGTTCGGATTGGATCTGGGCGGCTCGGCGCGAACCCTGGGCCGCGATGCTGCCACTCGTCTGCAAAAAATAGGTGCGCTCGCCGCCAGGCTCAGGCAGGGTGAGCACGCGCGGATCGAGCGCGTCACGCAGGGGGGTCCAGGCCAGCCAGACGACCAGGAGGACAAGGAAGAGGAAGAGGGCAGAGAGGGAGAGGCGACGTCGAGTCCAGAGCAAAACCGAGGGTTCCAGCGCGTGTATGGGCCCCCGATGGTATCAGCCGCCGATACGTGCCAAAAGGGGACGACGGGCCTACAAGCCCAGGCCCGATAGCATCAGGAACGTCGCGAACAGAACGAAGTGGGTCATGCCTTCGATGGCGTTACTCTGGCCGTCGCCCAGATTGATGGCCGCGGCGATCAGCGTGAGCGCCACCATCACCGTCTGCACCGGGGTCATGGCCATCTGGAAGGGCACGCCCAGGTACAGCGCCCAGGCTTCCATGATGGGGACGGTGAGGATCACCGTGGACAACGATGCGCCCATGGCGATGTTCACCACGGACTGCATGCGGTTGGCGAGCGCCGCGCGCAGGGCGGTCAGGATCTCGGGGCCGGCCGAGATGGTGGCCACCACCAGCGCGATGAGGATGGGTGGCGTGCCCAGGCCTTCGATACCCACATTCAGGCTCGCGGACATCACCTCGGCCAGCGCGCCGATCACGACCACGCCGGCGACCAGCGTCAGGATGGCCGTGCGGGTCGTGACAGGCGGCTCGTCGTCATCCTCGGCATCCGCAGGGCTCGCGGGTACGCTCGCCGCGTCATCGGCGCCCACGGCGTCGTCTGCCTGGGCGCGCGCCGGCGCCGCCTGCAGCAGCACGCCGAGCTTGCGGCCACGGTTGCGCCGGCGTTTCTCGGGGTAGGCATAGCTGAAGAAGTAGCTGTGCGGCCCGGTCTGCATGCGCAGAAAAAGCGCATACAGCATCAGCATGGCGAAGATCGTGAAGACCGAATAGGCCTGCCATTTTTGTTGCGGGATGAACTCGGGCACGATCATCGAAATGCCCATGGCCGTGAGGATCATCACCGCGTAGGTCTTGCCCGAATCGTCGTTGTAGGACAACTCGCCGTGCTTCAGGCCGCCCATCAGCGCGGCGAGGCCGAGGATGCCGTTGATGTCCAGCATCACGGCGGCGTAGATGGTGTCGCGCACCAGCGTGGGCGAGGCATCGTGGGTGACGACGATGGCGAGCACGATGACTTCGACCAGCACGGCCGAGAGCGTGAGGATCATCGTGCCGTACGGGTCGCCCACTTTCTCGGCGAGGATCTCGGCATGGTGCGCCACCCGCAGCGAGGCGCAGACGATGGCGGCGACGAGTGCGGCGGCCCCGAGCAAGGCCACCATGCGTCCGCTCTCGAGCAGCACATGCTCCAACGGGTAAGCGATCAGGCCGGCGACGATGGCCAAGAGGAGCAGACGTTCACGAGCGAGGAGGGCGGACACGGGTAGCAGGGGCGGACGGCGCGACAGCGCGCCGGGGCACCCAGCATGGCACATGCCCGAGCGCGTCGGCAAGGCTGTGCACGCGCGCTATAGTGGCGGCCCCGGCCCGCGCGGTCGCGTCTGCCCCACGTCCTGCCATGCCCCAGCTTTCCCTCATCGTCGCCTACGCCCGCAACCGCGTGATCGGCCGCGACAACACCCTGCCCTGGCGGCTGCCGAGCGATCTTGCACACTTCAAGCGCACCACGCTGGGCAAGCCGATCGTGATGGGCCGCAAGACGTGGGAATCGCTGGGCCGCCCGCTGCCGGGTCGGCACAACGTGGTGATCAGCCGCGATCCGGGCTATGCCGCCCAGGGCGCCACCGTGGTGACCAGCCTGCCCGATGCACTCGCAGCCTGCCACGACGCCGAGGAGATCTTCGTGATCGGCGGCGAGGCGATCTTCGCGCTCGCACTGCCGCTCGCCGACCGCCTCATCGCCACCGAGATCCACGAGGACGTCGAGGGCGACACGTGGTTCCCGCCGCTGCCCGAGGGCTGGCGCGAGGCGGCCCGCGAGCCGCAGCCTGCGGAGAACGGCATCACGTTCGACTTCGTGACCTACGTGCGCGGCTGACCCTCCTGCCGTCGCATGGCAACACCGCGGCCCATGCTGGTCGTGACACCCTGGCCCCGCAGCCGTGGGGCGCATCGCCCCCCTTGGCTCAGGCGATAGCGCCACCGCCGGCCTGCCCATGTCGCCATGGGTAGAGCACATTCACGCCGCCGCGAGCCACGCCCCATAACGGGCCATGTCCACATTGCCGCCGCTCAGGATGATGCCCACCCGCTGCCCGCGCAGGCGCTCGCCGAGCTGCCGCACGGCCGCCAGCCCAAGGCATCCGGACGGCTCGACCACCAGCTTCATGCGTTCGGCCAGGAACCGCATGGCGGCGACGATCTCTTCCTCAGTCACCGTCAGAACATCCGTCACGTCGCGCTGGATGATGCCGAAGGTGAGCTCGCCCAGCGACTGACTCTGCACGCCGTCAGCGATGGTGGCGGGCGTCGGGATGCTGATGATGCGACCGGCGCGCAGCGACTGCTGGCCATCGTTGCCGCTCTCGGGCTCCACGCCGTACAGCCGGACGTCGGGTGCGTGGGCGCGCGCAGCCAGGCAGGTGCCGGACAACAGCCCGCCCCCGCCCAGCGGGGTGAAGAGCGCGTCGAGCGCGCCCACGTCCTGCAGCAGCTCGTGTGCGGCGGTGCCTTGTCCTGCGATCACGTCAGGGTGATCGAAGGGCGGAATCAGCGTGAGGCCGCGGCGCGCAGCGAGGTCCCGCCCGATGGCGAGGCGATCCTCTTTGACGCGGTCGTAGCCGATCACCTCGGCACCATAACCTTCGGTAGCCTCGCGCTTGGCGGCGGGCGCATCGTGCGGCATGACGACCACCGCCGGCATGCCCAGGAGCCGCGCCGACAGCGCGATCGCCTGCGCGTGATTGCCGGACGAGAAGGTGACCACACCCGCCCGCCGCTGCGCGGCATCGAACTGCGACAAGGCATTGAACGCGCCGCGAAATTTGAAGGCGCCGATGCGCTGCTGGTTCTCGCACTTGAAGAAGACCTGGGCGCCCAGCGCCTCGTCCAGGGTGCGCGAGCGCAGCACGGGCGTGCGGTGCGCGTGACCGTCCAGGCGAGCGGCAGCGGCCTGGACATCATCGAAGGTGGGAAGCGCAGACAGCGACATGATCGTGAACTCTCCATGACAACGGCATCAGTCTGCCACGCCTCGCGCCGCGCAGGCAGTCACAGTTCTGCCATATTTCTGCCACAACAGCGCAATCCTGGCTGCGTATCGTCCGCCCCGACTCGCCCCGAGCGCAACGCACCAGGAACATCGCCCATGAGCAATATCGATCTGGACAGCCCCTCCACCAACCCGACGCAGACCCGGCACTTCAACGACATCGTCGCCGGCATCGTGTCGCGCCGCGGCTTCATGAAGCGTGGCCTGGGTCTTGGTGCCGTCGGCTTCATGGGCGCGAGCCTGGCCGCCTGTGGCGGCGGCAGTGATGACGACACGGTCACGCCCGAGCCGACCCCGACGCCCACGCCCACCCCGCCGAAGACGATGCTGGGTTTCACGCAGGTGGCCGCCAACACGGGGGACGCCATCACGCTGCCCACGGGCTACAGCCACCAGGTCTTCTGTGCCTGGGGCGATCCGCTCTTCCCGCAAAGCCCCGCCTGGCAACCCAACGCGAGCAACGATGGCGCCGCCCAGGCCCTGCAGTTCGGCGACAACCACGACGGCATGCACTTCTTCCCGCTGGCCGAGGGCAACAGCGCCGAAGGCCTGCTGGTGATGAACCACGAGTACCTGAACGACGAGTTCTTCTACGCCAAGGGCATCGAGCCGGGCGTCGAAGGCAAGTGGACGCTGGACAACGTGCGCAAGGGCCAGCACGCCCATGGCATCACCGTGGCCCACGTCAAGCTCGAGGGCGGCCAGTGGAAGGTCGTGATCCCGTCGCGCTACAACCGTCGCCTGCACCTGAATTCGCCGATGGTCCTGACCGGCCCGGCCGCCGGCCACCGCCTGCTGCAGACCAGCGCCGATCCGTCGGGCACGTCGGTGCTTGGCACGGTCAACAACTGCGGCAACGGCTTCACGCCGTGGGGCACCTACCTCACCTGCGAAGAGAACTTCAACGGCTACTTCGGCACCCTGTCGGGCGCCGACAGCCGCGACGCCCAGCAGCGCCGCTATGGCCTGTCCGCGCAGCGCTCGGGCTACAAGTGGGAAGACTTCGACGCCCGCTTCGATTACGTGAAGGAACCCAACGAATCCAACCGCTTCGGCTGGATCGTCGAGATCGACCCCTTCGATCCCTCCAGCGCCCCCAAGAAGCGCACCGCGCTGGGCCGCTTCAAGCACGAGAACGCCGCCGCCACCTTTGCCAACGACAACCGCGTCGTGGTGTACATGGGTGACGACCAGGCCAACGACTACGTCTACAAGTTCATCTCGGACAACAAGTTCGACGCCGCTACCCCCGCGCTGAATCGCAACCTGCTCGAGACCGGCACGCTGTACGTCGCGCGCTTTGGCGACGGCCCGACCAAGAACGACATGATGGGCGCGGGCGAGTGGATCCCGCTGGTGCTCGCCACCCGCACCACCGACGGCCGCACCCTGGGCGATCTCTTTGCCGACATGGGCGAGTTGCTGGTCAAGACCCGCCTGGCCGCCGACGCCGTGGGCGCCACGCCGATGGACCGTCCGGAGTGGGTCAACGTCCACCCCGAGACCCGTGAGCCCTACCTCACCCTCACCAACAACAGCGGCCGCCGCGAAGGCAACACCGACGACGCCAACCCGCGCGCCAACAACGTCTACGGCCAGATCATCCGCTGGCGCGAAGAGAACGGCGATCCGGCCGCGCTCGCCTTCACGTGGGATCTGTTCGTGCTGGCCGGCAACCCGGTCGTGGGCACGGGCCTGAACAAGGGTTCGGACAACGTCAACGCCGACAACATGTTCAACAGCCCGGACGGCCTCGCGTTCGACAACGACGGGCGGCTGTGGATCCAGACGGACGGTTCGTTCGCCAATACCGGTGCCTACGCCGGCATGGGCAACAACCAGATGCTGGTGGCCGATCCCGCCACGCGCGAGATCCGCCGCTTCCTCGTCGGCCCCTCGGGCTGCGAGATCACCGGCATCACCTGGACTCCGGACCAGAAGTACGTCTTCATCAACGTGCAGCACCCGGGCGAGTACGGCAGTCACCCGCGCAAGCCGGCCGCCGCGCCGCAGGATGATCCGCTGGCCTTCTCGCAGTGGCCCACCCGCGAGGGCGGCCGTCCGCGCTCGGCCACCGTCGTGATCTGGAAGAACGACGGCGGCGTGGTCGGGACCTGATCCTCCGACAGGGGGAGGCGGCAGCCTGTACACTGGGCCCGAACCCAAAGGCTGCCGCATGCAACCCTCTCCCACCTCGTTCGATGCCGCCGTCGTCGGCACCGGCATCGCGGGCATGGCCGCCGCGCTCGCCCTGGCGCGACGCGGCGTGCGCGTGTCCTTGCTTGGCCCGCGTCCGGCGCTGCCGGACGCCCGGCCGGACGTCTTCGATCCCCGCGTCTACGCGCTCTCCCCGGCCAGCCAGGATTTCCTGATGCAGCTGGGCGCCTGGGGTGCCATCCCGCCTGAACGCATCACGGCCGTCGAGGCCATGGACATCGCCGGTGACGGCGCCACCGTGCATCTGGCTGCCGCTCAGGCCGGCCTGCCCGCCTTGGCCAGCATCGTCGAAGGCCAGGCCCTCGAACGCGCGCTGCGCACGGCGCTGCAGGTGTTCGGCGTGCCCTGGACGGCCTCGCGCTTCACCGGGCTCACGCGCCGCACCGACAGCAGCGATCTCGAACTGCACGTGGAAGGCGGTGCCCGCCTGGCCACGCGTCTCGCGGTGGCGGCCGACGGTGCGGCCTCGCCGCTGCGTGCCGCCGCAGGCCTGTCCGTGCAGCAGCGCGATTACGACCACACCGGTCTCGTCGTGCATCTGGATGCCGAGCTTCCCCATCTGGGCACCGCCCTGCAGTGGTTCACCGATCATGGCGTGCTGGCCCTGTTGCCACTGCCGGATACGGCCGATGGCGCGCAGGTGTCGATGGTGTGGTCCATGCCGCGCGAGCGCGCCGCCGAACTTCAGGCGCTGCCGCCGGACGATCTCGGGCCGCGCCTCACGGCCATGCTCGCCGACGTCACGGCCGGGCGTCTTGGCCGGCTCACGCCGCGCTCGGCGCTGCACGGCTTTCCGCTCACGCTGCTCACCGCGCCCCAGATCGTGGCGCGTGGCGTGGCGCTGGTCGGCGATGCGGCTCACGTCGTGCATCCGCTGGCCGGCCAGGGGCTCAACCTCGGGCTGGGCGACGCCCATGCCCTGGCTGAGGCCGTCGGCGGTCGTGAAGCCTATCGCGGCCCCGGCGACGAGCGCGTGCTGCGCCGCTATCAGCGCGGTCGTGCCGAGCCCGTCACCGGCATGCGCCTGGCAACCGATGGTCTCTACCACCTGTACCAGGCACCGGTCGGGCTGCTGCGCTTCGCGGGCATGCGTCTCGTCGAGCAGTTGCCCTTTGCCAAGCGCGCGCTGATCCGCCGCGCATCCCAGTTCTGAGAGGTTTGCCATGATGTCCCGTCTGCTGCGCGCCGCTGGCGCGCTTCTCCTGTCCTTTGCCACCGCCGCTGCCTGGGCCGCCGACGCCGATACCGTCAAGGCGCGCTTCGCGGAAAAGTTCGGCGGAGTGCCTGTGGAGAGCGTCACGGCCACGCCCTATGACGGCCTCTTCGAAGTGCAGATCGGCGACGAGCTCGTCTACACGGATGCCGACGTGCGCTTGTGATGCAGGGCGCGCTGGTGGACGCGGAATCGCGCCGCAACCTCACCACGGCCCGCCTGGAGCAGCTCAACGCCGTGGCCTTCTCGGACCTGCCGATGGAACTCGCCTTCACGCAGGTGCGCGGCAACGGCAGCCGGCACATCGCGGTGTTCGAAGACCCGAACTGCGGCTACTGCAAGCAGTTCCGGCGCACGCTGCTGGAGGTGGACGACATCACGGTGCACACCTTCATGTATCCCATGCTCGCGCCGGACTCGGCCGACAAGGTGCGTGACGTCTGGTGCGCCAAGGACAAGGCAGCGGCCTGGGATGCCTGGATGATCGAAGGCAAGCGCCCGGCCACGGCCAGCTGCGACGCGCCGCTGCCGCAGATGGTGGCGCTGGGCCAGAAGCTGCGCGTGCGCGGCACGCCCACCATCATCTTTGCCGACGGCACCCGCGTGGGCGGCGCCCTGCCCCGTGCGGCGTTCGAAGAGCGCCTGGCGAAGGTCGCCGCGCGCTGAGGCTGACCGCGGGCCCCCGGCCCGCACGCCCTGCCTTGCCCCGGCCGCGCCGGGCCGCGATCCCGATGCCGCTTCGCTGGATCTCTCGATACGCAGCGACACACCCCGAAACTAGACGACCGGTCTATTTTTTCCTAGACTGGTCACATGACACTCACGAAAAAGGCTGAAGCCACGCGCGAGCACATTCTCGACACGGGTCGGGCGCTGGTGTTGCGCAAGGGCTTCTCGGGCCTGGGGCTGCAGGAAATCCTCACGACCTGCGGGGTGCCCAAGGGCTCGTTCTATCACTACTTTCCGTCGAAGGAGGCCTACGGCTGCGCCCTGCTGCAGCACTATGTGGACGACTACGCCCGACGGCTGGAGGCGTTGCTTGCCCCTGCGCCCCACGATGGCCGCACGCTGCTGATGCGCTACTGGTCGGCGTGGCTGGGGGATGCCGAGCGGGCAGCGTGGGTGGATGGCTGTCTCGTCGTGAAGCTCGCGGCCGAAGTCTCGGACCTGTCCGAGGACATGCGGCAGGTGCTGGACGCCGGGGTGCAGCGACTCCTGGCCAGGCTCGCCCGCCTCATCGATGCCGGGCGCGCCGACGGGTCGATTCCTCCGGGCGCACCTGCGCTGGCCGTGGCCCGCCTGCTGTATCAGATGTGGCTGGGCGCGGCGCTGCTGGCCAAGCTCGGGCGCGATCCCGCCCCGTTGCGGCAGGCGCTGTCCGCCACAGAACACCTGCTGGCCTGCGGCACGGATGCCGCGGTGCCCGCGTCCCTGCAATGATCTCTGGAGAACGTCGATGCACAAGATCCTGATGGTACTGACCTCGCATGACCGCCTGGGCGACACGGGCAAGAAGACCGGCTTCTGGCTGGAAGAATTCGCAGCGCCCTACTATGTCTTCAAGGACGCGGGCGCCGACGTGACGCTCGCCTCGCCTGCCGGCGGGCAGCCGCCGCTGGACCCGAAGAGCGACGCGCCCGACGCCCAGACGGACGCCACGCGACGCTTTCGCGAGGACGCGCAGGCCCAGCAGGCGCTGGCCAGCACGGTGCCGCTCGCGCAGGTGGATGCCGCCGCCTTCGACGCCGTCTTCTACCCGGGCGGCCACGGCCCGCTGTGGGATCTGGCCGAGGACACGGCTTCGATCGCCCTGATCACCGCCACCGCTGCCGCCGGCAAGCCGCTCGGCCTGGTCTGTCATGCGCCGGGCGCGCTGAAGAACGTCAAGACGGTTGATGGCAAGCCGTTCGTTGCCGGCCGCCGCGTCACGGGCTTCTCCAACGCAGAAGAAGCCGGGGTGGGTCTGACCGACGTCGTGCCCTTCCTCCTCGAGGACGTCTTCAAGCAGCAGGGCGGCGATTACCAGAAGGGCGGCGACTGGCAGCCCTTCACCGTCACCGATGGCCGCCTGGTCACCGGCCAGAACCCGGCCAGTTCCGAAGCCACTGCCCGCGCGCTGCTCAGCCAGCTCGCCTGACCCGCCCGACCCCACAGGAGTACACCGCATGCGCAGCGCCATCCACACCACCTTCGGTGAACCGGCCGACGTCCTCACCCTGGCCGATCGCCCCATGCCTGAACCGGGCCCGGGCCAAGTCCGCATCAAGATGCGGCTCGCACCGATCCACAACCACGATCTCTGGACCGTGCGCGGCAACTACGGCTACAAGCCCGAGCTGCCGGCCATCGGTGGCAGCGAAGCCGTGGGCACCATCGATGCCCTGGGCGACGGCGTCACCGGCGTCACGATCGGTCAGCGCGTGGCGGTGGCGTCAGCGCGCGGCTCGTGGGCAGAGTACTTCGTCGTATCGGCCAAGGGCCTCCTGCCCGTGCCGGACAGCATCCCCGACGAGGCCGCCGCGCAACTCATCGCCATGCCCTTCAGCGCCATTTCGCTGCTGGATTTCCTGAACGTCGAGAAGGGCGACTGGGTGCTGCAGAACACCGCCAATGGTGCCGTGGGCAAGACGCTCGCCATGCTGGCGCGCAGCCGCGGTGTGCACACGATCAATCTGGTGCGCCGCGACGCGGGCGTGGCCGAACTCAAGGCCCTCGGCATCGAGAACGCCGTGTCCACCGCACAAGCGGGCTGGCAGGACAAGGTGCGCGCCATCGCGGGCGACGCCCCGATCAAGGCCGCGGTGGATTCCATCGGCGGCGAGGCGGCTCGCGACCTGCTCGCCTTGCTGGGCGAGGATGGATTGCTCGTGTCCTTCGGCAGCATGGGCGGCGATCCCATGGTGGTCCCCTCGGGTGACGTCATCTTCAAGCAGATCACGATCAAGGGCTTCTGGGGCTCGAAGGTGAGCGCGGCGATGCCGGCCGACAAGCGCACCGCGCTCATCGGCGAGCTGGTGCAACTCGTGGCGAAGGGCGAGCTCACGCTGCCCGTTGAGGGCATCTTCGACCTCGCGGACGCCGACAAGGCGGCTGCCGCCAGCCTGCAGCCAGGCCGCAAGGGCAAGATCCTGCTGCGCGCCTGAGCCCGCGAGGACTACGGTGCGACGGAGCCCTGGGCGTGGATGTCCAGGGCTTCGAGAAACCGCGACACCATGTTGTAGGCCGCCACCGTGGCCGTGAGCTCCACGACGTGCTGGGGCGAGAAGCGCTCACGGATCGCCGCGAACACCGAGGCCTCGACCTGCACGTGGCGGGTCATGGCATCGGTGTACGCCAGCACGGCGCGCTCGGTGTCGTTGAAGTGCGGGCTGTCGCTCCACTGGGCCAGATCGTCCAGCTGCGCCTGCGTGATGCCTTCGCGCAACGCGATCGGCGCATGCTGCTCCGCTTCGTAAGGTGCGCCGTTGATGACGGCCACGCGCATGATGACGAGCTCGCGCAAGTCCCCCGGCAGCGTGCTCTGCTGCCGGATCGCGGTGAGATACGTCAGCCATCCTTGCGCGACAGGCGGACTGTGCATCAGCATCTGATACAGATGCAGCACGCTGCCACGTTCAGCCACGATGCGGTCCGCGAGGGCTTTCACCTCCGGTCGGGACACATCCGCGTAGGGAAGTCGGGCCATGGAAACAGACTCCTTGTTCATGGGTTGATGATGGTCGCACGAATATGACGGGACCCCGGTGACGGTGCCTCAGCGCGTCGCGACGACAAGGCCCCCATCGACGACGAGATGGGTGCCGGTGATGTACCGGCTTTCGTCTGCGGCGAGAAACAGGGCGGCGTGGGCGGTGTCCCAGCCATCGCCCATGTGCTGCATCGGCACCTGCTTCTGCCGATGCGCGATGAAGCCCGCGGTGTCGCCTTGGGCGTACTTGGCGGCGAGCCCGTCGATGAGCGGCGTGTGCATCAAGCCTGGCACCACGCAATTGAGACGGATGCCCTCGGCGGCGTGGATCACGGCCGTCGTGGCCGTGAACTGCATCAAGGCGGCCTTCGCGGCCGCATAGGCGACCTGAGGCTTGCCGATGTAGCGCAGGCCCGCCACGGACGACACGTTGACGATGCTGCCGCCGCCCTGACGCTGCATGACGGGGATGACGTGCTTGCACGTGAGAAAGGCGCTCTTCAGATTGACCTCGAGCTGCGCATCCCACACGGCCTCGTCCATGTCCACCGGCCCGCCGGGCTGCGAGAGCCCGACGTTGTTCACGAGCACGTCGATGCGGCCGTACAGCGCGAGGCAGTCGGCCACCATGGCGCGCACCTGCTCGCCATCCGTGGCATCGCATGCGACCACGTGGATCTCATTCCCCTCCTCGGCGATCACGTCGCGCGTGCGCTGCGCGTGAGCCAGGTGCAGATCCGAACCATAGACCTGTGCGCCCTGTCGAGCCAGCAGGGCCGCGGTCGCGCGCCCGTTGCCCCAGCCTTCGGCCACCGAACCACACCCTGTCACCAGGGCCACCTTTCCATCGAGTCTGAGCACGCTGCCTCCGCCACTTTGCTGTTCGAGGCCTCCATCATAGAGACTAGCGACGGGATGGACTGCGCCACGAGGATTGCCGCAGGCCGCCCGACAGCCGCCGCCACAATTGCGAAGACTTTGTGAAGCCCGGCGCGCGCGCCTTGCGCCCTGGCGCGCGCCCGTGGAACACTGCGCCATTGTGTTGAAGGCGCCCTGGTCTGGCCATGCGTTTCGGCATCACCTCCAAGCTGTTCCTCGCGATCCTCGCCACCTGCATCGCCGTGGCCATTGCCATGGGCATCGCCGTGCGCTGGAGTTTCGAATCGGGCTTCGAGAGCTACGTGCGCGAACGCGAGGAGCGCCGCGCCGATATGCTGAGCGACGTGCTGGCCGACATCTACCAGGAATCGGGTGACTGGCGCGCGCTGCGTGCCGAGCCGCGCCGCTGGGCGCGCATCCTGCGCTCGATGCCGGATCCCAACGCGGTGCCACCCGGCCCGCATACCGGTCCCGGGCCCGGCCCGGGCCCACGCCCCGGCCCGCCGCCTCGCTACACGCCTCCGCCGCCCTTCTATCTGGTCGATACCGATGGCACGCTCGTGGCCGGCGAGCCGCTCGGCCGCCAGGACGCCGCCTCGCCGCGCTACCCCGTGGACGTGGGCGGGCAGACTGTGGGCTGGCTCGTGGTGCAGCCGCGCGGCCAGGCGCCCAACGCGCTGGACGAACGCTTTCTCGCGCAGCAACTGAAGGCAACCTGGATCATCAGCGGGCTCTCCGTGGTGCTCGCCGCGCTGGTGAGCGTCCTGCTCGCCCGCGGTCTGCTCGCGCCCGTGCGCCGGCTGGGCCGCGCCACCCAGCGCCTGGCCGCCGGCGATTACGCCACCCGCGTGCCGGGCGAGACCCGCGACGAGCTTGGCCAGCTTGCGCGCGACTTCAACCATCTCGCCCTCACGCTGGAGAAGAACGAGCGACTGCGCCGCGACATGGTGGCCGACGTCTCGCACGAGCTGCGCACGCCGCTGGCGGTATTGCGCGGCGAACTCGAAGCCCTGCAGGATGGCGTGCGCACGCTGACGCCCGCCTCGCTCGAATCGCTGCAGGCCGAGGTGGCCACGCTCAGCAAGCTCATCGACGACTTGTACGAGCTCTCGCTCGCCGACATCGGCGCGCTGAGCTATCGCATGACGCGGGTCGACGTCGCCGGCCTGCTGCGCGCCGCCTGCGGGCCGTACCACGACCGCCTCGCCGCCAAGGGCATCGGACTCTCAGTGGACGCCCCCGAGTCAGTACCCGCCGTGATGGCCGATCCGCAGCGTCTCACGCAACTCTTCAACAACGTGCTCGAGAACGCCTTGCGCTACACGGATGCCGACGGCCTGGTCCAGGTGCGGCTGCGCGCGCTCGCCGGTCATCTGACCATCGATATCCTGGATTCGGCCCCCGGCGTGCCTGAGCATCTGTTGCCGCGCCTCTTCGACCGGCTCTTTCGCGCCGAGACCTCGCGCAACCGCGAGCGCGGTGGTGCAGGACTAGGCCTTGCGATCGTGCAACGCATCGTGGAAGCTCACCGTGGCACGATCCAGGCGCTGCCCTCCAACCTGGGCGGCGTGCGTATCGCCATCACCTTGCCGCTTGCGCCCGTGCGCACGGCGCCCGCCTGACCGAGACTGCCATGCCCCGTATCCTCATCGTCGAAGACGAACCCAAGCTGGCGGCACTGCTGGTCGATTACCTGCAGGCCGCAGGCTTCGAGACGGTCCACGTCGCCGATGGCCTGGCCGCCCTGCCGGCCATCGAGCGCGAATCGCCGGATCTCATCGTGCTCGACATCATGCTGCCGGGGCGCGACGGGCTGGACATCTGCCGGGAGCTGCGCCGCACGCGCGAGACGCCCGTCGTCATGCTCACGGCCCGGGTCGAGGAGATCGATCGCCTGCTCGGCCTCGAACTGGGCGCGGACGACTACATCTGCAAGCCCTTCAGTCCGCGCGAGGTGGTGGCACGCATCAAGGCTGTGCTGCGCCGTACGGGTCCGGGTCGCGCCGCGGCCGCCGAGTCCCTGGGCGCCCTGCAGATCGATGCCGGCGCCTATCGCGCCAGCCTCGATGGCAAGCCGCTGGATCTCACCCCGGTGGAATTCCGCCTGCTCAAGGCCCTGGCGAGCGCACCGGGCCAGATCTTCTCGCGGGATCGTCTCCTGGATCACCTCTACGACGATCACCGCGTGGTGACGGACCGCACCGTGGACAGCCATGTGAAGAACCTGCGCCGCAAACTCGAGGCGGTACGAGACGGCGAGACGATCCGCTCGATCTACGGCGTGGGCTACCGTCTGGACCTCTGAACCGGACCAACGCTCACGTGTCTTCACATTGCCTGCGCATTCC
Organism: Verticiella alkaliphila; assembly: GCF_018904615.1. GTDB lineage: Bacteria > Pseudomonadota > Gammaproteobacteria > Burkholderiales > Burkholderiaceae_B > Verticiella > Verticiella alkaliphila. The sequence continues at coordinate 11,010 of NZ_JADCNH010000012.1, read as the reverse complement.
GGCCTGATTTCCTGCCGGTTCGGTGCGTAAGCTGGGTTCCATCGGCTGGCACTCAGGCCACCGTGATCGGAAATCCCTGGAGGTTGCCCCATGAAACACCATCGCGCCACTCGCATCGCTCTCATGTCCACCCTGGTGGCTGCCTTTGCCGCGCCCGTGCTGGCCCAGCAGGCTCCCACCGCCACGATCAACGAATCCGTCTCCACCACCGCAGCCACGCCGCGCCCGGATGCGCCGCCCCCCGGCCCGCACGCCCATCGCCCGGGTGGCCCCGGCGGCCCCGGCATGCACCACGGCCCGCGTGGCGACCGCCTGCTGCATGGCATCGAGCTGACCGAGGCCCAGAAGGACAAGGTGTTTGCCCTGCGTCATGCCGCGGCACCCGAGATGCGTGAGGCCATGAAGGCCTCGATGAACGCCCGCAAGGAGCTGCGCGAACTCGCCAACGGCACGAACTTCGACGAGGCGCGTGCCAAGCAGATCGCCGACGCCGGCGCTGCCGCCCAGTCCAAGGCCGCCGTGCTGCGCGCCAAGACCGAGCACGACATCCTTGCCGTGCTGACCCCCGAGCAGCGCACTACGCTCGAGACGCGCCGCAAGGAAGCCGAGGCGCGCTGGGAGCAGCGCCGCGAGGAGCGTCGCGAAGCCCGCGCCGAGCGCGGCGAACGGGGCGGCGAACGCCGTGCCGGCACGGCGGGTGCTCCGCCTGCGCCCGCCGCCACCGACGCGCCGCCCCCTGCCCCTGCAGCCCGCTGATGCAGGAGGACGGCCTGACGCCCGTCCTCCTCTATAGTGCGGTCTGGCCCGCCGGTTGCTTCACCCCGGCGGCCATGCCCGGCGGGCCCTCGTGCCCGCCGGTTTGTCTTTTCCGCCCGCCTCCTGTCGCCTGAGCATGAAACCCACGAAGAAGAACCGCGTGGTTCGGACCCTCCTGATCCTGGCCATCCTCGTGGCCGTGGCCGTCGTGGTCAAGGTCCTGTTCTTTCCGCCCGCACCGCCGCCCGCGCCCGTCACCGCCGAAGCCACCCGCGGCAATATCGAAAACACGGTGCTTGCCACCGGCACGCTGGAGGCGCTGCGCCTCGTCAGCGTGGGCGCCCAGGTGTCCGGCCAGTTGCGCACGCTGAAGGTGGAGCTGGGTGACGAGGTCAAGCAAGGACAGGAGCTCGCCGAGATCGATTCGCTCACCCAGCAGAACACGGTGCGCAACACCGAGGCGCAGATGCGCACGGTGCGCGCCCAGCGCGCGGCGCAGGTCGCCTCGCGCAAACAGGCCGAGCTCGAGTTCGCGCGGCAGAAGCAGCTGCTTGCCATCGACGCGAGCTCGCGCCAGGAATACGAGGCCGCCGAAGCCACCCTCGGCACCGTGCGCGCCCAGATCGCCGCACTCGACGCGCAACTCGCGCAGGCAGAGATCGCCGTCGACACGGCCAAGGTGAATCTCGGCTACACGCGCATTCTCGCCCCCATGGACGGCACCGTGGTGGCGCTGATCGCGCAGGAAGGCCAGACCCTGAACGCGAACCAGCAGGCCCCCACCATCCTCAAGCTCGCACGCCTGGACACGCTCACCGTGAAGGCGCAGATCTCCGAGGCGGACGTGGTGCGCGTCAAGCCCGGACAAGAGGTGTACTTCACCATCCTCGGCCAGCCCGACAAGCGCTATTACGCCAAGCTGCGCTCGGTCGAGCCCGCCCCCGAGTCGATCGCCACGGAATCCAGCACCTCGCAGGGCAGCTCCTCGAGCAGCTCGTCGAGCTCGGCCATCTACTACAACGGCCTCTTCGACGTCCCCAACCCGGACGGCACGCTGCGCATCTCCATGACGGCGCAGGTCAACATCGTGCTCGATAGCGCCAAGGATGCCGTGATCGTACCGAGCGCCGCCGTGCGCCCGGGCAACAAGCCTGGCACGTCGATGGTGCGCGTGCTGGATGACCAGGGCGTGCCCCAGCCGCGCGAGGTGCAGGTGGGCATCAACAACAACATCAATGCGCAGGTGCTGTCCGGTCTGGAGCCGGGCGAGCGCGTGGTGATCGGGCCGGGCGCACGTCCGGCAGGCGCCGGCGGCAATCAGCCCGCCCGCATGCCCCCGCGCATGAGGCTGTAAGCCGTGGCCCAACCGCTGCTCGAACTGAAGGGCGTTCGCCGCGAGTTCCCGGCCGGCGACGAGATGGTCGCCGTGCTGAAGGACGTCGATCTCACGATCGAAGCGGGCGAGATGGTCGCCATCGTGGGCGCCTCCGGCTCCGGCAAATCCACGCTCATGAACATCCTGGGCTGTCTGGACCGGCCCAGCGCAGGCGTGTATCGCGTGGCCGGCCGCGAGACCGGCAAACTCGAACCGGACGAGCTCGCCGAGCTGCGTCGCGAGCACTTCGGCTTCATCTTCCAGCGCTATCACCTGCTGTCGGATCTCACGGCGCGCGGCAACGTCGAGGTGCCCGCCGTGTATTCGGGCACGGAGCCGGATGCCCGCCACGAGCGCGCTGCCGCCCTGCTCACCCGGCTGGGCCTGGCCGAGCGCGTCGATTACCGTCCGGGCCAGCTCTCCGGCGGGCAGCAGCAGCGCGTGAGTATCGCGCGCGCTCTCATGAACGGCGGCGAGGTGATCCTCGCCGACGAGCCCACCGGCGCCCTGGACACGCACAGCGGCCAGGAGGTCATGACCATCCTGAAGGAGCTGCACGCCGAAGGCCACACCATCATCATCGTCACGCACGACATGAAGGTGGCCGAGAACGCACAGCGCATCATCGAGATCAGCGACGGGCGCATCATCGGCGACACGCGCCAGCCGGATGCAGTGCGCGGCCAACGCCACGTCGAGGAACGCACGCGCCGCGGCGGGCTTCTCGCCGCCGGCTGGGGCCGGTTGTCCGAAGCCTTCCAGATGGCCGTGCTGGCGATGAACGCACATCGCTTGCGCACCTTCCTCACCATGCTGGGCATCATCATCGGCATCGCCTCGGTGGTGTCCGTGGTGGCGCTGGGCACGGGCTCGAGCCAGCAGATCCTCTCGCGCATCAGCTCGATGGGCACCAATACCATCGACGTGCTGTCCGGACGCGGCTTCGGCGACGAGCGCGCGGGCCGGGTGCAGACGCTCGTGCCGGCCGATGCCGTGGCACTCGCCCAGCAGCCCTACGTGGACAGCGTCACGCCCACCGTGAACAGCAACGCGAGCCTGCGCTATCGCAACGTCTCGGCCAACGGCAACATCAACGGCGTGGGCGAGCAGTTCTTCCGGGTGCGCGGCTACACCATCGGCGAAGGGGTGGCGTTCGGCACCGATGCGGTGCGCCGGCAGTCGCAGGACGTGGTGATCGACCCCAACACGCGCGACACGCTCTTCGGCCCGAACGTGAACCCGGTGGGCGAGGTGATCCTGCTCGGTGCCTTCCCCGCCCGCGTGATCGGCGTGACCGAGCCCATGCCCAGCGCCTTCGGCAACAGCGACGCGCTGAACGTGTGGATCCCCTACACCACGGCGATGTACCGGATCCTCGGGCAGTCTCACCTGCGCAGCATCACGGTGCGGGTGAGCGACAACGTCTCGCCGGCCGAGGCCGAGGCCAACCTCACCGACCTCATGACCCAGCGCCACGGGGTGCAGGACTTCTTCGTCATCAACACGGACAGCATCCGCCAGACGATCGAGAGCACGACGGCCACCATGACGCTGCTCATCTCGGCCATCGCCGTGATCTCGCTCATCGTGGGCGGCATCGGCGTCATGAACATCATGCTCGTGTCCGTCACGGAGCGCACCCGGGAGATCGGCGTTCGCATGGCCGTGGGCGCGCGTCAGAGCGACATCATGACGCAGTTCCTCATCGAGGCCGTGCTCGTGTGCCTGATCGGCGGGGTGCTCGGCATCCTGCTCGCGCTGGGGGTGGGCGAACTCATCAGCAGCGTGGCCGGCGACAGTTTCACGATGGTGTACTCCACGACCTCGATGGTGGCCGCCTTCGCCTGCTCCACCTTGATCGGCATCGTGTTCGGCTTTCTGCCGGCGCGCAACGCCGCCCGTCTGGACCCGGTCGATGCCCTTGCTCGCGATTGATCTGCGCCGGGTGCCCCGCACCCGGCCCCTGAGGATGACGATGACCACTCGCCCGCTGCCGGGCGCGCTGCGCCCCCTGCTGCTCGCCGCCACGCTGGCCCTGGCCGGTTGTGGCTCGCTGCTGCACACCCCTTACGAGACCCCGGCGACCACCGTGCCCGCGCGCTGGAATGCCGAGCCGGCGCAGGCCGCCCCGGCCCCCGCCGTGGATGCCGATCCCTGGTGGCGCCGCTTCGGTGATCCCGGCCTGGACGCGCTCGTGGACACCGCGCTGCGCACCAACAACGATCTGGCCGCGGCGGCCATCCGCGTGCGCCGTGCGCAATTGTCGGCAGATTTCTCGCAGACCAATCTGTATCCCGGCATCTCTGCCGGCACCAACGCCAGCGCCACGCGCCCGCTGCGCGACAGCAGCGCACGCAGCGAATCCTTCGGCGTGTCCGCCACCGTGAGCTACGAGGCCGATCTCTGGGGCCGCCTGGGCAGCGTGCGCGACGCGGCCGTCTGGGAAGCGCGCGCCACGGATGCCGATCGCCAGAGCACGGCGCTGTCGCTTGTGGGCACCACCATGACGCTCTACTGGCAGACGGCCTTCATCAACGAGCGCATCGCCGTCGCCCAGCAGAGCATCGACTACGCGCAACGCACGCTCGATCTCGTGCGGGGCCAGTACGGGGTCGGTGCGGTGTCGGGTCTGGAGGTGTCGGAAGCCGAATCGGCCCTGGCCACGCAGCAGGCGAACCTCACGCAGCTGCAGCAACAGCGTGTGGAGAGCCTGAACGCGCTCGCCATCCTGCTGGACGGCCCGCCCAACCAGGGCGTGCCCGTGCCGGCGAGCTTGCCGGACACCGCCCTGCCTGCGCTGCCGGCCGGCGTGCCCGCAGACTTGCTGGGCCGTCGCCCGGATCTGCGCGCGGCCGAGTGGCGCCTGCGCGGCACGCTGGCGAGTGGCGATGCCGTCCGGGCGAGCTACTACCCGACACTCTCGCTCACCGGCTCGCTCGGCAGCGTGAGCAGCGCGCTCGCCAACGTGCTGCAAAACCCCATCGCCACGCTGGGTGCCGGGCTGGTGCTGCCCTTCCTGCAGTTCAACCAGATGCAGATCGACAATGCGATCTCGCGAGCGGAATATGAAGAAGCCGTCGTGCAGTTTCGCCAGACGCTGTATCAGGCGATGAGCGACGTGGAGAACGCCTTGTCCGCACGCGAATCGTTGGCGCGCCAGGGCGAGCTCCTCACTGCCGCGCTCGAGGCGGCGGAGCGGGCCGAAACGCTGAACGAAGCACGCTATCGCGCTGGCGCCGTCGCCTTGCGTGTCTGGCTGGATTCGCAGGAACGCCGCCGCAGCGCCGAGATCGCCGTCTCCGAGAACCGCCTGCAGCAGTACACGAATCAGGTGTTGTTGTATCAGGCGCTCGGTGGGGATACGGTGCTGGCCGATGCTGGCGTGGCCCCTCGCGCAGCCGCAGCGGGGCAGACAGGCAGCTGACGCCGGCAAACCCCGGACGGGGTCTGGCTGCCGGCGAGCCATCCTCCGCGCAGGACACGAGGCGCCACATCACGTGGCGCCTCCCGCTTGATCAGAACGACGCCGTCATGGTCGCGAAGTACGCGCGGCCCGGCTCGTTGTACGTGGCAGCACCAGCATAATCGGCTGAGCCGCCGCGATACAGCTGCTTGTCGAAGAGATTGTTCACCCCAACGGCAAAGCGCAGGTTGCGGTTCACGCGATAGTTCGTGGAGAGGCCCACGGTGGCATAAGGCTTCACGTCCTGCCGGTTGGCTTCCGGGATCTCCACGTTGCGGCGCGCCGTGTAGGTGGGCGAGACCTGCTTGCCGTACCACGTGAGGCTGGCCTGCGCCCCCCACTGGTCATTGATCTGCCAATCCAGCGTCGAATTGACGGTGAATTCCGGGATGATGCTGAGCGGCTCGCCCGTGGCCTTGTCCTTGGACTCGATCATGTAGGTGACGTTGGTGTTCCAGTCCAGCGAGGGCGAGAGCGGAATGAAGACGTTGCCTTCGACACCCTCGACCAGCGCCTTGCCGGTGTTCTCCCACTGCAGCACGCGCGCGCCGTTGGGCAGCGTGGCGACGTTCACGTTGCTCGCAATGATCTTGTTGCGGTAATCATTGCGGAAGTACGCCCCGCTCGCGCGCCACGTGCCGGCGTCGTACGCCAGGCCGATCTCCTTGTTCACGCTGGTCTCGGGGGCGAGATCCGCGTTGCCCTGCAGGAAGCAGCCGTTCAGGTTCGTCTGAGCCTGGTTGCAGCCAAAGCCGCGGCTGTACAGCAGGTAGTTCGGGTTGGACTGATACAGGTTGGGCGCCTTGTAGGCGCGCGCGATCCCGCCCTTCAACGTCAGGGCCTCGGTGATGCGGTAGGACGCATTCAGGCTCGGGCTCCAGTTGCTGCCGAAGCGATTGTGGTGGTCCATGCGCAGGCCCGGCGTGATCGTCGTGCGCTCGCCCGCCTCGATGTTGTCCTCGAGGAAGACGGCATAGCTGCGCGCCGAGGTCTTGGTCTCGTTGCGCGAGAACCCGGGGATGAGACCGGGTGCTGGATCCCATGAGTTGCCGCGCAACGAGCCCGGATCGTCCAGGCTCTCGCGCAGGTATTCCACGCCCACGGTGGCCACGTGCTCGAAGCCCAGCTTGAAGGGCACATTCACTTCGCCCGCGGCGCGCGTGTTCTTCAGGCGCGAGGCGAACCAGCCGGCGCCTTCCTGCGGCGCACCTTCCGGGCCGCCCGCCAGGCCTTCGTTCAGGCGCGAATTGCGCGTGTTGTCCTGCGAGAGCGAGACCCGCGAATCCCCCCAGTCCCAGCGGCCGCGATGGGTCAGGCCCACGTTGGTGCGGTACATGACGTTGGTTTCCTGGCCGTACAGGCTGTTGATGTAGGCCGGGTTGCCGCCGCCGTTGTTGAGCATCGTGTCGCCCGCGTAACGGTTGCCCTGGCGGCTGTAGCCCACGTCCACGTCCAGGTCCTGCCGGTCGGTCAGTGCCCAGGTGAGCAGGCCGTTGACGTCCTTGTTGACCACGCCTTCGCGCCCCGCGATGTTGACCTGGTCGGCGGTGTAGTTGGCCGCGTTGATGTCGATGGCGTCAGGCTGGGTGCGGCTGTAGTTGCCGTACACGCGAAAGCCCACGCGGTCCGTCACTGGCCCGCTCAGGCGAAAGTTCGTGCGGTAGGACGCGCCCTCGGCACTGTCTTGCGGCTGCAGCGTGTACACCGTGGCCGAGCCGGACAGGCCATCCGTGGGGCGCTTGGTGATGATGTTGACCACGCCGCCCATGGCACCCGAACCGTAGCGCGCCGCCGCCGGGCCGCGCAGCACCTCGATGCGCTCGACTTCCTCGGCGGGCACCCAGTTTGTGTCGCCGCGCGTGTCGCGATCGCCGTTCCAGCCGTAGCGCACCGAATTGCGCGAGGACACGGGCTTGCCGTCGACGAGGATCAACGTGTTCTCCGGGCCCATGCCGCGGATGTCCACCTGGCGGTTGTTGCCGCGATTGCCGCTTGCGCTGTTGCCGGTGAGGTTAACGCCCGGTTCGCGACGCAGCACTTCGGACAAGTCACCCGCCGGCGGCGCTTCTCGATCTCTTCTGCGGTGATCACCGAGACGCCCAGCGACTCGCGCACTTCCTGTTCGGCGGTGCCCAGCACCTGGATCGTCTGCAACTCCTGTACGGCGGGCGTCGTCTGCGCCAGCGCGGCGCCGGATACGAACATGAGAACGGCGCAGCGCACCGGGGTGATGACAAAAGACATGGCCTTTCCTGGCGGAGGCTGCCTGACGTGAGCGACAGCGAGGGGATGAGAGGATGTAACTTTGCGCGACGCGCAGCCGCCATTCTAGTATCAAATGCGAATCGTTATTGTTGTTTTTTACAAGAAGACCCTTGTCCGTGCCCTGGATGGGCGCTCAAGAAGCACGATGGCGCTGCCGTGCCCGATCCTGGACGTGAGGACGGCGGAACGCGCCCAGGCCCGTTCCGCCGTCTTGTCCTGCCACCCTCACCCGGACAGACCGGGCGCGGCTTACTCCACGTTCAGCCCAGCGGCCTCGACCACGGCCTTGGAGGACGCGTAGTCGGCCTTGAGCACGTCGCCAAATGCCTGCGGGGTCATGGTGCGAGGCTCCACGCCCTGCGCGACGATCGCAGCGCGCACGTCAGGCATTTCCAGGATCTTGTTCACTTCCGTGTTGACCGTCGTGACGATCGCCGAATCGGTGCCCGTCGGCATGAACAGGCCATACCAGGTGCTCACGTCGAATCCGGGATAGCCCAGTTCCGCCACGGTGGGCACCTCTGGCAGCGAGGTGCTGCGCGCCGCCGACGTGACGGCGAGTGGACGCAGGCTGCCCGACTTGATCTGTGCCATGGCCGACGGCACGGACGACACCATCAGGTCCACGTTGCCTGCGAGCACGTCCATCATGGCCGCGTTCGAACCCTTGTACGGGATGTGGCGCATGTCCATGCCGGCAGCCGTCTTGAAGCTCTCGCCCGCCAGGTGAATGGTGGTGCCCGAGCCCGGCGAGCCATAGGTGACGGTATCCGGCTTGGCCTTGGCCGCCGTCACCACATCTGCCAGCGTCTTGTAGGGGGAGTCGGTGCGCGTGACGATCACGATGGGCGTGAAGCCCACGTGCGCCACCGGCACCAGATCCTTGACCGAGTCGTAGCCCACGTTCTTGTAGAGCCAGGGGCCCACGGCCAGATTGTCCTTCTGGCCCATCACCATGTGATAGCCGTCGGCCGGCGCGCGTACCGCCGCCGCGATGCCGATGGTGCCGCCTGCGCCGCCCCGATTCTCGGCGACCACGTTCCACTGCTTGTGTTCGCCCAGCTTGGCAGCGACCAGTCGCGCCAGGATGTCCGTGCCACCACCCGGCGGGAACGGCACCACCATCTGGATGGCCTTGGCGGGATAGGTCTGGGCGATCGCGCCCCCACAGACCAGCGTACCGGCCACCGCAAGGGCAGCGAAGGAAAAGTGGCGACGGTTCATCCGGATCTCCGGGGTTGTCATTGGGGGCGTCAAGGATACCGGAAAGCCGCCCCGGCGCTAGCCCTTCGAACGCGCCCCTCGCGAAAACCCTGAGACGGCGACGGCCTGCGGGCACCGCGCGAAATTCACCACAGTCATCGCCACGCCGCTTGCTTGTCCCGTACGGTTGAAGGTGTTGCCGAACCCATTCGCACGGCGTCGGCACAACGTCTTAAAGCTACCACTAGGTGATACACTTTTGCTGCGCACGCTGCTCGCTACCCGCTTGGCCGACACCTGGTTCTTCCTCATTGGGTTCGCCAAGAACGATCGCGCGAACATCACGAATGCCGAGCTACAGGCTCTGCGCGCACTGGCAGACGAGTTGCTGCCCTTGTCCCCGGCACAACTCGCGCTGGCCGCGCATGCCGGAACACTTCTGGAGATCTGCCATGACCTCGCCACGCAGCAACATCCTGGATGACGTTCACGAGACGGCGCTGGATCTGCATCGACTAGGGTTCATCGACAAGCGCAAGATGGCCAACTTCGATGCACTCTGCCTGGCACCCTTGCCAGATTACAACGCTGAACGCATTCGCGCGTTGCGCGATAGCCTGCAAGTGAGCCAGTCCGTCTTGGCGGCTGTGCTCAACACCAGCGTATCCACGGTCCGTCAATGGGAGCAGGGGGGCAAGCATCCCAGCGGCCCCTCGTTGAGACTGCTGGATCTGCTGGCGCGCAAGGGGCTCAGCGCCGTCCTGTAGACGGCGCCTTTCTCAACGGTCGACGCCGGCGCCCCTGCCCCCTTCGGCCACAGCACCCACATGCGGCCGTTTTGCTTCATGCGGCCGGCCACGGCGCCGGCTTCCTCGCCGAAGCCCCAGAAGAAATCCGCACGGGCCGCGCCCTTGATGGCACTGCCAGTGTCCTGGGCGAACACGAGGCGGTTCAGCGGCTGGTTGCTGCCCGGGTAGGTGGTCGAGAGCAGCACGGGGCTGCCCAGCGGCACGAACTGCGGGTCGACGGCGATGGCGTGCTGGGCGGTGAGCGGCACCCCGAAGGCGCCGCGCGGGCCTTCGCCAGCGCGCGCCACGGGTTCTTCGCGGAAGAACACCACGGACGGATTGGCGTTGAGCATCTCCTGCACGCGGGCAGGATTGCGGCGCGCCCATTCGCGGATGTTCTGCATGGAGGCCTGGGCCAGCGTCAGCTCGCCCTGATCCACCAGCCAGCGGCCGATCGAGTTGTAGGCGTGCCCGTTCTGGTCCGCATAGGCGAGGCGGATGGTCTCGCCACCGCCCCAGCCATCGAGCTGGGCGCGGCCCGAACCCTGAACCTGCAGGAAGAAGGCATCGACCGGATCGTCGACCCACACCAGTGCCTTGGGCTGGCGGTCGCCGCGCGACAGATCGGCCCGCGTGTCGTACGGCACCACGCGGCGGCCATCGACGAGCTTGCCGCGCACGCGCTTGCCGGCGAGCTCGGGATAGGCGCTACCCAAGTCGATGATGAGCAGGTCGTCCGGCACGGCGTACAGCGGCCACTGGAACGCCCCGCCACGCTTGCGCGAGGCGCGCACGAGCGGCTCGTAGTAGCCCGTGACCGTGTTGGTGGCGGCCTTGCCGCCGCTCGTGACCTGCCAGGGCTGCAGGCGATCCTGCAGGAAGCGCTGCACGGTGGCGGGCTGGGCGGGGTTGACGCCGTTGGCCGGATCGAACGCGGCCACGCAGACATCCCGCCAGGCGCGGGCGGCCACCACGGGCGAGCCACTGCCCACCGGGCGCATGCCGCGTTCGAGCACGGCCTGGCAGTTGCGCTGCAGGGCGTCCCAATAGGCGGAAAGATCACCGGGCTCCCAGGTGGGTACGCTGCTCCAGCTTGCCTGCGCGAAGCCCGGCAGCGCCTGCCCGGCGCGCAGGGCGCTCGCGGCAGGCAGCCGCGCGGG
>NZ_JADCNH010000011.1 GCF_018904615.1 Verticiella alkaliphila | reverse complement strand
ACGGTCAGCTTGAACTGCTCGTCGTACTTCGCCATGAAAAACACCCCAAAAGTTGGATCCGTGTCCAACTTTTGGGGTGCAGTTCACGAGCCTGGCTTTTTCTTTAGGCTCGGGCTCTCTGCCGCCTCGATCGAAGCTCACGGTCGCGCACGTCACTGAAGCGTCTTATCATAGTAGGCGTGCCATGACGATCACGACCCTATCCGGCCGGGAACTGAATCAGGACGTGACCCGGGCGAAGAAGGCCACAAAGGACGGCCCCGTGTTCATCACTGATCGCGGCAAGCCCGCGCACGTGACGGCATGGGCGCAAAGCGTGGATGCCGCCGATCTCTTCATATCGGCCATCACCGTCATGGAGTTGGAGCTCGGCGTTCTGTCGATCGAACGCAAGGACGCCACCCAGGGAGCCCTGCTCCGCGCGTGGCTGGAGCAGCACGTCTTACCCGAGTTCGCTGACCGCACGTTGCCTGTCGCCCTCCCCCCCGTGGCACAGCGCTGCGCTCGGCTGCGTGTCCGAGACAAGCGTGGCGAGCGGGACGCGCTCATCGCAGCTACCGCGCTGGTGCACGGCATGACCGTGGTGACACGAAACGTGGACGACGTCAAGCCGACCAAGGTGGCCATCGTCAACCCTTGGTCGCTATCGCCTTAACAGCAAACAGGCCCGCTCCCTGACGTTGCAACGAATGCTATATACTTCATGTATATACATCAGCAAAACACGTCAGGGGGCATCATGTCTGTCGGCACGATATTCACCAACAACCGCACCCAGGCCGTTCGCCTTCCCGTGGACGCTCGTCTTCCGGAGGGCGTTCACAAAGTGGAAATCCGCGTGCGCGGCAACGAGCGCATCCTGACCCCTGTGGGGCAAACGTGGGATAGCTTCTTCTTGAACGGCCCGACCGTGAGCGAAGACTTCCTGCCAGAGCGCGCGAGTCAGGATCAGCCTGATCGGGAAGCTCTCTGATGTTGCGCTACCTGCTCGATACCAACATTGTCATCTACGTGCTGAAGCGGCGTCCGATCGAGGTCCTCGCCACCTTCAATGCCAATGCTACCCGCATGGCGATCTCGGCCATCACGCTGGCCGAGCTGTTGCATGGTGCGGAGAAGAGCAGCCGCGTCAGCGAGAACCTGTCGGCGATAGAGGATTTCTGCAGCCGTCTCCAGGTACTGTCCTACGACGCAAAAGCCGCTCAGCACTACGGTGCGATCCGGGCGGCGCTGGAAAAGCGGGGTCAGCCGATTGGCGTGAACGACCTGCATATTGCGGGACATGCACGCAGCGCAGGTTTGGTGTTGGTGACGAATAACGTGTCGGAGTTCGAGAGAGTTCCGGCACTCGAAATCGAGAACTGGGTCAACCCGTAGCCATGCCCGTCTCTCACCAACTCCTCGCTCTGGCCGTCGTCCTCGTCTGGGGTACCAACTTCGTCGTCATCGCCTGGGCGCTCGCGGAATTTCCGCCCTTCCTCCTCACGGTGCTGCGCTTCGCGCTCTCGGCCCTGCCCTGGATCTTCTTCATCCGTCGGCCGGCGGTGCCCTGGACGACGCTCGCGGCCTTTGGCACCTTGATCGGCGCGGGGCAGTTCGGCTTGCTGTACTGGGCCATGCAGCGCGACATCACGCCGGGGGTCGCCTCGCTGGTCATTCAATCGCAGGTGTTCTTCACGATTCTGCTGTCGGTGGCACTCTATGGGGAGCGGCTGGGCCGCTTGCAGATCGCGGGGCTGTTGCTGGCGGGGGGTGGTTACGGGCTGGTGGCGTGGCGGGGCATTGGGGATGCGGAATCCGCGATCACGCTGTTGGGGCTGGGCATGGGGCTGGCTGCGGCGTTCTCCTGGGCGTGCGCGAATCTCACGGTGCGCAAGCTGGGGCGTATCGACATGCTGGGCTTCACGGTGTGGAGCAGTCTCTACGCGGTGGTGCCGGTGGCCTTGCTGAGCCTTTTCCTGGAGGGGCCGGATCGCATCCTGCATGCCGTGCAGCACGCCACCTGGGCGGGCTGGAGCGCCGCGCTCTGGCAAGGCCTGGGCAATACGGTGTTCGGCTTTGGCATCTGGAATTGGCTCCTGGCGCGGCACTCGGCGGGCACGGTGGCGCCGTCGGCGCTGCTGGTGCCGATCATCGGGATGCTGTCCTCGGCCTGGTGGCTGGCCGAGCCGCTGCCGGCCTGGAAGCTCGCCGCCGGCGCGCTCGTCATCACGGGGTTGGCGTTGAATCTCTACGCGGCGCGTCTGCGGGCGGCCGCGCTGCTGGCGGCGGCCAAGACACCGCACTGAGCAGTCAGTTCCCCGGGGGTTTGCCCCAAGCGCCAGATCGCGCGGTAGCCGATATCCTTCTGCCCCATAACGATTATGGTTCAGAAGGATTCTTCCATGGCACTCGAAGAAGGCACCGAACTCTGGCGTCCTGGCGCTGACAAGATTCAGGACACGCGGCTTGCGGCCTTTATGGCGTGGTTGCGCGATGAGCGCGGCCTGGCGTTCGACGACTATCCGGCGCTCTGGCAATGGTCGGTGCACGATCTGGATGCCTTCTGGCGGGCGGTGTGGGATTTCTTTGACATCAAGGCCGAGGGCGACCCTGCCCCGGCCCTGGCGCACGAGGCCATGCCGGGCGCGGTGTGGTTTCCGAAGGTGCGGTTGAACTACGCTGAGCAGGTCTTCCGTCATGCCGAGCGCACCACGCCGGCGCTGCTGGCGCGAAGCGAATCGGGTGCGCCGCGCGAGGTGACGTGGGCCGAGCTCCAGGCCCGCTCCGGCGCGCTGGCGGCCAGCCTGCGCCGCATGGGCGTGACGGCGGGCGACCGTGTCGTCTCCTACATGCCGAACACGCCTGAGACGGTGATTGCGTTTCTCGCCTGCGCGAGCATCGGCGCGGTGTGGTCGAGCTGCTCGCCGGACATGGGCGTGTCGGTGGTGCTGGATCGCTTCCAGCAGATCGAGCCCAAGGTGCTCTTCGCGGTGGAAGGCTATGGCTACAACGGCAAGCGCTTTGACCGCACCCAGGTGGTGGGCGAGCTGATCGCCGCCCTGCCCTCGCTGGAGCACGTCGTTCACGTGCCGGGCGCGGCCGATGCCGCGTTGCCGGCTTGGCCCAAGGTGCAGGCCTGGGATGCGCTCGTCGCCCAGCCGGCGGAGCTCACCTTCACCCGCCTGCCCTTCGATCATCCGCTGTGGGTGGTGTATTCCTCGGGCACCACGGGCCTGCCCAAGGCCATGGTGCACGGCCACGGCGGCATCGTGCTCACGCACCTGAAGACGAACCAGCTGCAGCACGACGTGCGGCCGGGGGATCGCTTTATGTTCCTGGGCAGCACGGGCTGGATCGTGTGGAACCTGATGGTGGGCGGACTGCTCTCGGGCGCCACGGTGGTGCTTTCGGATGGCAACCCAGCCTATCCCGATGCGAATGCGCTGTGGCGCTTCATCGACACGGCAGGCGTCACGCACTTTGGCTGCGGCGCGGCCTTCCTGATTCAGAACATGAAGGCTGGCCTGCGGCCGGCGGATATCGGCGCGTTCTCGGCGCTGCGCGCCATCAACTCCACTGGCTCGCCCCTGCCCCTGGACGCCTACGCCTGGGTGTACGCCAACGTGAAGACGGACGTCTGGCTGGCGTCCATCAGCGGCGGCACGGACATCGCCTCGGGCTTCGTGGCCTGCGCGCCTTCGTTGCCGGTGAACGCGGGCGAGATCCAGTGCGCTGAGCTGGGCGTGGCGGCCTATGCCTTCAATGAAGCGGGCGAACCCGTCGTGGACGAAGTGGGTGAACTCGTCATCACCCGCCCCATGCCATCCATGCCCCTGCGCTTCTGGAACGACCCGGACGACGCACGTTATCTCGCGAGCTACTTCGACACCTTCCCCGGCGTGTGGCGCCACGGCGACTGGATCCGCTTCACGCCGCGCGGCACGGCGGTGATCTATGGCCGCTCGGACACCACGATCAACCGCTATGGCATCCGCATGGGCACGGCCGAGATCTACCGCGTGGTGGAAGAAATGCCCGAGATCCAGGACAGCCTGGTCGTGGATCTGGAGTACCTGGGCCGGCCTCGTACATGCCGCTCTTCGTGGTCGTGAAACCTGGCCACGTGCTGGACGACGCCTTGAAGGCGCGTGTGCGCGATCAGGTGCGCACCCGGGCCTCGGCGCGCCACGTGCCCAACGATGTGTTCGCCGTGGCCGAGATTCCGCGCACGCTGACGGGCAAGAAGATGGAGTTGCCCATCCGCAAGCTGCTGCTGGGGGCGGACGCGGCCAAGGTGGCGAGCCCGGATGCGATGGCCAACCCGCACAGCCTCGCGTGGTTCGTGGACTTTGCCTGCGATCTGGACACGCATATCGCCGCGGTCAAGACCTGACGGCGCGCGACACCCACAACGATAACGGAGACACCGCATGCACTTCCTGCCCCGCTTGACCGCCGCGGCCACCCTCGCGGCATGCCTCGCCGCGCCGGCCCTCGCCCAGGCCTTCCCGAACGACAAGCCCGTGCGCATCGTTGTGCCCTTCGTGCCAGGCGGCCCGGTCGACAACATGGCGCGCATCCTGAGCGAGAAGCTCGGCACCGCCTTTGGCTCGCCGGTGGTGGTGGACAACCGCCCCGGCGCGGGCGGCAACATCGGCTCGGACCACGTCGCCAAATCGGCGGCGGACGGCCATACCCTGCTCTTCGCCTCGGGCAGCATCCTCACGATGAACGAGGCGATCTACCCGAGCCTCACCTTCAGCCCCGCCAAGGATTTCACCCCCATCAGCGTGGTGGGCGACATGCCGCTCATCGTGGCGGTCAATGCCGGGACGCCCGCCGATACCCTGCCCGCCTTCATCGACTACGCCAAGACGTCGCCCGCCTTCTTCAGCTCGCCCGGCAACGGCACCACGGGCCACGCTGCCGCCGAGCTGCTGAACAGCGCCGCGGGCGTGAAGATCACGCACGTGCCCTACAAGGGCGGCGCGGAATCGGCGATGGCCGTGATGTCCGGCCAGGTGACGGGCGCCATCGACACGCCGCCCTCGCTGCTGCCGCACATCCGTGCGGGCAAGATCAAGGCACTCGCCATCGCAGGGCCGGAACGCCTCTCGCAACTCCCGGAGGTGCCCACCACGACGGAGGCCGGCATGCCCGAGCTTCAGGTGCTGACGTGGTTCGCGCTCGTCGCCCCTGATGGCACCCCCGCGCCCGTGGTGGAACGCCTGCACGGCGAGGTGGCCAAGGCACTGGCGGAGGATGACGTGAAGACGCGTTTTGCGGCGATGGCGATCCGCCCCGCGGGTGATTCACCGGCAGATTCGGCGCGCTTCATCGACAGCGAGCGCGAGAAGTGGGAGGGCATCATCCGTCAGGCGGGCATCCGCCTGGAATGAGCGCGCGCGTCCCATGACCCACTCGAACGACGTCGACATCACACTGCCCGACACGCTCGACCAGACCTTCCTGCTCGGTCTCGTCGGGCACAGCGCGCGCCTAGCCTTCTCGATGATCCGGCCGCACTTTCAGCGCGAGATGCTGGCCTTCGATCTGCGGCCTTCGGATTTTGCGGTGCTCAGCCTGATCTCCGCGAATCCAGGTCTGGCGCCAAAGCAGTTGGCCGAGGCGATCAACGTGTCGCCGCCCAATCTGGCGGCGGTGCTGGCGCGGCTGGAGGGACGTGAGCTGGTGGCTCGCGAGCGCGGCGCCACGGATCAACGCACCCAGTGCTTGCGACTCACGGCAACGGGCGAGGCGCACTATGCGGCGGCGGCCGACGTCGTCAGCCGCCTGGAAGCGCAAGCCACTGCGATGCTCGACGACACAGAACGTGCCGAGCTGCTGCGGCTGCTGCACAAGATCGCCGGCAAGTGAAGGCGACGGGGCCGGCCAGGCCGGCCCCGCGTCAGGCTCAGCGCACGGACAGCGTGTACGGGCCGTTGTCCTCGTCGATCGACGTGGCGTAGATCCTATATTCGCCTGGCTGCAGCGAGAGCGACAGACGCGCGTCGTAGTTGCCGCCGCTGTCGTCGTCTTCCTGATCCACGGTGTCGCCCACGATGCGCAGATACGAGTCGATTGTCTCGGAGCGCATCTCGATCGTGTAGCGCCCGGCGCGCGTCACGCGCAGACGGTACTCATCGCCCTCGGGTGAGGTGAGCTCGGCGCGCACCGTCTGGCCGACGGTGATGTCGCCGCCGCCAGGCTGCGGGGCTTCGCTCAGCGTGGTGGCCAGCGTGAAGAGGCCCGAACCGTTGTCGTAGCCGTTGGCCGTGATCGTGTAGGTGCCGGGCGAGAGCGTGCGCTCGATGCGGGCATCCGAGCCACCGCCGCTGTCATCATCGGTGGCGTGCACGCCCGGGCCGTCCAGCGTCAGGTAGCTGTCGATCGCGCTCGACTTCATGTCGATCACCACGCGCTGGCGCTCGGTGAGCCGCAGTTCGTAGCGCAGATCCTGGCCGCTGTAGAGGCCGGTCACGGTAGCGCCAGGTTGCAGCGGGCCGCCCTGCGACAGCTCCGTGCCGGCCGGCAGGGCCTGACGCTCCACGGACAGGCTGTACAGGCCCGCGTCGCCACGATCCAGGCCTGAGGCCTGGAGCTCATAGGTGCCAGCCTTCAGGAAGGCGGAGATCTTGGCGTCCGAGCCGCCGCCGCTGTCGTCGTCCTCCTGGGTCACGCCATTGCCCGAGAGTTTCAGGAAGGCATCGAAGTTCTGCGAGCGCAGATAGATGTCGTACAGGCCGTCTTCTTCGACCGCCAGTTGATAGGTGTTGTGGCCTCTGTTGGCGCTGTCGGCTGACGCCGACAATGCGCCCTCGAGCGTCTCGCCCGCTTTCACCGGACCGCTGTTGCGCACCTCGATGGCCTGCGTCACGACACGGAACGGGCCGTAGCGCGTGGCATCGGCACCGCTCACGCCCAGTTGATACTCGCCATCGGCCTCGGCCGTGTGGACGAGCGTGGTGCTGCGGCGCTGCGATCCGCTGCTGCTGCCACCGCAGCAGCCCGAGCTGCTCTCGCCAAACGACGAGTTTCCATTAGACACATTCAGTAGCTCACCCTCTTTATAGAGCGAGAGCACACCTTGCAGAGACCCTTCGAGAGAAATCTTCGTCGTCGTATTGCCCTTCAGGTTGACGGTGAGCACTGAGTAGCGGCTGCCATCGTTGATGTTCGTGGGGCTTTGTGTGGTCAATTCCCCGCGGAACGGCTCGCCCATGTTGACGACGGGCGGCTTGGCCGGCCCAGCCGCTGGGGTCTCCTTCTGCTGGCAAGCCGCCAGCGAGACAGCCAGCACGCTCAAGGCCAGGACGGTGGTTCGACGCAAGGAGGTAATCCCCATGATGACTCCGGAAGGTATGCAACTGAACATTGGTATTTTTCGAAGCGCGAGGGGCATGCCCTCAGCGCCCGCGCATTATCACGCCGGGATTTGTCAGACGTACCTCGGACCCGTTACCAAGATCCTTCATTGTGTGTCCGGAGTTTTCCTTGCAGCGGGGCTTGTCGGCATCTAGATCCCGTCACGGCGCAGTTCTTGCTGAACTTTACCTACCCGTCTGAGTCTGATATCTTATATCTTATATAAGACTACTGGAGCGCGACGCTGAGAACTACAATGCGCATAGTCGCAAGCGCGCGTCGACGATGGTAGATTTGACATGATTTCCTCTCGGAGCCCCAACATGCCGCACAACAGCTTCAGTACCCTCAAGTCCTTCAAGATAGGCGACAAGAAGACCGGGCAGTACTACTCCCTGCCGGCACTGGGCAAGGCCCTGGGTGTCGACATTTCGCGCTTGCCGGTGTCGATCCGCGTCGTGCTCGAAGCCGTGCTGCGCAACTGTGATGGCAAGAAGGTGACCGAAGAGCACGTGCGCCAGCTCGCCAACTGGCAGCCCAATGGCGTGCGCGAAGACGAGATCCCCTTCGTGGTGGCGCGCGTGGTGCTGCAGGATTTCACCGGCGTGCCCCTGCTGGCGGATCTGGCCGCCATGCGCAGCGTGGCCGCCAAGATGGGCAAGAACCCGAAGGCCATCGAGCCCCTGGTGCCCGTGGACCTGGTCGTGGATCACTCGGTCATGATCGACCACTTCGGCGGCCCCAAGGCGCTCGACTTGAACATGAAGCTCGAATTCCAGCGCAATCGCGAGCGCTACGAATTCATGAAGTGGGGCATGCAGGCCTTCGACACGTTCGGCGTGGTGCCCCCGGGCTTTGGCATCGTCCACCAGGTGAACCTGGAGTACCTGGCGCGCGGCGTGCACAACACGGCGGACAAGGTCTACTACCCTGACACGCTCGTGGGCACGGATAGCCACACCACGATGATCAACGGCATCGGCGTGGTGGGCTGGGGTGTGGGCGGTATCGAGGCCGAGGCCGGCATGCTCGGCCAGCCGGTGTATTTCCTGACCCCCGACGTCGTTGGCGTGGAATTGAAGGGCCAACTGCGCGAAGGCGTGACCGCCACTGACCTCGTGCTGCGCATCACCGAGATGCTGCGCCAGGAAAAGGTGGTGGGCAAGTTCGTGGAATTCTGTGGCGAGGGCACGTCCAGCCTGTCGGTGACGGACCGTGCCACCATCGGCAACATGGCGCCTGAATACGGCGCGACGATGGGCTTCTTCCCGGTGGACGACCGCACCATCGATTACTTCGTCAACACCGGCCGCACCAAGGACGAGATCGCCGCGCTGCAGGGCTACTTCAAGGCCCAGAAGCTGTACGGTGTGCCCAAGGCCAAGGACATCGACTACACCAAGCTGCTCACGCTGGATCTGTCCACGGTGGCACCCTCGCTGGCCGGCCCCAAGCGCCCGCAGGATCGCATCGAGATCGGGCACATCAAGAATACGTTCATCGATCTCTTCAGCAAGCCGATTGCGGACAACGGCTTTGCCCAGGCCCCCGAGAAGCTCGGCCAGGTCTTCCCCGCCGGCAAGAAGGGCAACCTGCGCAATGGCGACGTGCTGATCGCCGCCATCACCTCCTGCACCAACACCTCCAACCCCAACGTGATGCTGGCCGCCGGCCTGCTCGCGAAGAAGGCGGTGGAGGCCGGGCTCACGGTATCGCGCAAGGTGAAGACCTCGCTTGCCCCGGGCTCGCGCGTGGTGACGCACTATCTGGAGAAGACGGGTCTCCTGCCCTATCTCGAGAAGCTGGGCTTCAGCGTGGCGGCCTACGGCTGCACCACCTGCATCGGCAACGCGGGGGATCTGGCCCAGGAATACAACGACGCCATCGTCGAGAACGATCTGGTGTGCGCGGCCGTGCTCTCGGGCAACCGCAATTTCGAGGCGCGCATCCACCCGAACATCAAGGCCAACTTCCTCGCCTCGCCGCCCCTGGTCGTGGCCTATGCCATCGCCGGCAACATGACGGTGGACCTGATGACCGAGCCGGTGGGCCGCGGCCATGACGGCGACGTCTGGCTGGGCAACATCTGGCCGACCTCCGCCGAGATCCAGGCGCTGGTCACCAGCGCCATGACGCCCGAGGACTTCCGCAAGAACTACGCGCAAGTCCAGGGCAACCCGGGCAAGCTCTGGGAAAAGATCAAGGGCGTGAAGGGCGACACCTACAACTGGCCGTCGTCCACCTACATCGCCGAGCCGCCCTTCTTCGAGGATTTCTCGATGACGCCCAAGCCCATGCCGCCCGTGACCGGTGCGCGTGCCCTGGGCCTCTTCGGTGATTCGATCACGACGGACCACATCTCGCCCGCCGGTTCGATCAAGGAAACGTCGCCGGCCGGCAAATGGCTCAAGGAACACAACGTCCTGAAGCCCGACTTCAACAGCTACGGCTCGCGTCGCGGCAATCACGAGATCATGATGCGCGGCACCTTCGCCAACGTGCGCATCAAGAACCTCATGATCCCGGCGCGCGCGGATGGCACGCGCGTGGAAGGCGGCGAGACGCTCTTCCAGCCCACCGGCGAACAGATGTCGATCTATGACGCCGCCATGCGCTACATCGCCGAGGGTACGTCCACCGTGATCTTCGGCGGCGAAGAGTACGGCACCGGGTCGTCGCGCGACTGGGCCGCCAAGGGCACGCAGCTCCTGGGCGTGAAGGCCGTGATCGCCCGCAGCTTCGAGCGCATCCACCGCAGCAACTTGGTCGGCATGGGCGTGCTGCCCCTGCAGTTCAAGGGCGGCGACAGCGCGCAATCGCTCGGCATCACCGGCAGCGAGACCTACGACATCACGGGCCTGGAAAACGGCATTCGTCCGCAGCAGGACGTGAAGCTGCACATCCATCGTGCGGACGGCACCAAGCAGGAAGTGACCGTGCTGCTGCGCATCGATACGCCGATCGAGGTGGACTACTACCAGCACGGCGGCATCCTGCCCTTCGTGCTGCGTCAGCTGCTGGCCGATGCGGCCCAGGTGGACAAGGTTGCCTGAGTCGGCAGCCCCCCTGCCCGGCGCGTCTCCTCTGGAGAGCGCCGGGCCTGCGTGCCGCGTCACGGTCGTCTACACGGCCGATGACCTGGCGCGCGGGCAGTATCTCTTCTATCGCGCACAATTGCGGCGCCGGAGCACGTGGATCGCGTACGGAGCGCTCTGGGCCTTCGCGCTTGTGGTATTCGGGGCCCTGCAATGGCCCCTCACGGCTCCCGCCGTTGTCACCTTGCTGCTGATGGCCCTGCTGCTGCCGATTGTCATCGTCGGCCTACCTTGGCTCATCGTGCGTCTCACGGCGCGCTGGGGTGCGCGCCGCGCGCTGCGCAAGCAGATGACGCTGCCGGGTGGACACGAGTTTGCCTGGACGGCCGAGCGGCTGGCCATGCGCAGCCGCTACGGCACAGCCGACGTGCCGTGGAAGGATTTCGTGGACGTGGCGCAGAACGACGCGCTCTGGCTGCTCTTCATCTCGGATCGGATGTACTACCTGGTTCCGAGACGGGTGTTGTCGCCCGAGCAGATGGCCAGCTTCCAGCAGGCACTGGCCAGCGGGCGCGGCATGCCAACGTCGTCGCTGTCACCGGCAGAGCGCTGAAAGCACGTTCAGGCGCGCGCATGACGTGTTCCAGGCGCCGCAGACAAGCGGTATCGACCAGGCCCACATCGACACACCGCACCGACGTGCTTTGCGCATGTGCCGAGCGCTTCGTAAGCGCCCACGTGACGACGGCCGCCCGATCCCGGGCGGCCGTCGTGCATTCACGCCTGAATCAGCAACGCCAGGCCATCAGCCCGGCGCCCATCCTCAGACCTGCGTGACGAGCTTCGTGACGAGGTAGCCGTCGAAGGTCTCGCTGCCGCCTTCGCTGCCGATGCCGCTGTCCTTGATGCCGCCGAAGGGCAGCTCGGAGAGCGCAACGCCGAAGTGGTTGATGCCGATCATGCCGGCTTCCAGACCCGTCGACACCTGGTGTGCCGTCTGCAGGTTCGTGGTGAAGACGTAGGACGCCAGGCCGAACGGCAGGCTGTTGGCGCGCTTCAGCACTTCCTCGGTGGTCTTGAACTTCGTGAGCGGCGCGATGGGGCCGAAGGGCTCTTCGGTCATCAGGCGCGAATCGTCCGGCAGGCCGGCGATCACGGTGGGGGCGTAGAAGTAGCCCTTGCCGCCGCCCAGTTGCAGGCGCTCGCCGCCGGTGAGCACCTTGCCGCCCCGATCGTGGGCGTCGGCCACGAAGGACGCCATGGCGTCCACGCGGCGCTCGTGCGCGAGCGGGCCCATCTGCGTGCCCTTCTCCAGGCCGTCACCCACGCGGATCTTGCTCACCGCATCGACGAAGCGCTCGGCGAAGGCGTCGTACACGCCTTCCTGGATGTAGAAGCGCGTGGGCGAGATGCAGACCTGGCCGGCGTTGCGCGATTTGAACTTGGCCAGGTGCACGGCGGCGGTGTCGATGTCCGCGTCGTTGAAGACCAGTACCGGCGAGTGCCCGCCCAGCTCCATCGTGACGCGCTTCATGTGCTTGCCGGCCAGGGCGGCGAGCTCCTTGCCCACCGGCACGGAGCCGGTGAAGGAGATCTTGCGCACCACGGGCGATTCGATGAGGTAGCTCGAGACCTCGTGCGGCACGCCCCAAACGATGTTCAGCACGCCCGCGGGCAGGCCGGCGTCGTGAAAGAGACGGGCCATGGCGACCACGCCGCTCGGCGCATCTTCCGGGCCCTTCAGGATCAGGGTGCAGCCCGCGGCGATGGCAGCGGCGGCCTTGCGGATGGCCTGGTTGAACGGGAAATTCCAGGGGGTGAAGGCGGCGCACACGCCCACCGGCTCACGGATCACCATCTGGCGCACGTTCGGGTCACGCGAGGGCACCAGGCGGCCGTAGATGCGGCGGGCCTCTTCGGCGTGCCACTCGGCGTGCTCGGCGCAGCCCTGCACTTCGGCCACGGCCTCGGCAAGCGGCTTGCCCTGGTCCAGCGTCATGTTGCGCCCGATCTCCTGGGCACGCTCGCGCGCGAGCTCGCCCACCTTGCGCAGGATGCGCGAGCGCTCCAGCGGCGAGGTGCGGCGCCATTCGGCGAAGGCGCGCTCGGCGGACGCGATGGCGCGGTCCAGATCCTCGCGGCTCGCGTGCGGCAGCTTGCCGATGACCTCGCCCGTGGCGGGGTTCACGACGTCCTGAGACTTGCGGCCGTCGGCGACGAATTCGCCATCGATATAGAGTGCGAGGTTCTCGTATGCGGTCATGGTCTCTCCTTGTTCCTTGTGTCTGCGTGTCGTTCGCGGTGCGCGCAATCCGCCATCATGCAGAAATCGCCGGGCGTTGACAAACGCGGAGGCTGGGTTTTTGGACCTGCCGCGCGGCAGAGTACACTAAGCGGTTGACTCTAGAAGCCGCAACGATGCCTCGCACGCGCACCACCTCAGCCAGCCGTCCCCATCGCGACACCGAGCGCCTCGTGCAGCTCGCGCAGGCGTTGCACGCCTCCACCAGCCGCGTCGAAGACCGCTTCTGGGAGCGCCAGATCGAGACCACGCTCGAAAAGCTCTTCAAGGCGGGCCAGGATGCGCCAGTCGAAGGCGCGCTCGATCAGCTCCTCGGGGTGGAGGGCGGCGCCTATGACGTCCTCATCGAGATGTGCGAGACGCTGTCCGAATCCTTCGTCTTCGAGAAGGACGGCCAGCGCTACGAGGCGCTGCTCATCGTGGCGCCGCTCGCCGTCTGGACGCGCTACCAGATCCCCGCCAACAAGATCCGCCCCGAAGCCCTGGACGCGCTGCGCGCGCAGCTGCATGGTCACGTGCTGGCCCAGGATGCACAGCTGGCGCTCGTGCCCACGCTGCTGTCGGTCGACCAGATGCCGCGCACGTTCTCGGCCACCCTGCAATGGCTGCAACGCCTCACGATGCAGGCCATCGGCAAGAACACCACGCAGAAGGTCACCATCGCGCAGGATACGGAAATCGCCGGCATGCTGGCCGACAGCCGTTACCTCGCCGGCGTGGTGGTGGTGCCCGAAGGCGCGCCGATGTTCCGCTGGCAGGAAGCCCCGGACGATCCTCAAGCCACCCGCCTGGCCTGCCTCACCGGCTGGACGGCCCAGGCCGAGCCCACGCTCGCCAGCCTGCTGCCGGGCTGCGGCTTCGACATCCTGCTGCCGGACGCCTGGTATGTCGGCAACCGCGAAGCGGATCGCCGCGTGCGCCCGCTCTCGCTGCGCGCCGCCCTGGGCTGGCTCGAGACCGCTGCGGGCTTCCAGCCGGACGGCCTGCGCGCCGTCATCGCCGGCTGTGGCGAGCACCAGATCGACGAGTACCGCATCGGCTTCACGGCCCGCAACAGCAACGATGTGATCTATGGCTGCGTCTGGCCGCTCTTCGGCCGTGAAGACGCCGAGCCGGAGCTGCTGGGCGAGGAAGGCGCGCCCACCGGTGCCCTGGAAGAGATCGTGGGCCTTCTGAAGGCCCTGGGCATGACGGACATCCGTCGTCTGCCCGGCATCCTGCCGATGGAATTCTGCGAGGACTGCGGCGCACCGCTTTTTCCGGATCCCGTCGGGAACATGGAGCACGCCGAGCTACCGGAAGACGTGGACACCACGCCCAAACACTTTCACTGAACACGCATGCGCCCGGACGATGCCGCCGCCCCGCCGGACTCGCCACGACGCTATGCCGTCATTCTGAATACACGCTGGCACCAGGCCGCCCTCATTGCCAGCTTCTTTCTGGTGCCTGGCGGCATCATGGGTGGCGTGACGCTCGCTTTGAGCGTCCTGCGCTGGGAAGGCGCGGCGGCGGTCGTGGCGCTCGCGCTGTTGGGCGCGGTGCTCGGCGCCTTGCCGGTGCTCCTCGCCCGCCGTCTCATGCCACCCAGGCGCACCGTCGCCGTCTTCAGCGACCGAGTCGAATTCTCGGGCATGGACGCCCTGCCTTTCACGGCATTGTCCGGCTACGGCACCGATGACTACATCAAGCTGCATCGCCATTGCGGCGCCACACTACTCGTGTCTCACCAGATGCGCCACATCGCAGACTACGCGCCTTTGCGCCAAGCGCTGATCAGCGCGCTCGAGAACTGGCATGTCACGCACCCTCGCAGCGCCACACGCCTGCGCCGGCATCACTTCTACGGCTCGACGCGGGCACGCGCCGTGGGTGCCTTCCTGGTTGCCGCGAGCGTGATGCTGGGCGTCGCCTTGCTCGTCGTGCCCGGCGCGCCGGTGTCCGGCGCATTCATCGTGCTGTCGGGCTTGCTGTTCGGCGTGCGTCTCCTGATGAGCAAACCGCGTCTGGATCCGTAAAGCTGTCCGCAGCCGCCGTCATCTGACAGTAAAAAGGCCGCTCCATTGGAGCGGCCTTTCACGTACGACGATGGGCAGGGAAGACACCCCGCCCCTGAGGCTTACACGCGCTCGATGATGACGGCGATGCCCTGGCCGACGCCGATGCACATCGTGCACAGCGCGTAACGGCCACCGGTGGCCTCGAGCTGGTACAACGCCGTCGTCGCCAGACGCGCACCCGAGGCCCCCAGGGGGTGGCCGATGGCGATGGCGCCACCATTCGGGTTCACGCGCGGATCCTCATCGGCCAGGCCCAGATCACGGGTGACGGCCAGGCCTTGGGCGGCGAAGGCTTCGTTCAGCTCGATGACGTCCATCTGGTCCAGCGTGAGGCCGGCCTTGGCCAGCACCTTGCGCGTGGCCGAGATGGGGCCGATGCCCATGATGCGCGGCTCGACGCCGGAGGCGGCGGCCGCCACCACGCGGGCGCGCGGACGCAGGCCGAAGCGCTTGGCGGCGTCTTCCGAGGCGAGCAGCAGCGCGGCAGCGCCGTCGTTCACGCCGGAGGCGTTGCCGGCCGTCACGGTACCGTCGGGCTTGACGACGCCCTTGAGCTTGGCGAGTTGCTCGAGGGTGGTCTGCGGACGCGGGTGCTCGTCGGTGGACACGACCAGGGCATCGCCCTTCTTCTGCGGGATCGTGACGGGCACGATCTCGTTCTTGAAGAAGCCACGCTCATTGGCAGCGGCCCAGCGTTGCTGGCTGCGCAGCGCGAAGGCGTCCTGATCGGCACGATTGATGTTGAACTGCTCGGCCACGTTCTCGGCCGTCTCGGGCATGGAATGCGTGCCGAAGCGGGCCTTGAAGGCCGGGTTCACGAAGCGCCAGCCGATGGTGGTGTCTTCGACGCGGGCAGCACGCGAGAACGCGCTGTCGGCCTTGCCCATCACGAACGGGGCGCGGCTCATGCTTTCCACGCCGCCGGCGATGGCCAGCGAGAGCTCGCCGGACTTGATGCCACGGGCCACCACGGCCAGGGCGTCCAGGCTCGAGCCGCACAGGCGGTTGATGGTGCTGCCCGGCACTTCCTGCGGCAGACCGGCCAGCAGCAGCGACATACGCGCCACGTTGCGGTTGTCTTCGCCGGCCTGGTTGGCGCAGCCGTAGATCACGTCTTCGACGGCAGCCCAATCGACCGAGGCGTTGCGCTGCATGAGCGCGGCCAGCGGCACGGCGCCCAGGTCATCGGTACGCACGTGGGCCAGGCCACCGCCGTAACGGCCGATGGGGGTGCGCACGGCGTCGCAAATGAAAGCTTCCACGATAAGTCTCCTAGAGAAATCGGATGGGGGCCACGGCGCGCGTTATGCGCTCACCGTGTCACAGGCCGCGGCGGGATCGGTGTTCAGCGCTTCGATCTTCGCCTTCCAGACCTTGGGCCCGGTCTGGTGGACGGACGTGCCACGCGCGTCGACAGCAACGGTCACGGGCATGTCCTGCACTTCGAATTCATGAATGGCTTCCATGCCGAGGTCGTCGAACGCCAGCACGCGAGCCGAGCGGATCGCCTTGGACACCAGGTAGGCAGCGCCGCCCACGGCCATGAGGTAAGCCGCGCCGTGCTTGCGGATGGCCTCGATGGCCACCGGGCCGCGTTCCGCCTTGCCCACCATGGCGATCAAGCCGGTCTTCTCCAGCATCATGTCGGTGAAACCGTCCATGCGCGTGGCGGTGGTCGGGCCTGCGGGGCCGACGGCTTCGTCGCGCACGGCATCGACCGGGCCGACGTAGTAGATCGCGCGGTTGGCGAAATCCACCGGCAGCGATTCGCCCGCGTCGATCATCTTCTTCATGCGCATGTGCGCGGCATCGCGGCCAGTGAGCAGCTTGCCCGAGAGCAGCAGCGTCTGGCCCGGCTGCCACGAAGCCACTTCCTCGCGGGTCAGCGTGTCCAGGTTGACACGGCGCGACAGCTCCGTATCCGGGGCCCACGAAATGTCCGGCCAATCCGACAGCGCCGGCGGCTCGAGATTGGCAGCACCACTGCCGTCGAGCTCGAAGTGCACGTGACGCGTGGCCGCGCAGTTCGGGATCATCGCGATGGGCTTGGAGGCCGCGTGCGTGGCAAAGGTGTTGATCTTGATGTCGAGCACGGTGGTCAAGCCACCCAGGCCTTGCGCACCGATGCCCAGGGCATTGATCTTGTTGTAGAGCTCGACGCGCATGGCTTCGACCTCGTTGGACGGACCGCGCGCGAGCAGCTCGGACATGTCCAGATCGTCCATGAGCGACTGCTTGGCCATCAGCATGGCCTTCTCGGCCGTGCCGCCGACACCAATGCCCAGCATGCCCGGCGGGCACCAGCCGGCGCCCATCTTCGGCACCTGCTCGAGCACCCAGTCCACGATCGAATCGCCCGGGTTCAGCATGGCGAACTTCGCCTTGTTCTCGGAGCCGCCGCCCTTGGCCGCGACCTGCACGTCGATGGTGTCGCCCGGCACGAGCTCCACGCTCACCACGCACGGCGTGTTGTCGCGCGTGTTCTTGCGGGCAAAGATCGGGTCGTTCACGATCGAGGCACGCAGGGGATTGTCGGGATTCAGGTAACCGCGGCGCACGCCTTCGTCGCAGAGCTCCTGCACCGACTGCGTACAGGGCTCGATGCGCACGTTCATGCCGATCTTGAGGAACACATTGACCACGCCGGTATCCTGGCAGATCGGCCGACGGCCTTCAGCGCACATGCGCGAATTGGTCAGGATCTGCGCCATGGCGTCGCGCGCGGCAGGGCTTTGCTCGCGCTCATAGGCCAGGGCCAGATGCTGGATGTAGTCTTTGGGGTGGTAGGTGCTGATGAACTGGACGGCATCGGCAATGGACTGCACGAGGTCGTCGGCGCGGATGATGGTCATGGACGGACGAAGGGCGGACGAGGAAAACCCCCTAGTGTAAACGTCTCTGGCGAGACGTGTACGGCGTGGGCGGCCTGCCAGGCGCCATGGCGGGAGACGCCCTTTGGACGGCGCGGCGTCAGGCCGCCCCGGGCGCGCCCATGCTCAACAGCGAGGTGTAACTCACACCGTCGCGCTCGAGCTGTGTCGCAGTGGCCCGGTAGGCCCGCTCCACCACCCGATGCAGGGATTTCCAGTCGAGCAGGCTCACGTCGTCAGACAGCGATTCGACGAGATAGTCCGCCATGCCGCGCGAGTAGTGCGTCTGGTGCATGCTGCTGATGGTGGCCGTGCGCGACATGACGCTGAAGATGTTCACCGGCCCCTGGCGCATATCCCGCATCAGCCGCCAGGTGCTCATCGATTCGATGTTTTCCATCGAAGACACGAACTTGGCGTCGACATGCACGTTGGAGCCGATCACGCAGCCCCGCGCCATCTCGCGCATGACGTCGACGGGGAAATTGTTGGTGATGGCACCGTCCACGAGCACGTGGCCCTCGGCAATCACCGGCGGCAGGATGCCGGGCAAGGCCGAGGTGGCCCGCAATGCGCGCCACAGCGGGCCGGCGCGATGCACGTGCGAACGGCCGAGCGTCAGGTCGGACGACACACAGAAAAACGGCCGCCACATCCGTTCGATCGCGACGTCGCCAAACGCGCTCTTGAGCCGGCTCGCCACGAGACGCCCCCGGACGACGGAGACCAACGGCAAGGTGTAGTCGCGCATGGGGCTGCTCATGGCGAAGAGCTGATGCAGGCGCTCGAGGAAATCCTCGGTGCTCCAGCGGCAGGCGACCCCGGCGCCGATGATCGCCCCCATGCTGGTGCCGCCCGTCATGTCGATGGGAATGCCCGCTTCCTGAAAGGCCTTGACCACGCCCAGGTGCGCGAATCCTCGCGCGCCGCCGCCGGCAAACACCATCCCGACGGCACGGCCCACGACGAAGCGGGCAAGAAAGCGCAGATCGTCGGCGTCCCCCTCGCGGATGTGCAGGTGCGCCGCGATGTCCTCGCGTCCGGACCAGCGTTCTGGCATGACGACGCCAGCGGCGTCGGGCGGCTGCACGAGCACCAGATCGACGGTGGGCCGATGGCCGCGGCCGCAGAGCACGGTGATGTCGGGTTCGGGTAGCTCACGGCCATGTGCGGCCTGCAGCAGTACGACGCGATCGCAGTTAGCGATGGCCATGGCCGTCCAGGCGGGGTCCGTGGGCGATGTCACGAGCAACAAGACGTCGCTCACCGCCTCCATGGCAGTGAGAGTTTCACTGCCTGCGGGCCGGTTGTGCGGTGTGATCGTCTCGAGCGCCAGGCTCTGCCTGCCAAGATACGTGGCGATCTCCCCCACCAGGGATTCAAGCGCGAGCCCCTCGGACATGGCGACAAAGGCAATCACGCTGCACTCGGGCTTGCGAGCCTCGGGTCGGGCACCGTGGGCCAGGCGCAGCACCCAGCGATTGAGGTGACGGATCACCCCCAGCAAGCCGCGATGCGACGCCTCCAGGAACCGTACGAAGGTGGATTCCGGCACGCGCAAGGCGATGCTGTCGCGCGTTGCCACGACGCGCAAAGGCGCGGCCGCTCCGGCCAGCGCACCGAGCGCGCCGATGAGATCGCCAGGCGCGACCCGCGTCATGATGCCCTGCGCTTCCGGGGTCCACGCAGGCCAGGCGGTCAAGCTGCCGTTGCGCAGGAAGTAGACGTCCACGGACGTGCTCTCGCTGTCCATGACCACTTCCCCGCGTTCGAACGCCACCCACTCTGCACCCTCCAGGAGCAGCGCGAGCTCATGATCAGGGACTGCCTCGAAGGTCTCGAGAAACGCCAGCCATCGCAGGGCCTGGGCGCGGCCGGCTTCGTCGTCGAGGGCCTGCACCCCGCCGCGTACTCGCATGCTGCGCTCAAGCATCGAGAGCGTGACGTGCGGTGTCGGTGAACAGGGCATTGACGCCAACGACGCGGATCACGGACAAGGGCAAGACGGCGCTCCAACGGAATGAGGCAGATGTCGCGAGATGGATCCAGACACTTGCGTGCCTGCCCGCGGCGAGCTTGCGCGGCCAGGCGCTCGCGCATCAAGCGCACTGTATCAAAATGCGCATCAACGGATCACCATTCTGCCAGGTGCCTGCCCGAGCCTCGCTCGGGCAGGCGACCGCCGAATGTCAGTCGCGCTGCACGAGCTGGCGGGCCTTCTCGCCCTCCATCTTGCCGAGCTCCTCGGCCCGCGCACGAATCCAGCGGTCGGCGGACGCCGTGCCATCACGCGCCGCGCGCTGCTTGTATTCCGGCGCGAGCGCCTTGGCGTGATAGGCCATGCGCTCGTTCATGTAGCGGTCGACATCAGCCTGGGTGCGCAGCACGGGGCCATCGGCCGAGCGGCCGTTGCTGGCGTCGCGACGGGAACTGCTGCTGCTCGAATCGCGGCGCTGCGACGCGCTTGGCCGCTCGCGGTCGTTACCCTGACGAGTGGCCTCGATCGCGTTCTGGTAAGTGTTGTTGCTGAGCGCGCTGAAGCCCATACCCTGCCCGAGCATCAAGGTGGCGCCGGGGTCGTACTGGGCATGGACGGGAGCGGCAAGGACTAACGTAGCGCCCAGGACGAGGCTGGGCTTGATGAAGCGGTCGAGCATGGCTGTCTCCTGGCAGGCCGGCGCCCGAGGGCTGCCGGGATCATGAGGGACGGGCTGCGTGCTACCGGCCCGGTGACGCCGAGACTACCATGTCAGTTTCGCGTCAGCACGGCGGCGTCACACCTGCACGCCACCGGCAACACATGATTACTTCTCGACGAACGCGCGCTCGACGACGTAGTCGCCGGGCTGGCCCGTGCCGGGCGACACCTTGAAACCCAGGCCGTCGAGCAACGCGCTGACGTCGGCCAGCATGTGCGGGCTGCCGCACAGCATCGCGCGATCCGTTTCCGGGTTGAGCGCGGGCAGGCCGATGTCCTGGCACAGCTTGCCGCTCTTGATGAGATCGGTGATGCGGCCACGGTTGCGGAATTCCTCGCGCGTCACCGTCGGGTAATAGACGAGCTTGTCGCGCACGACATCGCCGAAGAACTCGTTGCCCGGCAGCTCTTCCTGGAGGAAGTCGGCATAGGCGAGCTCGCTCACCCAGCGCACGCCGTGCACGAGGATGACCTTCTCGAAGCGCTCATAGACTTCCGGATCCTTCACGATGCTCATGAACGGGGCGAGGCCCGTGCCGGTGCCGAAAAGGAAGAGATTCTTGCCCGGGTTCAGGTCGTCGGCCACGAGGGTGCCCACCGGCTTGCGGCTCACCAGGATCTCGTCGCCTTCCTTCAGGTGCTGGAGCCGCGAGGTGAGCGGGCCGTCCTGCACTTTGATGCTCAGGAATTCAAGATTCTCTTCGTAATTGGCGCTGGCGATGCTGTAGGCGCGCATCAGCGGCTTGCCGTTGACTTCGAGGCCGATCATCACGAAGTGGCCGTTGTGGAAGCGCAGCGCCGGGTCGCGGGTGGTCTTGAAGCTGAACAGCGTGTCGTTCCAATGGTGCACGCTCAGCACGCGCTCGGTATTAAAGGCTGCCATTCTTTATAACCAGAAGTGATAAGGATATAATTGAGAATCATTACTAACTGATTCGCGGTGTGCAACGATACCGCATCCCCGCCAGCAGGGAAAATGCCGGTTGCGAATGCGTCGCAACCACTCGGCCACGATGCCCATGGCGAGGATTTTTCACGTGGTCAGCCCTGCCCTTGCTGCAGGAGACTGGCCAGTCGGGGCAATTGCCGGCATGCCGTCTCGCCGGTCGCGCGCACCACGGTTTCCACCGTATCCCCACGCAACTCGGCCAGGGCCTGCGCAATGCCGGCCACTTCGCCCGGCGCATTGCGCGGGCGGGCGCCGTCGAGCCACGCAGGCGGGATGTCCGGCGCGTCGGTTTCCAACACCAGATGCTCCAGGCCGACACGCTCGGCGTGACGCCGGATCTGCAGCGCCCGCGTGAAGGTCATGGCGCCACCCACGCCCAGGGCCAGGCCCTGCGCGAGGAAACGATCCGCCTGCTGCTCGCTGCCATTGAAGGCATGCGCAATGCCGCCCGCCACGGGCACCTGGCGTACGTGCTTGTAGACGAGATCCTGCGAGCGTCGCACGTGCAGCAGCACCGGCAGGTCGAACTCCGCGGCGATGCGCAGTTGCGCGGCAAGAAAGCGCTCCTGCCGGGCGAGGGCCTCGCCGCTTGCGATCGCCTTCACGAAGAGGTCGAGGCCAATCTCGCCGATGGCGACGAAGCGCGGGTCGTCCATGGCCGCGCGCACGGCCGTGCGAAGCACATCGATCGCGTCGTCCTGGACCTCGCTCACGAACAAGGGATGGATGCCCAGCGCATACGCGCCGCCCTGCACCTGCGTGGCGAGCGTGCGCACCGTGTCGAAGTTCATCGGGGCGATGGCGGGGATGACGATGGCCGCCACCCCGGCCTCCCGCGCCGCATCGGCCACTGCCGCGCGGTCCGCCGCGAACTCGGGCGCATCCAGGTGGCAATGGGTATCGATGAGCACGGTCGTTATCCTTCGAGGACGCCCTCGGTCATGGCGAGCTGGCGGTGGGCCTGCGCGGCCAGTTGCGTGTCATGGGTGACGATGACGAACGCGGTCTTGAGCGACTGATTCACCTCGCACAGCAGCGCGAACACGTCGCGTGCCGTGTGCCGATCCAGGTTGCCGGTGGGCTCATCGGCCAGCACGCAGGCCGGCTTGGTGACGAGCGCACGTGCAATGGCCACGCGCTGACGCTCCCCCCCCGACAGTTGCCCCGGCGCGTGTTCCGCGCGGTGGCCCAGGCCCACTTGCTGCAGCAACTCACGCGCCTGCTCGCGCGCTTGCGCGCGCGGCATGCGGCGGATGATGAGCGGCATCGCCACGTTGTCCAGCGCCGTGAATTCGGGGAGCAGGTGGTGGAACTGGTAGACGAAGCCCAGGTATTGATTGCGCATCTGGCTGCGCGTGCCTTCGGACAGGCCGACCGCATCGCGGCCTGCCAGGCTCACGGTGCCGCTGGTGGGCGCATCGAGCAGCCCCAGCACGTGCAGGAGCGTGCTCTTGCCCGAGCCCGACGCGCCCACGATGGCGACCATCTCGCCAGGCCGCACGGTCAGCGTGGCACCGCGCAGCACGTCCACGGGCGCCCCGCCCTCGGTGTAGCGCTTGGTGATGTCGCGGGCGACGAGAACGGGATCAGTCATGACGCAGCACCTCGGCCGGTTGCAGGCGCGACGCGCGCCAGCTGGGATAGAGCGTGGCCACCAGCGCCAGCACGAGCGCGGTGATCCCGACCGTGATGATGTCGCCACTGCGCGGATCGGACGGCAGTTGCGAGATGAAGTAGATCTGCTGGGGCAGGAATTCGATGCCGAAGACGCGTTCGATGAAGGGCACGATCACATCGATGTTGTAGGCGATGAGCGTGCCGAGCCCCACGCCCGCCACCGTGCCGATGATGCCGATGAACGCCCCCTGCACGACGAAGATCCAGGCGACCGACCGGGGCGAAGCCCCCAGGGTGCGCAGGATGGCGATGTCCGACTGCTTGTCGTTCACGGCCATCACGAGCGAGGACAGCAGGTTGAACGCGGCCACGGCGACGATCAAGGCGAGGATGATGAACATCATGCGCTTTTCGGTCTGCACGGCCGCGAACCAGGTCTGGTTGTTCTGCGACCAGTCTGACACGCGCAGGCCCTGCGGCAAGGCGGCGGCGAGTTCCAACGTGACTTCGGGCGCGCGCAGCATGTCCGCGATGCGCAGGCGCACACCGCCCACGGCACTGTCCCGGAAGAGCTTGGCCGCGTCGTCCACGTTGATGAAGGCGAGCGAGGAATCGTACTCGTAGTGGCCGGAGTGGAATACGCCCGACAGCGTGAACTGGCGCATGCGCGGGGTGAAGCCTGCGGGCGTCACCGAGCCCTGCGGCGCCATCACCAGCACCGGCGAGCCCACCGTCAAACCCAGCGCACGGGCCAGGTTCTGCCCGAGCACGATGTTGAAGTTGCCGGGCTGCAGATCGTCGATCGTGCCCAGCACCATCTGGTCGGCGATCTCCGAGACGCCACGCTCTGCCTTGGGATCGACGCCGTTGACCTGCACGCCGCGCAGCACCTGATCGCGTGCGAGCATGGCCTGGGCCGACACATACGGCGCGCCGGCCTGCACGGCCGGATTCTTCTCGGCGATGCTGGCCAGCTCTTGCCAGTGCTCCAGCGCGCTCGTGCCACGGGCAAAGACTTCCACGTGGGGCAGCACCGACAGCATGCGGTCGCGCACCTCTTTCTGGAAGCCGTTCATCACGGACATCACGATAATGAGCGCCGCCACGCCCAGCGCAATGCCGGCCATCGAGGAAGCGGAGATGAAGGAAAGGAACCGGTCACGCCGGCGCCCGCCGCCGGCTCGCGTATAGCGCCAGCCGATCCAGAGTTCGTAGAGGTTTTTCACGAGCGGCATTATGGCAGACGGCGCCGTGGGAACGCCGCCCGGATCGTGACCAGATTCGACGGTGGCTGTCCGGCCGTGCGTGCACGGATCCTGACGAGCCCTCGCGCTGCCTGTCGAGCTGGGGACGCCCGCGTCACCAGCCTTGGCGCATCCCGCCTGCACCGGCTGGCGAACCCGCCTACAATCGCTGGCCATGATCCTGCTGCTCCCGAATGCCCTGCCGCCCGCCGGCGTCGCCACTGAACTCGCCCGCCGGCTGCCGGCTGCGGCGCCCACGCTGGCGGCTTGGCTGGCGTCGGCTATCCCGCGGATGCAGGCCGTGCCGCTGGCCGACGTCGGCTGCACGGCCGACCAGGCGTGGCGCCTGCAACACGCGGGCTACCGTCCGCCGGCAGACGCCCCGCTCGGGGCCGGCTGGCCACTGTTGACGGGCGAGGTTGCAGCGCCCGATCCGCACGCCCCCGTCTGGCTTGCGGATATCGCCCACCTGCGCGTGACCCAGCAGGGCGTGACACTCTTCGACCCGGCCGAGCTCGCGCTCACGCCCGCGCACGCCGAGGCCCTCCTCGCCACTGCCCTGCCCCTGCTGGCCGAGATCGGCATCCACGGGGAGCCGATCTCCACGGGGCGCGTGCGCATCCACCTGCCGGACGGCGTGACGCCCTACGCGCCGACCCCGGCTGCCGTGGGCGGCACCGACATCCAGGATCTGTGGCCGCAGGGCGCCGCCGCCCGCCCGTGGCGGCGTGCGCTCAATCTGGTGCAGATGGCCTGGCATGATCATCCGGTCAATGACGAGCGCCAGGCTGCCGGGCTCGTGCCCGTCAACGGCCTGTGGCTCTTCGGGGGCGGGCGTGCCGCGGATGTCGCCTCCCCTGAGAGCCAGGCGCCACTCACCGTGGACGATTCGCTCGACACGCCGGCGCGACGCGGCGACTTCGCTGCCTGGCTCGAGGCGCTCGCCCGGCTCGAGACAGAACGCCTGGCGCCGCTGCAGGCCGCGCTGGCACGCGGCGAACCCGAGCGCCTCATCCTCGTGCTCACCGGCGATGAACGCATCGCCACGCTTGACGTGACACCGCCGCGCGGCCTGCGCCGCTGGCTGCCCACCCGCCGCCAGGACTGGCAGGCCTGGTGGGCACCGCGCCCCGCGTCGCGGAACCAGGAGTCCTGATTTGCCTTTGCCCCGCCTCACCCTTCGCCGTGCTCAACCCGCTGCCCTGGACGCGCTGCTGCGCGCCGGCATCCATCCGCTGCTGGCCCGCCTGTGGGCTGCGCGGGGCGTGGAGCACCCGGATCACCTGCGGGCCGAGTGGGGCGCGCTCCTCGCGCCCGCCCAGCTCACGCACTGCGAGAAGGCGGCCATCGTGCTGGCCGACGCCATCGCGCGCGGCGATCGCCTGCTGGTCGTGGCCGACTACGATTGCGACGGCGCCACCGCGTGTGCCGTGGCCGTGCGCGCGCTGCGCGCCATGGGCGCCACCGTCGACTTCCTCGTGCCCAATCGCTTCGAGACAGGCTATGGCCTGTCGCCGGCGGTGGTGGCCCTGGCCGCCGTGCATCCAGCCGGCAAGCCCGACATGCTCGTCACCGTGGACAACGGCATCGCCAGCGTGGACGGCGTGGAAGCCGCCCGCGCGGCCGGCATGCAGGTGCTCATCACCGATCACCACCTGCCGGGCGACACCCTGCCGAATGCCCTGGCCATCGTGAACCCGAACCAGCCGGGCTGCGGCTTCGCCTCCAAGAACCTGGCCGGTGTGGGCGTGATCTTCTATCTGATGCTGGGCTTGCGCGCCGAGTTGCGCCGCCGCGGCGTCTATGCCCCCGATGGCGGCCCTCGTCTGAACGCCCTGGTCGACCTGGTGGCGCTGGGCACCGTGGCGGACGTGGTGCGCCTGGATGCCAACAACCGACTGCTCGTCATGCAAGGCCTGGCGCGCATGCGCAAAGGCCTCATGCAGCCCGGTGTGCGCGCCCTCTTTGCCGTCGCTGGCCGCGAGCCGCGCGCCGCGAGCGGGTTCGATCTGGGCTTCGCGCTTGGCCCGCGCATCAATGCGGCAGGCCGTTTGTCCGACATGGGCCTGGGCATCCGTTGCCTCATCACGGACGACGAGGCCGAGGCCCTGGCGCTGGCGCGCGAACTCGATGGCATGAACCGCGAGCGCCGCGACATCGAAGCGACGATGCGCGAACAGGCGCTCGCTGCCTGCGAAGGCATCGAGAGTCAGGAGCGCGCGACGCTGTGCGTCTACGACCCGGGCTGGCACCAGGGTGTCGTGGGCCTGGTGGCCTCGCGACTGAAGGAAAAATTCTGGCGCCCGACGCTGGCCTTCGCGCCCGCCGGCGACGGCGAGCTGCGCGGCTCGGGCCGATCCATCCCGGACGTGCATCTGCGCGACGCCCTGGATCTCGTCGCCAAGCGCCAGCCGGGCCTCATCCCGAAATTTGGCGGCCACGCCATGGCGGCAGGCCTCACGCTGGCCGAACTGGACTTGCCGATCTTCATCCCGGCCTTCGACGAGGCCGTGCGCGAGCTCACCGGACGCCACAGTTTCGAGCCGCTGCTCGAGACGGACGGCTCGCTCGAATCGGGCTATGCCAATGTCGACGTGGCCGGCATGCTGAATCGGGAGGTGTGGGGCTCAGGCTTTCCGGCACCCGTGTTCTCAGACACGTTCACCGTGCGCGGTCAGCGGCTCGTGGGCGGCAAGCACCTGAAGCTCGCGCTGGAGCGCGGTCACCAGCGCTTTGACGCGATCTGGTTCGGCCGCACTGAACTCCTGCCGGAGATGATCCAGGCAGCATACCGGCTGGAGTCGAACAGCTGGAACGGCATGGTGTCGGTGCAACTGGTGCTGGAGCACGCCGAAGCGGCGTGAGTGAGACGGCCCACGCTGCCTCGGCGTAAAGGTCTATTCCGCCTGCGCCGGCACCGGGCTCACGAAGAACACCTTCTTCACGAAGTGGTCCACTTCCCAGTGGCCCTTGTAGCCTTCCGGCATCACGAAAGGGTCGCCCATGCGCAGCGCATGCACGGTGCCATCCGGATCGACGAGACGCGCCTCGCCTTCGACGATGTAGCCGAATTCGATGTAGCCCGTCGTATCCGCGCGAAAGACGCCGGCCGTGCTTTCCCACACGCCAGCCTCGGCGCCGCCGCGCTCGGCCACGAAGCCCGTCGTGATGCGGAACTCCGTATCTCCTGAAACAGGACGACTGGGCTTGCGCACCACCGGATCGGTCTGCGGGCCGGCGCTGAAACGCACCAGGTGGGCGGAGGGAGACGACACAGGCGGTACCTCGTGAAAAGACAGTAGATAGATGGAACGGCCGGGACCAGACTCGGCGATCAGCCCGGTCCGAGATCCCGCACGGGCGCCTCTGGCGCCTGCTGCAGCTGATACCCCATCCACAGGCTGCGCGCGACGCGGCCGGCGAGCAGCTCTGCCCGCTCGGCCAGCACACGATTGGGCAAGGCGGCGCAGGTGTCGTGAAAGAGGCTCAGCCAACGCTGGAACAAGGCTTCCGTGAGGCCGGGCAGTGCCGCATGCTTCTGCATGGGCGAGCCGCTGAAGCGCGCGGTGCCGCGTAGCAGCGACGACCAGAAATCCGACAGCCGCACGAGGTGCGCGTCCCAATCGTCGACGTGGGCGGCGAAGATCGGCCCGAGCTCGGCGTCCGCCCGCACGCGATCGTAGAAGGCGCGCACGAGCTCGGTGATCTCCGCCTCCGAGCCCGCGGGGCTGAGCTGCAGATTCAAGGGGCGTGCGGCTTGCGCGCGCTCAACGGGCGTCATTCGACTCGGCGCTGTCGGCCAATGCAGGCTCACGTCCATAGGCCGCCACGAAGGCGCGCAGCACGGCCGTCGCGGCCTCGGTGTCCGCCACGCCACGCGCGAGCGCCGGGACGTCGGCCCCTTCGTCGGCCAGGCGCTCGCCCATCACGTCGACATAGGTGCGCATGATCGGCGCGTCGAATTCGGGATGGAACTGCACGCCCCAGGCATGCAGCGCGAAACGCAGCATCTGGTGGGCATCGTGGCCGTTGCGGGCCAGGATCACGGCACCGGGCGGCGGCGTCAGCACACTCTGTTCGTGGATGAAATGCGCGGGGAACGTCGTTGGCAACGCTGCGGCGAGCGGGTCATGCGCCGCCTCGGGCGTGCGCTCCACCTGCTGGGTGCCAGTTTCGCGGCCGGCCGGATTGAAGCCCACCTGCCCGCCCAGTGCCTCGGCCATCAGCTGGTGACCATAGCAGATGCCGAGCACAGGCAGATCGGCCGCCACCGCGCGGCGCAGCCATTCGGCCGTCTCCAGGCTCCAGGCGTCCCGGTCCGTCACGTTCGCGGGCGAGCCGTGATGATGGCCGCTGCGTACGTCGCCGGGTCCGCCAGCGTCTCGCCTGCATAGACTTTCACCACCGTCGTGCGCTCGGGCGCAAGCCCGGCCTGCGCCTGCACCATGGCGTCGAAGCCGCCGTGCGTGGCGCTGACAGCCTTCGGAGGATTGCCGGTCTGGAGGATCAGGAGGGGACGCAGGGACATGACGGGGAATGGATGACGGTGGGGGTGTACGGCGACATTAGCCTGATGAGGCGGCATGCGACGTGCCGCCCATGTCGGAATTCTAACGCTCGCCCCCTCGCCTCAAGCCTCTGCACGCGCGCGAGGTAAAATGTTCGGTTGACCCGAATCGTGAAGCGGCCGTACGTCTCGTGTGGCCCGAATCAATGAGGCGGTGCGCCTTGCGCGCGCCGTGCTCCGCACAGGAATCGCCATGGAAGCCGAACGCCAGAACCTACTCGCCGCCCGCCTGAACGACTACATCGAGCGCGAAAGGTCTCTTCGGAGCTATCTTTGACTACGCTGGCAAAACGGAACGCCTGCACGTCGTCAACGCTGAACTAGAAGATCCCGCGGTCTGGAACGATCCCAAGCATGCGCAGGATCTCGGCCGCGAGAAGAAGGCGCTCGAGGAAGTCGTCGTCACCCTGACCGAACTCGGCCAGGGCCTCGGGGATTCGCTGGAGCTCTTCGAGCTCGCGTCCTCCGATGACGACGATGCCACCCTCGAAGCCATCGAGGCCGATGCCGACGCTTTCCAGGCGCGCCTGGAAGGGCTGGAATTCCGCCGGATGTTTTCCAACCCGGCCGATCCGCTCAACTGCTTCATCGACATCCAGGCCGGCGCCGGCGGCACCGAGGCCCAGGACTGGGCGTCCATGCTGCTGCGCCAGTACCTGAAGTATTGCGAGCGCAAGGGCTTCAAGACGGAAGTGCTGGAAGAGTCCGAAGGCGAAATCGCCGGGCTCAAGTCGGCCACCATCAAGGTCGAGGGCGAGTACGCCTACGGCTACCTGCGCTCGGAAACCGGCGTGCACCGCCTGGTGCGCAAGAGCCCCTTCGATTCGTCGGGCGGCCGCCACACGTCCTTCGCGAGCCTCTTCGTGTATCCGGAAGTGGACGACACGGTGGAAATCGAGGTCAACCCGGCGGATCTGCGCATCGACACCTACCGCGCGAGCGGCGCGGGCGGTCAGCACATCAACAAGACCGATTCGGCCGTGCGGATCACCCACGTGCCCTCGGGCATCGTCGTGCAGTGCCAGAACGATCGTTCGCAGCACCGCAACCGCGCCGAAGCCATGGCCATGCTGCGCTCCAAGCTCTATGAGAAGGAAATGCGCGAGCGCATGGCCCAGCAGCAGCAGCTGGAAGATTCCAAGACCGATGTGGGCTGGGGCCACCAGATCCGCTCCTACGTGCTGGACCAGAGCCGCATCAAGGATCTGCGCACCAACGTGGAAATCTCGAACACCCAGAAAGTCCTGGACGGCGATCTCGATCCGTTCATCCAGGCCAGCCTGAAGCAAGGAGTCTGAGCGGATGACGCACACGGTGGCGATTCTGACGGGGGCCTCGCGCGGCCTGGGCGCGGCGCTGGCCTTCGGTCTGGCGCGTGAGGGCACGCACCTCATCACGCTCGCGCGCAATCTGCACCCGGATCTCGCCCGCCACGCGCTCTCACACGGCTGCACGCTGGACGAGCACACGGTCGACCTGGCCCACCCGGCCAGCGCCCAGGCAGCCGCCACCCGCGTGTTTGCCGGCATGCCGCGCAACGCGCAGCGTTATCTCCTCATCAACAATGCAGGCACATTGGGGCCGGTCGGCCCCGTGGGCCTGCAGCAGGCCGACGCCATCGCCGCCGCGCTGAACCTGAACGTGACTGCGGCCATGGTGTTCACCGGCCACTTCCTGCACGCCACGCGCGGGCTCACGGCGAACCGGCGCATCCTGCACATCTCCTCCGGTGCCGGGCGCAATCCGGTGTCGGGCTGGAGCGTGTACTGCGCCTCCAAGGCGGCGCTGGACATGCATGCGCGTGCCGTGAAGGCCGAACAGGGCCAGCAGGGCGCGCGTATCGTCTCGCTCGCCCCGGGCGTGGTGGACACCGCCATGCAGGAACAGATCCGCGCCACGCCGGCCGAGGATTTCCCCTCGCTGACGCGATTCCAGACCCTCCACGCCGAAGGCCAGCTCGCTGCGCCCGCTGACGTGGCCAGCCGCATTCTCACTTACCTCGAGCGGGACGACTTCGGTGCCACCGACGTCGACGACATCCGCCACTATTGATTCTCAGCCTCGCATCATGACCGACACTTCCGCGCCGTCCGCGCCGCTCGACGAGAACCGCCTGATCGCCGAACGGCGCAGCAAACTCGCCAAGCTGCGTGAGGCGGGCCCCGCCTTCCCGAACGATTTCACGCCCTCCGCCCGCGCCGCTGGGCTGCATGCCGAGCACGGCGAGAAACCGCAGGAAGCGCTCGAGGCCGAGGCCATCGGCGCGAGCGTGGCCGGACGCATGATGTTGAAGCGCATCATGGGCAAGGCGAGCTTTGCCACGCTGCAGGACGGCACCGGCCGCATCCAGGTCTACCTGGATCGCGGCGTGCTGGGCGACGAGCCCTACGCGGCCTTCAAACAGTGGGACATCGGCGACATCGTCGCCGTCGAAGGCACCGTCTTCAAGACGAACAAGGGCGAGCTCTCCATCAAGGCGTCCAGCGTGCGTCTGCTGTCCAAGTCGCTGCGCCCCCTGCCGGACAAGTTCCATGGCGTGGCCGACACGGAGCTGCGCTATCGCCAGCGCTACGTCGATCTGGTCATGACCGAAGACACGCGCCGCACCTTCCAGGCGCGCAGCAAGGCGATGTCCACCGTGCGCCAGCTGATGACGGACGCGGGCTTCCTGGAAGTCGAGACGCCCATGCTGCACCCCATTCCGGGGGGCGCCGCGGCCAAGCCCTTCGTCACGCATCACAATGCGCTGGACATGCAGATGTTCCTGCGCATCGCGCCCGAGCTGTATCTGAAGCGCCTCATCGTGGGCGGCTTCGAGCGGGTGTTCGAGATCAACCGCAGCTTCCGTAACGAAGGCGTGAGCCCGCGGCACAACCCCGAATTCACGATGATGGAGTTCTACGCGGCCTACGTGGATTACCGCTGGCTGATGGACTTCACCGAAACGCTGCTGCGCGAAACGGCCATTGCCGCCACGGGCAGCGCCGTGCTGACCTACCAGGGCCGCGAGCTGGACCTGTCCAAGCCCTTCCATCGCCTGACGATCTGCGAAGCGATCCTGAAGTACGCCCCGCAGTTCACGCAATCGCTGCTGGACGACGTGGACGTGCTGCGCGCCGAACTGAAGAAGCGCGGCGTGGACGTGACGGCCGCCCCGCTCGCCAATGCCGGCGTGGGCGCCCTGCAACTCGCGCTCTTCGAGGAAACCGCCGAGTCGCAGCTGTGGGAGCCGACCTTCATCATCGACTACCCCGTGGAAGTCTCGCCGCTCGCGCGGGCATCGGACACCCAGCCCGGCATCACCGAGCGCTTCGAGCTCTTCATGGTGGGCCGCGAGCTGGCCAACGGCTTCTCCGAGCTCAACGATCCGGAAGACCAGGCCGAGCGCTTCCAGGCGCAGGTCGCCGCCAAGGATGCGGGCGACGAGGAAGCCATGTTCTACGACGCGGACTACATCCGTGCCCTGGAATACGGCATGCCCCCCACGGGCGGCTGCGGCATCGGCCTGGATCGCCTGGTGATGCTGCTCACCGACAGCCCGAGCATCCGCGATGTGATCCTCTTTCCACATCTGCGCCGGGAAGACTGAGTCTGGTGGGGCAGGCTGCGCACGCGCGGCTTGCCCGTTCCCCCGCGTGCCTGTCAGTTCTCGACGGTCACGCCCGTCACCCTCACCGTCTCGCGCCACTTGCCGACTTCGTCCAGCACGAACTGGCGGAACTGCGCGGCGTCCAGGCCGTTCGTGCTGTCGGCGCCGAGCTTCTCCAGGCGTGCCACCGTCTCGGGCGCGCCCATGATCGCATTGACCTCCTGGTTGAGCCGGGTGACGATCGCGGGCGGCGTGCCGGCCGGCGCGTAGAGGCCTACCCAGTTCTGCAGGTCGTAGCCCGGATAGCCCGACTCGGCCACCGTGGCCACGTCGGGATACAGCTTGCTGCGCTGCGCACTGGTCACTGCCACCGCCCTCACCTTGCCGGTGTGCACCAGATCGCCCACGCTCACCGTATCGACGAAGGCCGCCGGGATGTGGCCGGCCATCACGTCCACCATGGACGGTCCATTGCCCTTGTAGGGCACGTGCGACATCGCCAGGCCAGTGCGATGTCGGAACATTTCGCCCGACAGGTGCGTGGCACCGCCCGTGCCGGCCGAACCATACGAGATGCTGGGCTGCTGCTTGCCCCAGGCCAGGAACTGCGCGAGATCCTGCGGCGGCAAGGCCGGGTTCACCACCAGCAGATTCGGCATGGTGATGAGCAGCGAGATCGGCGCGAAGCTGCCCACCGGCTCGTACTGCACGTTGCGCTGCAGGGTCGGCGCCATGACGTGCCCTGTGGCACTGATCAGCAAGGTGTAGCCATCGGCCGGCTGTGTGGCGACGTATTCCGTGCCCACCTGCCCGCCAGCGCCCGGGCGGTTGGCGACCACGACCGGCTGGCCCAGGCGCTTGCCCAGGCCTTCGGCCAGGATGCGGCCCACGAGATCCGTCGCCCCGCCGGGCACGAACGACACCACGATCGTCACCGGCTTGGCGGGCCAGGACTCGGTGGCACTGACAGGAGAAGCGCCCAACGCGGCCAACAGGCCGACGAGGGCAATGCGTTGCAACGGGGGGAAGGTCATGCCGGTCTCCTGGCTGCGCCCGGCAGGCCAGCCGGGCGATGGCGCGTGGCGCTCTCACGGCACCTTCGCGGTGGACGTCGTGTCCAAAGGCATCCTAGTGGGCGGCCCGAGAGCGGTCCAATACCGGTTGCGTGGCGGGCCATAGCAAACCGATATCACCCGAGCGAGCCTCGCGGCGCCCCGCGTGGCACCTGACAGGCGGCCGCCCCGGTGTAAGATCGCCCGCACCGTCACCTCGCCTGTCCACCATGACCGCCGTACGCCCTCTGATCTGCGCCCTCGCCGCCACGCTCGCCCTCGCCAGCCCCTCGGCCTTTGCCGCGGCAGACTGCGGCCCGCTGCTTCCGATCGTGCAGGCCACCTACGCCGGTCTGTCGCCCCTGCCCTCGCCGGCGGATCACCCCGAGAACGACCGCTACCGCGTCTCGGACAATCGCGTGCTGGACAT
This sequence comes from Verticiella alkaliphila, assembly GCF_018904615.1. Classification (GTDB taxonomy): domain Bacteria; phylum Pseudomonadota; class Gammaproteobacteria; order Burkholderiales; family Burkholderiaceae_B; genus Verticiella; species Verticiella alkaliphila. The sequence continues at coordinate 85,046 of NZ_JADCNH010000011.1, read as the reverse complement.
CGCCCGCGACGGCCCGGACAGCTACAACGCGCATGTCGTCACCTGCAAGCCGTGGCCCGCGCGCGATGACCTCCTGCTGGTGGTCGTGCCCCTGCTGGACCCGAGCGTGGACAGCGACGTCGAGCACAAGGCGGATCTCGACGTGCTGGTGGTGGATGCGGCCACCAGCGAACGGCGACAGTTCTATCGCCTGGCCGATGCGGCGTCCGACGACGCGATGATGCTGCGCGACATCACGATCGACACCGCGCGCTACAACGTCTCGCAGAACAACCGCGCCTTTGGCGTGCGCGTGACACGCGAAAACAACTCGCGTGCCAACCCGGCATCGGAGACCACGCTGTATCTTTTTGACCGCCCCCGCGGTGACACGGGGCCGCTACGCCTCGTCATGAGCGATCTCGTGGTCAACGCGGAATACGGCGAATGGGACACCAACTGCGCAGGCGAATTCCACAGCATGTCGGTGACGCTCTCGATGGCGCCCACGGCCACGCGCGGCATGCAGGACATTGTGCTGCGCAGCGAATCCGAGACGAACGTGAACAAGCCCAAGGGGCAGGACTGCATGACGCGTACGCAGAAACACCGCACCGAGACCGAGACGCTGCAGTTCGATGGCAAGCAGTACCCGGTGCCGGTGCAGCTGCACCGGCTGGCGGGCTGAGCGCTGAAGGGCCTCAGCCGGCCGGCAACAGCTTCTGCCAGAACTGCGCCGTGCCCTGGGCCGGGTCCAACGTGTACTGCGCAAAGCCGAATCGTGCGTAGGCTGCCTGGGCGATCGTATTGCCCGAGAGCACTTCGAGCGTGAGCTTGCAGGCGCCAATCTCGCGGGCCAGCACTTCGGCAGCCTGCATGAGCGCACGCGACACCCCGTGACCGCGATGCTCGGCCAGCACCGCGAGGTCATGGATGTTGAGGATGGGTTGGCAGGCAAATGTCGAGAAGCCCTCGAAGGCATTGAGCAGGCCGACGGGCACGTCATCTCGGTAAGCGATGAGAACATGCGCGCCAGGACGCCCGTTCAGCGCAGCCGGCAGGCGCGCCCGGGTGTCCGCCGACAAAGGCTCGCCTCCGCCCATCGGATCGCGCGCATAGGCATCCAGAAGGTCGACGAGGGCCTGCGCATGCGCAGACTGGGACAGATCGGCAGGGATGACACGCAAGGACACAGCAGGACTCCGGGATGAGACAGGCACGCATCCCGAGGTGGCGCCTGGGGGCTGCCCTTGGCGGGCTGCGGCCACGAGATGCGCAATGATTCAGATCACGCGCTGACGCTGCACCCCCAACCCCTGCACCGACAATTCCATCACGTCACCGCGCCGCAGGTAGCGCGGTGGCTTCATGCCCATGCCGACCCCGGGCGGGGTGCCTGTCGTGATGATATCGCCCGGCATCAGCCGAAGATAGCGCGAGAGGTCCGCCACGATCTGCGCCACGTCGAAGATCATGGTGCGCGTGTTGCCCCGCTGCATGACTTCGCCATTGACCTTCAACCACAAGTCCAGCGCGCCCGGATCCGGCACGTCATCGGCGCTCACCAGCCACGGGCCCAGCGGGCCGAACGTGTCGTGGCTCTTGCCCTTCGTCCACTGCGTGCCGCTGCGGTGCATCTGCCAGTCGCGCTCGGACACGTCATTGACGACGAGATAGCCGAAGATGAGATCGCGCGCCTGCTCAACACTGACGTTGCGCGCCTCGCGGCCGATCACCACGCCCAGTTCCACCTCCCAGTCCAGCGCCTCGCACCCGGCCGGCAGGATGACGTCATCCGTCGGCCCGCAGATGCTGGTGTCGGCCTTGAAGAACACGATAGGCTCGGTAGGCACGGGCAGGCCGGCCTCGGCCGCGTGATCCGCGTAGTTCAGGCCGATGCCCAGGAATTTTCCGGGCTGCGACAGTGGCGGGCCCAGGCGTGGTTCGCCACCCACCGTGGGCAGGTCAGCCCAGTCGGCAGCCGCGGCCACGAGGCTGCCGTCGGCCAACGTGTGTGGCGTGATGTCGGCCACGCGTGCAGACAGGTCACGCAGGCTGCCGTCCGGCGCAATGAGGCCGGGGCGCTCTTCACCGGCTGCGCCGAATCGAATGTATTTCATGGTTCAGGTCTCGCGAAGCAAAGAAAGAGCAATTCCAGCGATCCTACATCGGCGAAGGTACGATAGACGCCATGAAAGACATTCGCCATCTCGTCACCAACGATGCCTGACACCCTTCCCGCTTTGCGTATCGGCATCGCCGGCCTCGGCAATCTTGGCGCGGGCGTCGCCCGACTGCTGGCGTCCGGCCTGCCCGGGCTGCATCTGGCCGCGGCGTCCGGCCGTGACGTCGGCGGCACGCGCGAGAGGCTCGCTGCCCTTGGTCTCCCCCATGTCGAAGCCGTGTCATTGGCAACGTTGCCAGATGCCGTGGACATCGTCGTGGAGTGCCTGACGCCCGACGCTGCGCCGTCCCTCATCGATGCCACGCTCGCCGCAAACCGCAGCATCGTCGTGGCCAGCATTACGGCGCTGCTGTTGGCGCCCGAGCTTCAGGCGCAGGCGCGCTCACCCAATGCCCGCATCCTGGCGCCCACCGGCGCCATCCTGGGTCTGGACGTGATCCGCGCAGCGGCGCTGGGTCGCATCGACAGTGTCACTGTTCGCACGCGCAAGCCGCCCGCATCGCTCGGCGCCGACGTGCCGGCCGACGTGGCCACTTGCCTCTTCGAAGGCAACGCCCTGGACGCCGTGCGCGCCTACCCACGCAACGTCAACGTGGCCGCGGCCGTCGCCCTGGCGGGCATCGGCGGCGAGCGCACGCAGGTGGAGATCTGGTCCGATCCGGCCGTGACGCGCAACACGCACGAAGTCGAGCTGGAGAGCGACACCGCAAGCGTGCGCATGCAGGTGAGCAACCTGCCCAGCCCGGACAACCCCAAGACCAGCCTCATCACGGCGCAGAGCATCGTGGCGGCGTTGCAGTCGCTGTTGGTGCCGGTGCGCATCGGCAGCTAGGGGCCGCGCCATGGGGGCGCGGTGGGATAATTGGCCCTCCGCGCCCGCGCCTTGCCACGCTGCCCGCCCATGGTCGATCTCAAGCTTCTGGAAGATCTCGTCGCGCTCGAGCAGACGGGCAGTTTCGTGCGCGCGGCCGAACGCCGGCACGTCACCCATCCCGCCTTCGGGCGCCGCATCAAGGCGCTGGAATCCTGGGCCGGCGCGCCCCTGGTCGAGCGTCAGCGCATCCCGGTTCGCCTCACGCCCCAAGGCGAAGCCTTGCTGCGCACCGGCAGCCAGATGCTCGAACAGATGGAGCAGGTGCGACATCGCCTGCGCAGCACCGGCCCGGCCGCAGACCCGGTATTGCGGGTGGCCACCGGGCGCAGCCTGGCACGTACGCTGGTGGCGGACTGGATCGTGCGCCTGCGCCGCAAGCCGCGGCCGGTGCTGGCGCCCAACAGCCAGGTGGACCTCACCACCGGACGCGTGAACGACTTGGCCGCCCTGCTCGAAGGCGGCAAGACGGACCTGCTGTGCGCCTACGCGCATTCGGCCATCACGGAACTGCTGAGCCCAGCGCGCTACCGCTACCTGACGTTGGCCGCCGACAAGCTGGTACCGGTGAGCCAGGTCGATCGCCGCGGCCGGCCACGCTTCGGCCTGAGCGACAGCCCGGCGGCGCCGCTCATTGCCTACGTGGGCGGCCTGGCCCTCGAACGCATCCTGGGCGATCGCCTGGAGGCGCGTGCCTATGCCCTGCGGCCCTTTCTGCGCTGTGATTCGCCGGATGCCGCTCACGGCGCGGCGCTCAAGGGCCTGGGCGTGGCCTGGCTGCCCTGGTCCATGGTGGCGGGCGATTGCCGGCGCGGTGCGCTGGCCGTCCTGGGCGGACGTGGCGATGAGATCGTCTTCGAAGTGCGGATGTATCGCAGCCGCCAGCGCCTATCGGACGTGGCCGAAGCCGCGTGGGCACTGACCGAGTCCGGCCACTGAGTCCACGCCCGATCGTGGTGCATCGAGAGCCACGGTCCAGCCAGCACGCGCTGGCGTGGTGCAATGTGCCGAATCCGCACGGCGATGTGCCGATTCGGCACGGGTAGATCCGGGCTCGATGCGCACAATGCGGGCATCTGGCGCGTTTGGCCGCCACGCATTCCAGGAGCCTGTCATGACCCTTTTCCCGACGTCGCACCGACTCGGCGTGCTTGCCTGTGGGGCGTTTGCCCTGACGAGCCTGCCGCTCGCCCACGCGGCCGATGCCTACCCCACCCGACCGATCAGTCTGGTCGTGGGCTACCCCGCCGGGGGCAGCGTGGACCTCACGGCACGCCTCTTTGCCGAGGCGCTCACCGAACGACTGGGCCAGAACGTCATGGTCGAGAACGTCGGCGGCGCGGGCGGCTCGATCGGCGCACAGCGTGTGGCGCGGGCCAAGGCCGACGGCTACACCCTGCTGCTGGGCTCGACCAACGAGATCGTGGTGGCGAGCATGATCAACAACGCCGTCAACTATGACAGCGCACGTGACTTCGCCTCGCTGGGCATCATCGGCTCGCAGCCCATGCTGCTGGCAGCGTCCAAGAACGCCGGGGTGAGCACCGCAGCCGAGTATCTGGAGAAACTGCGGTCTGCCGCACCCGGCACGTATCACTTCGGGTCGTCCGGGGTGGGCACCACGCTGCACCTGGCGGGCGAGATGATCAATGCGTCCACCGAGACCGAAGCCACGCACGTGCCGTATCGCGGCGTCGCCCCCCTGGTGACGGACCTCATGGGCGGGCAGCTCACCTTCGGCATGCTGGTACTCTCGTCCGGCCTGCCACCGGCGCGCAACGGCAACATCGTGGCGCTGGGCGTGACCGAAGCCAAGCGCTCGCCCATCGCGCCCGAGATCCCCGCACTGGCCGAAACGCCGGGGTTCGAGGACGTGGACATCAACATCTGGTTCGGGCTGTATGCCCCGAGCGGCGTACCCGAGCCTGTGGCCGAGACGCTGCGCGCCGCGCTCAAGGACATCGTCCAGGACGACACGTTCGGTCAGAAGTTCGCCACGGCCGGTGGCGACCTGGCCGCGCCGGACATCGACGCTGTCAGCTTCCTGCAGGCGGAAACCGAGAAGTACGGCGCCCTGGTGAAGGCCTCGGGGATCGAAGCCCAATGAACGTGAACTCCGCAGGACACGACATGTCATTCCAACTCGCGTATCCGGACATCACCGAGGAGCGCCGGGGCAACACCGGCACACCCGGCGTGTGGCACTTCGATGCCGGGGTGGCTGGCCCCGCCGTCATGATCTCGGCGCTCATGCACGGCAATGAACTGTGCGGCGCCTGGGCGCTCAAGGCCCTGCTCGCAGCCGGCGTGCGCCCGCGCCGGGGCAGCCTCACGCTGGTGTTTGCCAACCTGGCGGCATTCGACCGCTTCGATCCGACCCGCCACGACGCCTCGCGCTTCGTGGAGGAAGACATGAACCGGGTGTGGTCGACGGATCGCCTGGCCGATGGCAGCACCCTGGAGCGCGCACGCGGCGCCGAGCTGCAGCCGTGGGTGGCGCGCGCCGACTGGTTGCTCGATCTGCACTCCATGCACGAGCCGGGCGTGCCGCTGTGCCTGACGGGCATGCTGCCGCGCAATATCGAGTTGGCGCGCCGCATGGCCACCCCGCGACACGTGATCGTGGACGCGGGCCATCGCGACGGCACGCGCCTGCGCGACTACGGGCAGTTCGGCGATGCCCAGGGCGATGCTCGTGCCCTGCTCATCGAATGCGGCTTTCACGGAGACCCGGCCTCGGTGGACGTGGCGCACGACCAGGTCGCGCGCTTTCTCCTGGCCGCGGGCAGCGTGGATCCCGCCGACGTGCCGGCCGGGTGGATCCAGGCGCCGCTGGGCGAACAGCGCGTGCTGCAGGTGACCGATGCCATCGTGGCACCGTCGATGCAGGTGCGTTTTGCCGAGCCCTGGCAAGGCATGGAAACCTTCGCCAGCGCAGGCAGCGTGATCGGCTGGGCCGACGAGCAGCCGATCCTCACGCCCTACGACGACTGCACGCTCGTGATGCCGTCGCTGCGCCAGCTGAAGCCGGGCGTGACCGTGGTGCGGTTGGCCCGCGACTATCCTGGCTGACGTTCCACCGTCCGCGTCAGCGCAGCGCCGCCAGGGTCCACAAGGCGAAGATCATCGCCAACGGCAGCACGAAGACGAGTGGCACGAGCCGGATGCGGTCTGGGGGCAGGCCGCGCGCGCGGCGGATGCCCGCGTATGCGCCATACAGCGCCGCATAATATGCGATGCCCAACCCCGCGATCCACACGCCGTCCATGACTCTGTTTCCGGTCTCGATGTCCGGCGGAATCTTAGCTGCGGGGCCTCCTCTTGGCGCGCCGTCAGGCGATCAGGCGGCCGGCAGCTTGGCCACGACCTTGATCTCGAACTGAAAGCCCGCGAGCCACGTCACGCCCACGGCCGTGGCCGTGGGATGGGGCGCCGGGCCCCAGTACTCGCGCGCCACTTCCCAGGCCTCTTCGAAGATCTTCTCGGGGTTCACCATGAACACCGTGGCATCGATCACGTCATCGAAGGTGCAGCCGGCGGCAGCCAGGATGGCGTTGAGATTCGCGAAGGCGCGTCGCACTTCACCTTCCAGCGTGGGCTCGGGCGTGCCGTCTTCGCGGCTGCCGACTTGCCCGGCCACGAAGAGCAGGCCATCGGCCTTGACGGCCGGTGAGTAGCGGTGACGCTCGTAGAGGGCGTGACGGCCTTCGGGGAACACGACTTCACGGGTAGGCATACGGATCTCCTGTCGGGCCAGGGCGGCCCTGTGTTGACATGGGTCGACTGTACGCACCCGCACCGAGGCGATAAACCGCCAAGTGCAGCCTGGACTGTTTGTAGAATCCAAACAATCGCATCGTCGCCCGGCGTACTGCGACGCCCTTCCCCGCCCCTTCCGGAGTGATTCGATGGACCGATTCGACGCCATGCAGGCTTTCGCCCGTGTCGTGGAGACCGGCAGCTTCACCCGCGCCGCCAGCACGCTGCACATGAGCAAGACCACCGTGACCCAGCTCGTGCAACAGCTGGAGGCACGTCTACGCGTGAAGCTCCTGCATCGCACCACCCGCAAGGTCAACGTCACCGCCGACGGCGCGGCGTACTACGAGCATGTCGTGCGTCTGCTGGGCGACCTGGACGATGCCGAGACCAGCCTGAGCGCAGCGGCCACCGTGCCGCGCGGGCGCCTGCGCGTGGATGTGCCCAGCCCCCTGGCGCGATTCATCCTCATCCCCGCCCTGCCCGCCTTCCAGGCAGCCTATCCCGACATCCAGCTGGATCTGGGGGTGAGTGATCGCAAAGTGGACCTGATCGACGAGAACGTGGACTGCGTGATCCGCGGCGGCCAGATCACCGACGAATCACTCGTGGCCAAGCCCATCGGCGCGCTTGGCCTGGGCGTCTATGCCGCCCCAGGCTACCTGGCGCACGTCGGCATGCCCCAGCATCCGAAAGACTTGATCGAAGCGCCGCACCGCGTCATCGGCTTTCTGCGGGATCGTCGCGGCAAGCCGATGTCGTGTGTGATGCAACGCGGCGATGAACGCATCGAGATCCTGGGCCGGCACACGCTGTGGGTCGATGATGGCAACGCCTATCTGGCCGCCGGCGTGGCAGGACTGGGCGCCCTCTGGTTGCCGCACTACATGGCCCGTGAAGCCGTGGCGAATGGCGAACTCGTGCCATTACTGACCGATTGGACACTCGACCCCATGCCGCTGTTCCTGGCCTATCGGCCCAACCGGCACGTGAGTGCGAAATTGCGCGTGTTCATGGAGTGGGTGGCTGGTGTGGTCGATGAGGCGGTGAACGTGCCAGAACCCAGGACACCGCAGACAGCGGGGACGGCGCCGCGCGCTCGCCATGGGCGCGCGGCCCGCCCCACCTGAGCGACGCTACCCCGCCCGCGCCAGGATGCCGCGCGCCCGCGCGATCACGGGCGCGTCCACCATCTTGCCGTCCACCTGGAAGGCGCCCAGCCCGGTTCGCTCGGCTTCGGCGACGATCTTGCGCGCCCAGGCCACGTCGGCCTCGGGCGGCAGGTAGGCGTCGTGCACGCCCTTGACCTGGGCCGGATGGATGCACAGCATGCCGCCGAAGCCCAGGCCGCGGGCGTGCTGGGCATAGCGGCGCAGGCCGTCGGCATCATCGAAGGCGGTGAAGACGCCGTCGATGGGGGCGCCGATGCCGGCGGCGCGGCTGGCCAGTGCGATCTGGCAGCGGACGTGGTCGAGCATCACGGATGCGCCCGGGCTGGCGGCATCCATGTCCAGGTCCACCCCGAAATCCAGCGTGCCGAAGGCGATGTGCGCCACGCCGGGGGCGCGGGCAATCTGGGTGACGTTGGCCACGCCCAGCGCACTTTCGATGATGGGCCAGACGGGCTTGCCGGGCTTGGCCGCCGCGGCGATCTGCGCGGCGGACTCGGCCTTGGGCAGCATCACGGCGACGACGCCGGCGTGCTCGGCGCACAAGGCGATGTCGGCGGCGAACTGGGGGGTGTCGGCGCCATTCACACGCACCAGGACGCGGGCCTCGGCATTCGCGCGCAGGAAATCCGCGAGCGCGGCGCGCGCGCTGTCCTTGGCGTCGGCGGCAACGGCATCCTCGAGATCCACCACGACGTGATCGGCGCCGGCGGCCAGCGCCTTCGGGATACGCTCAGGGCGCGTGGCGGGGACGAAGAGCGCGGTACGGGCACGTGAGGTCATCACACCGCTCCTGCCGCGCGCAGCGCAGCGATGCGATCAGCGTCGTAGCCCAGGCCGGCCAGGATGGCGTCAGTATGCTGGCCCAAGGCCGGCACGCCGTTCATCACGGGCTCGTAGGCATTGCTCGATGCAGGCGGCAGCAAGGCCGGCAGGCGACCGGCAGGGCTGTCGATCTCGCGCCAGCGCTCGCGCGCCTGCAACTGCGGGTGCGCCCAGACGTCGCGCATCTCGTTCACGCGGGCGTTGGCGATGCGGGCCGCCTCCAGCCGGTCGATGATCTGCTCGGCCGTCATCGTCGAGAACTCGGCGACGATGCGCTCGCGCAGGGCCTCGCGGTTTTTCACGCGCAGGGTGTTGTTGGCGTACTGGGCATCGTCGGCCAGGGCCGCATCGCCCAGCACCTGCTCGCAGAAGATCCGCCACTCGCGCTCGTTCTGCAGGCCCAGCATCACACTGCCACCGTCGCCCGCCGGGAACGGCCCGTACGGATAGATGGTGGCATGCGCCGCGCCGGCACGCACGGGGGGCGCGGCGTCTTCGAACGCGTAGTACATCGGAAAGCCCATCCACTCCACCATGCTCTCGAGCATGGAGACGTCGATACGGCTGCCCTTGCCGGTGCGACCGCGCAGGAGCAGTGCTGACAGGATGGACGAGTACGCATACATGCCGGCGGAGATATCGGCGATCGAGCAGCCTGCCTTGGCCCGCTCGTCGGCCGTGCCCGTCACGGACAGAAAGCCGCTCTCGCTCTGGATGAGGAGGTCATAGGCCTTCTTGTCCTGGTACGGGCCACCCTCGCCATAGCCGGAGATGTCGCACACGATGAGGCGCGGATAGCGTTCATGCAGGGCCTCAAAGGACAACCCCATGCGCGCGGCCGCGCCGGGTGCGAGGTTCTGCACCAGCACGTCGGCCGTCTCCAGCAGTTGCTCGAGCACCGCACGGGCGTCGGGCTGCTTCAGATCCAGGCCCAGGCTCTCCTTGGAGCGGTTCGTCCAGACGAAGTGCGAAGCGAGACCGCGCACGCGTTCGTCGTAGCCGCGGGCGAAGTCCCCGCCTTGCGGGCGTTCGACCTTGATGACGCGCGCGCCCTGGTCTGCCAGCTGGCGAGTGCAGAACGGCGCGGCGATGGCGTGCTCGAGACTGATGACGGTCAGGCCGTCGAGCGGCCGGGAAGCGTCGGGTACCGGTGACGTCAAAAGGCTCTCCTTCAGGCGGGCGTGAACCGCAGTTCGGCGGTGTGGGCCAGGCCCTTGTCGTTGGCGGCCCACAGCTGGGCTTCGCCCGGCGCGGTGATGCGGCCGGCCACCTCGAAGGGCGCCGGCGCGATCAGGGGGCGCAGGCCACGATACGTGAGGCGATCGATGCGGGCCGTGGGATTGGCATCGGCGAACGCCTGCAGTTGCAGCGTCGCCAGCATGGGCCCATGCACGACCAGGCCCGGATAGCCTTCGGCCTGCGTGACGTAGGGGTGGTCGTAGTGGATGCGATGGGCGTTGAAGGTGACGGCCGAGTAGCGGAACAGCAACGTCTCGGTCGGCTTCACGGCTTGGCGCCACTGTGCCTCGGGGACGGGATCGTCGTTGGACAGCTTGGGCGGCGATGGCGCCCGATAGACGATGTTCTGGCGCTCGCGGATCGCGAGGTGCCCATCCTGCATGATCTCGTGCAGCAAGGTCACGAAGAGCAGCGAGCCGGTGCGGCCGGTCTTCTCGCGCACGTCTTCGATGGTGGTCTTGCGGCTCGCGTCGCCATCCACGCGCAGCGGGACGAGGAACTCGACGTCGCCCCCCGCCCACATGCGGTTGCGGTCAGCCGCGGGCGGCAGGAACCCGCCGCGCGCCGGATGGCCGTCCACCCCCAGGCCGGATTCCGGCGCGGGATCCTGGAAGTAGGCCCAGTGCCACAGCGGCGGCAGGGCCTCGCCGCGCGCGGGCGCGGGGCGATCCAGCGTGATCGCGATCCGCGCCGCGAGGTTGCGCGTCATCGTGTCGTCGAACTGCTGGCTGCGGCCGATCCAGGCGGTCGGGTCCGGTGTGCCGTCGCTCATTGCATGGCCTCCGAGAAGCGTGCCGTCTGGTAATCCACATCACCAAAGATCGGGTTCACCATCGTGAGGCGCTTGAAGTAATCGCCTACCTCGAGCTCATCGGTCATGCCCATGCCGCCGTGCAGCTGCACGGCCTCCTGGCCGATGAAGCGGCCGGCCTGCGCCACCACCACCTTGGCGCCCGCCACCATGCGGCGGCGGCGTGCGGCGTCTTCCTCGGTGAGCGCGGCCACGGCCACGCAGGCCATGGACATCGCGAGTTCCTTCTGGATGACCATCTCGGCCACCCGATGCTGCAAGGCCTGGAACTTGGCGAGCGGCACGCCGAACTGCTTGCGCTGACGCAGATAATCGACGGTGATCTCGACCAGGCGTTCCATGGCGCCGGCGGCATGCGCGGCCAGCGCGGCAATGCCGTGGTCCAAGCCCGTCTCCAGCGCTGCGGCACCCTGCCCGGCCGCCCCGATACGGGCGCTGGCGGGCAGGCTCACGTCGGTGAAGACGAGATCGGCGGCGCGCACGCCATCCATCGTGGGATATGTCTTGACGGTGACACCCGCGGTGTCGGCAGGCACCAGGTAGAGGCTCGCGGCCCCATCGGCATCGGCCGCGCTCACGATCCAGGCCTGGGCCGCAGCGCCGTGCCAGACCAGCACCTTCTCGCCGTTCAGGCGCACGCCATCGCCCTGGGCGGCGGCCGTGAGCTTGGCAGGCTGCGCCGCGAAGCGACGATCACGCTCCAGGTAGGCGAGGCTCACGATGGCCTCGCCGCTGGCGATGGCGGGCAGCCAGCGCTGCTGTTGCTCGTCGTTGCCGTGCTGGCTCAGGATCGCGGCGCTCACCACGGCGCTGGGGATGACCGGCTCGCCCGACAACGCGCGGCCCAGCTCCAGGTGCACGGGCAAGAGGCTTGCGGGCCCTTCGCCAAAGCCGCCGGCCTCGGCAGGCACCGTCAGGCCCAGCACGCCCAATTCGGCCAGCGTCGTCCAGTTGGCGTCATCAAAGCCCTTGCCCTCGCGTTCGGCCGCCCGGCGACGCGTCTGCGTCCAGCCTTCGGCAGCGTAGCGGCGCAGGCTGTCGGCCAGCATGCGTTGTTCTTCGGTGTATTCGAAATCCATGCCTTACCTCTTCAGCCCAGGACGATCTTGGCGATGATGTTCTTCTGTACTTCGGTGCTGCCGCCATAGATGGTGGTCTTGCGCATGTCGAAGTAGCCTGCGGTGTTGCCGGGCGCGAAGGCCGGGCCGGGGCCGCTTTCCTCGGCGTCGGCGTGCATCCACGCGGGCGAGTACGGCCAGGCCTGGGGGCCTGCGACTTCCATCTGCAGCGTGGCGAGCGCCTGCTGGATCTCCGAGCCACGGATCTTCAGGATGGACGCCTGGGTGGACGGATCCGTGCCGACGGCGGCCGTGGCCACGCGCAGCAGCAGCATCTCGAGCGCCATGATGTCCATCTCGATACGCGCGATGCGGTCACGCAGGCGCACGTCCTCGATCAGCGGACGGCCATCGTTGCCCACGCTCTCGCGGGCGTGGGCCTTCAGCATCGCCAGTTCACGATTGCAGTGCCCCAGGCCGGCGATGTTGGTGCGCTCGTGGCCCAGCAGGTACTTGGCATACGTCCAGCCCCGGTTCTCTTCGCCGACCAGGTTGCCCACGGGCACCTTGACGTTGTCGAACCAGACTTCGTTGATCTCGGCCCCGCCATCGAGCGTGACGATGGGGCGCACCGTGACGCCCGGCGTCTTCATGTCGATCAACAGCATCGAGATGCCTTCCTGCGGCTTGGATTCGGTATCCGTACGCACCAGGCAGAAGATCCAGTCGGCGTGCTGACCCAGGGTGTTCCAGGTCTTCTGGCCGTTCACCACGTAGTGATCGCCCTCGCGCACGGCGCGGGTCTTGAGCGACGCCAGATCGGAGCCTGCGCCCGGCTCGGAGTAGCCCTGGCACCACCAGTCTTCCATGTTGAGGATGCGCGGCAGGAAGTGATCCTTCTGCGCCTGGCTCGCGTACTTCATCAGGACGGGGCCGATCATGGTGAGACCGAAGGGCAGCAGACGCGGGGCGCCCGCGCGGTAGCTCTCCACTTCGAAGATCAGCTTCTGCAACGGCGTCCAGCCCGTGCCGCCATATTCCTTGGGCCAGCTGGGCGCGCCCCAGCCGCGTGCCGTCAGCGCCTTGTGCCAACGGATGTAGTCGGTCTTCTCCAGACGCTGGTGGCGGGACGCCTTTTGCGCGATGTCCGCGGGCAGCTGCTCGCGCAGGAATGCGCGCACTTCCTCGCGAAAGGCGATGTCCTCTTCCGTGTACGTGAAATCCATGGGGTCTCGCTGGTCGGTGACGGATCGGGCACGCAGGCCCGGATTGCCAGCCAATCTAACAAATGCGGGCCCGGACCGAAAACACGCTTTTACGAAAGGGAAGCTTCCGGGAAGCCGAATGCCGCGCCACCACCGTTCACGCAGGCCAGAGACGGCCTTAGCGAAATCGGAATGGTCCGCTGGCGGGTGCGCTGGCTAGACTGCATCGGCTCTCAATCCGTCTTCCTGGATGTCCATGCCCCAACTGCCCGCCTTCACCGCCATTCACGATGTGCCCGCCTACTGGGCCGCGCAGCGACCCGACGCCATCTGCCTGTACGACACCGCAGGCGTGGTGCGCTATGGCGAGCTCTGGGCGCGCGTCATCGCTATGGCGGACTGGCTGGCGGCGCAAGGTGTGGATGCGGGCGATCGCGTGCTGGTCTCGGCCGAGAACTGCGTCGAAGCCGTCGCGGTGCTCTTTGCCTGCAGCGTGCGCGGCGCCTGGCCCATCGTGGTCAATGCGCGCCTGAGCCCTCGGGAGCTCACCGTGATCACGGACCACGCCCAGCCGGCGCTGCGCCTGTACACCGTGCGCGTATCGGACGCGGCCCAAGCCCACGCGGACACGGCGGGCGCGCAGCCCGTGCCGCTCGCGGACTTCGCCGGCCTGCGCTTTGCCCGGCCGGACGTCGCCCCTGAGCGCGAAACCGGCGAGCACCAGCGTGCCGTGGCCGCGCTCATCTACACGTCGGGCACCACGGGGCCCCCAAGGGCGTGATGGTCTCGCACCGCGGCCTGCTGCACTTTGCACGGGTGTCTGCCGAATCGCGCAGCCTGTCGCCCGAGGACATCGCGTTCGCCGCCCTGCCGCTCTCGCACATCTTCGGCCTGGCCACCGTGCTCATGGCCACGGTGTACGCGGGCGCAAGCCTGTACCTGCGTCCGCGCTTCGATACGGCAGACGTCTTTGCGGCGCTGGCGGACCCTGGCATCACGATGCTGCAGGGCGTGCCCACAATGTTCAATCGCATCCTTGCCACCGCACCCGAGCCGAGCGCCCTGCGTGCGCCGCGCCTGCGCTACGTCTACACCGGCGGCGCGCCGCTGGATCCCACCTTGAAGCGCGATGTGGAGGCCTACTTCGAGTTGCCCCTGCACCACGGCTACGGCATCACCGAGTACGCGGGTTCGCTCTTCGTGACGCGTGAAGCGTCCCCCCGCGCGGATTGCAGCGCAGGCTACGCGGTCGATGACGTCGAACTGCACATCGGCTCGCTGGACGAGCCCGCCAAGCCCGCCGGCGAGCGCGGCGACGTGCACGTGCGCGGCCCCGGCGTGATGCTGGGCTACTACCGCAACCCGGAACAGACGGCCATCGCCATCCGTCCGGGCGGCTGGCTCGCCACGGGTGACATCGGCTATCTCGCCGAGGACGGCGCTCTCTTTCTCGTCGGACGCAGCAAGGATCTCATCATCCGCTCGGGCTTCAACGTCTACCCGATCGAGGTCGAATCTGTCATCAACGCGTTTCCGGGCGTGCGCCAGAGCGCCGTCCTGGGCCGTGCGGAGCCCGACGGCAACGAAGCCGTGGTGGCCTTCATCGAAGCCCTGCCCGGCCAGACGGTGGATCACGCCGCGCTGGCCGTCTACCTGCGCGAACACCTGGCGCCCTACAAGCGCCCGGCCCAGTTCCTGAACATCGACAGCATCCCCACCACCCTGAGCGGCAAGATCCAGAAGCAGCCCCTGCGTGCCCATCTGGCCTGACGTGCGCGCGCCTCGACGCGCGCCATGACAACAAGAGAACAACACCGAGGAGACACCATGAACCGACTCACCGCCCTGGCCGGCGCCCTGCTGCTGGCCGCCATCGGCAGCACGCCTGCGCTCGCCCAGGACTACCCCCAGCGCCCGATCTCCCTGCTCGTGGGCTATGCCCCTGGCGGGCCCGTGGATTCCGGTGCGCGCATCTTCGCGCGCTACCTGAGCGAGAAAATCGGCCAGACCGTGCTGGTGGACAACCGCGCGGGCGCAAGCGGCATGATTGCGGCCGAGGCCACGCGCAAGGCGCCGACGGACGGCTACACACTGAACTTCGTCGCCAGCCCGACGCTGACCATCACGCCGCTCGTGCAGCGCAACGACACGTTCGACCCACGCAAGGATTTCACGCCGGTCGGCCTGGTGGCGGATTACACCAACGTGCTGCTGGTGGGCCCGGACTTCCCGGCCAAGGACGTGAACGAACTCGTGAGCTACGCACGTGCCAATCCCACCAAGGTCAGCTTCGGCTCGGCCGGTGTCGGCGCGTCCAACCACCTGTCGGCCGAACTGATGCGCCAGAAGACCAAAACGGACATGCTGCACGTGCCCTATCGCGGCAACGCCCCCGCCATGGTGGACGTGATGAGCGGCAAGGTGAGCTTCATGTTCGACATCAGCAGCACGGCCAAGGGCTTCGTCGACGGCGGCAAGGCACGCGCGCTGGCCGTGACCTCGCGCGAGCGCAATCCGCAGCTGCCGAACGTGCCGACGATGATCGAGGCGGGCGTGCCGGACTTCGAGGTGGTGGGCTGGTATGCCGTGATCGGCCCCAAGGACATGCCGCCTGCGGTCGTCGAGCGTCTCACCAAGGCCATGGCCGAGGTGCGCGCCGAGCCTGCCTTCCAGCAGGCCATGGCCCAGGGCGGCCACACGCTGCATGACCCAGATCCGAAGGCGCTGCAGGCCCGC
Source organism: Verticiella alkaliphila (assembly GCF_018904615.1). Classification (GTDB taxonomy): domain Bacteria; phylum Pseudomonadota; class Gammaproteobacteria; order Burkholderiales; family Burkholderiaceae_B; genus Verticiella; species Verticiella alkaliphila. Next base: position 69,209 of record NZ_JADCNH010000011.1, on the reverse strand, counting down.
ATCGAGAGCGATTACGCGCTCTGGCAGAAGGTCATCGAAACCGGCGGCATCACCGCCAACTGATCTGCCCCCCTCGCTCACCTGCGGTTCGCTGCCCCCGAGGGGGGATTTCCCCCCGCCTTGGGGCGGCCCGGCGGCGGGGGAGCCCTCCAACGCTCACCGGCGGTTGTGTGCCCCAGTGGGGCACGCGTCGCGCATCACCTGTTCCGGAACGCTCATGTCATCGATCACCCGTCGTCATCTTATTGCCGCAGGCGCGGCGCTGCTCGCCAGCGCGGCCCTGCCGGTCCATGCCGCTGCCGCCTACCCGGATCGGCCGGTCAGCTTCGTCGTCCCCTTCCCGCCCGGCGGGCCGGTGGACACCACCGCGCGGTTCGCCACGCAGCCGCTGGCGCAGATGTGGCCACAGCCGGCCATCATCGACAACAAGGCGGGGGCTGGCGGCATCGTGGGCGCCCAGGCGGTGGCCAAGGCCAAGGCGGATGGCTACACCTTCCTCTTCGCGGCCATCCACCACTCCGTGCTGCCGAGCCTGCGCTCGGACCTGACCTACGACGTGCAGAAGGACTTCGTGCCGGTGGGCATGGCGGCCACCTTCCCGATCTTCCTGGTCGTGCACCCATCGCTGCCCGTGAACTCCGTGCAGGAGCTCATCGCCTATGCCAAGGCCAACCCGGGCAAGCTCTCGTTCAGCTCGTCCGGCACGGGCGGCGGCACCCACCTGGCGGGCGAACTCTTCAATGCCATGGCAGGGGTGAGCATCCAGCACGTGCCGTATCGCGGCAGCGCGCCGGCCATGGCCGATCTCGTGGGCGGTCAGGTGCAGGTGATGTTCGCCGATGGCCCGAGCGCCGTGCCTCACGTGCAATCGGGTCGTGTCCGTGCGCTGGGGGTGGGCTATCCCCAGCGCTCGCAGATGATGCCCGACGTCCCGACCATCGCCGAATCCGGGCTGCCGGGCTACGAGGCGTACTCGTGGACAGCCGTGCTCGCGCCCACCGGCACGCCGCAAGCCATCGTGGACAAGGTCAACGCCGATCTGAACACGGTGCTGCGCGACCCGGCCAATGCCAAGCGCATCCTCGACGCGGGCGCTGAAGTGAAGCCGGGCACGCCGGCCGAGCTGGGCACGTTTCTTGGCGACGAGATCCGCAAGTGGGGTGAGGTGATCCGCAACGCCAACATCAAGATCGAGAACTGATCTGGGGCGCGCGCGGGCACGTGCCCGCGCCGACCGATGCGGCGCTGACCTGCGCCGGCCAGGTTACGGCCGACGCAGCAACGACGCCAGGAAATCCAGGAAGACCTGGGCCGCGCGGGCACGGTGCGCGAGGGCAGCAAGGCGTAAATGGGGATGGGCGGCAGGTGCCATTCCGGCAGCACGCGCTCGAGTGTGCCGTCCTCGCCCATCGGATTGAGCGCGTGGTGGTTGGGAATGGGTGCAATGCCCACGCCTTTGCGCGCCAACGAGCCCATGATCCCGATGTTGTTCACGGCGATGCGACTCTGCACGGCCACCTCCCGGGTCTGATTGCCCCGACGCAGCCGCCAGCGCTGCATCTCGTCGCCGCGAAACGGCTGAACGCACTGGTGGTGGACCAGATCCTCCGGTGAGCGGGGGCGGCCATGGCGATCCAGATACGCGGGCGAGGCAAAGAGCCAATGGTCCAGCATGAGGATCGGCCGCGACACGAGTCCGCTATCCGGCTGCTCGCCAAAGCGCAAGGCGATGTCGAAGGGATTGTCCACGGCATCAATGCGCTGCATGCCGACGTCGATATCGCACAGGATGTCCGGGTAGGCCGCCGAGAAGGCCGGCAGCAGCTGGGGTAGTACGAGCGCGGCGAAACTCGCGGGGATCGAGAGTCTGAGTTGCCCCTTGGGCTGGGATAACCCGTCGGCCAGCGTCTCGTGGGCGACCTGCGCCTGCTCGATCAATGGCAGGCAGCGCTCGAAGTAGCGCTCGCCCATGTCGGTGAGCTCCATGCGCCGCGTGGTGCGATTGAGCAGGCGCATGCCGAGTTCTGCCTCCAGGCGGCGCAGCCGGCGCGACACCGTGGACGCAGGCTCGTTCAGGTGCTCCGCCGCACGCGTGATGCTCTTGCGGCGCGCCACTTCGATGAAGAGCGCAATGTCGTCCAGTTGCACGGCCATGGTGGCGATTCCCCCGTTCACAAGCCCTGAATTATCCCACCTGTGCAAAAGTGATTCCAGATTTCCCTCTTTTTCGGCAAGGTCATGGCGACCATACTGCATTCACGACGACATCAACGCAGTCCTCCGCTGCCGAGACACCCGAGTCGCCACCGTTGAACAGAACAAGGAATGCACACCATGAAGAACGCCACCATCGCCCTCGCCCTTGCCGCCGCTTTCTCGACCAGCGCTGCGTTTGCGGCCACCGAAGCGCCCGCCGCCAAGACCCGCGCCGACGTCGTCGCCGAGCTGCAGCAAGCCTACGCCAATGGCGAACTGCCGGTGGGTGAGATCACCCGCTTCCAGACCCCGGAAGGCTCTGCCGCCAGCCGCGCGCAAGTGGTGGCAGAACTGCGTGACGCCCGTATCGCCGGCCAGCTGCCGCAGACGAGCATCGACTACCCGCCCGCGCCTGTCGCCCAAGCGGCCGCCCCCACCCGCGCGCAAGTCGTGCAGGAACTCCAGGCCGCCCGCGCCCACGGCGAACTGGACGGCATCGGCTACTGATCTGTCCGCCTGGGGGCTTGCCCCCCCAGCACCCCGCCCGCGTCCCGGCCTGCCCGGTACGCGGGCATTCCGTCGTGTGGCCACTGCACGTGGATCCCACGGGTAACGCCAACCCGGGCAGCCCTTGCGCCCCGCTATACTTTTCGCTGATCCGCGGTGCCCAAGCCGCCGCGTCCAACGAGAGTCCGCGTGTCCCCTCCCCCCTCCCAGACTGGCATCACGCTCATCCAGGGCAATCATCCCGAAACGCTGCGCGACCTGCTGGTGTCGTGGATGACGCGCTACCCCCTGGCGCCACTTGAGCGCGAGACGGTGCTGGTGCAGAGCAATGGGATCGCGCAGTGGCTCAAGCTGGCGCTCGCGGCGGACCCGAGCGCGGACGAGCCGGGCTGCGGGATCGCGGCCGGGCTCGACTTTCTCCTGCCCTCACGCTTTCTGTGGCAGGCCTATCGGGCCGTGCTAGGCCGCGCAGCGGTGCCGGAGACCTCGCCCTTCGACAAATCGCGTCTCACCTGGCGGCTCATGCGGCTCTTGCCGGACGTGATGACGCAGGCGGTCTATGCGCCGCTGCACCGCTTCCTGCGCGCCGACACGGATTGCCGCAAGCGTTATCAGCTGGCCGAACGCCTGGCCGATCTCTTCGACCAATATCAGGTGTATCGCGCCGACTGGCTCGCGGCCTGGGCGCGTGGTGAGGACATCCTCATCCCGGCACGCGGCGCGCATCAACCGCTGCCCGCCACCCAGCAATGGCAGGCCGCCTTGTGGCGCGCCCTGCTGGCAGACGTGGCCCACGGGCCGGACGTGGCCGCGGGCGCTTCCGTGGCCGGCCGCGCCGCCGTGCACGAGACCTTCCTCGAGGTGGCCCGTACCCACACCGGCCCAAGGCCCGCAGGATTGCCGCGGCGCATCGTCGTCTTCGGCATCTCCAGTCTGCCGCGGCAATCGCTGGAAGTGCTGGCCGAGCTTGGCCGCTGGAGCCACGTGCTCATGGCCATGCACAACCCCTGCGAGCATTACTGGGCCGACATCGTGGCGGACAAGGACCTGCTGCGCGCGGCGGCGGCGCACCAGTCGCGCCGATCCGGCATGCCGCTGGACGTCCCTGAGGACGCGCTGCATCTGCACGCTCAGCCGTTGCTGGCCGCCTGGGGCAAGCAGGGGCGTGACTTCATTGCCCTGCTGGACGAGTACAGCGCAGAGCGCCCCGATGTGAACTTCCTGCCGCAGTTCGTGGCGGGTGAAGGCACGACGTTGCTGGGCCAGCTCCAGCGCGACATTCTCGAGTTGCGCCCGCTGCACGAAACGCAGGAGGCCTGGGGGCCCGTGGACCCCACCCAGGACCGCTCCATCCGCTTTCACGTCGCCCACAGCGCACAACGCGAAGTGGAGATCCTGCACGATCAGCTGCTGGCGGCCTTCAATGCCGACGAGAGCCTGCGCCCGCGCGACGTGATCGTGATGGTGCCCGACGTCGACGCCTATGCACCGCACGTGCAGGCCGTGTTCGGTCTGCTCGACATGAACGACCCGCGCTACATTCCGTTCAGCCTGGTCGACCAGAGCCGGCGCCAGGCGGATCCGTTCGTGAACGCCGTGCAGACGCTGCTCGCGCTGCCGCAGTCGCGCGTGGCCGTGAGCGACGTGCTCGACCTGCTGGACGTGCCCGCCGTGCGCGCCCGCTATGGGATCGCCGATGGCGACCTCGCCCAGCTGCAGGCCTGGATCCGGGGCGCGAACATCCGGTGGGGGTTGCACGCGGCCCAGCGCGCCAGCCTGGACCTGCCCGCCGTGGCCGAAAGCGACGCACACCACACCTGGCATTTCGGCCTGCGCCGGATGTTGCTGGGTTATGCCGTCGGCATGCAGGCCGAACCCTGGCTGGACGTCGAGCCGTATGGCGAAGTGGGGGGGCTGGATGCGGCGCTCGTGGGCCCGCTCCTGCGCCTCATCGAGCGACTCGAGGCGACCTGGCGACTGCTGGCCGAGCCCGCGACGCCCCCCGTTTGGGTGGAGCGCCTGGGCGCTCTGCTCGCCGATTTCTTCGACACGACGGCGGATGCCGATGCCGAGTACACGCGGGTGCAGCTCGAAGCGGCACTGCAGGATTGGCAGCAGCATTGCGAGGAAGCCGGTGTCACAGAAGCCCTGCCCGTGACCGTGGTGGGCGAACACTGGCTCGCCCAGCTCGGCACGGATACCTTGTCGCAGCGCTTCTTTGGCGGCACCGTCACCTTTGCCACGCTCATGCCGATGCGCGCGATCCCGTTTCGCCACGTCTGCCTGCTTGGCATGAACGACGGCGAATTCCCGCGGCTGCGCGTGCCGATGGATTTCGATCTGATGGGCCGGGATTACCGCCCGGGCGACCGCTCGCGCCGCGAGGACGATCGCTACCTCTTCCTGGAAGCGCTGCTGTCTGCGCGAGAATGTCTGCACATTTCCTGGGTGGGACGGAGCATCCATGACAACACCGAGCGCTCGCCCTCGGTCCTGGTCGGGCAGCTGCGCGATCATCTCGATGCCGGCTGGACGCTGAGGCCATCGACCGGTCACGATGCCCCCAAGAAAGTGTCGGAAGCGCTGACCGTGACGCACCCCTTGCAACCCTTTGCCACGAGCTACTTCCCGCCTGTGCCGGCGGACGATGCCGATTCGTCCGGCCTCTTTACCTACGCTCGCGAATGGCGCGAACGCACCGGCGCAGACACCGGCTTGTTGCCCGACGACGCTGACCGGGTGCTTGCGCCGGCCCTGCGCGAAGAGCCGCTGACCCTGCGCGAGCTCGCGGATTTCCTGCGCGAGCCCGTCAAGGCGTTCTTTCGTCAGCGGCTGTCCGTGGGCTTCGAGGTGCCGGACCCGGCGGCCGAGGATCACGAGCCCTTTGCCCTGGACGGCTTGCAACGCTGGCAGCTTCAGGACGAATTGCTGCAGGCGCAGGCCCAGGCACTCGCCCAGGGCGAAGACTTCGTGGTGGCACGCGAGGCGCAACTGGCGCGGATGGCACGCCGCGGCGAGCTGCCCCCGGGCGGATTTGGCCCGGCCACCGCGCGCGAGCTGGCCGCCCCGATGGACGACGTGTTCGCCCGTTATCAGGCAGCCCTGGCCCGCTGGCCGCTGGCGGCGCCGGACGAGGCCGTGCAGCTGGAGACGCGCGCCCCGGACGAGCCGGTGGCACTGGCCGACTGGCTCACCCTGTTGCGCACCGCACCGGAAGGTACTCGCGGGCGCGTGCTGCTCGAGAGCAGCGATCTCGTGAAGAACGGCCAGTACCGGCGCGAACGCGTCGTGCGCCACTGGGTGACGCATCTGGCCGCGCACCTGCACGGCGAAGCACTCACCACGGTGGTCATCAGCAAGGTGGGCGACGTCGAACTCGCGCCGCTCGATCCGGACGAGGCCCGCCAGCACCTGCGCGCCCTGCTGCTCGCCTGGCGCGAGGGCATGCGCCGGCCGCTGCCGCTCGCCACCCGCACGGCCTTTGCCTGGCTGCATGGCGAGAATCCCGACAAGGCACGCGCCGAGTACGAAGGCGGCTACGCCCAACCCGGCGAGGTGCAGACCGACGCCTACCTGGCGCGGGCCTATCCCAATTACGCACAGCTCGTTGGCACCGGCGAATTCGCCGATCTGGCGCAGCGCCTGCTCAAGCCGCTGTACCTCGCGGTGTTTGCCGAGAAAGCGTCCGGACGCGGGCGTTCGGGGGGCCAGGCATGAGCGCCCCGACCAACCGCAATGGCGTGCCCCGCACCGAAGGCGGCGCACCGCTCGACATTCCGCATTTTCCGCTACACGGCAGCCGGCTCATCGAGGCCAGCGCCGGTACCGGAAAGACGTTCACCATCGCCATGCTGTATGTGCGGCTGGTGCTGGGCCATGGCGGTGAGAACGCGCACGCGCGCCCGCTCACGCCGCCCGAGATCCTGGTCGTGACGTTCACGGAGGCCGCGACACAGGAGTTGCGCGAACGCATCCGGAAGAATCTTGCCGGGGCTGCCACACTGTTTCGCATCGATCCCGACCTCCCCGAGTTCAAGGACGACGCTCGCGATCCGCTGCACCAGATCCGCAACAGCTATCCGCCCAGCCAGTGGGCCGCCTGCGCCCGCAAGCTCGCGCTTGCCGCCGAATGGATGGACGAGGCAGCCGTCTCCACGATCCATGGCTGGTGCCATCGCATGCTGCGCGAGCACGCGTTCGACAGCGACAGTCTCTTCACCCAGAAGCTCGAGACAGACACCACGGATCTGCTTGCCGAGGTGGCCCGCGACTATTGGCGCAGCTTCATGCTCGCCCTGCCCGAAGCCGCGGTGGAAGAGGTGCGGCGCTGGTGGCAAGATCCGGCAGCCCTGCTCGCCGAGGCGCGCCGCCTGGCGGCCCACGTGGCGGACCTGCCGGCGGTGACGGCCCCGGCCCTCGCAATCAGCGAAGCCGCGGCCGAACGCACGCGTGTGCTCTCGGCGCTCAAGGCCACTTGGCGCGACCTCGTCGAGGATCTGCAGACGCTCTGCGATGGCGCCGTGGCGGCCAAGCAGGTGGATGGCCGCAAGCTGCAGGCACGCTATTACCAGCCGTGGTGCCAGACCTTGCGCGACTGGGTGGAAGACGCGGGACTCGTGCGCCCGGACTTGAAGACTGGCTGGGCGCGTCTCACACCCACCGGCTTTGCCGAGATCTGGAAGGACGGCACGCCGCCGGATCACCCCGCCCTGCAAGGCATCGCGGATCTGGCCGTGGCGCTGGACGGCCTGCCGGATGCACGCCAGGACGTGCTGCGTCACGCCGCGTGCTGGATCACTGAACGCTTCGACGCCGAGCAGGCGCGCCGCGCGCAGATGGGCTTCGACGATCTTCTCGCCCGATTGCATGACGCGCTGCACGGTGCCAACGGTGAGCGGCTCGCCGACATCATTCGGCGGCAGTTTCCGGTGGCCCTGATCGACGAATTCCAGGATACGGACCCCGTGCAATACCGCATCTTCGATGCGGTGTATCGCGTGGCCGATCCCGTCCCCGGCACGGCGCTGGTGCTGATCGGTGATCCGAAGCAGGCGATCTACGCCTTTCGCGGCGCCGATATCTTCACGTATCTGGGCGCGCGCCGTGCCGTGGACGGGCGCCTGTACACCCTGGGCCGCAACTTTCGCTCGACGCCCGACATGGTGGGCGCGGCCAACCGGCTGTTCGACGCAGCCGAATCGCGCAGCACCGGTCGCGGCGCCTTCCTCTTTCGCGCCGGCACGGGTAACCCCGTGCCCTTCCTGCCCGCCGAATCGGCCAATCGCCTGAAGCACGTGTTGCGCATCGACGGCGCTGCGCCCGACACTGCACTCACCGTATGGTGGGCCGATGCTCCCGCCGATGGCAAGCCGCTCGCCAAGACAGCGTATCTCGCGCAGATGGCTGCAGCCAGCGCGGCCGAGATCGTGCGCCTGCTCAATCTCGGGCGGCAAGGCAAAGCCACGATCGCGCCGATGCACGACGGCATGCCGGACGAGACCAAGGTGAAACCACTGGGACCCGGCCACATCGCCGTGCTGGTCAACAACCGCCGGGAAGCCGATGCCGTGCGCGAAGCACTGGCCGCACGCGCCGTGCGCAGCGTCTATCTCTCGGACAAGGATTCGGTGCTGCAGAGCCCGCAAGCCGTGGAGATCCAGCTGTGGCTGCTCGCGTGCGCCGAGCCTGACGATCCGCGCCGGCTGCGCGCCGCGCTCGCCACCGCTACCCTGGACCTGGGCTGGGACGTGCTCGATGGCCTCAATCGCGACGAGCTCGCGTGGGAAGCGCGGGTGATGCAGTTCCGTGGCTATCGCGAGTGCTGGCGCCGCCAGGGCGTGCTGCCCATGCTGCGCCGGCTGCTGCATGACTTCGACGTGCCGGGCCGCCTGCTGGGCGAGGCGCGCCCGGGCATCAACGGCGAGCGCGTGCTCACGGACATTCTGCACCTGGCCGAGCTGCTTCAGCAGGCGAGCGCGCTCATCGACGGCGAACACGCGCTGATCCGCCACCTGGCCGAGCAACGCGCCGATGCCGAGCGCGGTAACGGCGGCAGCGATGCCCGCCAGATTCGCCTGGAAAGTGACGCCGATATCGTGCAAGTGGTGACGGTGCACAAGTCCAAGGGACTGGAGTACCCGTTGGTCTTCCTGCCCTTTGCCGCCGCGTGCCGGCCCATCGATCCGGGCGACGATCCGCCCTGGGTCTGGCATGACGACACCGGACGTGCCCGGCTCGCCCTCACCGCCAGCGACGAGGTGATCGCGCGTGCCGATGCCGAGCGTCTTGGCGAGGACGTGCGCAAGCTCTACGTGGCCCTCACGCGGGCGCAGTTCTGCACCTGGATGGGTGTGGCGCCGCTTGCGGATCTGCACCGCAGTGCGGTGGGCTATCTCCTCGGCATTGATGCCATGCCGGCGCCGGGCACGCTCGGCGAATGTCTGCGCGAGGCCTACGCCGACGCGTCGGGTGTCGCCATCGCACCGCTGCCGCCCGCTGACACGACCCGGTTGCTGCCGGCCGCCGCGCCCGAGGCGAGCGGGCCGGCCCGCCGCCCGGTGCGATCGGTGCGCGAGACGTGGTGGGTGGCAAGCTACTCGGCGCTGGCCTCCCGCGAGGAAGATGGCACGCAGGTGGCCGAGACCGCGACCGAAGACGTGTTGCGTGAACTGCTCGCAAGCCCCGACACCGACACGCTCGAGGACGAGGACGCACAGAACGCAGAGAAAGACGCACCAGCCAGGGCTGCCGTGTCACAGGGGGTGCTCCATACGTTCCCGCGCGGGGCGCACGCGGGTACCTTCCTGCACGATCTGCTGGAGTGGGCGGCTGCCGAAGGCTTCGAGCGCATCGCAGCCCATCCCGAGCGGGTGCGCGACACGGTGGCGCGGCGTTGCCAGCTACGCGGCTGGGAGGCTTTCGTCGAGCCGCTCACCACGTGGCTGCTGGGGCTCATGGATACACCGCTCGCCCTGCCGACGCATGCCGGAGCTGCCGTGGCGCCCGTGCGGCTGTCGGCGCTGACGGAAACCGTGGCGGAAATGGAATTCTGGTTGTCGGCGACTCAGGTGCCGGCCGAGGCCATCGACCGCCTGGTCACGCGGCACACTTTGGGCGGCGCTGCACGCCCTGCCCTCATGCCACGACAGTTGAACGGCATGCTCAAGGGCTTCATCGACCTGGTGTTCGCGCACGAGGGCCGCTACTACGTGGCGGACTACAAATCGAACTGGCTGGGCGAGGACGACGCGGCCTATGCCCGTGAAGCCATGGCGCGTGCGGTGCTCGAGGCCCGCTACGACCTTCAATACGTGCTCTACACCTTTGCGCTGCACCGGCTGCTGAAATCCCGGCTCGCCGACTACGACTACGACGAGCACGTGGGCGGTGCGGTGTACGTGTTCCTGCGCGGCACCCTGGCGCCAGGCCAGGGGCTGCACGTGGAGAAGCCGCCGCGCGTCCTCATCGATGCGCTCGATGCGCTCTTTGCCGGACGCGCGCGCGGCTAGCCGCCTCAGTTGGCGGGATCCAGGCGCACCAGCACAGCGTCGCCCCGGTACACCGGCGTGGCCTTGTAACCGGCCGCGCTGACCTGGTCGAAGCGGCCATGGACGCTGCCGGCACGCAGCACCGTCACGAACTCGCCAGCCTTGGGCGTATAGCCCTCGGCGAACGACAGGGACAGCGTGCCTGCCAGTGCGGCGGCATCGCGCGCTTGCAGACGGCCCACGTCACCGGCGCCCAGGCGCAGCGCGAGCGTACCGGCGCTGGTCTGCGTGTAGCTGCTCTCGACCCGGACCGGGGCCTTGGCGCTCACGGCCAGCGTGCCCGCACCGACGTAGACGGCGCCTTGGCCAAGCGCCGTGGCGCTCGCCGCCTCGAGTCGGCCGCCAGCCACTTCGGTGCCGCCCGTGTAGGCGTTGGCACCGGTGAGCGTGAGCGTGCCCGAGCCCTGCTTGGTGAGTTTGCCGGCCCCGGCAATGTCGTTGCGCCAGGCGTCACGCGCGTGGAAGGTGCCGCGCTCGGCCTGCATGTCCACCGTCACGTCGCCATCGAAGGCGCCGTAGCCGTCGGCCGCGGCAAAGAAGTTCAGGCGGCCATAGCCTTCGGCATCGTCGAGGATGGGATAGCCCGAGGGCAGCGCGGTGGTCTTGAGCACCACGCGGCGCTGCTCGGCGGACAGGTAGGGCTGGCGCGTTTCCAGCACCACTTCGGCGCCCTTGGGGACGACGGCGGGACGCGTGGTGTCGGCGATCGGCGTGAAGTCGAACGTCAAACGATGGCGGTAGTCCTGGCGGTTGCGCTCGACGTCGGTGAAGCGATCCACCGTGGCATCGCCGGATTGCGCGAAGGCGCGCAGCGCGTCCGGCGTGGCGGCACCCACCGACGCCATGAGCGTCTTCTGCGCCTGGGCCAGTGCGGCGGCGCGCTGTTCCGGCGTGTTGGCGTTGATGTTGGCCACGGCCGAGGCCTGACCCAGGATGCGGCCGCTGATCACGTCCAGCGGCGAGTGCATGCCGGCGACGATGCGGCTCTCGCCCAGCTCCAGGCCACGGGCCAGCAGTTCCTGGAAGCGCTCGGGCACCAGGTAGGCCATGGCGACGGCGTTGCGCACGGACTCGGCCGTGTGGCCGCTCGGATAGCCGCCATCGGTGGCCGGCGTGCTGCTGCGCGCGGGCAGCAGCGAGGGCAGCACGCGCACGTCGCTGCTCCAGCGCCAGGGGCGCGCGTACTTGAAGAAGCGTTTGGTGGGCTCGGTCGACGCACTCGCCCCCATGCTCTGCACGAAGGCGATCGCCAGACCGAACTCGGGATTGGCGTCGCCGCTCACGCCCGTGTTGTTGCCCTGATCGTCATAGCGCTTGGACATCGCATCCGGCGCCACCTCGTTGATCGTGGTGGTCTGGCGCGCCGCCTTGCGCCAGGCCGCGGTGAGCGGGCCCAGTCCGTCGGTGACGCTGTAGTTCTTGCCGCGGCGATCGTCCAGGTAGGCCAGCACGGCCTGCTCCGGGGTGACACGTGCCGTGGTGCGCACCACGAAGTCGATGTTCTCGCGATGCACGGCAGCGTTCTTGACCGTGCCGTCCGTCACGTCACCGGGAATGCCGCTCCAGTCCGAGGCGACGATGGCCGGAAAGCCGTCGCGCGCATCGGCCGTGACACCTGCGTCCACCAGGCGCTTGCGCGGCTCCCAGATGTCGAGGAATCCGGAGAGCACGCGCGCGCCTGCGTTGGTCTCGAGCGTGGCATAGCGCGGATCGCCGCGCTCGTTCGTGGGGGCGTTGTCGACGAAGGCCGGCACCGTGGACACGGGCGCGGTATCGGCACGGCCCAGGCCGGCCGGCGGGCCAGGTGGGACGAAACTGTCTTCGTCGTCACCGCCACCGCAGGCGGCCAGCGCGAGCAAGGTGGCCAGGGATACCGCACGCAGGGCATGCGGGAACGGACGGGGCGCGCGAGGAGCGGGAGAGATCAACATCAGGTGGGGACTCAAGTATCGAGAGAGGCGCCACTATCCCCTGTCCGCATGACTTCGTCGTGACAGCCGCATGACACGGCCTGGCGGATGCGCACATGGACAACGGGCAGGCAAACCGCCGGCGCGCTATCGTACGGACTCGCCTGCTTTACGTGATTCCATGCTCGCCTCGCTGACCGCCCCTGACCTGCTCGCCCTGCTCAACGACTGGGCAGACCGCGGCTGGCTGCGCGCCCTCGATGCCGCGTTCGCACGCTTTCTCGCGCAGGAGGTGCCCGACGCCCCGGTACCTGCGCTGCTCGCGGCAGCGCTTGCCAGCCATCAGCTCGGACGCGGCCACGCCTGCCTGGATCTCGCCGCCACGCTGCAGGATCCAGCGCTCGCGCTGTCGTTGCCGCCCGAAGGCGCGCGGTTGCCGCTCGCCGAGGAAGCCGTGCCGCTGCCCGACGCCGTGCTCGAGGGGCTGACGCTGGAGCGTTGGCAGGCGGCGCTGACGCACCCCACCCTGGTGGCCGCAGGCGTGGGTGCCACGCCGCTCGTGCACCGCGACGGACGACTCTATCTGCGACGCTACTGGCAGTACGAGCAGGATGTGCGCGAAGGACTCGCCCGGCGGCTTGCGGTGCCCGCGCCGACACGCGCACTGCCCGAGGCCGCCCTGCGCCATACGCTGGACGTGCTCTTCGCCGGGCGCCCGACGGGCGACACCGACTGGCAGCGCGTGGCGTGCGCCCTTGCCGCACGCAGCGGGTTTGCGATCATCACCGGCGGCCCAGGCACGGGCAAGACCACCACGGTGGTGCGGCTGCTCGCGCTCTTGCAAGGCCTGGCGCTGAGCACGCCTCACCCCGACGCCGAGCCGCGCCCCTTGCGCATCCGGCTCGCGGCCCCCACCGGCAAGGCCGCTGCCCGGTTGAACGAGTCGATCGCAAACGCCGTGGCCTCGCTGCCGCTGGGCGGGCTGGCCGGCGGCGAAGCCGTGCGCGAGCACATCCCTCGCCAGGTGACGACGCTGCATCGGCTGCTGGGCACGCGACCCGGCAGCCGGCAATTCCGCCACGATAGGCACCACCCGCTCGCGCTGGACGTGCTCGTGATCGACGAGGCCTCCATGGTGGACCTGGAGATGATGGCCGCGGTGCTCGATGCCCTGCCCGAACGCGCACGGCTCGTGCTGCTGGGCGACAAGGATCAGCTGGCCTCGGTGGAGGCCGGCGCAGTGCTGGGCGAACTCTGCCGGCGAGCCGCCGACGGCCATTACACGCCGGCCACGGCACAGTGGCTCACGGCTGTCAGCGGCCAGGCAATTCCGCCTGCGCTCGTCGATGACGCCGGCACGCCCCTGGACCAGGCCGTCGTCATGCTGCGCCACAGCCACCGCTTCTCCGCGGCAAGCGGCATCGGCCAGCTCGCCGGCGCCGTGAACGCCGGCAACCCGCGCAGCGTGGAGGCGGTGTGGCGGCAGGACCACGAGGACATCGCCCGGGTGAGCCTGACGGACGCGACCGATCCGGCGTTCACGGCGCTGGTCGTCGCCGGCGGCACGCCTGCCCAGGGCCAGGCACAGGCGGATCTCTTTGCCGAGCCCGCGACGCTCGCGCGGCACGGCTATGCGCATTACCTGCAGGTGCTGCGCGACGGGCACCCTGCGCTGCACGCCGGGCGCGACGCATTTGACGCGTGGGCGCGCCGCGTACTGGCCGCCCACACCGCGTTCCAGGTCCTGTGTGCACTGCGCCGCGGGCCATGGGGCGTGGAGGGGCTGAACCTGCGGATCGCGCGGCTGTTGCGCGAAGCGGGCCTGATCGACGACGCCCACGAGTGGTACCTGGGCCGGCCGGTGCTCGTCACGCGCAACGACTATGGTCTGGGCCTCATGAATGGCGACATCGGTATCACGCTCGCGCTGCCCTCGACCGACGCCCGCGGCTGGACGCTGCGCGTGGCTTTCCCCGCCGGGGATGGCGATGCCGGCATCCGCTGGGTGCTGCCCAGCCGGCTGCAGGCCGTGGAGACGGTCTTCGCGCTGACCGTGCACAAGTCGCAGGGCTCGGAGTTCGGGCACGCGGCGCTCGTGCTGCCGGACACGCTCAACCCGATCCTGACACGCGAGCTGCTCTACACCGGCATCACCCGGGCGCGCCACTGTCTGACGGTGACCGAGCCCGCGGGCCGGCATCTGCTGGGGCAGGCCGTGCAACGGCGCGTCCTGCGGGCGAGCGGGCTGGCCGACACGCGTCTCTGAACCATCGGGAAAGCCCGCCACGAGGCCCGGGCACGAATCCCGCTACACACGCTGTCACTTCTTGCCTGCCAGCCCCATCCCATGCCCCTCGCCCTGCACCGCCCGCGCGCGACACTCGCTTCGCCGACGGCCTGCGCCGGCTGCCGAAGTGACGTCGCCACGCCCGACATCGCGTTCGCCTTCCAGCCGATCGTGGATCTCTCGTGCGGGGAGATCTTCGCGCACGAAGCCCTCGTGCGTGGCATCAACGGAGAATCCGCGGCCAGCGTGCTGGCACAGATCGACGCCAGCAACCGCTACCGCTTCGACCAGCAATGCCGGCAGGTGGCCATCGAGCAGGCAGCCGAGCTCGGCCTGCCGGGCGGGCTCTCGATCAACTTCATGCCCAACGCGGTGTATCGCGCCGAGGCCTGCCTGCGCAGCACGCTGAAAGCGGCCGAGAAGCACAATTTTCCGATCGAGCGCATCATCTTCGAGACGGTCGAGTCCGAGGATACGGCCGGGCAATCGCACTTCATCGAAGTCTTCAAGGCTTACCGGCGTCTGGGCTTTCGTACCGCCATCGACGATTTCGGCTCGGGCTACTCAGGGCTGTCCTTGCTCACGGAATTCCAGCCCGACATCGTCAAGCTCGATATGACGCTCTTGCGCGGGATCGACACGGATCGCGTGCGACAACGCATCGTGGCCGGCGCCATGGCGATCTGCCGCGACCTTGGCATCGATGTGATCGCCGAAGGGATCGAGACCCGCGAAGAACGCGACTACCTGGCGGCGCAGGGCGTGCAACTCATGCAGGGCTATTACTTCGCGCGTCCGGCCCTGCGCGCGCTGCCGGCCGTGGCGCACGCCGCCCTGCACTGAGGCTGTCGCCCAGCGCCCGTCCCGGCACCACACCCCTGCACGGAAGCACCGAGAAGGTGCGCTGGCCATCCGTCCCGATGCCGCCAAACACCCCGCGCGTGCAGCGTCGGGATACTCCCTAGTCGCCCCGTCGAATAATTGATCTATGATCGATTAATAAAAAATCAAAGTTCGATAAGTGGATGGACGGGAGATGATTCTGGCGCGGTTCGTGCAACCGTCGCAGCATCCCGTGTCTACCTCGATGGAGACTGTCATGCTGCTCTCACGCGCTTTCGTCACACTCCTGTCCACCTGCGCGCTGGCAGGGCCGATCATGGCCCAGCCCGTCTTTCCCACGCAGCCCGTCACCCTGGTGGCTCCGGTGCCGCCCGGTGGAACGGGCGACACCATCGCGCGTCTGCTGGGCAACGCATTGGAGCCGCGGCTGGGCAAGACCGTGGTGGTGGACAACCGCCCGGGGGCCAACACCAGCATTGGCACGGTGCATGTGCTGCGCGCCAAGCCGGACGGCCACACCTTGCTCGTGACCGGCGCGCCGACGCTCATCATCAACCCCGGCCTGTATCCCGACAATGCCTACGGCATTGCGGATTTCGACTACGTCGGCAAGGTTGCGGCCATGCCCATGGTGCTGCTCACGCATCCCAAGTCGGGCCTGCGCACGGTCGACGCCGTGGCGGCGGCAGCGCGCAAAGATCCGGGTGGCCTGAGCTATGGCTCGTTTGGCAATGGCTCCATGCCCAACGTGATTGGTGAGCGCTTCGCGCAGCGCGCCGGCGTATCCCTGCTGCACGTGCCGTTCCAAGGCAGCGCGCCCTCGCTCACCGCGCTGATGGGCGGGCAGACCCAGCTCGCCGTCGACAGCCTGGTCGCAGCCGCGCCGCATCTGCGCTCGGGCGCCCTCACGGCGATCGCCATCACCAGCGCGACGCGCTCACCACTCTTGCCAGATGTCCCTACATTCGCCGAACAAGGCCTGGATGATCTGGTCGTGGACAACTGGGTGGGCGTGGTGGGCCCCAAAGGGATCCCGGCGCCAACGCTCGAGCGCCTGCGCGCCGTGCTGGCCGAGACGCTCGCCGACGCGAGTGTGCAGCAACGACTGGTGACGCTGGGCTTTCAACCCGCGTGGGAAGATGGCGATGCGCTCGAGGCGCGCGCCACGCGCGAGCTTGCGGCGAACACCGAGATCCTGAAACTCGGCGGCCTGCGCCCCTGAACGTGGCTCAGCCAGCCGTTTGCCGCTGGGCGCGCGCAAACGCGTCCAGGCCGGCCACGATGATGGCGGCATGGCGCTCGAAGCTGGCGTCCATTGGCGCGGTCACCCCGTTTTCCCAGCGCACGATGAACGCACGATTGGCCAGCACCGGCAGCGCGCGGGCAAGACTCGGATGATCCAGCGGGCGCACGGTGTGTACGCGCTCGCGCAGTTCGTCGGCCCAGCGCTGGGGATTCTCTGCCGGGAGCGGGGCGAATTCCATCGTGAGAAAGCCGAGCATCGCGGCGATGACGGTGTTGTAGGCCTCGAGCAGGGACTCGTCCGCAAAGCCCGCACGCTCCAGCGTACGCAGCACGCCATCGACGAGATCGGCCGGCAGGCTGGCATTGGAGACGAGTTGCGCACCGATGAGGGGTGTCACGTTGGGATGCCGACGCACGGCCTGCCGGCAACGCCGAAAGAGGGCCACGATCCAGGCCTGCCACGGCATGTCGTCCGCCGGCACGGAGATGTCGGCCATGACCGAGCCCGCAACGGCTGCGAGCAGGTCATCCTTGGTCTTGACATGCCACTGCACGGATGCCGGATACACCTGCAGGCGCGCGGCGATGTCGCGCATCGTGAGGGCTCCGAGACCGGCTTCATCGATGAGGGCAAGCGCCACCTCGACGATGCGCTCGCGCGAGATGGCTGCGCCGCCCGCCGGACGGCCTGCCTTCTTGCGTGGCGGTGAGGTCATGCCCGGTGCCCCGTCGATAAAACGTTGATTGTATCGCCGGCTTTATTTGTCCAACGTATAATTAATGCATCGATGGTCGATTGGACCGTCGCACCGAGAGAGTCCGCCATGACCGATGTCACTGCCGCCCCGAGCCGTCACGCCGATCTCGATGCCGCACTCGCGGCGAGCGTCGAAGCCTTCGCCAACGCCAACCCAGCGAGCCGCGCGGCCTTCGAGCAGAACGCTCGCCACATGCCGGCGGCCAACAGCCGATCCGTGCTGTTCTACCCCCCCTTTCCGCTCACGATCGTGCGCGGGGAAGGCGCGCGCGTCTGGGATGCGGATGGTCATGCTTACATCGACGTGATCGCCGAGTACACCGCGGGTGTCTATGGCCATTCGCCTGAACCCATCCAGGCCGCTGTGACGGCGGCGATGCGCAACGGCATCAGCCTCACCGGCCACAACCCCTACGAAGGCAGGCTGGCGGCCCTCTTGTGCGAGCGCTTCGCGCAGCTCGAGCTGGTGCGGTTCACGAACTCGGGCACGGAAGCCAACCTGATGGCCGTGACCGCCGCCCGCCACTTCACGGGCCGCAACCGGATCGTCGTCTTCGCCGGTGCCTATCACGGCGGCGTCCTGGGCTTTGGCGATGCGCCCCTGCCCACGACCGTCCCGTTCGATTTCATCGTGCTCCCCTACAACGATCCCGATGCTGTGAGCGCAGCTTTCGTCGAACACGGCGACCAGATTGCGGCGGTGCTCGTCGAGCCGATGATGGGCGCAGGCGGATGCATCCCCGGCACGGCAGCATTCCTCACGCGCGTACGCGAGGCGAGCCTGGCGGCTGGCGCACTGCTCATCGTCGATGAAGTCATGACCTCGCGACTTGCCCCCCACGGACTCGCCGCCCTGCATGGCATCCGACCGGATCTCACCACGCTCGGCAAGTACCTGGGCGGTGGCATGCCCTTCGGCGCCTTCGGCGGGCGCCGCGAGATCATGGCGCTCTTCGACCCGCGCACCGGGCCACTCGCGCACTCGGGCACCTTCAACAACAACGTCGTCACGATGGCTGCGGGCCATGCCGGCCTGACCGAGCTCTTCCCGCCCGAGGCCGCCGCCCGGCTGTCCGCCCGGGGTGAAGCCCTGCGCGCACGGCTCAATGCCCGATGCACCTCGCTGGGCGTGCCGCTGCAGTTCACGGGGGTGGGCTCCGTCATGAACGCCCACCCGGTGGCAGGCGACATCGCCCGCCCGGCGGATCTGCTCACGTGCGATCCGCGCGTGCGGCAGCTGCTCTTTCTGTGGCTGATCGCCCAGGGCATCTACACCGCACCGCGCGGCCTCATGGTCCTGTCCCTGCCCCTGTCCGACGAGGACATCGAGCGCCTCGTCGAGACCATCGAGGGCTTCGTGCAGACCTACGGCGCCCTGCTCGGCCGCAGGGACGGCTAAGGCCGCACCCGGGCCCGATACCAGATGGGCCAATCCTGCGGCACGCCGCCGCACACGGCCTGCTCGGCGTACTCGATGAGCTCGAAGGCGACGCCGTCATACTGCCAGGTGGCGCGCAGGCCGCAATCGCCGTCGCTCAGCGGCGAGTAGCCCCCCGCCCCCTCTGCCATGGTCAGCCGGCCGTGCTCGGCATCGAGCGTCGGCCTGGGCACGCCCTCCATCTGCAGGTATTGGGCATTGGCCACCATGGTCAGGATGAGTCGCTCAGGCGGCGCACTCGCGTCGTGCCGGACCCGCAACGGCACATAGCGACTGCTGTGTGCCAAGCGCTCACACTCCAGGAAGACCAGCGCCTCGTCCTTCGTGAAGCCAAAGCCCAGATCGCGCGGCGCGTCTGGCGCCCTGGGGCATTCCCAGTGCTGATCCGCGGCCCGGTGCTCACGCGCCTGCGCCATCATGGCTGGCGTGGGGGGCGTGGTATCGAAGGCCACCGCGCGGGCCACCACCGGCAACGGCGAGGCCGGCCACGCACGGTTGTCGTCGAGGGGACCCTGCCGGATGATCGCGGTGGTCGTATCGAGCCGGCCCTGGTGATCCTCCATGGCAAGCAACGATGCGGTCATGCCGGCCAACGCCAGATCCGAGTCTCCCAGGCGCAGCGTCTCGGCATTGCGCAGCAGGGTCACGGCTTGTACGGCTGCCTCGCCGTCGACGGTCCACGCCGTGACACCCGACGGCGCAGCCTGCGCCGCCCAGGACAGCTGCGACAGGGCGGACGGCATGCCATCGACCGTCAGGTCTTCCAGCGGCAGCGGGCCCTGACGGGCGAGGCGCACGATCACGGGCTGCGCCGGGCCGCCGTTGCGGATCACGCTGACGGTGGCATCGGCCCGGTGCGTGAGCGAGCGTGCCTCGCACCGTCGCACGTTGTCGCACACGAGCCCCCACTGCTTGAAGGTCGCGACAAGCGGATTGATGTCGGCTCGCGCCAGCGGCGCAATGGCACACAGCGCGAGGGCCAGGATGAACACGCCGGAGCGGCGCGGGAACGACAGAGCGGGCGACGGGTGCATGGCGGTCAGGATCAACGCGATGTGCGCAGCCTACACGGGCCCGCGCCGACGCTCAACGGTGCGGCCCGGACCCGCGCCAACGGCTAGGCGGTGCTGAGCGCCAGCGAGGTCGCCGCCGGCCATGCATGGCCATCCTCGGCCAGCGCCACCACGGTGATGGCCGGTGGGGCGACAGGCACGACGGCACCGAAGAGCGAGGCGAACGGGATATCACTGGCATCGCGCCCGGTACCGATGCGCAACAGCCCCGTTGGCAACGCCACACCGGACGGATCGAACAGATACCAGCGCCCCGAGAGAAAGACTTCGACCACGGCATGGAAATCCGAGGGCCCCAGAGCCGGATCCTTGCCGTAGTCCAGGCTGGTCGTGAATCGTGCCGGCAGGTTCAGCGCACGGCACAGGGCGGCCATCAGATTGGCGAAATCCCGGCACACGCCGACACGCGTGATGATCGAATCCGTGGCCGACGTCGTCTCCACGCTCGATTGCGACACGTATTGCAGATGCTGCTGGACCCAGGCCCGCACGGCCATCACGCGACCGTACCCAGGCGCCAGGGCCCCGAACTCTCGCCACGCCGAGGCGCGCAGGCGATCCGATTCCGCGTAGCGGCTCGGCGCCAGATACGGCAGCACCTCGAAAGGCAGATCGCCGACGAAGGGCTCGCTCAGCGTGAGCGGATCCGCCTCGTGGGCATTCACGTCCACCACGGCCTCGTACTGGATCGTGAGCGGCCCTGGCGGCGCATGCACACGCAGCCAGCGATTCGCGAGCACAGGGTCGGTATGCCGGTCGACCTGCACGCCGGGCGGGAGGGTGAGCGACTCGCGCACGATGGCCTGATGGGCCGTGCGCGCGGCTTCGATGTTGAGGATGACACGAGCCGCCGCGTCCTGGACCTCGTAGGCGAGGGACACGGTGTAATGGAGGCGAGGCATGGCAGCCACCGAGACAAGGGGGCGTCAGCAAAGCAATCCATGTGCCTACATGTGCCGCTCAGTACCCCGTCATCTCCAGATAGCCCATGCCGCCTGCGCCATTGATGCGCACCGGCCCTTCCCAGTACGGGAACGTGCCGCACATCCAGGCCTGCGGCACGAGTGCCGTCACGGTGGTGTCCACGCCCGCCACCGGCACGCGCACCGCCCAGGTCGTCGGCACCTCGCGTCCATG
Organism: Verticiella alkaliphila; assembly: GCF_018904615.1. GTDB lineage: Bacteria > Pseudomonadota > Gammaproteobacteria > Burkholderiales > Burkholderiaceae_B > Verticiella > Verticiella alkaliphila. The sequence continues at coordinate 48,269 of NZ_JADCNH010000011.1, read as the reverse complement.
CACCTGGCGGCTGCGCGTGCGGGCTTCGAGGCCGATCTCGCCGGACGCCAGCGCACGTTGCTGTCCATCCGGCCGGATCCAGGTGCCGGCTCGGTAGTGGCTGCCGTCGCGCTGACGCACCTGGAACACCATCAGCTTGTCGCCGTTGGCCAGATGCAGAGAAAACCAGTCCCAGCCCTCCTGCTCCGGCGCGAGGGGCTGGCTGCTCCACTCGCGGTCGAGCCAGGCGCGGCCGGTGACCGCCACTGCCTTGCCGTCGCGTATAACCTCACCCGTCACGCGATAGAAGGGCTGACTGTAGTAGTAGGACGCCTGGCCGGCGCCGGACTTCTCGCTGTAGCCGGCATCCCCGTGCAGGACCAGCGGTGCGTCGCTCGCGAGGGCGAGCGAGTAGGCGAAGCCATCGCCACGCGCGGTCATCTGCAGTCGCGCCAGCGCGTCCTGCCCCGCAGGGGCAGCACTCACTGGGGCTTCGAGGGCCCAGTCGTCGATGCCGGCCCGGAATGGCGCGACCTGGACGTCAGCCTGACCGATGCCGCCACGGGCCAGACGCTCGGCGTGCTGGTGCCCGCCGGGCCCCGTCAGCGCAGCGTGCGCCATCCAGAGATTGGGACTGTGCCACCCCTCGCCTGCCTGACCGGGGCGTATCGCCGAGCGAAACAGCGTCCACTGCACGCCCCAGTCGTGCCCGGCCTCATCGCGCAGGTTGGCCGTCACATACCACCATTCGATGCGATAGCCGTCATGCGCGTCGTGATCCTGCGGGAAGACCAGCGGGCGGCCGCGCTGCACCGGCAGGTAGCTGCCCGCGGCTTCGCCCAGGCCGGCAAAGCCGGCAGCCGGACGCGCCGCGTCCTCGCGCCCGCAGCCGACGAGCGGCATCAGCATCCCGGCGCTGCTCAGACGCAGCCAGGCGCGGCGCCCAAGGAAGCGACTCACGGCAGAACCGGTGTCACGCATCGCACACCTGTCGGTTCGATTGGGCTGCCGGGGTGACGCCTCGCATCATGCTCATCGCTCCTGAGCGAATTGCCGCAGCAGATCCGCCGGCGGACGCCGGGCGAGCCGCCAGAGGGGGCCTGCCGCGGCAGCCAGGCTCGTCACGAGACCGAGCAGACCCAGCTTGAACAGCTGATCCGGGAAGACATACAAGGGCAGCTGCCACCCGAAAGCCTGCACATTGACCACGGCCACCAGACACCACGCCAGCGCGAGGCCGAACGGCATGGCCAGCACGATCGTGAGGCCGGCCAGCAGCAGCGTCTGGGCCAATGACAACGTGGCAAGGGTGGCGCGCGACGTGCCCAGAGCCCACAGCGGGGCGAGTTGCACGAGACGGCTCTGGCTGAGCGTGAGCAGGCTGATGAACAAGGCCACCCCCGCGACGGCGAGCGTCAGCGTGTTCAGCGCGGCTGTCGCCTGGAAGGTGCGATCGAACACTTCCTGGGACCAGCGCTTCAACGTGGCCTGATCCTGGACGCGCGCCCCTTCGCCGGCATAGCGCGTCTCCAGGCGCTCGGCGAGCGCCTGGGCATCGGCGCCGGGGTCCAGACGAGCCCCCATGCCTGTCATGCGCGCCTGCGGATCGTGACGGCGCAACCAGTCTGCGTTCACGAGCACCTGCCCCTGCGGGTTGCCGTAGTCGGCATACCAGCCGACGATGCGCAGCGCCACCGGTGTCCCGGCCAACGTCAGATCGACGGAATCGCCGGGCCGCACGCCGAGGCGACGGGCAAACTGTTCGCTCACGAGCGCCCCTTCGCCTGCCGCGATGGCCGCCCATGGCTGCGGCTGCGCGGACAGCAGGGGCCAGGATTCCTGGAAGCTCGGATGATCCGGCACGCCCACCCACTGCGTGGGCCAGCCGGCCACGCGGCTTTCGCTGCGCCATTGCGGCAGCACGGCGTCCACGCCCGGCTGGGTCTCGAGCCAGGCGGCGAGCGCCACGCCCTGCGCTGTGTCACGCGGCGTGATGAAGAGGTCCGCCGACAGGCGGCGTTCGAGCCAGCCGGTGAACGTCTGTCGAAAGCCCTCAGTCATGCTGCCCACGCCCACACTGGCCGACAGCGCGAGCAACAGCGCCATCAGAGCCAGTGACAGGGACGGCAGCTGCTGGCGGCTGTCGGCCACGAACCAGGTGGCCAGCGGCCGACGGCACACCCGGGCCAGGGCGGCCAGGATGGCATCGAGCAAGGCGGGCAAGGCGAGCGCGGCGGCCAAGAGCAGCGTGCCCACCATGCCGAAGGCCGATGCCAGGCTGTTGCCCCAGGCCCAACACGCGCCGCATACGGCAAGCAGCGCCACCGCGAGCCCGGCCTGGCGGCGCGATGCCCGTGACTGCGCCGCGCGCCAGGCCTGCGGCTGCGCCACGGCCAGCACCGGCAGGCGGGCCGCACGCCACAGGCTGCTCGCGCCGGCAAGCACAGCCCCCAGCAGGCTGATCGACAGGCCGGCCAACCACCAGGACGGCGACAAGGCCAATTGCCCTGCCACCTCGGCCCCATACAGCCCGCGCAGGCTGGCCGAGACGTCCGGCAACAGGACACCCGCCAGCGCATAGCCGCTTGCCACGCCCAAGGCCCCACCTAACACGGCGAACACACCGAGCTCTGCCGCGAGGGCACCGATCAGCGTGCGCAGGCTCACGCCGCAGGCGCGCAGGGTGCGCAGCAAGGGACGGCGCTGTTCAAGCGCCAGGCCGATCGCCGCATTCACGATGAAGAGACCGACGATGAAGGCCAGCAAAGCCAAGGCCGTGAGATTCAGATGGAAGCTGTCGGTCAGCCGGCGCAGGTCACCGGTGTCCTCGGCGGGCAGCGTGCGCACGCGTTCGGCGAGGGCCGGCGGCATCGGCATCGCCGGCGCGGCCTCGTCTAGCAGCAGTCGGGTCACCTGGCCCTCGGCGCGCAACACGGTCTGGGCATTGCCGATATCCATCACCACCACACCGGGCGCGAGCGTCGGCTGTGCGACAAGCCGCGGCAACGCACTGCTGTCGGCTGCCGCAGCGGCCTTGGGCGCCGGTGCCGCCTCGTCGGACGCAGCCACGCGCCACCGGTCACCGGGTGCCGCGCCCAGGCGACGCAAGGTGTCAGGCGCGATCCACGCCTGCCCGGGCGGGCCGATGAAGGTGGCCAGGTCCCAGGACTGCGCACGCTGCCCGGCCACCGCCGTGCCGGCGGGCAGCGTCAAGGGTTCGATGCCCACGATCTGCAGCGTGAGCGGCCCCCCAGCCGCGTCCACCACGCGCAAGCGCCCCTCCAGCACGGGCGACACCGCCCAACCTGCCCGGCGCAAGGCCACGTAGTCTGACTGGCGCAACGCCCCACCCTGCGCCGCCACGAGCTGCGCCTCGGCAGGCCCGGTGAGCGTGGCCGCGGCGCGGTCGTAGTCTGCCCGCGCCTGCGCGTTCAGCGCCTGCACGCCCGTCCACAACGCGGTCGCTAGCCAGAGCCCGACGACGATGCTCGCGCCCTGGACCGGGTGCCGCCGCCAATGACTCAGCAACGCCCCGATGGCCGCCCAGAAAGCCGGGGCACTGCCCAAGACGGGCCGGCGCACGCGCTCCGGACGGTACGCTGCGCGCGCGCTCACGCGGGATCCGGCAGCACGTGGCCGCGTTGCAGCACCAACCGGCGCGACAGCCGGGCCGCGAGGCGGGCACTATGGGTGACCATGAGAAGACTGCTGTGGCTGTCCGCCACCAGGGCGAGCAGCAGGTCGAGCACGACGTCGCTGCTCGCCTCGTCCAGGCTGCCGGTGGGCTCGTCGGCCAGCACCAACGGCGGGCGCGCCGCCAGTGCGCGGCCGATCGCCACGCGCTGCTGCTGCCCGCCCGACAACTGTTCGGGATAGCGAGCGAGGAGCTCGCCCAGACCGAGCCGCTGCGCCACGTGATCGGCCCAGGCCGGATCGTGCCGGCCGGCAAGCCGCGCCTGAAAGGTGAGATTGGCGCCGACGGTGAGGCTGCCAAGAAGGTTGTACTGCTGGAAGATGAGGCCGATGCCCTCGCGGCGCCAGCGGGCAAGATCGGCTTCGCGCCGGCCCTCCAGCGGCTGCTCGTCGATCAGGATGCGGCCTTCGTCTGCGCGCTCGAGCCCCGCGATCACGTGCAGCAGCGTGCTCTTGCCGCTGCCCGACTCGCCCATCAGCGCGAGGCTCTCGCCCGCGGTCAGGGTGAGATCGATACCGCGCAGCACCGGCAGATGGCCCTGAGCGGTTGCAAATGCCTTGTGGACGTTCTCGACGCGCAGCATGGCGCTCCAGCAGGTGGGGTCACGCCCATTGTAGGCGTGCGGGGGTTCAGCCTCGGCTGCCTCAGCACGCAGGATGCCGCACCGTTTGTGGGCACGCATGACCACGCAGACGTCGCTGCTCAAGACCCCTTCAGCCTCGCCCAGCCGGCGCGTGGTGACGTTCCAGAGGTGCAGGCTGTCGCGGCAGAGCACGTGCCAGAAGAGCTGAGCGCCGCCACTCGTGCCAAAGAGGCAGCGCGTGTGCGGATCGCTCGCAAGATGCGCCGCCATGGCATCCACGGCCTGGGGCCGCACGCTCACCGAGATCACGGCCTCCACGGGATAGCCGACCAGCGCGGGCTCGACTTCCACCCGAAAACTGAGGGCGCGGCGCTCCGTGAGACCGTGCAGGAGCCGCTGTGCGGTCGGCTCGCTCACCCCGGTGCGCTCGGCCAGTTCGGCCAGCCCCGCGCGGCCATCCACCATGAGGTGGGCCACCATGCGCTGCTCAGCCTCGTTCAGCCCAGCGGGACGCGGCGTGTCACTGCCCTGCTCCGGGAGCGTGGCCGGCGCCTCGACCGGTTGGATCCGCCACTGGCCGGCACGGCGGAACGGCCGCAACACCAGACGGGCTTCGACCCGCTCCACGCCATCGATGGAGGGCAACTCACGCGTGATCACGGCCGGCATCCGGGCAGCGTCCGCCAGCGTGAGCTCTGCCATCAGGTCTGCCGAGCCTGCCAGCGTCACCACCAGTTGGCAGTGATCGAGCTGCGCCAGACGCTGTGCGACGTCGTCGGCCCGGCCGGCGCGGCAGCGCACCCAGGCGTGAACAACCACGCCTCGTCCCGTGATGAGCGGATCGGGCTCGGCCACGACGCGCAGCGCACCGGCATCGACGAGCCGGCGAATGCGGCGCGCCACAGTCCGCTCGGGGACCCCTGTGGCCGCGCCGAGCTCGCGCCAGGACGCCCGCGGTTCGGCCTGCAGGGCGACGAGACAGGCCAGATCCGTGTCGTCCAGGATGGGAGATAGGGGACTACCCCGACTTGACGTGTCCATAAAAATAAATTCAACTAAGTTTTTCTGATAAATACAAAAAAATAACCGACTCGATTGACCAAAAACAAACAACCGACATCATGACAGCCCAATCCCCGGCCTCGACGGCCGCCTCGCCCGCACCGAGCTCGCGCGCCCGCATCATCCTCGCCGGCAGCGTCGGCAACGCAGTCGAATGGTTCGATTGGACCATCTATGCGGCCTTCGCGATCTTTTTCTCCAAGCAATTCTTTCCGGAAGGCAACGACACGACGGCGCTGCTCGCCTCCTTCGGCATCTTCGCCGTGGGCTTTTTCATGCGGCCCATTGGTGGCTGGCTGCTGGGCATCTACGCTGATCGACACGGCCGCAAGGCGGCGCTTGCCCTGACCATCGTCATGATGGCGGGCGGCTCGCTCATCATCGGCATCACGCCCACCTACGCCACCATCGGCATCTTCGCCCCGGTGCTCCTCACCCTGGCCCGCTTGCTGCAAGGCCTGTCGCTGGGTGGGGAGTATGCCTCGGCCACCACATTCCTCACGGAGATGGCGCCCAACAAGCGGCGCGGGTTCTACTCGAGCTTCGTGTTCTTCAGCGCCGCCATCGGGATTCTCGCCGCCTCGGCCGTGGGCTGGGTGCTCACCTCCACCTTGTCGGATGCGTCCATGCGCGAGTGGGGCTGGCGCGTGCCCTTCCTGATCGGCGCGGTCGGTGGCGTCGTCGGCATGTGGATCCGCCGCACCGTGCGCGAGACCGAAGCCTTCGCGCACAACAAGGCGGCCGGCGTACAGAAGCAGCCATTGCGCACGCTGCTGCGCGAGCACCCGCATGCCGTGCTGCGCATTGTCGGCTTCTCGATCCTCAGCACCTTCGCCTTCTATATCTTCGTGGCCTACGTGCCGACCTACGCCATCCGCCATGTGGGCGCCGAACCCAAGACGGCGTTCGCTGCCAACACGGTTGCCCTGATCGTGTTCATGCTGCTGCAGCCGGTCTTCGGCGCGCTCTCGGACCGCATCGGCCGCAAGCCACAGCTCATCGCCTTCGCCCTGGGCTATCTGGTCTTCTTCTTCCCGGTGATGACCTCGCTCGGCCCCACGTTCGGCTCGATCCTGATGGTGGAGATCTTCGGTCTCGTGCTGTATGCGATGTACACCGCCATTGCGCCCGCGATCATGTCTGAACAATTTCCCACGAGCGTGCGCGCCGTGGGCATCGGCACGCCCTACAACCTCATGGTGGCACTGCTGGGCGGCACCACGCCCTACCTGCTCACCTGGCTGCAGAGCAAAGGCATGGAGACGTGGTTCTTCTACTATGTGCTCGCGGGCGCGGCGATCTCGCTCTTCACGTTCGTGCGCATGCCCGAGTCCGTGGGCAAACCTCTCCAGTGATGCCCCTGTCGATGTCCGAGTCTGTCCACGAACTTCCCTGGCACGCCCAGCCCGCGAGCGCATTGGCGCAGGCCGTGCGCGAGCGGCGCGTGAGCGCGCTCGAGCTGACCCGGTACTTCCTGGATCGCATCGCACGCGGTGCCGCGCTGGCAGCCTTTGCCGAGGTCACCGCCGAGCGTGCCCTCGCCCAGGCCGAGGCGGCCGATCGCCTGCTCGCGGCAGGCATCGTCCTTGGCCCCCTGCACGGGGTGCCTGTGGCCATCAAGGACAGCCTGGCCTGGGAAGGGATCCGCGCCACGCTGGGGTCACGCACCCGGCTGGCCGAGGTGAGCACGCGCACCAGCACGGCCGTGCACCGCCTGCTGGCGCACGGCATGCCCATCCTTGGCAAGACGCGCATGACTGAGTTCGCGTTCGGGCTCTCCGGCCAGAACCCGATGCAAGGCACGGCACGCAATCCTTGGGACAGCCGCGAGGAGCGCGCGCCAGGCGGCTCGTCCAGCGGCTCGGGGGTGGCCGTCGCTGCCGGGCTGGCGCCGCTCGCCGTCGGCGGCGACACGGGGGGCTCCGTGCGCGCGCCCGCCGCGCTCAACGGTCTCGTGGGCTTCAAGCCGTCGTCGGGCATCATCAGCCGCGCCGGCTGCCTCCCCTTGTCCGACAGCCTCGACGTGCTGGGCCCGATCACGCGCACCGTGCAGGATGCGCGTCTGCTCACCCAGGTGCTGGCAGGCCCGGACAGCGAGGACGCGATCACGCTGCAGACGTCGTCCGCCACGTGGGCGGCACTCCCGCATGCCCACCCCTTCGCGCCGAAGCGCGCGATGTTCCTGCCACCAGAACACTGGCCAGTCGCGTTGTCTGCGCAAGCCCGGGCGCACTGGGACGGCACGCTGACCGCTCTCGTCGGCGCGGGCTGGACGCTCACGCCTTGGCAGGTGCCTTCCTCACTGTCCTTCGCCCGCATGGCACAGGACAACTCCTGCGTCCTGGGCTACGAGGGATGGCGGCACTGGGGTCATCTGGCTGACGACGCCGCTCAGCCGATGTGGGATGTCGTGCGTACGCGGCTCTTCGGCGGCCGTGACACCCCGCGCGTGGCCTACGAGGCGGCGCTCGCGCGACGCAGCGCCGATCAGGCGGCGTTCGCCCAGGCCATGCCGGCGGGCGAGGTGCTGCTGCTGCCGGCTTGCGACCAGGGTGCACAACCCCTGGACGACGCGGATGTGCGCCATGCGGGCCTTGGCCTGTTGCTGCGACCGGCGAATTTCCTGGATGCGCCGGCCGTGGCCCTGCCCAGCGGACGGGACGAGGACGGCATGCCGCTCTCGCTGCAGGTCATGGCGCCGACCGGCCAGGATGCCCGCCTTCTGGATGCGGCCAGTGCGCTGATGTCAGTGCTGGGGATTGGTCTACCCGACCTCTCGGCCTGGCAACTCTGAGCCGCTGGCGGCCCGGGCCGCGCCGGGCCGCCGCCATCATCCAAAGACAATGACACCGCGCGCGTTGCGCCCTTGCGCGAGATCGTCGAACGCCTGCGGTGCCTCCTCGATACCGTAGGTGCGGGTCACCATCTCGTCGAGCTTCAACTGCCCGTTGCGATACAGGCCGATCAGACGGGGGAAATCCTCGCGCGGGCGGGCCGAGCCGAAGTAGCTGCCCGTGAGCGTGCGCTCGCCGAAGGTCATGAGCGCCGGGCGGACTGCCGCGGTGTCTTTCGCCCCGGCCACCCCCACGGCGACGGCCGTGCCGCCCTTGGCCAGCACCCCGACGGCCTGGGCCACGATGTCGCCCACCCCCACACACTCGAAGGCGAAGTCCGCGCCACCGCCGGTCATCGCGAGCACGGCCTTGACGACGTTGTCCACTGTCCTGGCGTTGACCACGTGCGTCGCGCCCATGTCGCGCGCCATCTGCAGCTTGAAATCCAGCGTGTCCACAGCCACGATCATGCCCGCACCCGCGATCCGGCAGCCCTGGATCGCCGAGAGCCCGACGCCGCCGCAGCCGAACACCACTGTGATGTCGCCCGGCGACACCTTGGCCGTGTTGAAGGCCGCCCCCACCCCCGTCATCACACCGCAGCTGATGAGGCAGGCCTTGTCCATCGGCACGTCACCCGGAACCTTGACGACGCTGTCCGTCGAGAGCGTCGCCACTTCGGCCATCACGCCGCAGCCCGCGAACACCTGCATGCCCTCGCCGCGCGCATCGCGAAACCGCGGCTCGGCGCCGGGGGCCGCGAGCGCGGCGGTGGCCGGCTGATCGCACAGCTGCGGGCGACCGGTGGCGCAGTAGCGGCAACGGCCGCACATGGAGATGAAGGAGCTCAGCACCGTGTCGCCCACGGCAAACTCGGTCACGCCCGGCCCGACCGCCTCGATCACGCCGGCGCCCTCGTGGCCAAGCACCATGGGCAAGGCCCCCCGGATGGTGCCGGTGACGATCGACAGATCACTGTGGCACACACCGCAGGCCGAGAGCCGCAGCATGACCTCGCCGGGCCCTGGCGGCTTGACCGTCAGGGTCTCGACGGTGATCGGGCCGTCCACGGCTCGACAGACAGCGGCCCGGGCTTGCACAGGCTGGGACATGGTCACTCCTCCTAGTGAAGCGCACACTGTCGGTCAGCCTGGCCGGCTTGGCAAGCGAGGGAAAGCGCGGGTTTTGCCTGGCAGAACCGCGTGCAGCATGCGACTCGCCGGGGTGCGGCAGCCCCTCGCGCCTGGCCCGCCGCCCCCAGACGATCAGGTCACCGGGCCGGGATTGAAGAGCACCAGCGCGTTGTGCAGCTTGAGCTTCTCGGCGCAGGTCTTCTTGCGCCCGCTCGCCACGTCCAGCAGCGTGTGGAACATTTCCCAGCCTACATCCTCGATGGTGGCTTCGCCCGTGGCGATGCGCCCGGCGTTGATGTCCATCAGGTCGTGCCAGCGCCGGGCGAGATCCGAGCGCGTGGCCACCTTCACCACGGGTACTTCCGCCAGGCCGTAGGGCGTGCCGCGGCCCGTGGTGAAGACGTGCAGATTCATGCCGGCGGCCAGCTGCAGCGTGCCACAGATGAAGTCGCTCGCCGGGGTGGCCGTGAAGACGAGCCCCTTCTTCTTCAGGCGCTCGCCGGGCGAGAGCACGTCCGTGATCGGCGCCGAGCCTGATTTCACGATCGAGCCCATGGCCTTCTCGACGATGTTGGAGAGCCCGCCCTTCTTGTTGCCCGGCGTGGTGTTCGCACTGCGATCCGCGCTGCCGCGCTCCAGGTAGGCGTCGTACCAGGCCATCTCGCGGGCCAGCGCGGCGGCGACTTCCGGTGTCTCGGCGCGCGCGGTGAGCTGGTCGATGCCGTCGCGCACTTCCGTGTTCTCCGAGAACATGACCGTGCCGCCCGCCCGCACGATGAGATCCGAGGCAAAGCCCACGGCCGGATTGGCCGTCACGCCCGAGAACGCGTCGCTGCCGCCGCATTGCACGCCCACGACGAGGTCGGAGATCGGACACGGCTCGCGGCGACGCTTGTCGAGGATGGCGAGGTGATGCTCGGCGGTGCGCAGGATCGAATCGATCATCGATTCGAAGCCCACGTTTTGCTCGTCCTGCAGCACGATGGTGTCCGGGGCCGCCGAATTCCGGATCGGAATGCTTCCCGCGGACATCAGGCGATCGGGCTGGAGCTTCTCGCAGCCCAGGCTCACGATCATGGCCGTGCCGCCGAAGTTCGGGTTGCGGCTGATGTTGTGCAGCGTGCGAATGGGGATCGCCGCGCCAGGCGCGTCGATGGCGACGCCACAGCCGTAGGTGTGCTCCAGGCCGACCACATCGTCCACGTTCGGATAGCGGGGCAGGAGCTCCGCGCGGATGCGTCGCACGGCATGCTCGACCACGCCCTGCACGCACTGCACGGTCGTGGTGATGGCGAGGATGTTGCGCGTGCCCACCGTGCCGTCGGCGTTGCGAAAGCCGTCGAACGTATAGCCTTCGAGCGGCGGCAGATCGCGCCGTGCCCGCGTGCCCACGGGCAGGTCGTCCAGCGTGCGGGCGCTGGGCATGGTGGTGACCCGTTCGTTCACCCAGCTGCCGCGCGGCAGGGCGACGGCGGCATACCCGATCACCACGTGGTAGCGGATGATCTCGTCACCCGGCGCAAGATCGACCAAGGCCACTTTGTGCCCTTGGGGGACGGCCTCGCGAAGGACGAGTCCGCCAGGGAGTTCCGTGCCTGCGGGCAGGCCGCCATCGTTGGCGACGATGGCGACGTTGTCCTCAGGATGCACCTTGATGGTGAGGGGCTTGGCAGGGGATGCCGACATGAAGGCCTCGTCTGACTAGGGAAGCACTGGCGATAGCGCAACAGCGCAGAACAATGCAGTTATCGTACAACAAACGACTGCGCTCTGCGCAGGAGCACAGCGAAGAACGTTGCTTTTCCTCTAAGGAAAACCCGGACTTCGACGCGAGCGCTTGTTCCGACGACGGCTTGTGTTGTACGATGACTTACCTTGACAAACGATCAAGCCAGAACCCCCTCGAGGACCGCGACATGACGACTCCCCAAGAACTCAAGACGATCATCTCGGAAGGCCTGCTGTCCTTCCCGGTGACCGATTTCGACGCCAACGGCGATTTCCGCGCCGACACCTATGCAGCGCGCCTGGAATGGCTGGCGCCCTACGGTGCCACGGCGCTCTTCGCTGCGGGCGGCACGGGTGAGTTCTTCTCGCTGACGCCGTCGGAGTACTCGCAGGTCGTCAAGACCGCGGTGGATACCTGCCGCGGCAAGGTGCCGATCCTCGCGGGCGCCGGCGGCCCGACGCGCACCGCGATTGCCTACGCGCAAGAAGCTCAGCGCCTGGGCGCGGCGGGCGTGCTGCTGATGCCGCACTACCTGACTGAAGCCTCGCAGGAAGGCGTTGCCAATCACGTCGAGGAAGTCTGCAAGTCGCTCGACATCGGCGTCGTGGTCTACAACCGCGCGCAACAGCGCCTGAATGCCGACAGCCTCAAGCGCCTGGCCGATCGCTGCCCGAACCTCATCGGTTTCAAGGATGGCGTGGGCGAGATCGAATCCATGGTGCGCGTGCGTCGCGTGATGGGTGATCGCTTCGCCTACCTCGGCGGCCTGCCCACCGCGGAAGTCTATGCCGCGGCCTACAAGGCGCTGGGCGTGCCCGTGTACTCCTCGGCCGTCTTCAACTTCATTCCCGAGACGGCCATGCGCTTTTATCGCGCCATCGCCGCCAACGATCACGAGACCACGAATCACCTAATCGACACCTTCTTCCTGCCCTACCTCGAGATCCGCAACCGCCGCGCCGGTTATGCCGTGAGCATCGTCAAGGCAGGCGCCAAGATCGTCGGCCACGACGCGGGTCCGGTGCGCGCCCCGCTCACCGACCTCACGGAGGAAGAAGTCGAGATGCTCGCCGCGCTGATCCGCAAGGCCGAAGCGAAGTAAGCTCCTCGTCGGCTGCACCCCCGCGCCCGAAGCCGTCCTTGCGGTGGCTTCGGGCGTTTTGCATTCAGCGCGACGACCCTTTCCGTGGCGTTCGGCACACTGCCCGGCGCCGCTCTCGGGCGAGGGCGAAGTCGAGCTCTGCCCTCTGCGCTCGCTGCCTCCCTGACCTTTGCCATTCACGACGACACCAGGCGCAAAAAAGCGCCCCCGAAGGGACGCTATCGCGCGGGCCTCAAACCCGCGTCAGTTGTTCACCTGGACGTTGCCGTCCTTGATGATCTTGGCCCACTTGGCCTGCTCTGCCGCCTGGAACTCGGCGAACTCGGCCGGCGTGTTCGGCGTGTACTGCATGCCCAGGTCCGCCACGCGCTTCTTCATCTCGGGCTTCTCGAAGATCTTGGCGAGCGTCTCGTTCAGACGCGTCACGATCGGCTCGGGCGTGCCGGCCGGCGCGTAGACGGCCTGCCAGCTGCTGACGTCGAACCCGTCCACACCGGCTTCCTGCATCGTCGGCACGTCGGGCATGATCGGCGAGCGCGCGGCCGAGGTCACGGCCAGCGCGCGGATCTTGCCGCCCGACAGGTGCGGCGCAGCCACCAGCACGGTCTCGAACGACGTGGGGATCTGCCCGCCGATGAGATCCTGCACCGCGGGTGCACTGCCCCGATACGGCACGTGCGTGAGCTCGGCGCCTGTGAGCAGCTTGAACACTTCGCCCGACAGATGCTGCGAGGTGCCCTGCCCGGCCGAACCGAAGGCGATCTCGCCCGGCTTGCCCTTGGCGGCGTCGACGAGCTCCTTGACGCTCTGGTAGGGCTGGCCACTGCTCACGAGCAGGACGTTGCTGATGTTGCCCAGGCGCATCACCGGCGTGAAATCGGCTTTGGCGTCATAGGCGATGCTCGGCAGCAGCGCGGGGTTGATCGCGTGCGTGGCGATCGTGCCCAGCAGCAGCGTGTAGCCATCCGGCTTGGACTTGGCAACGTTGTCCGCGCCGAGCACGCCGCCGGCACCCCCGCGGTTCTCGATGAGCACCGTCTGGCCCAGCTCCTTGCCGAGCTCCTGGCCGATCGCCCGGCCCAGCACATCGGACGTCCCGCCGGCGGCAAACGGCACGACGAGCGTGATGGGCTTTTGCTGGGGCCACTCGGCAGCGACGGCTGGGCCGCCCGCCAGCGCGGCACTCGCAAGCGCAAGGGCTGCGGTGAGGTGGGAAAGACGGAAGGCCATGCGAAGTCTCCAATGATGATCGACATCTTGTACGTTGTCGTATAACAATGGTCGCGGAAAGCGCTCGTGGCTGTCAATGCTTATGAATGAAGGAATGTGAGGGTGCACGCCGATTCCGAGTGCATTCAATGGGATGACACCCTGTGTTGTACGATGAGAAAAGCCGATCGGCGATTTGCTGTGACCCGACGGTGCGCCCTTTCCCGCCATTTGCTACAGTCGCGCCGTGACCTCCCTCGACACCTCCCCTTCTCTCTTCGTCCGCAAGCCGCGCAATCTGGCGCAGGCACTCGTCGACGAACTCACTGCGCGCATCCGCAATGGACTTCTCAAGCCTGGCGTGAAGCTGCCAACCGAGGCGGAGATCATGCGAGAGTTCTCGGTCAGTCGCACGGTGGTGCGTGAGGCCATTTCCCGCCTGCAGGCCGCCGGCCTCGCCCACACTCGGCATGGCGTGGGGACGTTCGTGAACGAGGCCAGTGCAGGCACGCCGTTTCGCATCACGGCGGATCAGCTCGAGACGCTCAACGACGTGATCGCAATGCTTGAGCTGCGCATCGGCCTGGAAGCCGAGAGCGCTTCGCTCGCGGCCATGCGACGCACCGAGGACAACCTCGCTGCCATGCGCGCCGCGCTCGATGCATTCCGGCAGGCCATCGATGTGGGCGAAGACGCGGTCGCCGCGGATTTCCAGTTCCACCTGGAAATCGCGCGCGCCACGCAGAACGTGCATTTCGCCGCCATGCTGGGCGCGCTCGGCGCCACGGTGATTCCGCGCGCGCGGCTGGCCCAGGCGATTCCGAGCGAAGCCCGGCCCGCGGCGTATCTGGAGCGCGTGCACGCCGAGCACGAGGCCATCCTCGCTGCCATCGCCTGCCACGACGCCGAAGCCGCCCGCACCGCCATGCGCATCCATCTGGCCAACAGCCGCGAGCGCCGCCGCGCCCTGAGCGCCGAATCGGCCGGCTGACGCACGGTTCGCGCAGCTTGCGCGAACCCGGCGCATAATCCGGCTGCGCGCCCTTTCATTGGCGCGAAGAGTCCTGTCATGCGCCTGAATCGCTCCCGTACCAGCTCGAACGTCGAAGACCGTCGTTCCGGAAGATCCGGCCTGGGCCGCGGCGGCAGCCTGGGCATTGGCGGCATCGTGCTCGCCCTCGTGGCGATGTACTTCGGCGTGGATCCCAACGTGGTGCTCAACCTGGTGGACGGGCCCGCCAGCACGACGTCGGGCAGCACCGTGGCGCCCGACGATCCCCAAGGCCAGTTCGTGGCCAAGGTGCTGGGCGACACGGAAGAGACATGGCGATCCATCTTCGCGACACAGACCAACGGGCAATATCCGGAGCCCCGCCTGGTGCTGTATCGCGGCGCCACGAGCACCGCATGCGGCATGGGTCAGGCGGCCATGGGCCCCTTCTACTGCCCGGCCGACCAGCGCGTCTACCTGGACCTCGCCTTCTTCGACGAGATGCAGCGGCGCCTGAACGCGCCAGGCGACTTCGCCCAGGCCTACGTCATCGCGCACGAAGTCGGCCATCACGTGCAGAACGTGCTTGGCATCTTCGAGAAGCATGCCGCCGAACGTCAGCAACCGGATCGGGCGCGGGCCAATGCCGTCTCCGTGCGAATGGAATTGCAGGCCGACTGCTATGCCGGCGTCTGGGCCCACCATGCCCAGGCGCAGCGCGCCGTTCTGGAGCCGGGCGACGTCGAGGAGGCGCTGGCCGCCGCCAGCGCGGTGGGGGACGACACGCTGCAGCGCAAGGCTCAAGGTCATGTGGTGCCCGATGCCTTTACCCATGGCAGCGCGGCGCAGCGCATGCGGTGGTTCCAGCGCGGGCTGGACAGCGGGCAGTTGCGTGACTGCGATACGTTCGCCGCAGGCGGCTGACACGTGCCTGGGCGGGCCCCAACAAGGCTGGTGGACGGCATGCGTCGCGCTTTGGACACTCTTCTGCCCCAGCCGACATTGCGCTTGACGCAAGCTCAGGTACGATGATTGCGCAAGGACGATCCTCCCCTCCATCCGCCCCTTGGTGATCCGTGTTCATGCTCAGCACTCTCATTGCGCGCATCCTGCGTCGTCCCGGCCCGCGCTCAATGTCCCACCTCGCCGCCATCAGCGAATCGCACGCAGTTCTGGAGCTCGACGCCGACGGCGTCATTGTCTCGGCCAACGCAACCTTGCTCCGGCTCTTTGGGTATGCGCAGGACGCACTGGAGGGACATGATCACCGTGTGCTGATGCCCGCGTCGGATCGCGACACGCCTGCCTATCTCGCCTTGCGAAGCGCGCTCAGGAATGGCACGCCTTGCCAAGGCCGCTACCGACACGTGGACAGTCTCGGACGCGACGTCTGGATGCACGCCACCTACACGCCCATACGCAACCGGCGCGGCGACGCGCTCGGCACGGTGCTCGCCGGCGTGGACGTCACCGCCGACATGCAGCGCCTGTCGGACATGGAGGGCCAGATCGCCGCGATCAGCCGATCGCAGGCCGTCATCGCCTTCGCGCTGGACGGCACGATCCTCGATGCCAACGACAGCTTCCTCGCCACCATGGGCTACACGCGCGCCGAAGTCGTAGGCCAGCATCACCGCATGTTCGTCGGGGCCGAGACGGCCGCCACCCCCGCCTATACCGCCTTCTGGGAGCGACTGGGCAGCGGCCACTACGATGCCAACATCTACCGTCGCCTCGGCAAAGGGGGACGCGATGTCTGGATCCAGGCCACCTACAACCCGATCTTCGATCAGGACGGCCGGCGTTCAAGGTGGTCAAGTACGCCACCGACATCACGCGGCAGATCAACAGTACGCGCATGGTCGTGGACGCCGTGGGGCACATGACAGAGGTCGTGCAGTTGAACGCCACCTACGCTGAGGACGCCGAGGCACGCGCCCGCACCGCCACGGCCGAAGCGACGCGCGCTGGCGATGACGTGGGCGAACTCGTCGCCCGCCTCTCCGCGCTGGCCGATGAGTCCTCGCGCATCTCGCAGATCACGACGGTGATCGACAGCATCGCATTCCAGACCAATCTGCTCGCTCTGAACGCCGCCGTGGAAGCCGCGCACGCGGGCAGCCAGGGGCGCGGCTTTGCCGTGATCGCGGGCGAGATCCGCGAGCTCTCGCAGCGCAGCGCGGCTTCCGCGCGCGAAATTGCCTCGCTCATTGCCACGTCGGTCGAGCAGATCGACTCGAGCCGGCATCGCGCCCAGGCCGTCGGCCAGACAGTCGGCGCGCTCACGGAATCTGTGGGCAGCGTGGGTGCGGTCATGGCTCGCATCGGCAGCTCAGCCACGGAGCAGACGGCAGGCATGACGCAAGTGAACCGCGCCATCCTCGAGCTGGAGAACGCGCGCGCGGCCTGAGCGGGCCAGCCATGGCAGAATGCGAGTCCGACCCCAGGAAAGGACACGCATCATGGAACCCGATTTCTGGCTCGAGCGTTGGCGTGAAGGCCAGACGCACTTTCACCAGGAACGCGTCACGCCCCTGCTCGCGAAGTACTGGCCTACCCTCGAGCTCGCCCCGGGCAGCCGGGTGCTCGTGCCGCTGTGCGGCAAGTCACTGGACATGGTCTGGCTGGCCGAGCAGGGCCATCGCGTGCTGGGCGTGGAGCTCGCCACGTTGGCCGTCGAGCAGTTCTTCGACGAGCAGCGATTGACGCCTGTCGTGCATACCTCGCCGATGGGCGTGCATTACGTGGCCGGCGACATCGAGATCCTCTGTGGCGACATCTTCGATCTCGATGCCGACACGTTCGCCAGTTGCGTCGGCGCTTACGACCGCGCCGCGCTCATCGCCCTGCCGGGCGGCATGCGCGGGCGCTACGCACGCCACGTCTACGGTCAACTGCCCGCGGACTATCGCGGGCTGCTCTTGACACTGGACTACCCGCAGGCCCAGATGGCGGGTCCGCCCTTCTCGGTCCCGGACACCGACGTCCAGGCCCTGTTCGCCGGTCATTCCCACGCCAAGCTGCTCGACCGCCGCAACATTCTCGACAAGGAACCCAAGTTCGCGGCACGCGGTGTGCAGCGGCTGGACACGCTCACCTACCGCGTGCAGGCTGCTCCGCGCAGCTGATTTGCCTGGAGGCCCATGCCGCTACTCATCCTGCTCGTCATCGTCACCACCACGCTCGCGCTGTTTCTCATGCTGCAGACGCGCAGCCGCTTCTGGCTTCGCGCGGGTGTGGCCTACATCGCGCTGGGCAGCGTCAATCTCCTCATGGCGCTCAATCTCTGGATGGTCGCGCAGCCCGTGCGCACCCTCACCATCGCCGCGCTGCTCATGGCCACGCTGTTCCTTCTGCCGGCCGGCGTCATCTCGGCCTTGCGCCGCGCGCAGGCGCGACCGGGCGAGGACCGCTGATGTCTGCCACGCCAGCTCTTGCATCCACGACGCCGCTGCCGGGCAGCGGGGCCGAGCGCACGGCGATGGCCGTGCGCTTCGCCTGGGCGGCCGGACTCGTCAGCATCCTTCCGGATCTGTTCGATGCACTGGGGTTTCTGCTGGTGGGCTCGCGCCTCGGCGTGCCGATACTGGATGTGCCCACGCTCGCGCTGATCGGGCGCCTGATCGGCGCCGTGGCGAGCGAAGCCTTCCTGGCCGTCGGGTTCACAGGCGTGATCGCCCTCGCGCTCTTGAAGGGGCGCCGCATCGCCCACCCCATCACTTCGGTCCTCGTCTTCGCGCTCGCCTTCGCCATGGTGCGTCGAGCGATCGACGTTGGCCTCATCACGCTCATGTTGAGCTTCCTGAGCTCGGGATGGCTTCCTGGCCAAATCATCACGTCGATCTTCCTCATCGTGAACGTTGCCTTCAGTGCAGGCATCGCCGTCTGGCTGGCCCGTGGCGTTGGTGGCACCGTGGCGCACCGTGAAGCACAAACGACAGCGCGCGCTGCCGGCCTGGCCGCAGGGGCTTGGGTGCTCGTGAGCGGCCTGCTGCTCTGGCGTCTCTTCCCCCAGGGTGATCTCGTTCCGGACCCGGCGGGCGGGATGGGGATCGGGCTCACGCTGGCTGCCGACGTGCTGCCGCTGTTGCTTATCGTCGGCGTGGCTGGCCTCGTCGTCTGGCGCCGTACGCAAGTGGGCACGGCGTCGACGCGCCCCTGACGCGCATGCCTCGCTCTTTCCGGGTAAACCCGCTGGCGTGCGCAAGCCGCATGCGTATGATCTTCTCTAATGCGTTTGCATATAACAAACACCTGGAGACGACATGCCTGCCCTCTTTCGCCGCCGCGCCCTCGGCGCCCTGTTGAGCCTTGCCGCGCTCACCCTGGCCGCCACCCCGGCCATGGCGCAATCCGATCGGCCGATCGAATGGGTCGTGGGCTACGCCGCCGGCGGCGGCTCCGACGTGCTGGCCCGGACCATCGCCGAGCAGCTGAGCAAAGGCCTGAACCGGCCGATCCTGGTCACCAACAAGCCGGGTGCCGCGACGAATATCGCCGCGGAGTATGTCGCCCGCTCCAAGGACTACGGCAACGTCATCTTCACCGCGGATTTCGCGACGCTGGCGGCCAACCCTGGCCTCTTCGCCAAGCTGCCCTACGACGTGGAGAAAGACTTCAAGCCCGTCGGCATGCTGGCGCGCTTTCCGCTGCTGCTCACCGTCTCTCCGCAGGTCCCGGCCAAGGATTTTCGCGAGTTCACCGAGTGGGCAAAGAAACAGGGCACCGTGAGCTACGGCTCGGCGGGGCTCGGCAGCCCGCATCACCTGGCGGGCGAACTGCTGCGTGAACGCTCCGGGCTGAATCTGGTGCACGTGCCCTACCGGGGCGGCGCGCCCGCGGCCGTCGATCTGTTGGGCGGCCAGATCCCGTCCGCCATCCTGGATACGGCCACCGTTCTGCAGTACATCGAAGGCGGCAAGCTACGCGCGGTGGGGGTAGCCAGTCCGCAGCGCATCGCGCGCGCACCGGACGTCCCTACCCTGGCCGAACAAGGTCTGGACGGCTTCGAAGCCTACGCCTGGCAAGGCGTGGTGGTACCGGCAGGCACGCCTGACGCCTTCGTGAACGACGTGGCCAAGGCCTTGCAGGCCGCCCTGGCCTCGGGCCCGGTCAAGGAGCGCATGGCCGCCCTCGGCCTGGAAGCCTTGCCCGGCACGCCGCAGGACATGGACACCTACGTGCGGGCCGAGCGCACCAAGTGGATGGGCCTCATCAAGGCCAACAACATCCGACTGGAATGATTCCCGGTGCGCTGTCTGCCGTCAGGCGGGCAGCGCCAGCGGATCGGTCGTGCCGTAACCTTCCTCGCCATACACCCAGCCCGGGAGCGTCGTACGCCCCGGCGCCACCGCCGCCCATCGCGCGGCGACCCATGCCATCGCGGTATCCACGATCGCATCCTGCACCGAGAACGCCGCATCGGCATGCGCGAAGTACGGCACCTCGGGCCACAGGCCCTCGGCGGTGTGACGTACGTCGAAGAGGTACCGATGCCCCTCGATGGCCTTGTTGAGCACGAAAAGATCCGGGCCACTCAAGCTCGCCACCACCGAGAACGTGCCCTCGCCGTCTTGATCTGGGTGGACGACGATATGGATCTCCTGCGCGCGCGGCGGCAAGGCCGCGAAGAGCCCGACGAGCGTGGCTTCCGCGGCCGCGTCATGGGCGGCCAGCACGGCCTGCAAGGCAGCGATGTAATCGTCTCGATTCATGGACCTGGGCCCGGTGAGGATGACGGGGCATTCTACGGCGGCGCGCATGCTGCACCGGGCAGCGACTAGAATGCCGCCCATGCCCACGTCCGTTCCCACCAAGTCCACCGACGACGCCGTCATCGCCGCCACGACGCACTGGCTCACGCGCGCCGTCATCGGGTTGAATCTTTGCCCATTCGCACGTGCCGTGCACCAGAAGGGCCAGATCCGCTATGTCGTCTGCCGCGCCGAGACCGTACCTGACGTGCTCGACGCCCTGCGCGAAGAACTGGATCGGCTCGCCGCCACGGATCCCGAGGTGATCGACACTACACTCCTGATCCTGCCGCAGGCGCTGGCGGAATTCCACGCCTTCACGCATGCGCTCACCGACGCCGAGCGCGTGTTGAAGCAACGCCGTCTGCGCGGCGTGATCCAGATCGCGAGCTTCCACCCCGACTTCGTTTTTGCCGACGCCGAACCGGACGACGTGGAGAACCTCACGAACCGCGCGCCATACCCTATCCTGCACCTGCTGCGCGAAGATAGTGTCGGCCGGGCCGTGGACGCGCTGCCGGACGCGGACCGCATCACCGAGCGCAACCAGGCCAGGCTGCGCGAACTGGGGCATGAAGGCTACGCCGCCTGGATGGCGCGGGATCCCGCCGACTGAGCCATGGCAGGCAGTACCGCAGCGGGGTGTTCCGCCCGCCTCGCGGCCAGCGCAAAGGCCTGCGACGATCGCAGCGGCTGCTCAAGGATGCCGCTATCGAGGCAGCGACGGCGCCAGCGCGGCCCTCGCGCGAAGGCACCTCAGACACGGATCGTAGGTATATTGGACCCGACGCGGGCCTTTGCCCGCCTTAGCCTCGGAGACCTGATGCCGCTTCCCCGCCCACGTCCTTCGCACCCTCCCATTCGCATGGCTGCGGCCTTGTTCGCGGCCCTGGCCGGCACGTCCGCAGCCGCTGAACCCGGCTCACCGGACGCACTCGCGACAGCCTTGGCCCAAGTGCCGCAATCGGCCTTCCAGGAGGCCAAGACCGGGCCCGTGCGCTTCGTCGATCTTGACGTGGTGCAGCGCCTGACGGGCAAGCCGCCGGCGCGCGACAACCTGGGTCGGGTGTTGCTGGCGCAAGGTATTGCGCCGCTCATGTCTCTCGCGATGGCCGAGGGCGATACGTGGCAGAAGGACGCCGGCATCGCACCAGACCAGCTCGCCTACGTCGCAGGCTTTGGCATGGCGCCCGCGGAGTTCTCGCTTTGGGGCCTGCGCAGCGAGGCCGATGCGAAGACACTGCAGGCGGCACTGTCCGAACGCGGCTTCACGCAGCGCAGCGGCATCCTCGCGAACGGCGAGGACAACGCCATGGACCTGAAGGCGCGCGCGCCGGGCAATCCGTGGCGAGGCCCGATGGGTCGCACCGCCGCCGTGGCGTTCCAGGGCAATACCGTCATTCAGGGCCCGGCAGCAGGCGCGGTCCGGGCGCTGCGCTCGCCGCGCCACACCGCGGCGGAAGGCCCCGCCATCGTCGCTGTCGAAGGCGCCGCATCGGCCGGCGGCGACATCGTGCAGGCCCTGGTGTATGGCCCCGCGCTCGGCCTCGCGCCTGCTGTCGATCCCGCCATCCTCAGGGGCAAGACACCGGCAGCCGCGCGCGAGGCGGTGGCCGCGGCGATGGGCCAGAACACCACGGGTGTGCCGCCGTATGGCGCCGCTGCCTTGGCCGACCTGCAAGGCCCCGAAGGTGCCGCGCTGGCCATCTCGCTCGCCTACGAGGATTGCGACACCGCACAAAGCGCGGCCACCATCGCCGCGGATCTGTGGAAGACCGAAGACGCCGCGGCGCAGGGCGTGACGGCAACCACCCATGCCAGCGCAGAGGCTTGCGCGGCGGTCGTGCACATCCCGGCGGGCCCCGGCGAGCCCAATGCGGCCAACCCGGTCTTTCAAAAGGCGCTGGCACAGTTCTATCGCCGCAACCTGACCGCCACGCGCATCGGCGCTGCGCCCTGACACCGAGGCTCCACCATGGCCGACACGCCCATCGCCGGCGCCCGGGTGCCCCACCCGATCCGGAACCGCGCCACGCATGCCGCGCACGCCCTATCGAGCATCGGGCAAGCGCGCGCAGCAGGATCCGACACGCGGCCGCCCGCACGGTGGGCGGGCTTCGCGCTGATCGCAGCCATGGCGCTGGCACCCGCCGGGGCTCGCGCCGCGAGCCCGAGCGCGGCCGACGCCGCCCTGCAATTGGCCGACGCCCTCTACCCTGGCGAGCTCGAGGTCCACGACACGCACCTGCGCAAGGGCTACGTCGAGGTCGTTCTGGCGCCCAAGGGTGATCCGGTCACGCGCATCCGACTTGCCATGGACCCGGACCCTGCCGATTGCCGGTTGGGCACGCCCTGCGAGACACGCCTGCGTCGCGCCTATGCCCAGGGCAACGCGCAAGGCCAGGAGATGCGCACGCTCGAGGCCGCATTTCGTGCCTGTGGCATGCCGATCCTCGCGGTGGAAGAGCCTGGCAGCGCGGCGTTCTATACGCCCGTCCTGCACGCCAGCCTGACCCAGGACAAGCGTCAGCAAGTCACTCAGGACGTCGCGGCCTGCGCCGCCGAATTTCGCGCACAGGCACAGGACCAACCCTGGTGGGCGACACGCACAGGCATGCGCGTGTTGCTCACCGACGCCGTCGCGACACCGCCCGCACCACTGACGGTGGATGCAGCCGTGCCCGCGGCCTGGCAACGCGCACCCGCCTACGCGGCCATCGTGGCGTTCGACGCGACGGGCGCGACGGTGCGTGAGCTCGCATTTGCACCCTGGCGTGCCTTCACCGCACAGATGCAGGAGACGATCACCACCGCGACCGACCGCTTCCTGCGCCGTGAGCGCGGCGACATCCAGCGGGAGACCGTGCCGACGCTGCGCCAGACCCGCCTGGTTCCAGACAACGTCGATGTCGTCAGCACCTACCTGCTGGCCTGCACGCCGGCCGCACGTCGCGGTGAGCGGTGCCTGCGCGGCGATGTGGCGCTGGACGTGCGCTACGACGTCCGCAAGGACAGCGTGATCGAGATCCGTCGTGTGCCCTTCGAGCGCGATCGACTGGGCTCGCCTGAACTACCGGCCCGGCCTTGAGCGGCTGAGGTTCGAAGGTTGGGGTGCGGGCGCAGTCCGCGCCCAAACAAAAAAGGCACGGCGCCTTGCAGCGCCGTGCCTTTTTACAAATCCTTGGTGGAGCGGAGGAGGATCGAACTCCCGACCTTCGCATTGCGAACGCGACGCTCTCCCAGCTGAGCTACCGCCCCAAAGAAGCGAGGATAGTAGCACGATTGCAGCGGATTGAGTACCCGGCTCGACAGGACCTCATACTTTCGGCTAAGGTTAGAACATCTTATTTGTGACATAAACGATATTCATGTTACAAGCCTAGAGAGACAACGCGCAGAGAGATCCTTATGCATATTGGCGCAGCTATTCGGCACACCCGAGAAACCCTCCGGCTCAAGCTGGAGATGGTGGCCCTGGACGCCGGCTTCGACCCGGGAAACCTCTCCCGTATCGAGACAGGCCGGCAGAACCCTTCCGTACCCCGGTTGGAAGCGATTGCGCGAGCCATGGAAGTGACTGTCGCAGATCTGTACGCCCTGGTGGAGCCGCCCCGCACGCTGGGCGCCTGCGCTTCTGGCACGCCTGCCAATGCCCGGGGCCGCTCCCTGGAGCAGAGTGAATGGGTGCAATTGCGACGCTCCTATGAGGGTCTGGATGCCACCCGCCGCCAGTTGGCGATGGAATTTCTGCAGATGCTTGAGCGCATGCAGCACGACGAAGCGCCGGCTGACGACAACGTGGCGCAACTGCCCGTGGACGAAGCGGCTGCCGCTCGCCGCGAGAGCGCTCGCCGCACGTTGACCGACGTCAGCGACTCCTCCGTGTTCAGCGGACCGTCCCTGACCGGGACGCACCGCGTGGACACCCCCGCCCTGCGTATTCTGGCAGCTGCGGGCGATTCGCGCTAATCCGCCGTGTGGCCGGGGCTCAGCCCCGCGGCCCAGCCTGGCGCGCCGCGGCCTTGGCGGCGCGCTTGGCCGGGCGCACATAGATCACGGCCGCCGCGAAGAAGGCGCCCGCCAGGGCGAGTTCTATCCCGGCCAGCGTCCGCGAGATCGGGCTCGGGTCGCTCACGACCCGTACCGCCCCCTCCATCACATACAGCAGCGACAGCATCGACGCCCACTGGAAGGTGTAGAGGTTGCCCCGCAGCACGCCTCGCAAGGGCAGCAGCAGCGGCACCACCTTCAGCACCAGCCACGAGCCGCCCGGGTGCACGGGCGCGAGCGCCAGCTCCCACGCAAGACACACCAGAATCAGCAGGATCAGCAGGCCGGCACTGGTGCGGCGCAGGCCGTCGTTGAGCACGGCGGCCTCGGCGGGCCGGGAGGAGGCGATCGGAGTCATGCGCTATTATCGCCGGTGGCCCGTTGCTGTGACCACCGCTCGCGCGGTGCACCTCATCCATGATTCGCCCTGCTGCGACCACGGCCGATCCGGCCGATGATGCCCTCCTCGCCGATGCGCTGCCGCCGGAGGACAAGCCGGTGCCTGCGCCGATGCGCGACCGCCCGGCCGCTTTGCTGCGGCTGTTGCGCTTTGCCGCGCAACGTGCGGGCGAGGAGAACGTCCTGCAGGTGGGCTCGGCGCTCACCTTCACCACCGTGCTCTCGCTCGTGCCCATGCTGGCGGTGGTGTTCGCCTTCTTCACGGCCTTCCCGCTGTTCGCGCAGTTCCGCCTCGCGCTCGACGAGTTCATGGTGACGAGCCTGATGCCCGTCAACGTGGCCGACACGGTGATGAACTACCTGAACCAGTTTGCGCTGCAGGCCTCGCGCCTGTCGGCCCTGGGCGGTCTTTTTCTCGTCGTGACGGCGGTCTCGTTGATCATGACGATCGACAAGGCCTTCAACGACATCTGGCACGTGACGCGGCAGCGCCCGCTGATGCAACGCATGCTGGTGTACTGGGCCGTGCTGAGCCTGGGGCCCATCATGCTCGGCGCGAGCCTGTGGACGACCTCGTTCCTCGCGCGCGAATCCCTGGGCCTGGTGGGCGATCTGTCCGCCATGGGCGGGCTCGCCCTCACCTTCCTGCCCATGCTGGTGTCGGGGCTGTGCATCACGGCAATGTTCCTCGTCGTGCCCAACCGCTATGTGCGCTGGCGCGATGCGCTCACCGGTGGCTTTGGCACGGCCATCGTGCTCGAGCTCATGAAGACCGGGCTCGCCTGGTACCTCACCAAGTTCCCGACCTACACCGTGGTGTATGGCGCCTTCGCCATCCTGCCGATCTTCCTGCTCTGGCTGTGGCTGTCCTGGGTCGTCGTGCTCTTTGGCGCGACGGTGGCGGCCAGCATGCCGCTCATCCGGCTGGGCCGCTTGCAGATCAACCGGCAGGCCGGCGCACCGTATCTCGATGCGCTCAACGTGCTGCGTGAGCTGAGCGCCGCGCGCGGCAGCGTGCCGCCTGGGTTGGCCGGGCGCACGCTCAATCGCCGGTTGCAGCTGAATCACGACGAGCTGGCCGAGGTGCTGGATGGCCTGGCCGAGATCGGCTACGTGGCCCGGATCGGCGAGGGCGCACGCGAACGCTGGGCGCTCGTCTGCGATCCGGCCGTCGCTTCGCTCGGCCCGGTACTGGACCGCTTCCTGCTCGACCGCTCGCAGCCGGTGCTCGCCAATGACGCCGAGCTGCGGCGCATCGTGCACGACACCGGACGACGCCTCGCCCACGGGGAAATGCCCACGCTGGCCGAGGCGCTCGCTTCCCCCGACGCGCAAATCGCCGGCAAGGAATAGAATCAGCGGAATGCACGCGGGCATACCGCGGCGCCGGGAGACCACCATGTTGAAAGTTCACGAGATACTTCGCGTCAAGGGCGACGCCCTCTACACCGCCACGCCAGACATGCCCATCCGCCAGGCGGTGGACACCATGGCCACCCATGACATCGGTTCGCTGGTGATCATGGAGTTCGGCCAGCTTGCCGGGATGCTCACCTTCCGCGAGATCATCCGCCAGATGCACGTGTGTGAATGCACCATCGGCCCGGAGAGCACCATTCGCTCCGTCATGGACGATGCCCCGGTGAGCGTGTCGCCCAATACCGACATCGACGAGGTGCGCCGGCTGATGCTGCAGCGCCACGCCCGCTACCTGCCGGTGATGGACGGCCCCACCCTGCTGGGTGTGATCTCGTTCTACGACGTGGCGCGGGCTGTGGTGGACGCGCAGGAGTTCGAGAACAACATGCTCAAGGCCTACATTCGCGACTGGCCGACCGATACCGGCAACCCGTCGGCGCCCTGAGCGACACCGTGGGGGGGTCAGGCCGCGAGCCGGCCTGCGCCCGCGGCCACATGCGCCCACGCTTGCGTGATGAGCCCGGCGTCGCCGGCGGCCAGCCGGCGCGAATCCGACAGCCATTGGCGAAAACGGCGGCGCCCACCTGCCCGTTGCCCAAGCCCAGCATGGGCTTGACCACGCAGCGCAACGGCGTGCCACGCGCCACCTCGCGGGCTGCGTACTGCGCCATGCGCGCCACGATCGTATCGTCGTCCGGCAATGCCTCGCCAGGCCAAAGCCGCTCGGCAAGCTCGGCCAGGATACGCGGACGGTGCCAGGCCTCGCGACCGATCATCACCCCGTCCAGCGCCGGGCCGGCCTCGGCGTCCTCGGCCAATGCGGCGAGCGAGGCATCCACGGTGGCGAGCCCGCCATTCAGCACGAACACCGCGTCCGGGAAGTCCCGCTTCAACGCGCGCACGACGCCATAGCGCAGCGGCGGAATGTCGCGATTCTCCTTGGGTGACAGGCCCTTCAAGACCGCGTTGCGCGCGTGCACGACGAAGACGTCGCAGCCCGCCTCGCGCAGCGTGCCGACGAAATCCCGCACGGGACCATAGCTTTCGTCGTAATCCAGACCGATGCGATGCTTGACCGTGACCGGGATCGACACCGCGTCACGCATGGCCTTCACGCCATCGGCCACCAGCCCGGGCTCGGCCATCAGGCAGGCGCCGAACGCGCCTTTCTGCACGCGCTCGGAGGGGCAGCCACAGTTCAGGTTGATCTCGTCATAGCCCCACTGCTCACCCAGCCGCGCGGCCGCAGCAAGATCGGCGGGCTCGCTGCCCCCCAGCTGCAAGGCCACCGGATGCTCGGCCGCATCGAAATCCAGATGCCGCGCCACGTCGCCATGCAGCAGCGCACCCGTCGTCACCATCTCGGTATAGAGACGGGCGTGCGGCGCGTATTGCCGGTGCAGGTAGCGGCAATGGCGGTCCGTCCAGTCGAGCATGGGGGCCACGCAGAGCGACCAGGGGTTGGTATTCACGGCGTATTCATCCTGAACCCGGAAAGCCCGGGACAACCCGCTATTGTAATCGCCGATGCCAGACCCTGCTCAGAGCCGCGGGCAGATCGTCACGCTGTTGCCTTCCGTATAGCAGCCGCTCGGTCCCTCGACGGCCGCCGGCGCGAGCGGCACGGGTACGCTCAGCGGGCGCGGCAGGATCACGGGCACATCGCACGGCCAGGGCAGGCCCTGGGCGAGACACACGGCCTGCCGGCGCTGGCGATCCAGGGCGGCTTCGTCGACGATGATGTTCTGCGTATCGACCACCGAGCGGAAGCGACCCGCGCTGTCGAAGGCGAGCATGGCCGAGCGGGTCAGGTGCGAATCCACCGGGCCACGCCAGCCGTGCGACCACAAGGCCTGGAACGAGCCGTCCACGGCGCGGTACGTCTGTGCCGGCGCCGCCTTCAACAGCACGCGCGCTTCCTGGAAGGTGGTCTGGCCCGGCACGAGGCGGCTGATCCCGTCCGCATCGAAACCATGGCCGAGGGTCGTGCAGCCTGCCAGTCCGATGACGAGGACAGCGGCCCAACGCTGCCAAGGGGTACCGCGTCGCGCGTCGCGCATGGAATGACTCCGTCGATGGCGGCGCCCCACGGCAGCCGCTGCGCGGGATTATCCCGCCAAGCCGTGGCCGGCACTCGGGCGAGCAACGCCAGCTTTCGCCGCCAATTCCGCAGGTCGGCCCGCGCTGGCTGTGAGGCCGGCAGGACGTCGTGCACCGCCACCGGCATCAGCAGTCAGGCTCGCAGGCATGGCCTGCTGCTGCGGTATGCTCGCGGTCACCTCAAGAACCCCTTTTTCGGACGCCCCATGACCCGCCTCCCGTTGCTCGTGCTCACCCTGTCCCTGGTTGCTTGCGCTCACGTCGACCCGGCCGAACGCGCGGAAGCCTATCGCAGCGCCGAGGTGGCGGCCTTCCAGGGGGCGGACAAGACGCATGGCCTTCGCGATGCGCGCATCGTCTACGACGCCCGCCAGTGCGCGTCCTACCAGGGCACGGCCGACGACGGCCAAGTTCGCACCATCGCGCTGAAGGACTGGGAAGCCCGGCCCCTCTGCCGCCCCTGATCGGTACGCGATGGGGCCATGAGCCCCATCGTGGCGCGCGGCATGCCTGGGGATGGTGCACTCGCACCAGCGTTGGACACCAGCTAGTACACAAGACGGTGTACTTGCCGGCATCCATCCTGCGGTAACCAAAAATGGCATGGTGCTTGCATAAAAAGCAACGCAGCCAGACACCGCTGGCGTTCATCCCAAGGAATCGATCATGCAACGACGCACCCTGCTCAAGCTGGCTTCTGCCGCCGGCGCCGCCGCCCTGGCGGGCCGCATGCCGCTGGCCTTTGCTCAGGACAAGACGCCGATCAAGGTGGGGATCCTGCACTCGCTCTCGGGCACGATGGCGATCTCGGAGACCTCGTTGAAGGACGTCGCGCTGATGACGATCGCGCAGATGAATGCCGAGGGCGGCGTGCTGGGTCGCAAGCTCGAGCCGGTGGTGGTGGACCCGGCCTCCAATTGGCCGCTCTTTGCCGAGCGCTCGCGCCAGCTGCTCACGCAGGACAAGGTCTCGGCCGTCTTCGGCTGCTGGACGTCGGTGTCGCGCAAGGCCGTGCTGCCGGTATTCGAAGAGCTCAACGGCCTGCTCTTCTACCCCGTGCAGTACGAGGGCGAGGAGATGTCGCGCAACGTGTTCTATACGGGTGCTGCGCCCAACCAGCAGGCCATCCCGGCTCTCGAATACCTGCTGTCCGAGGAAGGCGGCGGTGCCAAGCGCATCTTCCTGCTGGGCACGGACTATGTGTACCCGCGCACCACCAACCAGATCCTGCGCGCCTTCCTGAAGACCAAGGGATTCCAGGACAGCGACATCCAGGAGGTGTACACGCCCTTCGGTCACGCGGATTACCAGACCATCGTGGCCAACATCCGCCAATTCTCGCAAGGCGGCCCGACAGCCGTGGTCTCCACGATCAACGGCGACTCGAATGTGCCCTTCTATCGTGAGCTCGCCAACCAGGGTCTGTCGGCCCAGGACGTGCCGGTGGTGGCCTTCTCAGTGGGCGAGGAGGAGCTGCGCGGCATCGACACCAAGCCGCTCGTGGGCCATCTCGCGGCCTGGAACTACTTCATGTCCGTCGACAATCCCACGAACACCGCCTTCAAGAAGGGCTGGGCCGATTACGTGAAGTCCGCGAATCTGCCCGGCGGCGCCGGGCGCGTCACGAACGATCCGATGGAAGCCACCTGGGTCGGCCTGCACCTCTGGAAGCAGGCCGTCGAGAAGGCGGGCACGGCTGACGTCGATGCGGTGCGCAAGGCCATCATCGGCCAAAGCATCGATGCCCCGTCCGGCTTCACGCTCACGATGGACGGCAACCACCATCTGCACAAGCCGGTCATGATCGGCGAGATCCAGGACAACGGTCAGTTCGACGTGGTCTGGAGCACGCCGAAGGTGGTGCGTGCCCAGCCGTGGAGCCCGTACGTCCCCGGCAACCAGGGCAAGCCCGACACGGTGGCCTGACGCCGAGCGCACCGCGCTGTCCCTGGGCGGCAGCGCGGTGGCATCCGGCGCGCTGCGCCGCGACTCGGGATGTCGTCCCAGCCTGACCGGCCAGCCCATCGGCCCGATCCCCGTCGGACCGGCCCCTTCTGGTAGCTCGCATGACCCACACTCTTCTCTCTCGCCCGGCCTGGCGCCTGGCGTGCTGGCTCGGGCTCGCCCTCGCGGTCTGGGCGATCGCCCTGCCCGCCCACGCGCTGGACGCCAGCGTGCGCGAGGCCCTCGCCGATCGCGACTTTGGCGCCCGCTCGGCCGCCGTCGGCCAGATCATCGACGCGAGCGCGGCGGGCGATGCCGAGGCGCAAGCGCTGCTGCGTGCCCTGGCCGCCGGTGAGATCACCGAAGCCCGCCTGAACAACGCCTTGCGCTCGCGGGTGAGTGCCGCAGCCGCCGTGCTCGAGCTGCAAGACCCCGACGCCGCCACGCGCAGCCGCGCGGTCGATACGCTGATCGGCTCGCCGCCACCGCCGGCGCTCATCCCCCTGGTGGATGGCGCCGTCGCCCGCGAGCAGGATGCCGGTCTGCAGGAGCGCATGGTGCTCCTGTCCGCGCTCATGGGGTTGAGTGCCCAGGATCCCGTCGCGCGCGCCCAGGCCGCCACCCGCATCGGCGAGACAGGCAACCCGCGCTATCGCCCGCGACTGCTGCCCCTGGTGGACGGCGCAGGCGCCGACCCTGACGCCAACGTGCGCCAGGCCGCGGACGCGGCCCTGCAGAAGCTCGATGCCGCCGAGCGCCGTGCGCGCCAGGCCGGGACGCTCTTCGCCGGCATCAGCCTGGGCAGCGTGCTGCTGCTGGCCGCACTCGGTCTTGCGATCACCTACGGTCTCATCGGCGTCATCAACATGGCGCACGGCGAGTTCCTGATGATCGGCGCCTACGCCACGTACGTGGTCCAGCACCTGTTCCGACAATATGCGCCGGCAAGCTTCGACTGGTACCTGCTGGCCGCGCTGCCCGTCTCCTTCGCGGCCGCCGCCCTCGTCGGTGTCGTCCTGGAGCGTCTGGTGATCCGTCACCTGTACGGCCGCCCGCTCGAGACGCTGCTGACGACCTTCGGCATCAGCCTGCTCCTCATGCAGACGGTGCGCATGGTCTTCGGTGCGCAGAACGTAGAGGTGATGAACCCCTCGTGGATGAGCGGCGGGCTGACGGTGATGCCCGGCCTCTTGCTGCCGTGGAACCGGATCATCATCATCGGCTTCGCGGTGGCCGTGGTGCTGTGCGCGTGGCTCGTGCTCACCCGCACGCGACTCGGGCTTTTCATCCGCGCCGTCACGCAGAACCGCAGCATGGCGGCTTGCGCGGGCGTGCCCACCAGCCGCGTGGATACCCAGGCCTTCGCCTTCGGCGCCGGCATCGCAGGGCTCGGCGGCTGCGCGCTCACGCAGATCGGCAACGTGGGTCCGGATCTCGGCCAGGCCTACATCATCGATTCGTTCATGGTGGTGGTGCTCGGTGGCGTGGGCCAGCTCGCGGGCGCCGTGATCGGCGCTTTCGGCCTGGGCATCATCACCAAGCTCATCGAACCTTTCTGGGGCGCCGTGCTCGCGAAGATCGCCGTGCTGCTCCTCATCATTCTCTTCATCCAGAAGCGACCTTCCGGGCTGTTCGCCCTGAAGGGCCGCAACGCGGAGGCATGACCATGGCCGCGATTCCCCTGAACGACACCCTGGCCAGCCCTGCCGCGCCGCAGCGCGATGCGGATGGCGGCCGCCGCTTCTGGCTGTGGCTGGGCTTGCTGTGCCTGGCCGTGCTGATCCTCGTGCCCGTCGGTGCGCTCGTCATGCCGGCTGGCCATGCGCTGCACCTGTCGGACTATGCCCTCACGCTCACCGGCAAGATCCTCTGCTATGCCGTGGCCGCGCTCGCCCTGGGCCTGGTCTGGGGCTATTGCGGCATCCTGAGCCTGGGCCACGCGCTCTTCTTTGCGCTGGGCGGGTACGCCTTCGGCATGTACCTCATGCGCCAGGCCGCGGGCGACGGCCTGCCAGGCTTCATGACCTTCCTCTCCTGGCAGGAACTACCGTGGTTCTGGTGGGGCAGCTCGAGCTTTCTGTGGGCGATCCTGATGACGGTGCTGGTGCCCGGCCTCATCGCCTTCATCTTCGGCTACTTCGCCTTTCGCTCGCGGGTCAAGGGCGTGTATCTGTCGATCATCACGCAAGCGCTGACCTTCGCCGCGATGCTGCTCTTCTTTCGCAACGAGACGGGCTTTGGCGGCAACAACGGCTTCACCGGCTTCACGACGATTCTGGGCTTTCCGATCGCGCATTCCGGCACGCGCGTCGTCCTGCTGCTGCTGTCCTTCGCCTTGCTGGTGGCGTCCTTTCTCCTGTGCCGGGCCCTGGTCGATTCGCGCTTCGGCCAAGTGCTCACCGGGATCCGCGACGCCGAGACCCGCACGATGTTCCTGGGCTACCGCCCGCTGGGCTACAAGCTCTTTGCGTGGACGGCCTCGGCCATGCTCTGTGGGCTTGCCGGTGCCCTCTATGTGCCGCAGGTCGGCATCATCAACCCCGGCGAGATGGCGCCGGTCAACTCCATCGAGATGGCGATCTGGGTGGCCATCGGCGGACGCGGCACCCTGCTCGGGCCCATCATCGGCGCCATCAGCGTGAACGGCGCCAAGACCCTCTTCACGGCGTGGTTCGCCGAGTACTGGCTGTTCTTCCTGGGTGCGATCTTCGTGCTCGGCCCGCTGCTGCTGCCGCGCGGCATCATCGGCCTCATCCAACGTCGCCGCGAAGGAGCCCGCCCATGAGCGCCATCCTCGGTACTGCCAGCGACGCCAGCGGTGCGCACCTGCGCGATCGCGACGCCATCGACGTCACGCACGGCCAGATCCTCTATCTCGAAGACGTGGAGGTGAGCTTCGACGGCTTTCGCGCGTTGCGCGGGCTGTCCCTCATGCTCGCCAACAACGAGCTGCGTTGCATCATCGGCCCCAATGGCGCGGGCAAGACCACGATGATGGACGTGATCACCGGCAAGACACGGCCCGACAAGGGCACTGTGTTCCTGGGCCAGACGCTGGACCTCACCAAGATGGACGAGGCGTCCATCGCCCAGGCCGGGATCGGTCGCAAGTTCCAGAAGCCCACCGTGTTCGAGAACCATACCGTGTGGCAGAACCTGGATCTGGCACGTGCCACCGACAAACGCTGGTTCCGCGCTCTGCGCGCGAAGCCCTCGCCCGCCGCCCTGCGGGCGATCGACGACACCTTGCAGCGCACCGCGCTCACCGGCGTGGCCCACCGCGCGGCGGGAGAACTCTCGCATGGCCAGAAGCAGCGCCTGGAGATCGGCATGTTGCTCATGCAGGAGCCACGACTCCTGCTGCTGGACGAGCCGGCCGCCGGGATCAGTGACGACGAGACCATGCAGCTCGCAGAACTGCTCAACAGCCTGCGCGGCACCTGCTCGATGATGGTCGTCGAACACGACATGGCGTTCGTGGCGGCCTTGGCCGGCGAACAGGGCCGCGTGACGGTGCTCGCCGAAGGCAGCGTGCTTGCCGAGGGCACGCTCGCGCAGGTCCAGTCCGACGAACGCGTCATCGAATCGTATCTGGGGCGGTAGCCATGCTCGACATCGCAGGTCTGAATCAGTACTACAGCGGCAGCCACATCCTGCGCGACGTGAGCCTGCAGGCGCCCGAGGGCAAACTCTCGGTGCTGCTCGGGCGCAACGGCGTGGGCAAGAGCACCCTGCTCAAATGCCTCATGGGCGTGGTGCCGATCCGTTCTGGCAGCATCCAGTGGCACGGCCAGGCGCTCGAAGCCTTGAAGCCGCACGCCCGCGTCGCGGCCGGGCTGGGTTACGTGCCGCAGGGGCGCGAGATCTTCCCGCGCCTCACCGTCGAGGAGAACCTCCTCGTGGGCGCCGCGAGCCGCAAGGCGCCCAAGGGCATCCCAGCCCAGATCTACGAGCTCTTTCCCGTGCTCAAGGACATGAAATCGCGCCGCGGAGGGGATCTGTCGGGCGGGCAGCAGCAGCAGCTCGCCATCGGCCGCGCGCTCATGAGCGAGCCGCGCGTGCTCATCCTGGACGAGCCCACCGAGGGCATCCAGCCCAACATCATCCAGGACATCGGCCGCACGCTGCGCCGGCTGGTGGATGAATTCGGCATGACCATCGTGCTGGTGGAGCAGTACTACGAATTCGCCGAGATGCTGGCCGATCACTATGTGGTGATGGACCGGGGAGAGGTGATCGCGCACGGGCCCGGCGCCGAGATGCAGGACAAGGGCGTGCGCAGCCTGATCTCGGTGTGACGCCCAAGGGGCGGTGGCCTGCCGCCCCCGTCAATCCGGCACGTGGATGCTCGCCTTGATGTGCTTCAGGTTCGCGACGATCGTGAAGGTCATCACGACCAGCAGTGACCACGAACTCCATTTGCCCAGGTGCACCGTGGACCACGCGCCCAGCTGGTTCGGATAGGCCCAGATACCGAAGAAGGTGCTGATGTTCTCGGCCAGCCAGATGAAGAAGCCGATGAGGATGAAGGCAAGCAGCAGCGGCATGCGACGGTCGCGATCCAGCGGCCGGAAGATGACCGTGGTGCGCGCGTAGAGGCCCAGCACGCAGGCTGCGATGTACCAGCGGTAGTCGCCGATGTAGTGGTGCGTGAAGAAGTTCGCATAGAGCAGGATCGCGGTGAGCCAGGCCATCCAGTACGGCGGATGATGGCGGATGCGCAGATCGAAGAGCCGCCACGCCTGGATCACGTAGCTGCCGACGGCCGCATACATGAAGCCCGCAAAGAGCGGCACGCCAAAGACCTTGGTGTAGGCGAAGTCCGGGTAGGACCACGACTGGATGCTGCCTGACGTCTTGAACACTTCCAGCGCGAAGCCGATCACGTGAAAGACCGTGATCGCCTTGAGCTCGTCGAGCGTCTCGAGCTTGGTCCACACCATCCAGGCCTGGATCGCCACCGCGATGATCAGCAAGGCATCGTAGCGGGGGATGAACCACAGGCCGGCGCGGGGCACGAGGAACACGGCCGCGAAGAAGAGCCCGACGAAGAGGCACGCGCGCGCCTCCTTGATGCCGAAGTAGAGAAACTCCAGCATGAAGCGCGGCAGGCCGGCCAGACGGGGCCGCGCATCTGCGCGTTGAAGGTGAGCATCGAGTGCGGCAAGGCGCAGAGGGGACGGCGAGGCGGGAGAAGACACGACGGAGGTTCAGGCGTTGGCGTGACGCGACGATACTACGCAACGCCGTGCAGGGCCGGCCGACCGTACGCGCCGCACGCAAAACGGGTCAATCCAGGACGTCCGGAGCTTGAGACGGCGTCAATGCCGCCTCGCTATCGTCCTTGAGCCGGACGCCGGAGTACCCCAGGCGCAGCGCCTGTTGCACGAGATAGCTCAGCTTGCGGGCCGCCTCCGCGGGCGTGAGCCCCTCAGGCCGCACGTTGGAGATGCAGTTGCGCTCGCTGTCGCGACGTCCAGGGCGCGGATCAAAGGTGACGTAGATGCCGAGGCTGTCCGGCGAACTGAGCCCGGGCCGCTCGCCGATCAGCACGATCACCAATCGAGCGCGCAACGCCTCGCCGATGGGGTCGCCCACGGCCACGCGCCCCTGCTCCACGATCACGATGGGCGTACGTTCCCAGTCAGCCGGCGACGTGTCGCGCAACGCGCACAGCAGGCTGGGCGCGTGACGTTCCACCGCGACTGCCGACAGGCCGTCGGCCACGACGACAGCGATCTCCGGGGCCGGTGCCTCGTGCTTGAGCCGTGTCGCGTCGTCCGCATCCAGCGCTCGCCCCAGATCCGGGCGGCGCAGGTAGGTGGGCCGATCCGGCGCCTGACTGCGCGCTGTCAGGCATCGGAACCCGTCAGCCGCGAGCACCGCGGCCAGTGCGTCGGGATCCAGCGGGTGGTGCACGGCATCGCGAGCGCGCGCATGGGCCAACCCGAAACGCAGCACCTCGGCCGTCGGTAGGCTCGCCCCGGCGCGACCCAGCCCGATGCGCGCGGGCGTGAAGGCCTGAAGACGCCGCCAGAGGTCTGGCGGCGAGTGCGTGGGATCTGAAGCTTCGGGCGACGCATCGGCTGGCACGGTCGGTTCGGTGGTCATCCTTGGCCTCCGAGCGTCGGCAACTGCCGCATGAGCGCGTGGCTGCCGTCGACCGTGCCCAGCCGCCCCTGCGCATCGATGATGCGCATCTGCGCCAGCCACGCCTCGAACTCCGGTGCGCGCTGCAAGCCCAGCACCTCGCGCAGATAGACGCCGTCGTGGAACGACGTGCTCTGGTAGTTCAACATCACGTCGTCCGCGCCGGGCACGCCCATGATGAAGGTGACGCCCGCCGCCCCGAGCAGGGTGAGCAGCGTGTCCATGTCGTCCTGGTCGGCCTCGGCATGGTTGGTGTAGCAGATGTCGCAGCCCATGGGCACGCCCATCAGCTTGCCGCAGAAATGATCCTCCAGCCCCGCGCGGATGATCTCCTTGCCGTCGTACAGATACTCTGGGCCGATGAACCCCACCACGGTGTTCACCAGCAGCGGCTTGAGTTCGCGCGCGACGGCGTAGGCCCGGGCTTCGCAGGTCTGCTGATCCACGCCGTGATGCGCGCCTGCGGAGAGCGCGCTGCCCTGCCCAGTCTCCAGGTACATGACGTTGTCGCCCACCGTGCCCCGGCCCAGGGCCAGCGCGGCCTGGCGCGCCTCGCGCAGCAGCGCGAGATCGATGCCGAAGCCCGCGTTGGCCTGCTCGGTGCCGGCCACGGATTGGAAGACCAGATCCACGGGTGCCCCGCGTTCGATGGCCGCGATCTGGTTCGTGACATGGGTGAGCACGCAGCTCTGCGTCGGGATCGCGAAACGCTCGCGCACGTCGTCCATGAGCTGCCACAGGCGCGTCAAGGCACTCAGCGAATCGCTGGCCGGATTGACCCCGATCACGGCATCGCCCGCGCCATACAACAGACCATCGAGCATGCTCGCGGCGATCCCCCGGGCATCATCGGTGGGGTGGTTTGGCTGCAGCCGCACCGACAGGCGGCCCGGCAACCCGATCGTGTTGCGAAAGCGGGTGACGACGCGGCATTTGCGCGCCACGAGGATCAGGTCCTGGTTGCGCATGAGCTTGCTCACGGCCGCCGCCATCTCGGGGGTGATGCCGGGGGCGACGGCGGCGAGCACCGCGCTATCGGTCTCGGTCTGGAGGAGCCAGTCCCGCAGCCCGCCTACCGTGAGGTGACGGATCGGCGCGAAGGCCAGTGCATCATGCGTGTCCAGGATCAGACGCGTGACTTCGTCATCCTCGTAGGGAATCACCGCCTCGTCCAGGAAGACGGTGATTGGCAAGTCGGCCAGGACGACGCGCGCTGCCATCCGCTCCTCGGCGCTCTCGGCGGTCACGCCGGCCAGGTGGTCGCCCGAGCGTGCAGGGCTGGCCTTGGCCAGCACGGTCTTCAGATCGGGGAAGGCGTAGCCCAGAGAGTCGGCGGTGGTGCGATAGCGCATAGGGGCCTCGTGCAGGAAGCTGCGCCGTGCGATGGCGCAAGCGGGCGGGCAGTGCCGCGCGTGCCGAGCCAGACCGACCCAGCGCTGTGCCGGGCGCTGCAAGAATCAGGCCGTCACGACCCTTGCCCTCCCCTTGCGGTACGGGTCGTGCTAAGCCATTCGCTTCCAGCCTCTTCCCCTGACAGGAGTCTTCGCGTGAACACTGCAGAACCGACCATGACCAACCTCTTCCTGCAACTGGGCCTGGATGCCGACGAGGCGGCCATCGCGAACTTCATCCGGACGCGCCAACTGCCGGCAGACGTGCACATCGCCGATGCGCTGTACTGGAACGACGCGCAACGCCAGTTCGTCGCCGAACAGATCAAGGCCGATGCGCCTTGGGCCATCGTCGTGGATCAATTGAATGAATCGCTGCATGAGGACGCGGTCAAGGCCCAGACCGGCCTGGACTGACCGCTTCCCGGTGACGCGCTCGACCCTCAATCCAGCGTCAGGTTGATGTCCCGGATCATCT
This sequence comes from Verticiella alkaliphila, assembly GCF_018904615.1. Lineage (GTDB taxonomy): Bacteria > Pseudomonadota > Gammaproteobacteria > Burkholderiales > Burkholderiaceae_B > Verticiella > Verticiella alkaliphila. The sequence goes on along the minus strand of NZ_JADCNH010000011.1, from coordinate 10,269 downwards.
GGCCCCACATGGGGCCTTCTTTCTGCATGCGCGCCGCCATCTCCTGCGACGTTGTGCCGCCTGGCATGAGGCTCAGGCCCTGGAAGGCTTCCTGCATCTCCGGCGTACGGATGATCCGATTGATCTCGGTGGAGAGCTTATCCACGATCGGCTGAGGCGTGCCGGCAGGTGCCAGGAAGGCGAACCAGCCGTTCGAGCCCACGCCTTCCACGCCGACTTCGGACAGCAACGGCGCGTCCTTGGCCGTCGGCACGCGTCGCGCGCCGTCCACGGCAAGCACGCGTACCTTGCCCGACGTGACGTGCGGCGTGGCCGTGGTCACGTCCACGACGCCCACGTTCACGTGCCCGCCCAGGGTGTCGTTCAGGAGCGGCGCCGCGCCTTTATACGGCACGTGCGTCATGTCGATGCCCAGCGCCCGCTTGACCCGCTCCATGTGCAGGTGTGCCGACGTGCCTGCCCCGTACGAGCCGTAGCTCAATTTGCCCGGGTTCTTGCGCGCTTCGTCCACCAGTTGCTGGAACGACTGGATCGGCGAGCCGGCCGGCACGAGCCAGAGGTTGGTCGAGAAGGCGAGCACGCTGATGGGCGCGAAATCCTTGTGCACGTCGTACGGCAAGTTGCGATACAGATACGGCGCCTGCAGGAAGGAGCTGATGCCGAGCGCGATCGTGTAGCCATCGGGCGCGGCGCGCGCAGCGGTGTTCAGGCCGAGCTGGCCGGCCGCCCCGGCCACGTTCTCCACCACCACCGTCTGCTTCCACTGCTGAGACATGTGATTGGCCACGAGGCGGGCCATCATGTCCGTGCCGCCGCCGGCCGGATACGGCACGATGAGGCGAATGGGCTTGCTGGGATAGGCGTCCACGGATTCCGCGGCGTATGCGCCAGGAATGGCGGTCGTGGCGACCAGCGCGGCGAGGCTCGCCAGGATGGCGCGGCGCTGTGGCAAGAAAGTACCCGTCATGGGGCTGTCTCCATCGTTGTCGTGGCCTCTGTCCCGCAGGCGCCGGGCGGCGCCGCGGTCGGGCACGTTCAATCTAGGGCGCACCCAGCCCCCGGTCAATGGCCGCAACGATGACGCCGATTGGCCGGAACGTCGCCTTTCCCGTCAACGCCGCGCGCGCAGGGGCGTGCGCACCAGCGTGCTCTGGCCGAAGAGGCTTTGCACGAGTTCGACGACGACCTCGGCCGTCTGGTTGCGCACGTCGAGCGCCGGATTGATCTCCACCAGATCGAGCGAGGCGAGCCTGCCGGTATCGGCGATCATCTCCATGCACAGCTGCGCCTCGCGGTAGTTCACACCGCCCCGCACGGGCGTGCCGGTACCGGGGGCAATCGACGGATCCAGGAAGTCGGCATCGAAGCTCACGTGCAGATGCACCTGGGGCGAGGCAATGCCGTGCAGGGCGCGACGCATCACTTCACGCATGCCGAGCTCGTCGATCGCCCGCATGTCGTAGACCTCGATGCCCAGGTCCCGGATGACGTGTTTCTCCTCGGCATCCACACTGCGCAGGCCGATCTGGCACAGGTTGCCCGGCGGCAAGGCGGGCGTGCGGTCGGACAACCCGCTCAAGGCAGGAGGACCGAGCCCACACAGCGCCGCCACCGGCATGCCATGGACGTTGCCCGTGGTAGACATCGCAGGCGTGTTGCAATCGGCATGCGCATCCAGCCACAGCACCCGCAGACGCCGGCCATGCACGCGGCAATGTTGCGCAACCGCGCTGATCGACCCGGCGGCGAGCTGATGGTCTCCGCCCATCATCACGGGCAGCCGGCCCTCGGCCAGCACGCCGGCTACCGCGTCCTGCACCGCCCGGTTCCAGGCCACGCACTCGTCCAGATGACGCACGCCATCCACGGCCACACCGCGCGGATTGGGCGGGCCGGCCAGGTTGCCCAGGTCGCGGACATCCAACCCCAGGCGTTGCAACGCGGGGCCGATCTGCGCCACGCGCAGGGCGTCGGGCCCCATCGCGGCGCCCAGGCTGGCGGCGCCCGCGTCGCTGGGCGCGCCGATCAAGGTGAGCCCCGGCAACGTGATCTCGGCATCGGGCACTCGATTCACATCGGTCATGCGGGCACTCCTGCAGAGAGCGTGGCGGCGCGCGACGGCGCCGGATCGCGACCGGCCTCAACCACCCGCTGGAACAGGTCGCGCGGATCGGCCAACGCCGGGACGAGATCCAGCGTCTCCAGCAAGCCGGCGGCCCGCGCCCGATGGCGCATGAACTGCATCGCCGCGTAGTCCTCCAAGGCGAAGCCCACCGAATCGAAGATGGTGATGTCCTGCGGGGTGCGCCGCCCGATCGCCTCGCCCGCGATCACCCGCCAGAGTTCGGTCACCGGGAAATCGGCCGGCATCTGCTGGATGTCGCCCTCGACCCGCGTCTGCGGCTCGTACTCGACGAACACCGCCGCCCGCTGCAAGAGGCCGGCATCCAGTTCCGTCTTGCCGGGGCAATCGCCGCCGATCGCGTTCACATGGGTGCCCGGGCCGATGGCGTCGGCGGCGAGGATGGTGGCCCGGGACTTGTCTGCGGTGGCCGTGGTCACGATGTCGGCACCATGAACCGCCTGGGCCACGGTAGCGCACGGGTGCAGATCGAACCCCAGCGTCCGGGCATACGGCGCGAGATTGCGCACGAGCCTGCGCGTGGCATCGGCGTCCACGTCGTACAGGTGCAGCGTTTGGATGCCCAAGAGGCCGACAAAGGCGAGTGCCTGGAATTCACTCTGCGCCCCGTTGCCGATCAACGCCATCACCCGGCTGTCCGGTCGCGCCAGCCAGCGGGCCGCCATGGCGGACGTGGCCGCCGTGCGCAACGCCGTGGTGAGGGTGAGCTCGCTCAGAAAGACGGGCATGCCGTCGCGACGTCGGCCAGCGCGCCGAATGCCATCACTGTCGGCAATCCGCGCTGCGGATGGCGTCGGCCATGCCGCGCAGGCAGGCGACGACGCCCTCGCGCGCCACCCATCGCGCGGCCGCCGCGCTGGCCAGGAAATCCGTGCGCACAGGCACAGGCATCTTGGAGAGTCCGGACATGATGCACCTCGCAGCGGCGTTCTCGGTGTGCTCAGCTTGGCACAGTCGAGCGTCAATGCCCATGAACACAAATCATGACAAATCGCTGAAAACCTGCCGTTCTGCAGGCGTAGACTGACAGAATGAACAACCTCGATCAGCAACTCCTGTCGCTGCTGCGCCACAACGCCCGGGAAAGCGTCGCCACGCTGGCCAAGCGCCTGGACGTGTCGCGCGGCACGGTGACGAATCGCCTGCGCAAGCTCGAGGACGACGGCGTCATCGTGGGCTACACCGTCCGCCTGCGCCCTGGCAACGATGCCACGGGGCTGACGGCATGGATGAGCATCGCCATCGACGGCAACGAGGAACGCCGTGTGACGGCCTCGCTGCTGGGCGAGCCCAGCGTGCTTGCGCTGCACGCCACCAATGGACGCTGGGACCTGCTGGCCGAACTGCGCGTGGCCAGCCTGCCCGAGTTGGCCCGTGCGCTGGAGCGCATCCGCCTCATCAAAGGCATCAGCAATTCGGAAACTTCCATCCATCTGGAGACACTGCGCGCGGCGCCCGCCGATGCGCGCGGTGACGGCTGAACGTCGCCGGGCCGGGGACGCTTGAGGGCGCGTTGCGCGCTCGCCCGGCGCGAGACGTCAGCAGCCGGAGGTCACCGCGTTAGGGCCGCAGGCTCCACTCGGCCGCGTGCACGGCATGCAGTTGCGTCGTGTCAAAGAGCGGCAGATCCGGCACATGGTGCGGCGCCACCAGCAGGGAGATCTCGGTGCAGCCCAGAATGATGCATTCGGCACCCGCGGCGCGCAGGCGCCCGATCACGGCCAGATAGGCCTCGCGCGACGCCGGGCGAATATCGCCCAGGCAGAGTTCGTCGTAGATGATGCGGTGCACGGTGTCGCGATCTTCGGGCGTAGGGATCAGGACGTCCAGGCCGTGCCGCTCGGCGAGGCGGGCGCGATAGAAGTCCTCCTCCATCGTGAAGCGCGTGCCCAGCAGCCCGACCCGGGACAGCCCGGCCGCCCGGATCGCGGCGGCCGTGGGATCCGCGATGTGCAACAGCGGGATACCCACGGCGGCCTCGATCTGCGGCGCGACCTTGTGCATGGTGTTGGTGCAGAGCACGAGCCCCTGCGCGCCTGCGCCTTGCAGACGGTATGCCGCCTGCGCGAGACGCTCGCCCGCCGCGTCCCATTGCCCGGCGTGCTGCAGACGCTCGATTTCCTGGAAATCCACGCTGTAGAGCACGAGATGCGCCGAGTGCAGACCGCCCAGGCGAGCTTTCACGGTTTCGTTGATCTGTCGGTAATAGGGAATCGTCGATTCCCAGCTCATGCCGCCGATCAGGCCGAGTGTTCTCACGCGCATCTCCCAAAAGCCTCACCATACACGCTGCGCCAGCGCGGTTGGCGCGGCGCGCCACCTAGCGTGCGCCGCCCATGAAAAACGCCGCCTGCGATTACTCGCAGGCGGCGTTCTCCATGACCAGACATCGAGAGCCCGGGCAGGCCCCTACCCTCAGGCCGCGGCTTCGCGCGAGGCGCGACGACGCTCGTGTTCCTGCAGGTAGCGCTTGCGCAGGCGGATCGACTTGGGCGTGACTTCGACCAGCTCGTCCTCGTCGATGAATTCGACGGCGTACTCCAGCGTGAGCTGGATCGGGGTGATGAGGCGCACGGCTTCGTCGGTGCCCGAGGCACGCACGTTGGTGAGCTGCTTACCCTTGATCGGGTTCACGACGAGGTCATTGTCACGGCTGTGGATGCCGATGATCATGCCTTCGTACAGGGCTTCGCCCGGGCTCACGAACATGCGGCCGCGATCCTGCAGCTTCCACAGCGCGTAGGCCACGGCAGCGCCGTCGTCCTGGCTGATCAGCACGCCGTTGTGACGCTCGCCCAGGCCGCCTTCGCGCACCGGTGCGTATTCGTCGAACACGTGGCTCATCAGGCCCGTGCCGCGCGTGAGCGTCAGGAACTCGCCCTGGAAGCCGATCAGGCCACGCGCCGGGATGCGGTATTCCAGGCGGGTGCGGCCCCGGCCGTCCGGGCCATGTCCTGCAGGTCGCCCTTGCGGCGGCCCAGCTCTTCCATCACGGCGCCCTGGTGGCCGTCTTCGACGTCCACGGTCAGCATTTCGTACGGCTCGCACTTGACGCCGTCGATCTCCTTGAACACCACGCGCGGGCGCGACACGGCCAGCTCGTAGCCTTCCCGGCGCATGTTCTCCAGCAGGATGGTCAGGTGCAGTTCGCCCCGGCCCGCCACTTCGAACACGGTGTCATCACCCGTGTCGCGCACGCGCAGCGCCACGTTGGACTTGAGCTCGCGATCGAGGCGGTCACGCAGCTGGCGGCTGGTGACGAACTTGCCTTCGCGACCGGCCAGCGGCGAGGTGTTGACCATGAAGTTCATGGTCAGCGTGGGCTCGTCGATGGTGAGCATCGGCAGCGCATCCTGCTGCAGCGGGTCGGTCACCGTGGCACCGATGCCGATGTCGTCGATACCGTTGATGAGAACGATGTCGCCAGCCTGGGCTTCTTCGACGATCTCGCGCTCCAGGCCCTTGAACATCAGCACCTGGTTGATGCGGCCCTTGATCGGGGCGCCATCGGGACCGTACTTCACGACCACGTCCTGGCCACCGCGCACACGGCCACGGTTCACGCGGCCAATGCCGATCTTGCCGACGTAGGAGCTGTAGTCCATGGAGATGATCTGCATCTGCAGCGGACCATCAGCATCGTCGTTACGCACAGGCACGTACTTGAGGATGGCTTCGAAGAGCGGACGCATGTCGCCGTCGCGCACGTCGTCGGTCATGCCGGCAAAGCCGTTCAGGCCCGAGGCATACACGACCGGGAAGTCGAGCTGCTCTTCGGTGGCGCCGAGCTTGTCGAAGAGATCGAACGTGGCGTTCACGACGAAGTCGGTACGCGCACCCGGGCGATCCACCTTGTTGACCACGACGATGGGCTTCAAACCCAGGGCCAGGGCCTTCTTGGTCACGAAGCGGGTCTGCGGCATCGGACCTTCGACGGCATCGACCAGCAGCAGCACGCCATCGACCATCGAGAGCACGCGCTCGACTTCGCCACCGAAGTCCGCGTGCCCCGGGGTGTCGACGATGTTGATGTGCGTGCCTTCGTATTCCACCGCACAGTTCTTCGACAGGATCGTGATGCCACGCTCCTTTTCGATGTCGTTGGAGTCCATCACGCGTTCGGCCATCTTCTCGTTGTCACGGAAGGTGCCGGATTGGCGCAGGAGTTGGTCGACCAGCGTCGTCTTGCCGTGGTCCACGTGGGCGATGATCGCGACGTTGCGAAGCGCTCGTGTCATGTCGAAGATTCCTTGTTCAATGCCATTAATCGGTCGGGTTTCACCCAGCCGCCTACCCGGCGGGCCGTACCCAGAAAGGTGTCGCCCGGACCGTAAACGCGTGTGCGCCCCGCCGACGGGCCCCCGGGCGGGGCCGCAACGGTCTGGCCGAGGCTGAAGCGTGTGGCGAGCGCAGGCTCGAGACCACACACCGGCAGATCTGCCAGCAAGCTGTCCGGCGCCAGGAGCGCAGCCGTCGGCTCGGCCATCGCTTCCAGCTGTTCCAGCGTGAGCGCCTGGGCCAGGTCGAAACCCGCCGTCCGCGTGCGCCGCAACGTCGTCAAATGGGCCCCTGCCCCTACCGCTCGCCCGATGTCCTGGGCGAGCGTGCGGATGTAGGTGCCCTTGCTACAGGCCACGGAGATCACCATCTGGCCCGCCGCCACGTCCCGGGAGACGAGCTCGATGCCATGGATCGTGATCTCGCGCGGTTCGCGCTCGAGTTCGATGCCCTCGCGGGCATACGCATACAACGGCTTGCCGTCGCGCTTCAAGGCCGAGATCATCGGCGGCACCTGCTGCTGCACGCCAACGAAGCCTGCCAGCAGACGGGTCACCGACGCCTCGTCGGCCAGCCAGTCGTAAGGACCCGGCACGGCATCCCCGACGGGCGTACCCGTAAGATCGCCGCTGTCCGTTTCCTGACCGAACTGCACGGTGGCCGCATAGGCCTTATCCGCCTCGAACATGCCGCCCGAGAACTTGGTGGCTTCGCCGAAGCAAAGCACCATCAATCCCGTGGCGAACGGGTCCAGCGTACCGGTGTGACCGGCCTTGCGTGCGTTCAGGATACGCCGCGCACGTTGCAGAACGTGGTTGCTCGAAAGCCCGATGGGCTTATCGAGCAGCAACACGCCATCGATCGCCAGGCCGCGCCGCGATGCCATTGGTTCACCAACAAAAACTGTGAAAAAACGACTCGCCGCGCTCAGGCGGTCTTGTCGTCAGGGTCTTCGGGCTCGGCGGTCGCGTCGTCCGCGCGCGTGCCCGGGCGGTTGGCCCGCTCGATCAACTCGTTCATCGCAAACCCGCGCGCCAGCTGCTCGTCATGAAGGAAGTGCAGCGTCGGGATGGTATGGATGTGCAGAAGCTTGAAGAGCTGCGAGTGCAGCCAGCCGGCTTTCTCGTCGAGCACGGCCTGAGCCTGCGCGGGTTCCGCGCCCAGCACGGTGAAATACACCTTGGCATGGGCGTAGTCCGCGGTCAGCTCCACGCCCGTGAGCGTGACGAGGCCGGCGCGCGAGATCGGAATCTCGCGCTGGATGATGCCGGCCAGATCCTGCTGGATCTGATCTGCGAGGCGCTGATTGCGCGCCGGCATCGTCTTGGGCTGATGTCGACTCATTACAGGGTCCGGGCCACTTCACGCACTTCGAAGACTTCGAGCTGGTCGCCGATCGCGATATCGTTGTTGCCCTTGAGCGTGATACCGCAGTCAAAGCCCTGCTTGACTTCCTTGACGTCGTCCTTGAAGCGGCGCAGCGAATCCAGGTGGCCCGTCCACTGCACGACGTTGTTGCGCAAGAGACGGATCTGGGAATCGCGACGCACCACACCATCGGTGACCATGCAACCCGCAATGTTGCCGATGCGCGAGACGCTGAACACTTCGCGGATCTCGACCATGCCGATGACTTCCTCGCGCTTTTCCGGTGCGAGCATGCCCGACATCGCCGACTTCACTTCGTTGATGGCGTCGTAGATGATGTTGTAGTAGCGGATGTCAACGCCGTTGGCTTCTGCCACCTTCTTGACCGACTGGTCGGCACGCACGTTGAAGCCGATCACCACGGCGCCGGAGGCGATCGCGAGGTTGATGTCGCTTTCCGTGATGCCGCCAACTGCGGCGTGCACGACCTGCACACGCACTTCCTCGGTGGAGAGCTTGAGGAGCGACGTGACCAGTGCTTCCTGCGAACCCTGCACGTCCGTCTTGACGACGAGCTGCAGCGTCTGCGTGCCTTCGCCCAGGTTGTCGAACATCGACTCGAGCTTGGCGGCCTGCTGGCGGGCGAGTTTGACGTCGCGGAACTTGCCCTGACGGAACAGCGCGATTTCGCGCGCCTTGCGCTCGTCGGTCAACACCATGACTTCGTCACCGGCAGCCGGGACTTCGGTCAGGCCCTGGATCTCGACGGGCAGCGACGGACCGGCTTCGGCCGTGTTGCGGCCGTTCTCGTCCAGCATGGCACGAACGCGGCCATAGCTGGCGCCGGCGAGGACGATGTCGCCACGGCGCAGCGTACCGCTCTGCACCAGGATGCTGGCGACCGGGCCGCGGCCCTTGTCCAGGCGGGCTTCGATCACCAGGCCCTTGGCCGGGGTCTCGACAGGTGCCTTCAGCTCCAGCACTTCGGCCTGCAGCAGGATGTTCTCGAGCAGATCATCGATGCCGGCACCGGTCTTGGCGGACACGGGCACGAAGGGCGAATCGCCGCCGTACTCTTCCGGCACGACTTCCTCGGCGACGAGCTCCTGCTTGACGCGATCCGGGTTGCCGTCGGGCTTGTCGATCTTGTTGATCGCGACCACGATCGGCACGCCAGCGGCCTTCGCATGGTGAATGGCTTCGCGGGTTTGCGGCATGACGCCGTCATCGGCCGCCACCACCAGCACCACGATGTCCGTGGCCTGAGCACCGCGAGCACGCATGGCGGTGAACGCCTCGTGGCCCGGGGTATCCAGGAAGGTCAGCATGCCGCGCGGGGTTTCCACGTGATACGCACCGATGTGCTGCGTGATGCCGCCGGCTTCGCCCGTCGCGACCTTGGTGCGGCGGATGTAGTCGAGCAGCGAGGTCTTGCCGTGATCGACGTGGCCCATGACGGTGACGACCGGGGCGCGTGGCTCCAGGGCGTGCTCGCCTTCCGGCGCCTCGTCGACCAGGAAGGCTTCCGGATCGTCCAGCTTGGCGGCGATGGCGGTGTGACCGAGTTCCTCGACCACGATCATGGCCGTTTCCTGATCCAGCACCTGGTTGATGGTGACCATCTGGCCCAGCTTCATCAACACCTTGATCGCTTCGGCCGCCTTCACCGACATCTTGTGGGCGAGATCGGCCACCGTGATCGTCTCGGGGACGTGCACTTCGCGGGCGATGAACTCGGCCGGCTGCTGGACCTGCTGCTGTTGCTGACGACCACCACGACCACGGCCGCCGCCCGAACGCCAGCCGTCACCACGACCGGTACCCGGCGTGGCGCCGCCGCGGCCCTTGGCCGCCGGCTTCTTGCCGCGCGAGTCATCGGACCAGGTGGAAGCCACCTCGGCCGACTTGATGATCTTCTTGCCGCCGGGGCCCTTGAGCTCCTTCTTGGCGGCTTCGCCGGGCTTGGCAGCCGGCTTGCGCAGCGTGCTGGCCGTGGCGCCAGCCGCGGGTGCACCGGCTGCGGGCGCAGCGGCTGCGGCCGGCGCAGCCGGCTTGGGCGGCGGTGCCGCGTGCAGCACCTTGCGCGGACGATTCAGCATGTCGCGCAGTGCCGCAGCCTCGGCCTCGGCGCGCTGGCGAGCACGTTCGCGGGCTTCATCTGCCGCCGGATCCGAGACGGCCGGCGCACGTCGCTTCACGCCCACGGGCGAGCGGCCGGTGGTCGGAGGTGCGGACGTCTTGGTGGGCGCTTTGTTCTGAGCGGCTTCGGGGGCTTGCGGCACGAGGTTTTCTGTCTTCGGTTCAGGTTCGGCCACGGCGGGCGCGGAGGTGTCGGCAACGGGCGGCTCGGAGGCCGTCGGCGTCGGGGAAACGGATTCGGCAGGCGCTGCGGGAGCCGGCTCGGGTTCGGGCTCGGGCTTGGCAGCCACGGGCGGCTCGACCGGCGCAGGTGGCGGGTGCGGGCTCGGGCTCCGGGCCGG
>NZ_JADCNH010000118.1 GCF_018904615.1 Verticiella alkaliphila | reverse complement strand
GAACGTGCCCAGTAGCGGGGGATAACTACGCGAAAGCGTAGCTAATACCGCATACGCCCTACGGGGGAAAGGGGGGGGATCGCAAGACCTCTCACTATTGGAGCGGCCGATATCGGATTAGCTAGTTGGTGAGGTAAAGGCTCACCAAGGCGACGATCCGTAGCTGGTTTGAGAGGACGACCAGCCACACTGGGACTGAGACACGGCCC
>NZ_JADCNH010000117.1 GCF_018904615.1 Verticiella alkaliphila | reverse complement strand
GGGGTCTCCTCGTTTTCAGTGCAATAAGTGACGGTACGCAAAGCTAGCACTGGCGCGGGGGTGGTCTGGGTAGACCGTTGATTTCATTGACTTTCCTGTTCGCTTTGTAAACGGGTATGGTGGCCTCCCACTTTTGAGGTTCACGATGCAGGGTTGGCACACAACGTTTTTGGGGATGCGTGGGCTCCCCCGCGATATCAGCGACTTCGAGATGAAGGCATTTTTCACCTTCGATGGTGCCGAGCGCGACGCAATCAATGCACGCCGAGGTGATTCCCACAAGCTTGGTCTGGCGCTCCATATTGGTTTCCTGCGCATG
>NZ_JADCNH010000116.1 GCF_018904615.1 Verticiella alkaliphila | reverse complement strand
GGGGTCTCCTCGTTTTCAGTGCAATAAGTGACGGTACGAAAAGCTAGCACTGGCGCGGAGGTGGTGTTGGTAGATCGTTGATTTCATTGACTTTCCTGTTCACTTTCAAATCTGCGATTCGTGGCGTCAAACCGTGGTCGGTTTCATCCATTGGTGCCAGTTATCGATGCATTTGGCCGCGAAGGCAGGATTTGGTCAGCATAGCGGTCAACCGGGAAGCGAAACACACCCCGCAAGTTGATGCTCTCCAGCCTGGTGGGCGCAATCTTCCCGATCAGTTCCGGTGGAATGACCTGGCGGCGGTTCGACCAGCGATCCAGGACCGCCTGCATCTGTG
>NZ_JADCNH010000115.1 GCF_018904615.1 Verticiella alkaliphila | reverse complement strand
GCCCGGCGCAGGCGGCAGCCCTGATCGTGGAACGCGCCCGCGCCCAGGGCGTCACCGTGTCGGAAGACGCGTTGCGCCAGCATTTCGCGCAGCAAGAGGTGTTGGACGACGACACGCTCGCCAGCGTGTCTGGCGCCGGTCTGCACAAGCAGGGCTTCTCCTGATCTCAGCCGCGCGGCAGCGGCAGCAATGCACACGGGATGCGCTCGGGCGCGAGCAGCCGTGCCTGCAGATAGACCCAGCCTGCCGCGCCCTTGAAGAGCGAGGCATCGCCAGTGGTCACGTCCAGTTCGGTGTGCCACAAGCGGGGTCGGGCGAGACCGTGCGTCTGCCAATGCGTGAGGCAGCGCTCGGCGCTGTCG
>NZ_JADCNH010000114.1 GCF_018904615.1 Verticiella alkaliphila | reverse complement strand
CCCCGCCCGCGGCACGCTGCGCCGAGCACGCCTGTCGTGACGCCGCCCGCTGCACCGGCGGTGGTCGCGCCTGTTCTCGCCGACCCGGTTGCGGTCGCGCCGACGGCTCCTGTGGTGGCGCCATCGACGTCCGCGTCGGACGCCGTATCGGCCGAGCCGTCCCCGGCGGTCACGTTCCGCGATGCGCTGCCGGCCACGCCGCCCGAGGCGCCTCCCGTGTTGCCGGCGTCGGTGCCCGCCGCGCCCCTGACTGCTGCAGAGGTGGCACCGGCGCCACCCACCGTGGTCACGCCGCCAGCGCTGCCAACAGCGCCTGCCGCTTTCGCGCCACCGTCCGCCGATACGGACGTCAGTCCCCTGGCGCCGGCTGCGCCGCCCGCCGTGGCCTTCCGCGATGCCGCGCCG
>NZ_JADCNH010000113.1 GCF_018904615.1 Verticiella alkaliphila | reverse complement strand
CGACCGGAGCAGCAACGACCGGCGCCGACGCACGCGCGAGCACCGGTGGCACGGCCTCTGCCACGTGCGATGCCGGCGCGGACACCGGGCTCGGCTCGGCAGGCAGCGTGTTGGCCGGTTCGAGCACGGCGGCGCCAGGCACGGCCGGCGTGGCTTCAGCCACGTGTGCCGGGCCCGAGTTCGCCGGCGCGATGACGGGCGTCGTGCCGAAGGCGGTGGCCGGCGCAGACGCCGGCTGCGGTGCCGTCGCCGCGATCGGGGGTGCGGAGGCGGCGGCAGGCTCGGATGACAGCACCGACTCCACCGTGGGCGGCGTCGGGCTCGCCTCGGTGATGGGAGCCACCGGGGTGGCGGTACCGCCTGGCAACGGCACGGCCACGCTTGCGGCCGAGGCGAACGCTGAGGGGTCAGCGGCGCCGGCATCGGGGGCGAGGTCGACGTAGCGACGCCGAGCGGTGCTTCGGGCGCCGCGGG
>NZ_JADCNH010000112.1 GCF_018904615.1 Verticiella alkaliphila | reverse complement strand
GGTAATGCCCCCTAAAAACCCTGGGATTCAGAAGTAGAATTTTCTCGCACAGGGAGTTCTACAGATGAAGCGATCGAAGTTCACAGATAGCCAGATCGTCGAGGCGATCAAGCGGGTTGAGGGTGGGTTGGCGGTGCCGGAGCTGTGCCGGGAACTGGGCATCAGCTCGGCGACGTTCTACAAGTGGCGCTCGAAGTTCGGCGGGATGGACACGTCGATGATGGCACGGATGAAGGAGCTGGAAGCGGAGAACGCCCGGCTGCGCAAGATGTACGTCGAGGAAAAGCTCAAGGCCGAGATCGCCTCGGAGTACCTCGCAAAAAAGTCCTGAGGCCGTCTCGCCGACGCGAGATGGCCAAAGAGGTGGTCCGGTCCAGGCGAGCATCGATCCGTGTGGCCTGCGCGGTCTTCCGCATTAGCGAATCCTGCTATCGGTACGAAGCCAAGCTCAAGGCCGAGAACGAGGAGATCGCGGATTGGCTGCTGCGC
>NZ_JADCNH010000111.1 GCF_018904615.1 Verticiella alkaliphila | reverse complement strand
AGCGAAAACGCTAGCTTGACAAGCTTCAAAAACTTCTTCATAATCTCGCTTCTCTGCTGATGACGGCGCCGCAGCGATGCGAAGCCGGGGCAGCAAGAAGTTGGCAGTATCGCAGTACAGAATTTAGCACTACCTGCTCTTTAACAATATAACAGCCGATAAGTGTGGGCGCTTGGTAATACGGCGCAATTCACAATGGGACTTCGGTTCCGGCGTGATGCGAACGAATACAAGTGCTCATACCGAAAGAAGTCAGGAAGGATTTTCGAATCCAACTTGTCTTCCTTTGAGCGAGCGACGTACCTAAACAGTACGGAAATTTATCAGAGATTGAACTGAAGAGTTTGATCCTGGCTCAGATTGAACGCTAGCGGAATGCCTTACACATGCAAGTCGAACGGCAGCACGGACTTCGGTCTGGTGGCGAGTGGCGAACGGGTGAGTAATGTATCGGAACGTGCCCAGTAGCGGGGGATAACTACGCGAAAGCGTAGCTAATACCGCATACGCCCTACGGGGGAAAGGGGGGG
>NZ_JADCNH010000110.1 GCF_018904615.1 Verticiella alkaliphila | reverse complement strand
GGTTAGAGCACCGTCTTGATAAGGCGGGGGTCGTTGGTTCGAATCCAACCAGACCCACCAAGATTTGTACTGTAGTCCCGTAGTGTGATTTGACGGCGGCAGTATGACTGGGGGTGTAGCTCAGCTGGGAGAGCACCTGCTTTGCAAGCAGGGGGTCATCGGTTCGATCCCGTTCACCTCCACCACTTTTCTGCAGAGAAAAGCGGTTGGCATATAACTGATACGACAAACTTCGGCAGAGTCCAAGCATGAGCACATCGATGTGTGCTGATGGTTGGGTTTTGACCCGACGGCTGTTCTTTAACAATTTGGAAGAAGCACAACAAGTAATGTGTGTCTACGCATCGAGCGCCAGCATAGGGCTGTGATGCTGTGGATGACACGGGTTGTGATTGCATACATAGTTCGAGAAGTCTCAAGAACGTGTGCGGTAAAACGCATGCGTATACTCAGACCGACGAACGGCACAAGCGCGAATACTCAGAGTTTCTATAGCCATCATGGTTATAGGATCAAGCGACTAAGTGCATACGGTGGATGCCTTGGCGATCACAGGCGATGAAGGACGTTGTAGCCTGCGAAAAGCTGCGGGGAGCTGGCAAACAAGCTTTGATCCGCAGATATCCGAA
>NZ_JADCNH010000010.1 GCF_018904615.1 Verticiella alkaliphila | reverse complement strand
AGCGCACGCCCGGTGCGGGCGCCGCCGATCCCATCGCGGCGCACCCGGCCATGCGTCGCACGCTGCTGGCGCAGCGCGCGCTGGTCGAGGGCGGGCGCGTGCTGGCCTACTGGACGGCACAACTCCTGGACGAGGCCGAGCGGCACCCAGACGCCCACGTGCGGGAGGCATCCGAGGCGCGCGTGTCGCTGCTCACGCCGGTCCTCAAGGCGTTTCTCACCGAGATCGGCTGGCGGGTCGCGAGCGACGCGTTGCAGGTGTTGGGCGGCTACGGCTATGTGCACGAGTACGGCGCCGAACAGACGCTGCGCGATGCGCGCATTCCCCTCATCTACGAAGGCACGAACGAGATCCAGGCCATCGATTTCGTCATGCGCAAAGTCTTGCCCGATGGCGGGGCCCGTCTGTTGGGGCTGCTCGATGAGATCGACGCGCTGTGTGCGGCCGACCTCAGCCCGCAGAGCCACCTGCTGGCCGATCAGGTGGCCGCTCTGCGGGCGGCTGTCGCGACGCTGCTCGCCGTGGCGGCAGACGATGCGGAGTATCCGCTGCGCGTGGCGGATGATCTGCTGCGAGCCACCGGCACGTTGCTGCTCGGCCATGCCTGGCTGCGCGCGCAGCAGGCGGCGGCGCGAGGGCAACGGCAGCAGCCGGACGATCCGTTTCTGCAAGCCAAGCTGGACACGTCGGCGCACTTTTTTGCCTATCTGTTGCCGGAGGCCGGGTTGCACCTGGCGCGGATGGCCGCCGGCCGGCACGTGCTGCCGATGCTGACGCCAGCGGCCTGCTGAGCCAGGCGCGAGGCCCGCGTGGCGCGGCTTGCACGGCCGCGTCTCAGGGTTTGCCAGAGGGTCACCTGGGGCGTTCGCGGCAGGATTTCGAGTAAAATCGCAAACTTTGTAGCGCCTTGAACCAAATTCATGCCGTCGCATCGTGCGGGAGACAGCACGGGCAGACGGGCTCTCGGATGTGCACCGTGCGGGTGGCGGCGCGCATCATCCCACTCGTTGTCGGTTGTCGAGGTTTTCATGAAGCGTGTGCTGTCCCGGATGCTTGTGGCAGGCGGTCTGATGCTGGGTGCATCGGTCACGTTGCCGTCCCTTGCGGCCGAAGGTCCGGCCAAGCCCGATGCCACACGCGGCGCGAACCTGTACGAGCAGGGCGATGCGTCGCGCGGGATCATCGCCTGTGCGAGCTGTCACGGCGCGGCCGGCGACAGCACGATCGCGGCCAATCCCAAGCTGGCCGGGCAGCACGAAGGCTACCTGCGGCGCCAGCTGAACGACTTCCGTCCCGGGCCCGAAGGGGCAGCACCGGCGCGCACAAGCGTCGTGATGAACCCGCTGGCGGCACCGCTGAACGATCAGGACGTGGCCAACCTGGCCTACTACCTCGCGCAGCAGACGGTGAAGACGCCGGCCACCGCCGGTCACGAGGATCTGGTCGAGAAGGGCCAGGAGATCTGGCGCGGCGGCATCGCGGCCAAGGGCGTGCCGGCCTGTGCTGCGTGCCACGGCGCCAACGGCAACGGCATGGATGCGCAGTACCCGTATCTGCGCGGGCAGTTCAGCAGCTACATCCAGGCGCAGCTCGAGGGTTTTCGCTCCGGCCAGCGCATGAACAACCAGCCCATGCACGACATCGCCATCCGCATGACGGATGCCGAGATCCGTGCCGTGTCGGACTACGCAGCCGGGTTGCGTTGAACTTTCCGGCCGTTCGATCGTCGGACGGCCACGCGCGGTGATTGGCTTTTGTCTCGCGGCGTGAGCGCCGCCCAGGGGGAGTCTACGCGGCCCGGTCTCGCCGGCCGCCGCCCAGCAGGCGCCGCGCAGCCCTTTCACTGGTGTGCGCGCGATGCGCCGCCCCTGCGGATGTCATGAGCCAAGCCGTTTCCCCGTCCCGCACATCCCCCAGCCGCTGGCGCGATTTCGTCGAGCTCATCGGCTCGATGCGCTTCGCCGTCAGCCTGCTCACCATCATCTGCTTCGCGAGCGTGGCGGGCACGGTGCTGCAGCAGAACCAGCCGCTGAACAACTACGTCGACCAGTTCGGGCCCTTCTGGGCCGATCTGTTCAACCAGCTGCAGCTCTACAACGTCTACAACGCCTGGTGGTTCCTGGTGATCATGGCCTTCCTGGTCATCTCCACGAGCTTGTGCGTGATGCGCAACGCGCCGACGATGCTGCGCGACGCGATGTCCTTCCGGGACCACGTGCGCGAGGGCAGCTGGCGCTCCTTCCCGCATCGCACGGAAGCCCAGGCCGACATGTCCACCGTGGCTGCCGGCGAGCGCATCGCGCGCTGGCTCACGCGCCGCGGCTTTCGCGTGCGAACCCGGCAGAATGGGGATTCGGTCCTGGTGGCGGCCAAGGCGGGCACCGGCAACCGGCTGGGCTACATCTTCGCGCACGTGGCCATCGTCATCATCTGCGTGGGCGGCCTGTTCGACAGCGAGCTGCCGATCCGCGCCCAGATCTGGTTCGGCGGCAAGGATCCGGTCTTCGAGAACATGCGGCTCGCGGATGTCCCGAGCTCGGGCGGCTGTCCGTGAACAACCCAGGCTTTCGCGCCAGCGCGCTGATCCCCGAGGGCGTCACCACGGCCAACTCGGTGGTGATGGTGGGTGATGGCGCGTTGGTGCAGCCTCTGCCATTCTCCATCCGGCTCGACAAGTTCACGGTGGATTACTACGCCACGGGCATGCCGAGCGACTTTCGCAGCGACGTCACGATCACCGATCCCGAGACGGGCGAGAGCTTCCCCTACGTCATCCGCGTGAACGAGCCGCTCAGCTACAAGGGCGTCACGGTCTATCAGTCGAGTTTCGACGACGGCGGCAGCCGCGTGACGGTGACGGGCTACGGCCTGGACGGTGCCAGCCGCGAGACGTTCGCAGTCAAGGGCAGCGTGGGCGACACGCTGCCGCTCAAGGACGTGGGCGGCGGCCAGGCCGGCGCGGGCGCCTTGCGCCTCACCGCCTTGCGGCCCATCAACGTCGAGAACATCGCCGAGGTCGGCGCGGCCGAGCCCAAGGCGTTCGGCGAGCACATGGCCGCCGTCACCGGCAGCGCCGCACGCGACCAGAGCAAGCGATTCCAGAACGTGGGCCCGAGCATCGAGTACGAGCTCGTGGACAGCGCGGGCCAGGTCTCGCAGTTCCACAACTACATGCTGCCCGTGGAGCTCGAGGGCGCCACCGTCTTCCTGCTGGGCACGCGCGCGAGCCCGAACGACCCGTTCCGCTACCTGCGCGTGCCGGCCGACGATTCGCGCACGCTGGGCGAATTCCTGCAGATGCGTGCGGCATTGGCCGATCCGGCCATGCGCGCCGAGGCGGCGCGCCGTTTTGCCGTGCGCAACCTGGGCGATGCGGCGCCGACGCCCGCGGCCCAGGAATCGGCCAAGGCCGTGCAGGATTCCGCGAACCGCGCGCTCGACGTGTTCTCCGCAGGCGGTCTGCAGGCGTTGACAGCCTTCCTGGAGGCCAACGTGCCGCCCGCAGAGCTGCCTCGCGCCGCCGAGGTGGTGGTGCGCCTTCTGGGCGGCACTATGGGTGAACTGCGCGCCGTGGCCCGCGAGGCCAACGGTCTGGCCGCGCTCGCGCCGGCCAACGACGAAGAGGCCCGGGCGCAGGACCAGTGGCTGCGGCTGGCGCTGGCCGCCATGTCGGACTTGTCGCTCTATCCGGCGCCCGTGGCCTTCCTGCTCTCGGATTTCCAGCACGTGCAGGCGAGTGTGTTCCAGCTGAACCGTTCGCCGGGCAAGGTGGCGGTCTACACCGGCTGCCTGCTGCTGATCCTGGGTGTGTTCGCCATGTTCTACGTGCGCGAGCGGCGGCTGTGGGTATGGCTGCGCCCCGAGGCAGGCGGGGCCCGGGCGCTGATGGCGATGACCTCGCAGCGGCGTACACTGGATTTCCAACGTGAATTCGAGCAGCTTCGCGGCCAATTCGGCCGGCTGTTCCGCAAGCAGGACGACTCATGACGCGTGCATCCCTGGACGACGATCGCTGGCTGGACGAAGGTGGCACCCTCGGGCGCGCGCGCCCGGACTGGACGGATCTGGTCTTTCTGCTGTTGCTGGCCGTGGGCGCGTACTTCGCCGGCCAGCGCGCGGCGGGGGTGATGGACGGCTATGACCGGGCGATCCTGATCGGCACGGTGCCCGTGCTCGCCTGGCTGGGGTGGCTGTGGCGTCCGCTACGCCGCCTCATGCTGGCCCTGGCTCTGAGCGCGGGCCTCGCCATCTCGCTGTATGGCGGCGATCTCGCTCGCGCCGAGGAAGCTTTCTTGCTGCGCATGCTGTTCTCGTCGCAGTCGGCCATCCTGTGGATGTCGGCGCTCTTTCTCCTGGCCACCGTGTGCTACTGGATCGGGCTCATCGCCCGCAGCGCCACGGCCGCCTGGCTGGGCACGGCGCTCACGTGGGGCGCCGTCTTCGCGGGCTGTACCGGCCTTCTGGTGCGCTGGTACGAAAGCCACCTGCTGGGCCCGGGCATCGGCTACATCCCGGTCAGCAATCTCTACGAAGTCATCATCCTCTTTGCGATCGTGACGGCGCTCTTTCACCTGTACTACGAGGAACGCTACGAGACGCGCAGCCTGGGTGCCTTCGTCATGCTGATCGTGACGGCGGCCGTGGGCTTTCTGATCTGGTACACGCTCGCCCGCGATGCCTACCAGATCCTGCCGCTCGTGCCGGCATTGAAGAGCTGGTGGATGAAGCTGCACGTGCCGGCCAACTTCATCGGCTACGGCACCTTCTCGTTGGCGGCGATGGTCGGCTTCGCCTACCTGGTCAAGGTGCACGGCGAGACGCGCTCGTGGAAGAAGCTCGTGCCGCTCTTTGTGCTGGGCGTGCTGCTCGCCGCCGAGCCCATGGTGTTCCGCACGGAAGGTCTGTCGGCCTACTGGATGGTGTATTTCGGCGTCGGGGCCATCCTAGTGGGCGGCATTCTGCTCGCGCGGCGACCGCTCGCCGAGCGCCTGCCCTCGCTCGAGGTGCTGGACGACATCATGTACAAGGCGATCGCCGTGGGCTTCGCCTTCTTCACGGTGGCCACCATCCTGGGCGCCCTGTGGGCCGCCGAGGCCTGGGGCGCGTACTGGCAATGGGACCCGAAGGAAACCTGGGCGCTCATCGTCTGGCTCAACTACGCCGCCTGGCTGCACATGCGCCTCATGAAGGGCCTGCGCGGCACCTTCGCCGCCTACTGGGCACTGGTGGGCCTGCTCATCACCGGCTTCGCGTTCCTGGGCGTGAACATGTTCCTCTCGGGCCTGCACTCGTACGGCGAGCTTTGACGCGCCGGGCGGGCGGCCTTGCCGCTCGCCCGAACCCCCCCTTCGCCAATCGCGAAGCCGCGGCGAGGGTTTACCGCCATGCCGGGCCCGGCTCCCCTTCCTAGAATCGACGCATCGTGAATCGCTCGTGACACCCGCTGACGCCGGGCCGTCACGGGCGCGTATCGTCGCGCGGCGACAGGGGAGTCGACATCATGTTCCAGCCCGATCTGCTCAAGGGCAAGCGCATTCTCGTCACGGGCGGTGGTTCCGGCCTGGGCCGGGAGATTGCCGCGAAGTACCTGTCGCTGGGCGCCGATCTCGTCATTTGCGGCCGCCGGCAGAGCGTGCTGGACGAGACGGCGCACGCGCTGACCGCCGAGTACGGTGGGCGTGTGCAGACGCAGGCGGTGGACATCCGTTCGGCCGAGGCCGTGGCTGCGATGGTCGAGGCGATCTGGGCGGAGGGGCCGTTGCACGGTCTCGTGAACAACGCCGCCGGCAACTTCATCAGCCAGACACAGGACGTGTCCCGCGCGGGTTCGATGCCATTGCGAATACCGTGCTGCATGGCACCTATTACGTCACCCACCACGTGGGCCGGCGCTGGATCGCCGAAGGTGTGCCCGGCAGCATCGTCTCCATCCTCGTCACCTGGGTGCGCACGGGCGCGCCCTTCGTGGTGCCGTCGGCCATGAGCAAGGCGGGCCTGGACGTGATGACCAAGTCGCTGGCGGTGGAGTGGGGCCGCTATGGCATTCGCCTGAACGCGATCGCGCCGGGCGTCTTCCCGACCGAAGGTGCCAATGCCCGGCTGAGCCCGAAGGCCGCCTGGACGGACAAGGACGTGGTCAATCCGATGGGCCGCAACGGTCGCATGAGTGAACTGCAGAACCTGGCCGTCTTCCTCATGGCCGACGGCGTGCAGTGGCTCACGGGCGAGACCATCGCGATCGATGGCGCTGGCCACCGGCAGAATGGGGCGTCCTTCACCGAACTCGCGGATCTCACCGATGCGCAGTGGCAGGAGATGCGGGAGGCGATCCGCCGCAAGGATGCCCAGGACAAGGCGTTGCGCACGGCGAGCTGATTTCCGCCATTCGGCGGGCAACGACCTGCCCTGCGAGGCAGGCGAGGAGACTGAGCATGTTCCCCTTTTCACGAATGGGTGCGGGACGTTGCGCGCGCGTCGCGACCGCCGATGGTGCTCGCAGGAACGCCCGAGCACGTGCGGTGCATCGACGAAGCGGCTGGGGTGCGCTCCTGGTGGGCGTGATGCTCGCGGTGGGCGCGACCAGCGCGGCGGCGGCGGCGTTTCCGGAGCGCCCGCTGCGTTTGATCGTGCCCTACACGCCTGGCGGCACGACCGACGTGCTCGGGCGCACGCTGGCCGAGCGCATGTCGGCCGAGTTGGGCCAGCCCGTGATCGTGGAGAACCGCCCCGGGGCCAACACCATCGTGGGCGCGGACATGGCGGCCAGAGCCGACGCCGACGGCTACACGCTCTTTCTGCCGGCGGGCGCCACGCTCGTGCTCAATCCGTTGCTGTACCCGAAGCTGAACTACGTGCCCGAGCGGGATTTCCGGGTGCTGTCGCTGTTGACCGAAGTGCCGCTCATCATGGTCGTGCCCCCGGGGCTGGCAGCGGATTCCGCGTCAGGGTTCGCCGACTTCGCCAAGGCGCGGGGCGGGCGCGTGAACTACGCTTCCACCGGAACCGGAAGTTCACTGCACTTGGCGGGTGAAATGTTCCGCCAAATGGCGGGTATCGAGATGACGCACGTGCCGTACAAGGGCAGCGCGCCGGCGCTGAACGACTTGCTGGGCGGTCAGGTGGACGTGATGTTCGATGCCTTGCCCACGGCCGTGCCGCAGGTGAAGGCGGGCAAGCTCAAGGCGCTGGCCGTGACGACCCCGCAGCGTCTGCCCGCCATGCCTGACGTACCGACGGTGGCGGAAACGTACCCGGGCTATCAGGCTGCCGTGTGGTTCGCCCTTGCCGTGCCCAAGGGCGTGCCGGACGCGGCGGCGCAGCGCCTGAAGGCCGCCACGGATGCGGCACTGCAGGATCCCAAGCTGCGGCAGTCGCTGAGTGAGCTGGGCTATCTGGTCAAGGATCCCATGCCCGAGTCGCAGGTGGTCACTTACATGGCAGAGGACCATGCGCGCTGGGCCGAGATCATCCGGTCGCGCGGCATCAAGCTGGACGCGCAGTAAGGGCCCTGATCGGATCAGACAGGCACTCGGCCGCTGGCCGCTGCCTGTCTGAGTCCGGTGGGGCTGGCTCAGTACCCCCGGCCGCGTTCGACCTGGCCGCCAGCGTCTTCGCCGGACTCCAGACGCCGGATCTTCCCGGCGATCTGCGCGACCGATTCGGCGCGCAGCGTGCGGGCGGCGGTGTGCGGGGTCACGGTGATGGCCGGGTGACGCCAGAACGCGTGCTCGGCCGGCAGGGGTTCCGTGCGGAACACGTCCAGCGTTGCGCCGGCCAGCTGGCCGCTCTCCAGGGCGGCGAGGAGATCGTCCTCCACCAGGTGCTGGCCACGGCCGACGTTGATGACGTGGGCGCCCTGCGGCAGCTGCGCGAAGAGCGGCGCCGCGAGGATGTCGCGCGTGTCGTCGGTCAGCGGCAGCACGTTCACGAGCACGCGCGTGCGGGCGAGGAACGCGGGCAGCGCGTCTGAGCCTGCGAAGGTCTCGATGCCGGCAATCTCGCGCGGCGTGCGCGACCATCCCGCCGTCGGGTAGCCGAAGCTGGCCGTGGCCTCGGCCACGCGCCGGCCGACCTGGCCCAGGCCCAGCACGCCCACCGTCCATTGCTCGCGTCGCGTCACGGGCAGCACCTTCCAGTTGCCCTCGGGCTCCTGACGGCGGTAGGCCGCGAAATCGCGCGAGACTTCCCACAGCGCGTGCAGCACGTACTCGGCCATCTGCACCGACATGCCGGCATCTTCCAGACGGATCACGGGCAGGTCCGCCGGCAGCGTGGGCACGGACAGCAGGCCATCCACCCCGGCGCCGATGTTGAACACCGCGCGCAGGCGGGTCTCGCGCGTGAAGAGCGCGGCCGGCGGATGCCAGACGACGGCGTAGTCCGCGTCCACGGGCTCGGCGTCATCCGACCAGACGCTGATGCGGGCGTCGGGCAACTGGCGCTGGAAGGCCTCGATCCAGCGCTGGGCCTTGGGGTCGCCGGTGATGGCAAGGAGAAGGTGCATGGGGATTCCTGGCGGTAAGGCGAAAAGAGGCAACGATAGCAAACCGGCGTTGGCCGGGCGCCACGGGAGGCGCGCAGGTGCAGGGGGCGATGGCACAATGCTTGCGTTAGCCCGCGCGCTGAATTCAGGAGCTTGACCGTGACGGATGTGATCGCCGCAGTGCCCGAAGCCCAACCCGAGCGCGTGCGCGCGGATTGCCGACTCATGCGACGCACGGCCGCGCGGCTGGGCATGCCCTACCTCTTGCGCCGGGTGGCGCTGGTGGTGATCGTGGTGGCCGTGTATGTCGTGGTGGCCAACCTCATCCTGAGTTACGGCCGCACCGTCACTTACAGTGCGCTCGGCACGCCTGACGCGGCCGCGGTCAGCTTTCTCACGCGCATCAATCCCTACCTCTGGTGGGGGCTGGTGGCAATCCTTGGCCTGATCGTGTTCTTCTGGCTCAAGGCCGCCTGGTCCGATGCGGTGGTGCAGGAGCGCGCGGTGCCCGTGCCGGGCGAGACCCTGCATGCCCTGACGAACCAGCTCTGCCCGTCCACGCTGTGCGTCATGCGCTGGGTCTGGAGCGACCGCTCAGATCCGTTCTCCATTGGCGATCTGCGCCGCAGCGCTGCGGAGGCGCGGGGCGGGCGCATCGACAAGATGCGGCTCGTCCTGGATCAGGAGGCCGCGTTGCGGCATCCCGTACCCGCGCCGATGACGCCGCCGCCGCTCGTCGTCTGACAAGCGATGTTGTTCGTTATCACACGTTCGGACTTTGTGCGAGACTTTGACGCATCTTTGGCGTAAAATTTAGGGTTATCTCCCAAGCGTTGGTTGGCCCTCGTCGTATCGAGGGTGGATGCCGTGTCGCGCATGTACGTCGCTACAAGATAAGCATGTGCATGCGCCAGGCAACCGAGCGCTTGTTCTCGATCCCACCTAAGAGGTTACGTATTGGCCAGAGAAGAACTCATTGAGATGAACGGGACGGTTGACGAAGTCCTGCCCGACTCGCGCTACCGCATTACGCTGGAGAACGGTCACTCGCTCACCGCGTATTCGTCCGGCAAGATGCGCAAGAACCACATCCGCATTCTCGCGGGTGACAAAGTCTCGCTCGAGTTGTCTCCGTACGACCTGACCAAGGGTCGTATCACGTTCCGGCACCTGCCGGGCCGTCCGCAGGCCGCCCCGCGCCGCCCGCGCGGCTGATAGCGCCTGACGGGCGCGTCGCTACGCGGCACGTGCCGCGCAGCGAGCTTGTCGTATCGTGTCATCGAAAGCCCGGCTCTGACCGGGCTTTTGGTGTTGGTGCGTCCCGGATCCTAGCCCGGCACGCCGCGCGTCGGCACGCGGGGCGCCGGCACGAGCCAGCGTCGCAAGAGGCGTGTGGCGAGCGGGATGAAGACGAACACCATGACCGGCGTGAGCAGGGCCGTACTGGCCAGCACGCGCAAGACGACGGGCAGGCCTTCGAGGTAGCCTCCCACGAAGGTCGTGAAGAGCAGCGACACGGGAAAGAACACCAGCCAGATCGTGATGGCCTGCTTCCAGCGCGGCGGCGCGCTCGTGCCGAACCAGCCTTCCAGGCCGCTTGCACGGGCCACCCGCGCCTCGTGGACGAGGTCTGCGCCTTCGGCGAGCCATTGCTGGCGCTCGGCCGAGCCGGCCCAGGCCGTCAGGCTGGCGTCGTCGATGAAGCGAAACACGATCTGGTAATCGTCGCCGCCTGGCGGGGGCGACAGCACGCCCGAGCCCAGATGGCCGGCATAAGTCTGTGCCAGGGATTCGCCGCGGCGGATCCAGGCAAGGAAGTCATCGTATCGACCCGCGGCAACGCGGCGGGTGATGAGCAGGGTGACGGGAGCTGCGGGGGGTAGGGCGCTTGCCATGGTGGTCCGTCCAAAGCACACGACATGCCCAGGATGGCAGGCGGATCATGCGCGAACGCCTCTCGGGTCGAGAGTCGATGGGCGGATTATAGGGAAATCGTTTCTCAGGGAAAACCCTGATCTGCGGCGTGACGCGCGACAGACACAGGGGGCAGTCCCAGGCCGCGTGGTTCACGCTGCCGGCACGGGCGTCGGGCCGCCTGCGCCATTGGCGAGGCAACCCGACGCTGGACGCTTACAGGCGCGCGCGCTGCTCGCGGACCTGGGTGAGCGTCTGGCCGAACTGGGCGATGCGGGCCTTCTCCTGTTCGACCACGGCGGCCGGCGCACGCTCGACGAAGCTCGGGTTGCCGAGCTTGTTGTTGGCCTTGGCGATCTCGCCCTCGAGGCGGGCGATCTCCTTGTCCAGGCGGGCCTTCTCGGCCTCGACATCGATCTCCACGTGCAGCATCAGGCGGGCGTCGCCCACCACCTGCACGGGCGCGCCCAGATCGGGCAGGGCGTCGACGACGTTGACTTCGGACAGGCGGGCGAGCGCGGCCAGGTAGGGCGCGTTGCGCGTCAACACCGCCTGGTCGCCGCTGGCGTTGAGCGGCACGCGCACCGAGGGCGCCAGGCTCATCTCGCCGCGCAAGGCGCGCACGGCGTCGATCTGGGCCTTGAGCACGGCCACGTCGGCTTCGGCGGCGGGGTCGATGCGGCTCTCGTCGGCCACCGGGTAGGGCTGCACGCTCACGGAGGTCTCGCTGTCGGGCTTGCGCGTACCGGCCACCAGCGACACCGTCTGCCAGAGCTCTTCGGTGATGAAGGGGATCACCGGGTGGGCCAGGCGCAGCACGGCTTCGAGCACGCGGATCAGCGTGCGGCGCGTGCCGCACTGCTGTGCGGGCGTGCCTTGCTGGATCTGCACCTTGGCGAGCTCGACGTACCAGTCGCAGTACTCGTCCCACACGAAGCGGTAGAGCGCGTTGGCGATGTTGTCGAAGCGGTAGTCGGCAAAGCCCTTGGCGATCTCGGCCTCGGTGCGTTGCAGCTGGCTGATGATCCAGCGGTCCGCGAAGGACAGCTCGGCCTCGCCATCCAGCGGCTTGCCCTCGGTGTTCATCAGCACGAAGCGCGTGGCGTTCCAGAGCTTGTTGCAGAAGTTGCGGTAGCCCTCGCAGCGCTTCAGGTCGAAGTTGATGTTGCGGCCCAGCGTGGCGAAGGCTGCCATCGTGAAGCGCAGCGCGTCCGCGCCGTAGGCCGGGATGCCGTCCGGGAACTCACGCTTGGTCTTCTTGGTGATCGACTCGGCCTGCTTCGGGTTCATGAGGCCGGTTGTGCGCTTGGCGATGAGCGCGTCCAGATCGATGCCGTCGATGAGATCGACCGGGTCCAGGGTGTTGCCCTTGGACTTGCTCATCTTCTGGCCTTCCGCGTCGCGGATGAGGCCGTGCATGTAGACGTCGCGGAACGGCACCTGGCCGGTGAAGTGCGTCGTCATCATGATCATCCGGGCCACCCAGAAGAAGATGATGTCAAAGCCCGTCACCAGCACGCTGGTGGGCAGGTAGCGCGACATGTCCGGCGTCTGTTCGGGCCAGCCCAGCGTCGTGAAGGGCACGATGCCCGACGAGAACCAGGTGTCGAGCACGTCCGCGTCGCGGGTGAGGGCACCGGTCACGCCGGCGGCCTCAGCCTTCTCGCGGGCCTCGGCTTCGGTGCGCGCGACGAAGACCTGTCCATCCTCGGCATACCAGGCCGGGATCTGGTGACCCCACCAGAGCTGGCGCGAGATGCACCAGTCCTGGATGTTGTCCAGCCACTGGTTGTAGGTGGTGGTCCAGTTCTCGGGATGGAACTTCACGCGGCCATCGGCCACGGCGTCCAGCGCCACCTGCGTGATCGACTTGCCCGGGTTGTGCGTGCCTTCCGGGGCGGGCTTGCTCATGGCCATGAACCACTGATCCGTGAGCATGGGCTCGATCACCGCGTTGGTACGGTCTCCGCGCGGCACCATCAGCTTGTGCTTGCGCGTCTCCACGAGCAGGCCGGCGGCTTCCAGATCGGCCACCACGGCCTTGCGGGCGTCGAAGCGGTCGAGGCCCTGGTACTTGGCCGGGGCCGCCTCGTTCACGCGGGCGTCCAGCGTGAGGATGGAGATCGGTGCGATGCCGTGGCGCTGGCCGACGGCATAGTCGTTGAAGTCGTGCGCGGGCGTGACCTTGACCGCACCCGTGCCGAACTCGCGGTCCACGTAGTCGTCGGCGATGACCGGGATCAGGCGGTCCGTAAGCGGCAGGCGAACCTGCTTGCCCACGAGGTGCGCGTAGCGCTCGTCCTCGGGGTGGACCATGACGGCAACGTCGCCCAGCATGGTCTCGGGGCGGGTGGTGGCCACGGTGATGGATTCATCACCCTCGGCCATGGGGTAGCGGATCAGCCACAGGTGGCCGTCTTCTTCCTCGCTCACCACCTCCAGGTCGCTCACGGCGGTAAGGAGCTTGGGATCCCAGTTGACCAGGCGCTTGCCACGGTAGATCAGGCCTTGTTCGAAGAGGCGCACGAAGACTTCGACCACGCCACGCGACATGCGCTCGTCCATGGTGAAGTATTCGCGGTCCCAATCCGGCGAGGCGCCCAGGCGGCGCATCTGGCCGGTGATGGTGCCGCCAGAGTAGTGCTTCCATTCCCAGACCTTCTCGACGAAGGCCTCGCGGCCCAGGTCGTGGCGCGAGATCTTCTCGGCGTCCAGGCGGCGCTCGACCACGATCTGCGTGGCGATGCCGGCGTGGTCCGTGCCGGGGATCCAGGCGGTATCCGCGCCGCGCATGCGGTAGTAGCGCGTCAGGCCATCCATGATGGTCTGGTTGAACGCGTGGCCCATGTGTAGCGTGCCGGTCACGTTGGGCGGCGGCAGCTGGATCGAGAAGGGAGCAGGTGCCTCGCCCTGCGGTGCGACGTGCTCACCACCCTTGAAGTAGCCGCGTTGCTCCCATACCGGGTACCAGCGCGCCTCGATGGCCTGGGGCTCGAAGCTCTTGGCGAGTTCCTGGCTCTGGGACGATGCTTGATTCGCGTGGGCGGGGGCGTTGGACTGCGGCATGGGGCGGCTTCGCAAAATGGACGGTTAACCGGGCATTTTAGGCGAAGTCGCCCGCCGTCGAGCCGTTGGCGCCCCTGGCGAAGAAGGCGCGCGGCGAGGCGCCCAACGCGCGGCGGAACATGGCGGTGAAAGCGCTCGGGCTGTCATAGCCCAGATCGAGCGCCACGCGGGTGACGGCCACACCCGCCGCGAGCCGGCGCACGGCTTCGAGAAGACACGCCTGCTGGCGCCAGCGCACGAAGCTGATGCCGGTCTCCTGCTGGAAGCGCCGGTAGAGCGTGCGTGGGCTCATGCTGGTCGGCGCGGCCGACAGCGCATCGCCGGGCACGCCGCCGATCTCGCGCAGCCAGCCCTCGCACCAGGCTGCCAGGTCTGCGCTCTGCGGGAGCGGCAGCGCGAGCGCGCAGGCCGGCAACTGGCCGATCTCGGCCACGGCCAGCCGGGCTGCCAGATCCCGCGTGTCCTCGGTCTCGGCCGGGTCCACGGGGGTGGTCAGGCGCACGATGAGTTCGCGCAGCAGGGGCGTGACGTCCAGCGCGGCACACCGCGCCGGCAGTCGGGCCGCGCTGGTCGCGTCGAGGTAGAGCGTGCGCATGTGCACGTCGCCGTGGGCGTGCACGACGTGCTCGGTGCCTGCGGGCAGCCACAGGGCGCGGCTGGGCGGCACGAGCCAGACCTGGCCTGGCGTGCGCACGCCCATGGTGCCGGCCACCGAGTACAGGAACTGTCCGCGAGCATGCCGATGCGCCGGAATCCGGTGCCCGGGGGCAAACGATCGGCAGCGCGCGATCAGCATGGGCCCCGCGTCGGCGGGCGGCAGATCCTCGGGCACGCGTTCCGACGGCGGCAAGAGCAGCAGTGTGTCCATATCGCGATGGTTCCCTGCAAAACCTCGAAAGACAGCCGATGATACTGCGCGCACACTGCGCGGCATGACTCCTGACCGCTCCCCGAGCCTTGCCCAGGCGCCTGCCGCCGCGGCCGAGGCCGTTCTCGCCCCGCAGCCGCTGCCCGTGAACACGGCCACGGCGGACGACCACCCCCGTGCCGTCGTGCGCCTGCTCAACATCGGCCACGCGCTCGATCACCTCTTCATCCTGATCTTCGCGACGGCCGTCGGCAGCATCGCGGCCGAATTCGGCTTTGCACGCTGGGAGGACCTGATGCCCTACGGCGTCGGTGCCTTCTTCCTGTTCGGCCTGGGCTCCGTGCCGGCGGGCCGCCTGGGCGATCTCTGGGGGCGCCGCCCCATGATGCTGGTGTTCTTCTTTGGTCTGGGTGTGGCGGCGTTGGTGACGTCGCTCGCACAGGGGCCGTGGCAGCTCGCGGCCGGGCTCACGTTGATCGGTGCCTTTGCCGCCATCTACCACCCTGTGGGCATTCCGATGCTGGTGCAGCGCGCGCGTCAGCCGGGTGCGGTCATCGGCCTGAACGGGCTGGCGGGCAACCTGGGCGTGGCCGGTGCCGCGCTGCTGACGGGCTTTCTCGTACAGTGGCTTGGCTGGCGTGCGGCCTTCGTGGTGCCGGGTCTCGCGTCGATCGCGTGCGGCGTGGCCTTTGCCCGGCTGTGCCCGCCGCAGGGCGAGCCGCCGGGGCGCTCGCGCAAGCCGCCGGCCGTCGTGTTGCCGCGCGCGCTGCTGATGCGCGCCCTGACAGTCATGAGCGCCGCCGCGGTCACGGGCAGCCTGCTCTTCAATTTCACCACCAACGGCAACACGCAGTTCATGGTGGAGCGCTTTGCCGGCGTCATCGAGGATCCCGCGCTGATCGGCCTGCTGCTCGCCGCCGTCTACGCCGTCGCCTCGCTGGCCCAGGTGGTGGTGGGCCGGCTCATCGACCGCGTGCCGCTCAAGCGGCTGTACCTGGGCATCATCCTCGCGCAGATTCCCTGGCTGCTCCTGGCAGCGGTGGGCCAGGGCTGGTGGCTCTTCGTCGCGCTGACCGGCGCCATGGTGTGCATCTTCGGCGCGATCCCCTTTACCGATGCGATGATCGTGAAATATGTGGACGATCGGGTGCGCTCGCGGGTGGCCGGCATGCGGCTCGCGGTGTCGTTCGGCATCAGTTCGGCGGCCGTGTGGCTGCTCGGGCCGGTGGTGAAGGTCTCGGGCTTCACCACGCTCTTCCTGCTCATGGCCGGCATTGCGCTCTGCACGGCCGCGGTGGTGCTGTGGCTGCCATCGGATCGTGCCGTGCGCGAGGCGGCTGCGGGCGGCGAGCGCTGAGGCGCGCCGCCGCGCCGGCTCAGGGCTGGCGGCGGGCCGCGGCCAGCGTGTCGCGGACGGCGTCGAGTACCGTGTCGCGCAGTGTGGGCTGCAGCGCGGCCAGCACGCTGTCGGCGATCCGTTCGGCCAAGGCTTCGTCGGCCGCCGTGAGGCCGGCAGCTTCCAGGCCCTCGTCTGCGTCCGCCCGGGCGAGCAGCAATGGCGCTTCGGCGGGTTGTGGTGTGGCCGCTGCCTCCGGTGCGATCGAGGCACGGGGCGAGCTGGCAGGCATTTCCGGCAGCGGGGCCAGCGGCGCTTCCATGAGAACGTCGGTCAGCACCGGTGGCGCGCCCTCGGCCTCGTAGCCGCCCTTGCCGCGTTGCGACGATTCATACTGCGCCGACCACGCACCCGCCAGCGTCGCGGCAGGCACCACGTCGTTCAGGTCGCGCAGCAGTTCGGTGACGGCTTCGTCCTCGGGCTCCGGATGCGCCCGCCCTGCCGGCTTCACCTCATCCTCGTCGTCGATGTCCCATGGCGGGTTGTCGGCTGGCGCGGGCTCGGGCGCTCCGCGTTCCAGGATCGCGTCCTCGCCCAGCAGGGGCAGTTCGTCGTCGAAGTCATCGTCAGGCTCGGGGGGCGCGGCGGATTGCCGGGTCCGGAAGGGCGGCAGGTGCGTCATGGCGATCTCAGGCAGTGGCTTGGGACAGGTCGTGGCGCTGCAGGGTGTGGCCGGCTGCCTGGTAGGCGCGCCAGCGATCCCGCGCCTGGGTGCGCTCCCCAGCATCGGTGGAGACCACTTCCAGGATGCGGGCGACGCCGGCCGTGGGCGGCACGCAGTCATCGTCCAGGTTCAACACGGCGGCGAAGCCTTCGCCGGGCGCCGTGTCCGTGAGGACGACGGGTGTCTGGGCCGAGAGCGGATCCGCAGCGGGCAGATGAGGCACGAAGGACGTGCGCTCGTATTCCCACAGCAGGCGGTTGAAGGCGTGCAGGCGGCGCTTGTCGCGGCAATAGACAGCCAGGCGCTCGCCGGACCGATAGCTGGCCTCGGCCAGACGGCAGGCCGCCAGCAGGCGGTCGGGGGCGTTGAAGGTGAAGTGAACGTCGGCCATGGCCGCAACGATACCGCGAACCGGCAGGCGTCGGGGCGCGCGCTCTACAATCGCCGGCTGTCGCCGTGGCCTGCCCGGCATCGATTCCCCCCTGTCCTGGAGACCGCCATGGCTGCGCGCTTCGAACTCAAGATCCATTCCCGCGCCGACGTCGAGGCCGCCGTGCGCGCGCTGCCGCGTCCGCTGGTCTTCACCAACGGCGTCTTCGACATCCTGCATCGCGGCCACGTGACCTATCTCGACGAGGCCGCGCAGCTCGGGGCGAGCCTGATCGTGGCGATCAACACGGATGCCTCCGCGCGGCGCCTGGGCAAGGGCGAGGATCGGCCGCTCAATGGCGAGGCCGACCGGGCGGCGCTGCTGGCCGCGCTCGCGTGCGTGGATGGCGTGACCTTCTTCGAGGAGGACACGCCCGAGGCGCTGATCGCGGCCCTGCGGCCGGACATCATCGTGAAAGGGGGCGATTACGACATGCGCACGCTTGCCGAGACCGCCCTGGTCGAATCCTGGGGCGGCCGTGCGGTGGCGATTCCGTTCGAGTTCCAGCGCTCGACAACCGCGCTGGTGCGCAAGATCAGGGGCTGAGCGGGCGCGTGCTGAGCGAGTCGGCACGGATCTGCTGGTTCATGCGCAAGGGCTCGCGACCCTGCTCCTGAGGCGGGGGCCCGAAGGCGCCCGTGCCAAAGGCATAGAGCAGGAAGTTGGCGAGCAGCGCCAGGAAGAAGAAATTACGCATGGGGACGGGGCACGTCGGGTGAGGCGCCAGCCAGCATGGCCAGGCCATCGAGCACCGGATTATCCAGTACTTGAGGCGCGCCCGCCAGGGCAAGCCCGGTCAACGCCCGCGCAAGCTCCGGGCCGATGGTCGGCCAGGCGCCGCCGGCCACGGCCACGTGCACCGGCAGATCCGGGAAGTGTTCGAGCGCCAGACGGCACTGGCGCACCACGCGCCCGTCTGCGCCGCGAGGACGCCGGACATGATCGCCGCGTCGGTATGGTCGGGAAAATCCGCTGCGGCACCGCCCGCCAGGGGCAGCTGCGCCGTGCCCCGCGCCAAGGAATCCAGCATCATCTGCACCCCGGGCAGGATGAGCCCGCCGGCGAAACGGCCGTCTGCCGTGAGCGTATCCACGGTGGTTGCGGTGCCGAAGGTGGCAAGAATGCGCGTGCCGGGCAACGCGCCGGGCACGGCGCGATGACGAGGGTGGGCCCACAATCCGACCAGCGACAGCCAGCGATCCGCGCCCAATCGGCGCGGCTCGCGATAGCCGTTCACGAGGCCCAGCGTGCGGGCCTGGGCGGTGTGCCACTGCACGGGGCACCCCACGGCATGCAACGCGTCGGCCAGCGTGCGAGCGACCGCCTCGCCCCCGACGTTCACGCCCAACGCCTGCACCGGGCTGCGGGGCAATGCCTGCAGCCAGGCGGTCAGTTGGTCTGCCAGACCATCGCGGGTGAGGGCGACGGCGGCCGCTCGCGCGAGCGTCATCAGCCAGCCAGCCCAGCTTCACGCGGGAGTTGCCGACATCCATCAGCAGTTTCATGGCGTGGCCACCGTATCGGCTCGAACCGAGATGTCGCCCACGTTGACATGGAACTCGCCGTGCTCGCCGCGTAATCGCAGTTGGCCGTCCGGCGCCACGCCGCATGCCACGCCCTGTCGCTGGACCACGCCGTTGTCCAGCACGTTGACGGCGCGCCCGGCGAGTGCGTCGTGACGGGCAAAGGCGGCAGGCAGGTCAGACAGGCCGTAGCCCGGTTGCCAGTTCGATTCGGCTTCGCGCAGCGCCAGCGCCCAGCGTCCGGCGATGGTGGCGCAGACGAGATCTGGCGGATGGGCGCAGTCGGCCATGCGCCAGTCCGCCACAGCCCGGCCCAGCGCGTCGCTCAGCGCATCCGCACCGCGCAGATTCATGCCCAGGCCGATCACGAGCCGCGTGCGGCCAGGCGTCGCGCTGCCGGCACTCTCCATCAGAATCCCGGCGAGCTTGGCCTCACCCCATTGCAGATCGTTGGGCCACTTCAGGTACAATCGGTGGCCCGGCGCGAGCAGGGAATCCAGGGCTTCGCAGGCCGCCAACCCGAGACGCACGGAGAGCGTCGGCAGGGCCGCCATGGGCAGCGCCGTCTCGAACGCGCACGAGAACATGAGCGCGTCGCCGGGGTCGGTACGAAAGTTGCGATTGGCCCTGCCGCGCCCGGCAGTTTGCGCGTGCGTGCCCAGCAGGCGCGGCATGGGTTCGCCCGCGCGCGCCTGCGCGAGCAGGTCGGTATTGGTGGATCCCGACACCGGGAGCCACGCCACGTGAGCCCAATCGGGAAGCAGCTGTCGCAGTCGATGCGCCAGAACGTCGGGAAGAGGCAGGTCGGAAGGAGCTGGCACAGGCATGCGGCAACGGAACGGGGCAAGGGCCCACAGGATGTTCGATATTGTATTCAGGTCGTCCGGACCGTTCGTCGGCGGCCGGGCACGCGCCCATGGCCAGCGCTGACGCCACCGTCGAACGCGCCGATGGCGCGGTGCACGTGCGCGGGGACTGGACCGTGCAGGCCTTGCGCCGTCGGCGCGAGGTGGCGCGCCGCCAGCAGGCGCTCGCACGCGCGAGCGCGAAGGACCGCTGGGATCTGAGCGAGGTGCAGAGTCTCGACGCGGTGGGCGCCCAATTGCTCTGGCAGGCCTGGGGGCGCAAGCTGCCGGCCGAGCTCACCTTGTCGGACACGGCGAGCGACACTTTCGACATGCTTGAGGAGCATGGCCACGAGCCGCCGCCCAAGCCGCACCGCGAGTCCTTCGCGGCCATCCGTCACGTCGGTGACGGGGTCTACGGCACGTATGTGCATGGCCGGGAGATGCTCACGCTGCTCGGCCAGCTGTTGCTCGACACGGGTGCCTTCGTCATGCGCCCTCTGCGCGGGCCCTGGCGCGAGATCTCCGCCCAGATCTACCAGGCCGGCGCACAGGCGCTCGTGATCACCGCGCTGGTGGGGTTTCTCATCGGGGTCGTGCTCTCCTATCTTTCCGCGCAGCAGCTCGCCCTCTTCGGCGCCTCGGTCTACATCGTGGATCTGCTCGGCGTGGCCGTGGTGCGCGAACTCGGCCCGGTGCTTGCCGCCATCCTCGTCGCGGGGCGCTCCGGCTCGGCGATTACCGCACAGATCGGCGTCATGCGCGTCACCGAGGAACTCGACGCCATGCAGGTCATGGGCATCTCGCACGGGCAGCGGCTCGTGCTGCCGCGCGTCATCGCGCTGTCCATCGCCATGCCGCTCGTGATCCTGTGGACGGACGCCATGGCCTTGCTGGGCGGGATGATGGTCGCGGCCATCACGTTGGACCTTTCACCCACCTGGTTCCTGCTGTCGCTGCGCGATGCGATCTCGCTTGCCAACTTCTGGATCGGCTTTGGCAAGGGCTTCCTCTTTGGCGCCCTCATCGCGCTGATCGCCTGCCATTACGGCCTGCGCATCGAGCCCAACACCGAAAGCCTGGGCCGCGGCACCACGGCGTCTGTGGTGACGTCGATCACCGCGGTGATCCTGGCCGATGCCATCTGCGCGATCATCTTCAGCGAGGTGGGCTTTTGAGCGCCGCCGTGGTCGCCGCCACGCAGCCGGATCGCGCCGGGGCAGGCGAGCCAGTCATCGAGATCGACGGCCTGCGCACGGCCTTCGGCCAGCATGTCGTGCACGAGAATCTCTCACTCACCGTGCGCCGGGGCGAGATCCTCACGATCGTGGGCGGCTCGGGCACGGGCAAGACCGTGCTCTTGCGTCAGATCCTCGGCCTGACCGCGCCGGCGGCGGGCAGCATCCGCGTGTTCGGTCAGGGCCCGCGCAGCGGCAACGCGCGCCAACGCTTTGCCCTGCGTCAGCGCTGGGGCGTGCTGTTCCAGTCGGGGGCGCTCTTCTCGGCGCTCTCGGTGTTCGACAACGTGGCGCTGCCGCTGCGCGAACTTCGCTCGCTGCCGGAATCGGTGGTGCGCGACGTGGTCACGACGCGGCTTTCCCTCGTAGGCCTCACGGGCGACGATGCCAACAAGGCGCCGGCGGATCTGTCCGGCGGCATGGTCAAGCGCGTGGCACTCGCGCGCGCGCTGGCCCTCGATCCGGAGCTCGTCTTCCTGGACGAGCCCACCGCGGGGCTGGATCCGACGCGTTCCGACGAATTCGTGACCCTGATCCGCCGGCTGCATCGTCAGCTTGGCTTCACCGTCGTGATGATCACGCACGATCTGGACACGCTCTTCGCGCTGTCCGAGCGCGTGGCGGTGCTGGCGGAAAAGAAAGTCATCGTGTGCGACACCGTCGAGGCCGTCCTCGACTTCGATCATCCCTTCATCAAGACCTTCTTTCTCGGGGAGCGCGGTCAGCGCGCCCGGGAATTGAACGCTGCACGCGAGCAGGAGCATCCCGACGATGGAAAACCGTAGCCATGCCCTGATCGCGGGCCTATTCACGATCCTGCTGGCGGCGGCGACGGCGCTGGTGATTGTCTGGCTCAACCGTGACAACCGCGATCTCGTGCCCTACGATCTCGTGACGGTCGGCTCGGTGCGTGGCCTCACGCCGCAGGCCGACGTTCGCTATCGCGGGCTGCTCGTGGGCAAGGTACAGTCCATTGGATTCGAGCCGGATGGCCAGGGCGTGATGCTCATACGCATCGGCGTGCAGGATGGCACGCCGATGACCGACGCGTTGAAGGCGACGATCGAGATGAAGGGTGTGACGGGCGTGGCGTATGTGGACCTGAACGACGACGGCCGGCTCGGCCAGCCCCTGCCGTCCTCCGCGTCCAAGGTGGCGCGCATGGACATGCAGCCTGGCTTGACCGAGCGGCTGATGGACCAGGCCGGTGAGCTCATGGATCGTCTGCAGACCGCAGGCGACCAGGTGGTGGCGATGCTGGGGCCCGAGAACCAGCGCGCGCTGCACACGGCGCTGGAGAACGTGGCGGATGCGACGGCGCAGATGGACTCGCTGCTCGCCAACCTGCAGCCGGCGGTGGCCGAGGCCGTGCCGATGATGCGCAGCTTCAAGCAGGCCGCAGGCGAGGCCAACACAGCCGTGCGCGAGATCGCCGGGCTGGCCACCGACGCGCGCCGCTCGCTCGCGACGATCACCGGGCCTGGCGGGATGGTTGAGCAGGCCGGCCAGAGCGTGGCGGACCTGCGCCGCGCGGCTGCCCAGCTGGCAGGCGTGGTGCCGCAGGTATCGGGGGCGGTGGGCGAGGTGGGCCAGGCCGCACGCTCGGCCAGCCGCACCCTGCAGCAGGTGGAGCGTGCGCCGCAGTCGCTGCTCTTTGGCCCGGCGCCCGTGCGCCCCGGGCCAGGCGAGCCCGGATTTGAGGGATTCCAGGGACAATGAGGGATGCCGCCCACGGCATCCGCTAGGCAACGAGAGGAAGGACCATGACGCAGGGATTCGCACGCAACGCGCAACACGCACGCTCAGCCACCCGCTGGCTTCTCGCGGCCGGCTGCGCCATCGTGCTGGCTGGCTGCGGCAGCCTGGGCCAGGTCGCCCCACAGCCGCAGGTGCTCGACGTGGGCACGACCCAGACGCCGCGTGTGCCGTTGCCGCCTCGGGCACCACTGGCGGTGCCCGCGGTCGAGGCAGCACCCTTGTTGCGCAGCCAGGGCGTGGTCTGGCGCGAAAAGGGCTCGCTTTCGCCGCAGGCCTATGCGTCCTATCAGTGGGCATCGCCCCCTGCCGAGTTGCTGGGCCAGCGTCTGCGTGAGCGTCTATCGACCGAAGGGCCGGTGCTGCCGGGCAATACCGGCGGACTGCCCGAGCTGCGTGTCACGCTCGAGCGTTTCGAGCAAGTGTTCGATCCGGCGGCTGCCGTCGGCGGCGCCCCGGTGAGCGCGGGCGACATCGCCCTGCGCGCCGTGCTCACGCAAGATGGCCGTGTGCTCGATCAATTGCGGCTCGCGCTGAGCGTGCCAGCGGCCAGCGGCGATGCGCCGGGTGGCGCGCGCGCCTTGCGCAGTGCGGTCGATGCCGTGTCCGACAATCTGGCGGAGTGGCTGTCCCAGCAGCCCAGTCTCGCCGCGACCGGCCGACCCGGCGTGCGCTGATGGCCGGTGACGGCTCGGCTCCGGGGGCCGGCTCGCCCACGGCCCGGCTGGCTTTCCTCGTCGCGGTCTGCCTGCTGGTGTACGGCAGCTTCTTTCCGGCCACGGAATGGTCGCATCCCGGGGTCTCGCCCTTTGCCTGGCTCGGCGCGCCATTTCCAAGGTATTGGACGTTTCCCGAGATCGCGTGGAACGTCCTGGCCTACCTGCCCGTGGGGCTCTTGCTCGCGTGGTCGCTGCGGCCCGCCGTGCGCGGGGTGGCGGCCGTCGTGGCCAGCACCCTGGTGTGCGCGGCCATGTCAGCGACGGTGGAATCGATCCAGACCTATCTGCCCGGTCGTGTGGCGTCCAACGTGGATTTCCTCGCCAACACGATGGGCGCTTTCATCGGCGCAGTGGTAGGTGTGCTGACCGCGCGGCGCATCATCGATGCCGCCTGGGAAGTGCACTGGGGCCGCCGGATGTTGCGGCCCGGGACGCACGCCGCGGTCGTGCTGGCCGGGCTCTGGATCCTGGCGCAGATTCCGGCGCAGCCCATGCTCTTCGGCACGGGCGACATCGTCGGGCTCTTGCCAGAGGCCGCCTTTCGGCCAGAGGCGTGGTGGCCTGGCGTAGCCGGCATGGATCCGATGTGGCGCGTGCGGGCCGAACAGGTATGCACGGCTTTCGCCGTGACCGGCATGGCCATGCTTCTCATGCACTGCCTGCGCCCCGTGCCGCTGCGGGCGCTTCTCATGCCGCTGCTGGTGATCGTGGCCCTGAGCGTGAAGGCGGCGGCGCAGCCGCTCGCGCCGCCGGGCGGGCCGGACGTGTTCGCCTGGCTGACCCCCGGTGCCTGGGGTGGCCTGCTCGCCGGATTGGTCGCGGCCACGGTGCTGACGGCCGCGCCTGCCGTCTGGCAGCGCCGCGTCGCCATCCTGACCCTCCTGGGCCAGCTCCTGATCGTCAATCTCTTTCCGATTGACCGCTATTTCCAGGCATCTGTGGCCACGGGCTACACCGGGCTGCTGTATCTGGATGCCTTGCTGCGCGAGATCGCCGTGCTGTGGCCGCTCGCGGCGCTCGGCTGGCTCGCCATGGGAAAGGGCTCGCGGGATGCTGCCGATCGGCAGCATCCCGCGAGCCCTTGAGCCCCTGGACTGGGTCGCGAGATCAGCGGCGCTTGCCGATCTGATCGCCGACGACGCCGCCAATGGCAGCGCCGCCGACCGTGCCCAGCACGCCGCCGTTCGTGATGGCCGCACCGGCCACGCCACCCACGCCAGCGCCGGTCACGGCACCCTTCTGACGACTGCTCATGCTGTCCCACGTGGAGCAGCCAGCAGCGGAGAGGGCAACGACGGAGACGGCGGCGATCTTGGCGAAAGACGTGATTTTCATGGTTGGACTCCTGAGGTGGTAAGAATCAAAGTGCGAGACAGCAGAGCAAATTTCAGACCCGCTGCCCTTTGCGGCATTTATGGCACGAGCCAGCTCAACCAGGTGTAAAGCCTTGTACGTTCGCGTAACGGTCGAGCTGGCACATCAATGCAGTCGTTCGGGTCGGCGCGTCATGTCCGCAGGTAGCAGGGGCAGACTGCTCGCGATCGGTTCCGAGCTCGCGCGAACGCGGCGACGCGCCGGTGTCGTGACCAGCGTGCCCGCCGTACCTGTCTCGCTCTGCCACGCGTCCGCTGCCGCGGCGACCACCGCACGCAGATCGCGATGCTCGTGGTAGCGGCTGCGCAGCCAGCGTGCATCATTGCCCACATGTAATGCCTCGTCACGCAAGGTGCCGACCAGATCCGCCGTGCCGAGCTCCTCAGCCACCGGCATCACCTTGTCGAAGGTAGTGCGAAGGTGGGTGATGAGTCGACCGCGTTCGCCCTCTGGCGTCACGTACGCTGCCTGAAGCCCGAAGCGCGTCGCCTGGAAGCGGTTGGTATCGTAGGCCAGCCACATCTGCGCGCTGGGCGCAGGCTCACGGCGCACGGCTTCGGCCAGCGCCTGGACGAACGCTGCCAGCTGGCAGGCCTTCTCCAGCGTGAGGGGCGTGTCGCACACCCGGATCTCGATCGTGCCGAGTTCCGGCTTGGGCCGGATGTCCCAGTACAGGTCCTTCAGGCTCTCGACCAGGCCCAGCGAGCGCATGCGGTTGTAGTAGGCCTCGAACTGATACCAGTCGTGCACGTCTTCGGGGAGGTGGCCGGACAGGGGGAATGCCTGGACGGCGTTCAGACGGCTGCAGGCAAAGAGCGTGTCCACGCCCTCCCGGTATGGCGAGGAGGCCGACAGCGCCACCAGATGCGGGACGTAGGGCGAGAGGCGACGGATGAGATCGCAGGCGGCGTTGCCGTTGGCCACGCCAAGATGGATGTGCTGACCGAACACCGTGAATTGTCTGGCGAGATAACCGTACAGATCCGCCAGGCGGCGAAAGCGGGGCGAGTCGTAGATATCGCAATCGCGCCAGCTCATGAATGGGTGTGCGCCGCCGCCGGACACACGCACCCCCACGCGCTGGGCCGCGCCCAGCAGGGCAGTGCGCAGTTCGCGCATTTCGGCGAGCAGCCCCGCCGGGTGTTCGTGAACGGAGGAGTTCAGTTCGATCATGGCCCGCGTCATCTCGGGCTTGACGCGGTCAGCGGCCGGGTGATCCGCCAGCTGTTCGAGCAGTTCGCCGGCCCGGCCGGCGAGATCGTGCGTGTCGGGGTCGAGCAGCTGCAGCTCGAGTTCGATGCCCAGCGTGTTGTAGCGGGATCGCGCAAAATCGATGGAATCCATGCGGGTCTCCGGTAGGGGGGCGCCTCGTTCTTTGTCGCAGTGGGCGCTTGGGGCGGCATCGGGGCAGGGCGTGAGCGCGCTGCCATGGGCGTCGTCGACGAGTGTAGTCAGGGGATGCGACAACACCGTGAAGGCCGATGTGCGGGAGACGCACAGCAGGCGGCGTGCCCGATGCAGACGCTCAGCGGCGCCAGAACACGGGGGTGAAGAGCACCAGTACCGTGGCCAGTTCCAGACGGCCGAGCAGCATGGCAAACGTGCACAGCGTGATCTGCCAGCCGTTCATGTCGGCATAGCTGCCCGCGGGCCCGACCATGCCCAGACCCGGGCCAGTGTTGTTCAAGCTGGACAGCGTCGCGGTAAAGGCGGTGAGACCGTCCAGGCCGGAGGCGAGCAGCAGCAGCGTGCCCAGGCCGAGCGAGGTTAGATAGAGCACGAGAAAACCCACGACGGCGAGCAGGACACGGCTGTCGACGGGGCGCTGGCCCAGCCGCAAGGGCGCAATCGCCTTCGGGTGGACGAGACGCAGGAGTTCGTAGCGCGCCTGACGAACGAGCAACAGCAGCCGGATGAGCTTGATGCCGCCTCCTGTCGAGCCGCTCGAGGCGGCAAAGCACGACACCAGCAGCATCAGGACGGTGGCAAAGAGCGGCCAGCTGCCGTAATCCGTGTTGGCAAAGCCCGTGGTGGTAATGACCGAGATCGTGTTGAACATCCCGTAGCGCAGGGCCTCGCCGAAGTCGGGGTAGACACCCTTGGCGAAGAGGAACACGCTCACGATCATGCCGGTGCCAAGCGCGATGGCGAGGAAGTACAACGCTTCCGGGCAGCGCCGGTAAGCCAGCAGACTGCGGCCACGCCAGGCCGAGAAGTGCGTGGCAAAGTTGATCGCGCCGAGCAGCATGAACGCCATGGCCACGAGTTCGACCCGCAGCGAGTCGAAGCCTGCGATGCTCGCGTCCAGCGTGGAGAAGCCGCCCAGTGCCACGGTCGCGCACATATGCACGAAGGCATCCACCCCGTCCAGTCCTGCAGCTCGGTAGGCCAGCCAGCACAGCACCGAGACGGTCAGGAAGATGGCATACAAAGCCTTGGCGGTGCCAGCGATGCGCGGCGTGAGCTTTTCCTCCTTCATGGGCCCGGGCGTCTCTGCGCGCACCACTTGGCTGCCACCCACGCCCAGCAGGGGCAGAATCGCCACCGCCAGCACGAGGATGCCCATGCCCCCGATCCACACCAGCGTGGCGCGCCAGACGTTGATCGACGGCGGCAACAGGTCCAGTCCGGTGAGTACCGTGCCGCCGGTGGTCGTGAGCCCCGACATGGTCTCGAAGTACAGGTGCGTCAGCGGAATTGGCGCGCCCACCCGATCGAAGTAGATCTTGAGCGGGATCGTCGCGAGCAGGGGAAGCAGCGTCCAGACCAGCACGACGAGCAAAAAGCCGTCGCGCGCCTGGAGTTCGCGCTGGTGCCGTCGTGTGAAGATGATTGGCAGGATCCCGAGCAACAGCGACAGCCCGAAGCCTTCAAGGAACGCCCAGCGCGTGCCATCGCCTGTGTAGAACGACACCCCGACGGGGATGAGCATGGCGAGCGAGAAGATCACCATCGCGCAGCCGGTCAGGTGGAGGATGGGCAGCAGGCGCTTCATGATGGTCAGAAGAACGAGGCCGATACCTGGAACAGCTGTTCGACTTTTGGAATCAGTCGGCGGCGCGTGACCAGCACGATGACGTGATCGTCGGCCGCGATGACGGGATCCTGATCGGGACGCAGGATGGTGTCGCCGCGCACGATGGCGACGATGCTCGTGCCTGACGGCATCTTCACCTGCCGCAGGCGTCGCCCGACCACCTTGGAGGACTTCGCGTCACCATGGGCGATGGCCTCGAGCGCCTCGATGGCACCCCGGCGCAGCTTGTGCACCGCCACCACGTCGCCGCGTCGGACATACCGCAGCAACTCGCCGATCGTCGCCTGGTCCGGCGCGACCGCCACGTCGATGCGACTGCCTTCCATCAGTTCGCCATAGCTGCGACGGCCGATGAGCGCCATCACGCGGCGCGCGCCCATGCGCTTGGCGAGCAACGAGGACATGATGTTGTTCTCGTCGTCGTTGGTGAGTGCGAGGAAGACGTCTACGCCTTCGACGTTCTCGTCCTCGAGCAGGTTCTCGTCGGTTGCATCCCCCTGGAGCACCAACACACGGCTGGGCAGGGTCATCGACAGCATCTCGCAGCGTACGCGGTTGTGTTCGATCACCTTGACGGCATAGCCTTCCTCGGCGAGCTCGCGCGCAAGGCGGGCGCCGATGTTGCCGCCGCCGGCGATCATGATCGTGTGTGCCTGACGCGAGAGCCGGCGCATTTCGCGCACCGCGCCGCGCGCCGTTCGGGCGTCCGCGAGCACGAGCAGTTCGTCGCCCGCCTGGACGACGGTGCGGGGATTGACCTCTATCGCGCGCTCGTCGCGAAAGATCGCGACGACGTGGGCATCCACGCCCGGCAGATCGGCGGCGATGTCCCCCGCACAACGGTTTACGAGCGGGCTTTCGCGCGGCACCACGACCAACACCAGCGTGACCTGACCATCGGCGAAGTCCACCACCTGCAGCGCCTGAGGGAATTCGATCAGCCGGTGCAGATAGGTGGTGACGCTGGCCTCGGGGCTGATGAGGTGATCCACACAGAAGCCATCCGGCCCGATGAGATCAGGCTCGTCGACGAATTCCGTGGAGCGGATCCGCGCGATGCGCTGCGGGACATTGAAGATCTGCCGCGCCACCTTGCAGGCCACGAGATTGGCCTCGTCGCTGGCCGTACAGGCGATGAGCATGTCGGCATCGGCGGCGCCTGCCGAGCGCAGCACCGAAATGTGGGTACCATTGCCCGCCACGACCCGCAGATCCAGACGCTCCTGAAGGGCGAGCAGCAACTCGCCATTGGTATCGATGACCGTGATGTCGTTCTGTTCGGACACCAGGTTCTCGGCCACGCTCGCGCCCACGCGCCCAGCCCCGAGGATGAGGATTCTCACGACAGCAGTTCCGGCGAAGGCGCGTGAAGGAAAAGATCAGTTGCCGCGGCTGGCGGGCCGGCTGCGGCGGTTGACGTCGATACCGAGCTGCTTGAGCTTGCGATACAGGTGCGTGCGTTCGAGGCCGGTCTTGTCGGCCACGCGCGTCATGCTGCCGTTCTCGCAGGCCAGATGATGCTCGAAGTAGATCCGCTCGAACGCATCGCGGGCTTCGCGCAGTGGCTGATTCAGCGCGATGCTGCCCAGGCTGGCTTCGCCTGCCTGGGCCGAGAGCGCCACGGCATCGGCCGGCACGGATTCGCTCGCGGCCTGGGCCGCGGGTACCGCTGCAGCCGGGGCAGGTTCACCCGACACTGCCACCGCTGCGGCGTTGCTCGCAGGTGCGGCAGCCGCCGGAGCATGGCGCTGCGCGCGCTCGCCCGCCTGCAGGCCGCTTTGCACGGCCTTGAGCAGGCGTTGCAGCGTGATGGGCTTTTCCAGGAAATTGAGTGCGCCAATACGCGTGGCCTCGACCGCGGTGTCGATCGTGGCATGACCACTCATCATGATCACCGGCATCGTGAGCAGGCCTTGCGAAGACCACTCCTTCAGCAGACTCACCCCGTCGGTATCCGGCATCCAGATATCC
Organism: Verticiella alkaliphila; assembly: GCF_018904615.1. Lineage (GTDB taxonomy): Bacteria > Pseudomonadota > Gammaproteobacteria > Burkholderiales > Burkholderiaceae_B > Verticiella > Verticiella alkaliphila. The sequence goes on along the minus strand of NZ_JADCNH010000010.1, from coordinate 90,068 downwards.
AGGAGGACGAGATCGGGACGGCCGGCATTGCGCGCCTGACGTGCCTGCGTCGCGTTCTCCGCGAGTTCGACCGTATGGCCCTCGTCATACAGGATCTCCGACAGGAGTTCCCGGATGCCGATTTCGTCATCGACGACAAGAATCTTGGCCATGCGACACCTTACTCATGCAGACTTTTGGGTTCATGTCCGTCTTGTAACACGGGGGAGGGCGCTGACGCGCCAGACTCGACAAGACGGGTCAGCAGAATCGACACGTAAGCCCCACCCTCGGGCCGGTTCGTGAGTTCGATGCGTCCGCCATGCTCTTCGACGATCTTCTTCACGATGGCAAGGCCGAGGCCAGTACCACGAGGCTTGGTCGTGACATAGGGCTCGAAGGCCCGCTGCAACACGCTGTCGGCGAAACCGGGACCGTTGTCGGTCACGGTGAGCTGCACGGCAGCAAGCCTCGTGCCATCCGACAGTCGGGCATTGGCCGGGCGTGTGGCGATGCTCACCGTGGGCGTTTCGGGAGGCGGATGATCCTTGGATCCAGCGACCGCGTCCATGGCGTTGGAGACCAGATTCAGGATGATCTGGCGCAGTTGCGTCGGGTCGCACAGCGCATGCGGCAAGGGCTCGGCCAGCGACACCTGCAGGCGCGCGCCTTCGCCGCTGCCGTGCGGCGCATGCTGCGGATCCCAGCCATACAGCGCGAGCACGTCGGCCACCAGGGCGTTCAGGTCGGTGTCCTGCAACACGGGCGAGGGCGTGCGGGCATAGTCGCGGAAGTCGTTGACCATGGACTGCATCGAGGCGACCTGGTTCACGATGGTCGTGGTGGCGCGCTGCAGGAGTGCGGCATCCGGGCCCTCGAGCTTGCCTTCGAGCTTGACCTGCAGACGCTCTGCGGACAGCTGGATTGGCGTGAGCGGATTCTTGATCTCGTGCGCGAGGCGGCGCGCCACCTCGCCCCAGGCCACCACCCGGCTTGCCGAGATGACGTCGGTGATGTCGTCGAACACCACCACGTAGCCACCTGCGCCATCGACCACCAGGTGCGAGCCGCGCACGAGCAGCATGAGCGAGGTGGCCGTGCGGCGCTGGTGCAGAAAGGGCTCGGGCGCGGGCTCGGACAGGCCCGCGTCGCCGGGCTTGGCGATCTCGATCTGCTGCTGCCAGTGGTGGCGGCTGCTTGCCGTGGCCGCATGCGCGGCAAAGGCCTGGCGAATCGCGCTGGCAAAGCCCGCGAGGTGCGGCACGGTCTCGAGCGGGCGGCCGGGCGCCGTGCGCAGATCCGCGCCCAGGATGCGCTGCGCGCCCTGGTTCACGGTGGTGAGGCGAAAGCCCTCGTCGAACACCAGGACGCCCGAAGACAGCGTGGCAAGGACGTTCTCGAGATAGGCGTTGGAGCGCTCGAGCTGCAGACGATTGGCCTCGACCATGCGGCGGGCTTCGGCGAGCTGGCGCGTCATGGCGTTGAACGAGCGCGTGAGTTGGCCGACTTCGTCCCGGGTCGGTGGCTCGGGCAGCTGGCGATAGTCGCCCACGCTCACCGCATGCGTGCCGGCCGCCAGGCGCAGCAGCGGCCGCACGAGGCGTGACGACAAGGCGAAGGCCGCCCCGATGGCCGTGAAGGCTGCGAGCAGCACGGCAAGCGTCAGCGTGATGCCATAGAGCTTGCGCAGGCCGAGCCGGGAGAGCGAGAGTTCCTGGTAATCCCGGTAGCCTGACTGTACCTGGTTGGCGGCGTCGGCGATGAGGTCCGGCACGGGCTGCACGAGTTGCAGATAGCGCGCATCGGGCCGCAGGAAGGCGTTCAGCTCGCCGTAGTCCGCGCGCGAGACGAGCGGCACGATCACCCGCAGGATCAACCGGCCGTCGTCTGCCTGGGGTGTGGCTGCCTCGGTGGCGGAGTAGCTGCGCGCCGTGCGCACCTGCTGCATGATCGTGGGCGGTGGCAGATCCGGCGCGAGCGTGCCGAAGTTGCTCGTGGAGAAGGCCACCACCGAACCATTCGCCGTGAAGACGAGGGCTTCGGGCACGGCCAGGCGCTCGCGCAGCCGGGTCAGTGTCAAGGCCACGTCCGGGTCCGGGCCGGCCGGCAGGTCGCCCAGCTCCAGCTGCATCGCGCGGGCCTTGTTGTTCAGGTCCACGAGCCGCGAATCCAGGGCGGCACGGCCCAGGTCCAGGCCGGCATCGAGCGCCGCGTTCACGCGCACGTTGAACCACGTCTCGATCGAGCGCGAGATGAAGCCGACGGACAGCGTGTAGATGAAGACGCCAGGCACCACGCCGACCAGGGCAAAGGCAAATGCCAGGCGAGCCGTGAGGCGTGCGCCAAAGGCATGGCGACGCAACTGGCGCACGAGGCGCACGGCAAGCACGATCACCCAGGCGCCCAGCCCGATCGCCACAATCGTGTTGAGCACGAGCAGGACCGGATAGTAGGTGTCGAGCTGCGACGCGTTGTTGGTGGACCAGGCGAGCAGACCGAGAAGCGCCAGCGCGCTGGCGATGGCCACGCCAAGCGTCCAGCGCATGAGGCGGCTCATGGGGCACTACCTGTGTCGGGCACGTCGATCGTGAATTCGCGCCAGGGCGTGGACAAGGCCCACGCGCTGCTGTTGATGGCGTTCACCTGCAGGGGGCGCGAGAGCTGGGTCACGTCCAGCCGCAGCCGCAGCTGGCCTTGGTAGCGTTCACCGGGCGCAAAGGCATTGCCGGGCGCGATCTGCCATCCGCGGATGTGCCGCACCAGCGCCAGCGCATCGTCGAGCGAGGCCACCGGCAGGGCGAGTCCGCCGCTGCTCACCCGCCATTGCCGGATGAGCGCGTTGTACGAAATGCTCCAGAGCCGCTCCGTGGCGAGCACCTGCTGATCGAACCACCACCAGCGCGGCTGGGTCACGATGACGTCGGCCGAGAAGTACAGCGTGAGTCCGCGCTCGGCGGCGTTGCGCAACTGCTCGTTCAGATCGACGGCGATGTCGGCATCCAGTCGCCAGCCGTCGTCGTGCCGCGTCACGGCAACGGACTCGACGACTGGGGCGGTGGTCTGCGCCAGCGTGGCGGCGCTCGTCGCCCAGAGCGGGATCAGGATCAGCAGGCGGGCGACAAGACAGCGCAGCATGCAGTCAGGCTTTCTCGAAAAGGGCGTAGAAGAAGCCGTCGTGCTGGGCGTTCGCCGCAGCCTCGGGTACGGCAGGGATCAATTGCCCGGGGGCGTCCCGTCGCTGGGCGTCCGGATGGCGCCGGGCAAAGGCTTGGGCCTGATGCTCGCCCTCGGCTGGAAAGAGGGAGCACGTGGCGTAAAGCAATTTACCACCCGGGGCAGTGACCTGCCAGAGCGCGTCCACGATGCGCGCCTGCAGCGCGGCGGTGCGCGCGATGTCGTTGTGTCGACGCAGCCAGCGGATGTCGGGATGGCGGCGCACGATGCCCGATGCCGTGCAAGGCACGTCGGCCAGCACGGCGTCGAAGGGCTTGCCGTCCCACCAGGTGTCGACACGCTCGGCGGCCGCGGCACGCAGCGTGGCGTGCAGACCGAGACGTGCCAGGGTCTCGTCCACACGCGTGAGTCGCTTCGCGTCGGCATCGAGCGCGAGCAGGTCGATGTCGGCCAACTCCAGCAGATGCGCCGTCTTGCCGCCAGGCGCGGCGCAGGCGTCGAGCACCCGCATGCCATCGCGCACGCCGAGCAACGGTGCGGCCAGCTGTGCCCCGGCATCCTGCACGGACCACCAGCCCTCGGCGAATCCCGGCAACTGCTGCACCGGCCGGGCCGTGTGCAACACCAGACCCGCGTCGCCGTGGGGCGTGCTGGTGATGCCGATGTCAGCCAGGGCTTGCGCCACGGCAGCCGGCGTGGCGCGCCGGCGATTGACGCGCAGCGTGAGCGGGCCGGCATGGTTGCCTGCCCGCAGCACGTCCTGCCAGGTCTGGGGATAGTCGCGCCGCACTTGCGTGACCCACCAGCCGGGATAGTTCCAGGCGCCTTCGGGCCCGCTGCGCGCGGTCTCGTTCAGCGCCTCGCGCTCGCGCAGGTAGCGGCGCAGGCAGGCGTTGAGCAGACCCTTGTAGCGCGCCATGTCGGGCTGCCCTGCGGCGGCCTGCACGGTCTGATCGACCACGGTGTGGGCGGCGTAGCGCGGGGTGCCGTCGCGCTCTGCCTCGGCGGTGTCTTCGGCTTCGCCGAGCAACGTGAGCGAGACCTGCAGCAAGGGGTCGAGCAGCGGATGGGGTGGGATGCGGTCCAGCAACTGGCTGCGCACCGCGCGCGCCCAGCCCAGGCGTCGCATGGCATGAAAGGCGAGGGCTTGCGTGCCGGGGCGCAGATCGGCGGGCACACGGGCGAGCGCTTCGGTGAGCGAGATGCCATTGGCCACGTCGGCGCAGGCCTGGGCGGTGGCCAGCAGCAGACGGGCGAGCGGTGGGGCTTCGCGCGGCGCCGTCATGCGGGCACCGTCCAGCCGTGCACGAAAACGTCGACCGTCTGGCGCTTGCCGCCGGCCTTCTGCAATTCGAGCAGACGCAGGGTACCGGCACCCGTGGCGATATCGATGCCTTGCGCATCGGCACGCAGCACCGTACCCGGTGCGGCAGCGCTTTCGGCCGGCAGGGCCTGCGCGCGCCAGACCTTGACCGGGTCGGCGAGGCCGGGCAGCGCCACCGTGGCGCCGGGCACCGGATTGAAGGCCGCGATGCGGCGCGCAAGCTGGGGCGCATCGGCGCTCAGGTCGAGGCGGGATTCAGCCTTGTCGAGCTTGGCCGCGTAGGTCACGCCCTCGTCCGGCTGGGGCTCGGGGGCGAGTTCCCCCGCGGCGCGCGACGGCAGGGTGTCGACGATCAGACGGGCGCCCAGGTCGGCGAGCGCGTCATGCAACGTGGCGGCGGTGGTGTCGGGCCCGATGGGCAGGGCGGCGCGCGCCAGCATGTCGCCCGTATCCAGACCTTCGTCCATCTGCATGATGGTGATGCCCGTCTCGGCATCGCCGGCTTCGATGGCCCGCTGGATAGGGGCGGCGCCGCGCCAGCGCGGCAACAGGCTGGCGTGGATGTTCAGGCAACCGAGCCGGGGCAGTTCGAGCACCCAGGTCGGGAGAATCAGACCGTAGGCTGCCACGACCATCGCGTCCGGGGCGGTGGCAAGCAAGGCGTCACGTGCGGCTGCCGCCTCGTCCGGATAGCGCCCGTCCAGGCGCAGGCTGCGCGGCTGCAGGACCGTCGCGCCATCGGCCAGCGCGGCGAGCTTGACCGGGCTGGGTGTGAGCTTCAGGCCACGCCCGCGGGGCGGTCTGGCTGAGTGAGCACGAGGGGGATCTCATGCCCGGCCGCACGCAACGCGGTATACGCGTGACGGGCGAACTCGGGCGTTCCGGCAAAAACGAGGCGCATGGGGACGACAGGTAGGGGCGGCCCGCGAAGGCCGCCCGGACGATTCGAAAAGGAGACGACGGGACGCGCGCCCGCAGGCGCGCCAGCGCTCAGGCGGCCGCCTGGCGTTCCTGCTTGCGCAGGCGCGTCTTGATCCGGCTCTGCTTGAGGGGGGACAGATACTCGACGAAGACCTTGCCATCGAGGTGATCGAGCTCGTGCTGCACGCAGATGGCCAACAGACCATCGGCCTCGATCTCGCGCGACTTGCCGTGCTCGTCCAGTGCCTTCACGCGCACGCGTTCGGCCCGCTCAACCTTGTCGTAGATGCCGGGCACGGACAGGCAGCCTTCTTCGTACACCAGGCGCTCGTCGCTGCGCCATGTGATCTCGGGGTTGATCAGCACGAGCAACTCGTTGGCGGCTTCGGAGACGTCGATCACGACGACGCGCTCGTGCACGTCCACCTGCGTGGCGGCCAGGCCGACACCGGGGGCTTCGTACATGGTCTTGGCCATGTCCTGGACGAGCGTGCGAATGCGCTCGTCCACGGCAGCCACGGGTTTGGCCTTGGTGAAGAGACGAGCGTCGGGGTAATGCAGGATGGGTAGGGTCTTGGCCATGATGAGGCACCCTCGCGAATGCTTTCTGATCCCGCAAGTATAGTTAAATCAATGTGTTGTAGCCAATAGTTATTGGCTATTATGGGCGTCCTGTCATGCGGTGAGCGACGCCGTCCGGCGGCGCGGCCTTGGGCGGCATTGACGCGTGCCTTCGGGTGCGCGCGAAGCGCCACAGTGCGCGGTTGGCACGGGGGCCTGCGTGATACACCGAGGCTTTCGCGATACACCATGCCAGATCCCTCGACCCCATCCCCTTGTCCGCCCGTGTTGCGCCTCGGTCTGGAGCCCGGCCTCACGCCCGCGCTCGCCCGCGCGCTGCTGGCCGAATGCGGTTCGGCGGCAGGCGTCTATGCTGCCAGTCCGACCCGCCTTGCCGCCATCGTGGGCAGCCGCCTTGCGCGTCAGCTCGCCGCACCGCCGGATTCGGAACTGCAAGCCGCGATCACCGCTGTCCAGGCCTGGATCGCACAGCCCGATCAGCATTGCATGGGCTGGGACGATCCGGACTATCCGCCGTTGCTGCGGCACATCCACGATCCGCCCGTGCTGCTCTACGTGGTCGGGCAGCGGGCCGCGTTGTCGCGCCCCGGGCTGGCCATCGTGGGCGCGCGTCAGGGCAGTGCCGGCGGGCGGGAGACGGCCGAGGCGTTTGCCCGGCACCTGGCGGTCGCGGGCTGGAGCATCGTCAGCGGGCTGGCGTCCGGGATCGATGCGGCGGCCCATGCCGGTCGCACTGGCCGCGGGGCCCGAGGGGCGGCGGCACCGTGGCCGTTCTGGGCACGGGGGCGGACGTGATCTACCCGGCGCGCCATCGCGCGCTGGCGGCAGCCGTCGTCGCATCAGGCGGGGCGCTGGTCTCGGAGCTGCCGCTCGGCTCGCCGCCACGCCCCGCGCACTTTCCGCGACGCAATCGCCTGGTGGCGGGCATGACGCGGGGCGTGCTCGTTGTGGAGGCCGCGCTGCAGAGCGGCTCGCTCATCACGGCGCGTCTCGCGGCTGAGCTCGGACGCGAGGTGTTTGCGATCCCGGGCTCCATTCACGCGCCGCTCTCGCGTGGCTGCCATGCGTTGATCCGGCAGGGGGCCAAGCTCACGGAAACGGTGGCGGACATCACCGACGAGCTCGGGCCCGGCCTGGCGCCCGCCGCGCCCGGAGCGGGTCGGCCGCGGGTAGCCGCACCCTGCGAGCCGTCTGCGACTTCGGCGTTGGCGCCCTCGGCGCTCGGCAGGCCATGCCGGGGGCGGCTGTCCCGGGGCTCGGGCCGGGGCAGGCGGACCCGGCCGACGACCTCGCGCTCGTACCGTCGGCCTTCCTCGACCCGGGGCTCGACACCGTGCTGCAAGCCGTGGGTTTCGACCCGGTGCTCGTCGACGACATCCAGCGTCGCAGCGGCCTGCCCGCTGCCAGCATCCAGGCCGCGCTGTTGCGCCTGGAGTTGGCCGGCCGTGTGCGCCGTGTGCCAGGCGGCCGCTTCGAAAGGGCGGCGTAGGGCGTGACGATGCCAGGGCCGCCCGCGCACGCCGCATGGCACGTTGCGTGCGCAAGCCACCGGTCGCGGGTGACCGACAATCTCGGCTATCGTTGCGGGTCAGAGCGGCGCGGGGCCACCCACGCCAGGCAGACAGGAGGAGACGCGCATGGCCTATCCCGAATACGTGAAACTGGTGGAAGTCGGGCCGCGCGACGGTCTGCAGAACGAGAAGGGCGACGTCCCGCTGGCGGTGAAGATCGAGCTCATCGAGCGCCTGGTCGCGGCCGGCGTGCCGCACATCGAGGCCGGCTCCTTCGTGTCGCCGCGCTGGGTGCCGCAGATGGCCGACAGCGCTGCCGTGATGGCAGGCATCAGCCGCCGTCCCGGCACCCTGTATTCGGTGCTCACGCCGAATCTCAAGGGCTTCGAGGCGGCCGTGGCCGCGGGGGCGGACGAAGTGCTCATCTTCGGCTCGGCGAGCGAGTCCTTCTCCCAGCGCAACATCAATTGCTCGATCGCGGAATCGCTCGAGCGCTTCGCGCCCGTGGCCGAGGCCGCGCATGCCGCTGGCATCCGCCTGCGCGGCAGCATCAGCTGCTCGCTCGGCTGCCCGTACGAGGGCGAGGTGGCGCCTGCCGCCGTGGCCCGCGTGGCCGAGCGCTTTCTCGCGCTGGGCTGTGCCGAGATCGACGTGGCCGATACCATCGGCGTGGGCACGGCAGGGCAGGTGGCCCGCGTCATGGCCGCCGTCGGCGAGGTGGTGCCGATCGCCCGCGTGGCCGGTCACTTTCACGACACCTACGGACAATCGCTCGCCAACATCGTGGCGGCGATGCAGGAAGGCGTGGCGATCTTCCATGCGTCCGTGGCCGGCCTGGGCGGTTGCCCCTATGCGCGCGGTGCCACGGGCAACGTCGCGAGCGAGGACGTCCTGTATCTGCTGCATGGCATGGGCATTCGCACCGGCATCGATCTCGACGCCATGGCCGACACGGGTCGCTGGATCTCCGAGCGGCTGGGCCGTACCAATGACAGCCGGGCCGGCCGCGCCCTGCTGGCACGCCGGGAGGCCGCATGAGCGCGCCAGCCGGGGCGCCGTCGAAGCATCGTGGCTTTGCCGTGCCGGGCAACGTCGATGCGGCCGAACACGCCGAGTTGCTGCGTGAGTTGAATCTGCCCGTCTCGGGGCCGGCGTACCGCCCGAGCGTGAAGATCGCCGCCTGGGTGGTGCTCGCCGTGCTGACCTGGCAGATCGTGTCCGCGGCCATCCGGCTGCCCGCCGAGCATCTGAGTTCGGTCTTCGCGGGCACGCTGGCGTTTTGCTATATCGGTCTCGCGATCATCGCAGCGGCCATGCAGCGTTCGGTGGTCACCATCGACGAGCATGGCCTGCGCCAGACGTGGGTGATGCGCCGCGAAGTGCCCTGGAGCGACATGCGCTACGTGAAGTTCATTCCGTATCCGCTGGGCAAGCGGCTCATGATCTTCCATCGCGGACGCTTCACGACCATGCAGGCCGGCTGCCAGGAGATCGAAGTGGCCTTCGCGCGCATCGCGCTGGTCTACAAGCGGCGCTGAGCATGGGCCCGGCTCACATGGCCTTGAACCGCTCCGCATAGATCCGGCTCACGGCCAGCCGCTCCGGCCGGCTGCGCAAGCGCAGCCACGTGCGGCCGGCCTCATCGCGCTCGGCGGCCGCCACCTCGTCCAGATTCACCACGGTGCTGCGATGCACGCGCACGAAGCGCGTGGCATCGAGCCGTGGCATGAGACTCGCCAGACTGCTGCGCAGCAAGACTTCGCCTTCGGCGGTGACCACGTTCACATACTTGTCAGTGGCCTGCAGATAGCACACGGCATCGATCGGAATCAGCCGTACCTGCGTACCCACACCTGCCTGCAGATGACGCAACGGGGCGGCCTCGGTACGCGGTTCGAGTTGGCCGAGCAAAGGGCCGAGTCGCGCGGCGAGCGCGGCCAGGCTGTCTGGCCCGCGCGCGGCCAACGCCTGCCGCGCACGCTGCACCGTCTGGCCGAGCCGCTCGGCCGTGACGGGCTTGAGCAGGTAATCGATGGCGGCGAGCTCGAATGCCTGCACCGCATGCGCATCGTAGGCCGTCACGAAGACGACGAGCGGCGGCGGTGCGGCCAGGTCCCAGTCTTCCACCAGCGCCTGGGCAGCTTCCAAGCCACTCAGTCCCGGCATGCGAATGTCCAGGAACAGGATGTCCGGCTGCAGCGTGCGTGCGGCATGCAGGGCACTCGCCCCATCGCCCACCTGGGCGACGATGGCGAGATCCGGCCACGCGCTGGCCAATTCGGCGCGCAAGGCGTCAGCGAGCAAGGGTTCGTCTTCGGCGATCACGGCACGCGTCATGGCGAGGGCAAAGCCTCCTGCGGAATGTGGATGATGAGACGGGTCCCGCCGTCGGCCTCGGCGGGCCAGGGCGAGACGACGGACAACGTCGCGGCCGGGCCGAAAGCCGCCGCAAGGCGCGCACGCACGGCGCCCATGCCAAAGCCGCCATGACCCGGGCGGGGCTCCGGCAGGACGAGTGCATCCATGCCGACGCCGGTGTCGTGCACGGTGATCTCGACACGGCCCGGCTGCGCGTCGGCAGTGACCTCGATGCGCCCGCCGGCCGGCGCCGGCTCCAGACCATGACGGATGGCGTTCTCTGCCAGCGGCTGCAGCAACAACGGCGGTACCCGCAGATCGGCCAGCGCGGGCGGCAGGTCCAGACGATACGTGAGCCGGGGCCCCATGCGGGCGGACATGAGATCCAGATAATCGGTCAGCAGCGCGAACTCCTCGCGCAACGTGATGGCTTCGGCCTGCGAGCCTGCCAGCGTGCCGCGCAGGAAGGACACCAGGCGATCGAGCATGGCCTGCGCGCGGGGCGGATCCCGCGCGATCAGCGCCCGCAGGGTGGCGAGCGTGTTGAAGAGCATGTGCGGTTCCAGCTGGGCGCGCAGCAGACGCAGCTGGGCTTCGTCCGCGAGGCGGTGCGCGGCATCGGCCCGAGCTTGCTCGAGCTCGCGCTGCAGACGCAGCGCAACCGTGTAGTGGCGCATCCAGCTGGCGCCTGCGACGATGACCGTGGCCACGACCGTGGCGAGCACGCTCGCAGCGAGCAACTCCGGGCCGCGCGCGCCGGTGAGCCAGGCCGCGTCGTCCCCAAGCAGCCAGGCCGCGAGATAGGCGCCGCCCACGAAGCCTGCCGTCATGCCGAGCAGGCATAGGGCAATGAGACCGATCGGATGGGGTGCACCGGTCGGCCAGAGCAGGCGTCGGCCGGTCTCGATGCACGCATAGCCCAGCAGTCCAATGCACAGCGAGTAGGTCCAGGCCGAACGCGCGCCGCCCACGCCCGGCACATAGGTGCCCAGCAGCAGCGCGATCACCGCGCACACGACGAGCGTGCCGGCCAGGGACGTCAATCCCGGCGGCATCCGCATCAACCCAGCACGGTGTGCCATACCAGCTCTCCCAGCAGACGCGATGGCAACAGGGTGAAGAACCCCGCGATGATGAGGCCACCCACGAAGAGGCCGATCATGGTGCCCCGATGCGCACGCCAGTTGCCCTGTCGCGCATGATAGATCGCCAGCACGAGGGCGACGAGGCTGCCCACCGACAAGCCGTGCAGCCACGAGAAGCTGCCCGAGCCGCGGATGCCGAACGAACTCAGGATGACGAGGAGCATCAGCAGCGCCCAGACGCGGCCCAGGCGGCGGTGACCCGCCGTGCCCTTGCGGCGCAGGAAGACAGCAAAGCCCAGCAGCAGTGCGACGAGCGCAGCGCCGGTATGGATGAGGATGAGCGGCGTGAAACCTGCGGGGAGGGACAGCATGACGGCCTCGTGGTGACGGTGAACGTGACCACAGCATGCGGATCCCGCAGGAGCAGGTCGAGGCGATTGCGACGAACGGCAGGAAGCGGGGGACGAAGCGTCAGCCAGGCCGATGGACGGCGGTATCCCACGCCGTGAGACGCAAGGCGCAGCGAATCTCGTGCGTCGGATGGCGGACGAGCAGCGCCCGGCGCCGCCAGCCACGGGCGAGGTCGACAGCCGACCTCGCCACGGTCATGCGATCAGCCGCGCAGACGCGCGAGCACGTTGCCCAGCGCTTCGCCTGAAGGCACCTTCTCGGCCTCGCTGTCGCGGCGGCTCTGAACCTCGAGCACGCCGTCCTTCAGGCCCCGGTCGCCCACGGTGACGCGCACCGGCACGCCGATGAGCTCCCAGTCGGCGAACATGCTGCCCGGACGCAGGTCGCGGTCGTCGAGGATGGCATCCACGCCTTGCGCGATCAGATCGTCGTAGAGCGCGGTGGCGGCAGTGCGCACGGCTTCGCTCTTGCCCCAGCCCACCGGGCACACCACCACCTGGAAAGGCGCCAGCGCCGCGGGCCAGATGATGCCGCGCTCGTCGTGGCCTTGCTCGATGGCGGCACCCACGATGCGGGTGATGCCGATGCCGTAGCAGCCCATTTGCAGCGTGGCCGGCTTGCCCGTCTCGTCGAGGAACGTGGCCTTCAGCGCCTCGGAATACTTGGTGCCGAGGAAGAACACGTGGCCGACTTCGATGCCGCGCTGGATGGCAAGCGTGCCCTGGCCGTCGGGGGCCGGATCGCCCGCTACGACGTTGCGCAGGTCTGCGACGAGCTCAGGCTCGGGCAGGTCACGGCCCCAGTTCGCGCCCGTGAAGTGAAAGTCGCGTTCGTTGGCGCCGCAGACGAAGTCGCTCATCTGCGCGACGGTACGGTCGGCGATCACGCGCACGGGCTTGGCCGTCTTGATCGGGCCCAGATAGCCGGGCTCGCAGCCGAAGTGCTCGACGATCTCGGCCTCGGTCGCGAAGCGGTAGCCCTTGTCCAGACCAGGCAGCTTGCCCGTCTTGACCTCGTTGAGCTCGTGATCGCCACGCAGCAGCAGCAACCAGATCTGCGGACCCTTGTCGGTCTCGGTGGCCAGCACGATGGACTTGACCGTGCGCGCGAGCGGCAGCGACAGCAGCTCGGCCACGGCTTCGCACTTGGCCGCACCGGGCGTGGGCGTGCGCGTGAGCGATTCGCTCGCGGCTGCGCGTTCTGCGATCAGCGACACCGCTTCGGCCAGTTCGATGTTGGCCGCGTAATCCGAATCCGGGTTGTAGACGAGCAGGTCTTCGCCGGTGTCGGCAATCACCTGAAATTCATGGCTGCGCGTGCCGCCGATGGAGCCGGTGTCGGCCGCCACGGCACGGAAGGTGAGGCCCAGGCGCTCGAAGATGCGCAGGTAGGCCTGGTACATGATGTCGTAGCTCTTCTGCGCGCCGGCTTCGTCGCGGTCGAAGGAGTACGCATCCTTCATCGTGAATTCGCGGCCACGCATCAAGCCGAAGCGCGGCCGGCGCTCGTCGCGGAATTTCGTCTGGATGTGGAAGAAATTCAGCGGCAGCTGGCGCCAGCTGTGGATCTCGGCGCGCGCGATGTCGGTGATGACTTCTTCGGACGTGGGCTGGAGCACGAAGTCGCGCTGGTGGCGGTCCTTGATGCGCAGGAGCTCGGCACCATATTGTTCCCAGCGGCCCGATTCCATCCAGAGCTCGGCCGGCTGCACCACGGGCATGAGGAGTTCGATGGCGCCAGCGGCGGTCATCTCTTCGCGCACGATGGCTTCGACCTTGCGGATCACGCGCAGCCCGAGCGGCATGTAGGTATAGATGCCGCCCGCGAGCTTGCGGATCATGCCCGCGCGCGTCATGAGCTGGTGGCTCGCCACTTCCGCGTCGGAAGGAGCTTCTTTCAGGGTATTGATATGGTATCGGGAAGCGCGCATGGGAGCGGGCAGATGGCCTGCCAGGTCGGGAAAAGGAAAGACCTCGCCGGGTAGCGAGGTCATCGATATAATCGATCTCAATTGTATAGAAATTGCTGGAGGTGGCCATGCTGGATCGAGAAGGCTACCGTCCCAACGTCGGCATCATCCTCGTCAACCAGAAAAACGAGGTCTTCTGGGGTAAGCGAATCCGCGAGCATGCTTGGCAATTTCCGCAGGGCGGCATCAAGTACGGCGAAAGCCCTGCGCAGGCCATGTACCGCGAGCTGCATGAGGAGGTCGGGCTCCTGCCCGAGCACGTCCGTATCCTGGGACGCACGCGCAATTGGCTGCGCTATACCGTGCCTGACCGCTTCGTGCGTCGTGAATGGCGCGGGCACTACAAGGGCCAGAAGCAGATCTGGTTCCTCCTGCGCATGCTCGGGCGCGATTCCGATGTCTGCCTGCGCGCGACCAAGCACCCCGAGTTCGATGCGTGGCGCTGGAACGAATACTGGGTCCCGCTCGACGCGGTGATCGAGTTCAAGCGTGACGTCTACACCGAGGCGCTCAACGAGCTGTCGGCCATCCTGTTTCGCCGCGGCAACGAGACCCGCTTCCTGCGCCAGCACATGAACGGCCCGCGTGGCCGTCAGGCGCAGGGTCACGGTCCCGGCCTGCCCAAGGCCGAGCCGCGTCTCGTGCCGGAGACGGCGGGCGGCATTCTGCCCCAGGCTTAGCACGATGCGGCTCCTGGTGGTGGAGGACGAGGAGGATCTGGCCAACTGGCTGCTGCGTGCGCTCGCGCAGAGCGGCTTCGTGCCGGATCACGTCTCCGATATCCGCAGCGCGCGCGCGTCCGTGGCCGCGACTGAGTACGACGCCATCGTGCTCGATCTGCGTCTGCCCGATACGCATGGGCTCGTGTGGTTGCGCGAACTGCGCGAGGCGGGCAACGCCACGCCGGTGCTGGTGCTCACGGCGCAGGGCGGGCTGGACGATCGTGTGCGGGGCCTGAATCTTGGCGCCGACGACTTCCTCACCAAGCCATTCGCGCTGGCCGAGCTCGAGGCACGCCTGAGCGCGCTTGGGCGGCGTGGCCGCGGCGTGCGCAGTACGCGTGCGCAGTACGGTCGACTGGTCTTCGACAGCGAAACCCGCAGCTTCTCGCTCGATGGCGAACTGCTCTCGCTCACGCCGCGCGAGCGGGCCGCGCTCGCTGCCCTCGTGCAGCGGTTCGGCAAGCCCATGACCAAGTCGCAACTCTTCGAGAAAGTGTTCGAGTTGCAGAGCGATGCGGGCCCGGACGCCATCGAGGTCGTCATGCACCGGCTGCGCAAGAAGCTCGCCGACAGCGGTGTGCAGATCCACACCGTCCGTGGCCTGGGGTATCTGCTCAAGGCCGGGGACGAGCGGAGTGCCGACGAGCTGGCATCGCCCGGCCCGAGCGCCTGACCGCGCGTATGTCGCTGGCTCGCCTTTTCCGGCGCCGCACGGCGCGGCAGCGCCGGTGGCGCTTGAGCCTGAAGGGCTTGCTCCTGAGTCTGCTGTTGCCGGGCATGCTGGCATCCCTGCTGCTCGACAGCTACAGCGATTATCAGACGCTCGCCCGCATCACCCGCCAAGCCTACGACAATGCGTTGCACATGCCTGTGAACGTACTGGCGCGCAGCGTACGCCTCTTGAGCGGCGGTGAGCTCGACGTCGACACCCGCACGATTGTGCAGCGCATCGTCGAGCCGGACTGGGACGAACCGATCTACTTCCAGATTCTGCGCCTGGGGGCCGACCCTGCGGTGGCGCCCGACGCCGCGGTGCGCGGCAGCGAAGTGCTGTTCGGGCGTGATGATTTCCCGTTGCCGATGGACTGGGAGGTGGCGCTGGCGCCTGAACCCCTGTTCTATGACGGATTCCTTGGGGGGCAGCCCGTGCGCGTGGCCGCCCAGGTGCGCCGCGTGCCCTCAGGTCAGGGACCCATTCCCGTGCTGGTGCAGGCCGCGCAGAGCAGCGCCCAGCGTATGCGTGCTGAGCAACTTGCTGTGCGGCAAGAGAGCTGGCGTGACTTGCGGGCGCTCGCCATCATGGTGCTGCTGCTGTGGCTCGGCGTCAGCTGGGGGCTGCGACCCCTGGCGCGCCTGCGCGCGGATGTCGCCGCCCGCCGTCCCGAGGACGCCACGCCGCTGGACGCCTCCGCCGTGCCCCAGGAGGTGGTGCCCCTGGTGGACGCCGTCAACCACCACATCGCGCGCCACCGCAACATCGTGGATTCGCAGTCGCAGTTCCTGGCCGATGCCTCGCACCAGCTGCGCACGCCCCTCACGATCATGCTCACCCAAGCCGAGTACGCGCTGCGCGAGCGCGACCCCGTCCACATGCGCGAGAGCCTGACGGCCCTGGTGCGTCGCCTGGGCAAGACCCGCCGGCTGACGGAGCAACTGCTCAACCTGGCGCTCGCACGCCACGCCTCGCGGGTGGAGGCGGCTACCTTTGACGTGGCCGGCTGCGCCCGTGACGTCCTGATCGAGTACCTGCCGCTGTCAGAGGCGCAGGGCGTCGACCTGGGCTGGGACGACGCGGGGCCTGACACCCTTCTCGTTCGCGGTCATGAGGACGGCATACGCGAGGCCGTATCCAACCTTGTGCACAACGCATTGCAGTACTCCCGCGCGGGTGGCACGATCACCGTGTCCTGCCGCCGTGATGGTCCCGAAGTCTTCCTCACCGTCGTCGACGACGGCCCAGGTGTCGATCCTGCCCTGCGCAGCGTGGCCTTCGAGCGGTTCGAACGCTTGAACGGCGAGGTCGGCACGCCGGATGGCGCGGGGCTCGGCCTCGCCATTGCCCGTGCATTCGTGCGGCGTGATGGTGGCGACATCTGGCTGGAAGACGGCGAGCCCAACCGGCTCGGCGGTGTCGGACTCAAAGCGGTGATTCGCCTCATCCCTGCGGATGTTGCGATGCAGCATCGCGCCTGAAAGCCGACTGAAAGTCAGCGCTCGTATTCTCCTCCACTCTTCGTTCCAGAAAAAACGGGGTCGTCCCGTGCCCGGCCGTTCGGCCGCGACGAAGAAAGCACTCTTAGGGGGAAATCCATTGAGCTGGCTGAGACAACGAAGCAAGGTTGATCTGATCGGGGGAGCGCTCGTCGCGCTCCTCGGGATCGGCGCCGTCATCCAAGGGAGTACGTACTCCATTGGCACACTGGCCCGCAT
Organism: Verticiella alkaliphila; assembly: GCF_018904615.1. GTDB lineage: Bacteria > Pseudomonadota > Gammaproteobacteria > Burkholderiales > Burkholderiaceae_B > Verticiella > Verticiella alkaliphila. The sequence goes on along the minus strand of NZ_JADCNH010000010.1, from coordinate 73,602 downwards.
GGGCCCGGGGTTCTTCCCCGTTGCACTGGGCTGGATCCTGATCGGCCTGGGCATTCTCATCGCATTGAATGCAGATCCGGTTGCGGAAGAAGACCTGGAGCACGACATCAGCCGCGATCCCGCTGACTGGCGTGGCTGGGGCATGATCATCCTCGGTTTGATCGCCTTCATCATCATCGGCCGCTGGGGAGGCCTGGCGCCGGCCACGTTCGCGCTGGTGCTGATCTCGGCCATGGGCGAGCGTGACCAGAAGCTCGTGCACGCCGTGGCGCTGGCCCTGGGCGTGACTGTGGTGGGCGCGCTCATCTTCTCCTGGGGCCTGCAGTTGCAGTTCCCTCTGTTCCGCTGGGGCTGATCACACATGGAACTGCTCGATAACATCCTGATGGGGTTCGGGGTTGCCTTCCAGCCCTACAACCTCATGTGGGCCGCCTTCGGCGTCTTCATGGGCAACCTGATCGGTGTGCTGCCCGGCATGGGCGTGCTGGCCACCATCTCCATCCTGCTGCCGCTCACCTACACCATGACGCCCACCGCGGCGCTGGTGATGCTGGCCGGCATCTACTACGGTTCGCAATACGGCGGTGGCATCACCTCCATCATGTTGAACATGCCGGGTACGGCCTCGCACGCGGTCGCGTGTCTGGACGGTAATCCGCTGGCCCGACAGGGCAAGGCAGGTTCCGCACTCTTCATGCTGATGTTCTCGTCTTTCTGCGGAGCGACGGTGGGCATCCTCGTGATGATGCTGTTCTCGCCGCTGCTCACTGAAGTCGCGTTCAAGTTCGGCCCCGCCGAATACTTTTCGATGATGACAGTTGGCCTGCTGGCCGGCGCTACCCTGGCCAAGGGCTCTGCGGTCAAAGGCGTGACCATGGTCGTGCTCGGTCTGCTGCTGGGCGTGGTCGGTACCGACGTCAACTCGGGCGTGATGCGCTTCCACTTCGGCATCATGGAATTGTCCGACGGCATTTCGCTGGTGGCCTTGGCCATGGGCTTGTTCGGTGTGGCCGACGTGCTGCGCAACGTGAACAAGATGACCTCCGCCGTGAAGATCGAAGGCACGGGCAAGATCAGCATGCGTTCCATGCGTCCGCAACCGGGCGACATCAAGCAGGCGCGCGGTGCGGTGTTGCGCGGCACGGCGTTTGGCTCGCTATTCGGCGTGCTGCCGGGCACGGGCCCCACGATCGCTTCGTTCATTGCCTACGCGACCGAAAAGAAGATCGCCAAGGATCCGAAGCGCTTCGGCCGTGGCGCCATCGAAGGCGTGGCCGCGCCGGAGGCTGCCTGCAATGCCGGCAGCCAGACGAGCTTCATCCCCACGATGAGCCTGGGTATCCCGGGTGACCCGGTGATGGCCCTGATGCTCGGCGCCTTGATCATTCACGGCATCCAGCCCGGTCCGCAGCTCATCAGCGAACATGGCGACATCTTCTGGGGCCTGATCGCCAGCTTCTGGGTCGGCAACGTCCTGCTGCTCGTGCTGAACCTGCCGCTCATCGGCATGTGGATCAAGCTGCTGTCGGTACGCTACAAGTTCCTCTATCCCACGGCATTGTTCTTCGTCTGCGTGGGCGTCTACAGCACGAACAACAACCTGTTCGACGTCGTCATGGTGCTGTTCTTCGGCATCGTGGGCTACCTCTTCCTGCGCTTGCGCTTCGAGGCGGCACCGCTGCTGCTGGGCTTCGTGCTCGGCCCCATGGTCGAAGAAAACTTCCGTCGTGCCCTGTTGCTCTCGCGTGGCGACATGGCGATCTTCGTTCAGCGTCCGATCAGCGCGAGCTTCCTCGCCGCTGGTGCCCTGCTGATCGCAGGTCTGGTCTGGTCGTACTACCGCGGCAAAGCCAAGAAGAAGGCCGCACTGGCCCAGCAACAGGCTTAATCAACGCACGCTGTTTTCGACGGACGGGCCGCCCTTCGCATCCCCTGAACGTCGGCTCTTGTCGAACCTCCCCGCCTTCGGGCGCGGAGGTTTTTTTTCGTCTGACGCACCATCGATGGGCGCGAAAAAGGCCTCCGAGGAGGCCTTCTTCATGCAGACTGCCGTACGGGCCTTGCGGCCCGCAGGCGGGCTTACAGGTTGTTCGCGCGAGCGATGCGGGTGCCGTCGATGGACACGCCGGCCATCAGGCCGCCGTTGTTCAGGACGAAGCCCACGACCGGCTGACGCGCGGTCTGGGTGTCGATCGAGCCGTTGGCGCCAATGTTGGCGACAGCCACCGTGGCGTCGGCGCCGATCGTCCAGCCATTGCTGTTGCGGAATTTCTCGTAGGCGGCTGCGTCGGTGAAGACGAGCACCATGGCCTTGGACTGGGCGCCGGCCTGCCAGCCGATCGAGCCGCCAGTGGTGGTGTAGTAACCCTGCTGGGCGCCCTTGACGCGCAGCACGCCCACGCCGTGTTCGAAGCCGACGACGAAGGCGCCGCTCAGGACTTCGGGGAACACCAGCACGGCATGCGCGCGCTGGATGAGGGCGCGGCTGTCCGGCGCTTGCTGATACAGGCGGTTCAGCGTTTCATCGGCGGCGCTGTTGATCGATTGACGCTGCTGGGCGGCCGACGCCTGCGTGTTGGCGGTGGTCGGCAGGGTGGTGGTGCAACCGGCAAAGACGGCGGAAGCAGCAAGGGCAGCGGTAAGGGCGAGACGGTTCAAGCGCATGGAATTCTCCCATCGGGGGCAGGTAGCATCGCGCCAGCAATATGTCTGGTGCGGCAACGGGATGTAGCAGGATACGTGCCGTGGTTTCTGAACCCGCCGGTTCGGGCGGGGTTTCCTGCGTCTGCCGCAAGTGCGAGACCCGCGCCGTTGCGTCTTAAGCCTGCGGCTGGGTGATGGTATCGGCGCGGCGCGAGCGCAGGGCGCCGGCCATGCGCCGGGTCAGACGCGTCAGGATGCCGACGAGGAGAAGCGGCGCTGCGCTCGGGCTCACCACGCGTAGCTGCGCGGCTTCGATGGCGGTGGCCTGCACCCAGCCTGCCGCGTCCAGCTGGCAGGTCTCGCCCACGTGCAGGCGCAGCGTGGGCCGCAGGGTCGACTCGGCCAGGTCGATGGCCGGCAGGCGCAGCGTGAGGCTGCCCGAGGTGCACACGAGCAGGGTGCCATCCGGAAAGTATTCGGCAAAGGCGCTGCCGGCGGCGACGTAGCGGTCCGGCGAGAGGGCGGGGTGGGGCATGGCGAGGCTCCGCAAACGGGCTGAAGAAGAGCCTCCAGGTTACGTATCTCGCGGGCGACGCGGCAGGCACAGCAACGGGGTTTCTGCGCCGCAACAGTGGGCCCTGCCGGCCATCTGTTATGGTTCCAATGCGTGAATCTGTGTCTGTTCTATTCGTCTGAACGGGCGCACTCTAACGTCATGAACACCGCGCCACTCTACCGCCAGCTCGCCGGACATTACCGTCAGGCCATCCAACAAGGTGCCCTGCCCATCGGCGATCGTCTGCCTTCCGTGCGCAATCTCATGCGCACCCATCAGGTCAGCCTGTCCACGGCGCTGCAGGCCTGCCGTGAACTGGAGGGCGAGGGCTGGCTGGAGGCCCGGCCGCGCTCGGGTTACTTCGTCCGCACGCCGCGTCGGCATGAGATGCCGCCAGCACGCGAGCCCGCCATCCCTGCCCGATTGGACCCGGCCGCGTACGTCGGTGTCCACTCGCGCATCTCGGAATTCGTCTCACGCACGAACGCCTGCGTGGGCGGCGTCAATCTGGCCGTGGCGGTCGCGGCGCCCGAGCATTACCCGGAGGCCGCACTGCGCCAGGCGGTCGTTCGCGCGACCCGCCTGCATGGGGACGTCCTGTGCACGCCGGTGCCCACGCATGGCCACATCGCGTTGCGCACGGCACTGGCACGCCGCGCCTACGATCAGGGCATGACGCCCTCGGCGGATGACGTCATCGTCACGCACGGGTGCACGGAAGCCCTGAACATCGCGCTGCGCACGGTCACCTCGCCCGGTGACACGGTGGCAGTGGAATCGCCTACCTATCATGGGCTGCTGCAGGTGCTCGAAACCCTCGGTCTGCGAGCGCTGGAGGTGCCCACCAGCCCGCAGAGCGGGCTGTCCGTGGAGGCGCTGGAGCTCGCGTTCCTCACGCAGCCGGGCATCCGCGCCGTCGTGGCCGTGCCCAATATGCAGAACCCGCTGGGCAGCATCATGCCGGAGGCCGACAAGCAGCGCCTGGTGGCCTTGTGCGAGCGGCATGGCGTGCCGCTGATCGAGGACGATACCTACGGCTTGCTCGCCGATGACGAGCGTCCGCAGCGCACGCTCAAGTCGTGGGACAAGACCGGCAACGTGATCTATTGCGCCTCCCTGCACAAGACCCTCGCCCCCGGCATGCGCCTGGGTTGGATGATGGGCGGGCGGTGGCAGAACCGGGCGCAGATGCTGAAGTATGCGAGTAGCCGGCCCAACGAAGCTCTCGGTCAGATCGCGGTGGCGGCGTTCCTGGATTCGCGCGGATATGATCGGCACCTGGCCACGCTGCGTCGCGCATTGCGCCAGCAGCGTGAGCGCATCGCCGAGGCGGTCGCGCGGCACTTTCCGCAAGGCACGCGATTGAGCGTGCCGGCGGGCGGGATGTTGCTATGGGTGGAGCTGCCCGACGCGATTCCCTCGCACCAGGTCTTCGAGCAAGCCCTGGCGCAGGAGATTCGATTCTGCCCGGGCACCCTGTTTTCGAATGCCGGGCGTTCGGATCACTTCATCCGGCTGAGTTGCGGTGCGCCCGTGACCCCGGACGTGGAGGCCGCGGTGCGCACCATCGGCAAGATCGTGGGCGACGTGGGACGGGCCCCCATCAGCCCAGCAGGCGGGGGAGCACGTCGCGGATGAAGGTGGCGGCTGCCTCGCCGGTGAACGCCTCGGGCTGCCAATCGCCGGTCAGCGTTGCGCGACGCGCATCCCCGCACACGTAGGCAAGTGCGCGAACCGGTTCGGCGCGACCGTCGATGCGCACGTGGACGACGGCATGCTGGTAGTAACCGGTGCCGATTTCCTCGACACGGTCGAACGCGGCCAGGTCGGCGTCGGTGACGTCCCACAGCAGACGTCCGGGCACCGTGTGTCCCGATGCCGGGGCAATGGCGGCGAAGACCTCGTTGCCTGGGTGGGGCAGGCCATAGCGCCGATAGTCCGGCAGCACGGCCGTGTCCATGCGGTAAGTACGGCCGGTGACGGCGCGCACGATGTCGTCGCGTGTGAGGATGCCATAGGCAAAGAGATGCGCCGGCCGGGTCATGATCCGATCCGCGCGTGCCTCGTCGCCGGCCAGGCTCATGCCGGCGCCTGTGGCCGCAACACCACGAGGTTGTCGCGGTGCATGAGCTCGGGCTCGTTGCTGCTGCCGAGGATCTCCGCAAAGCGGCTGGAGGGCTGGCGCTGGATGCGGCGCGCGTCGGCTGCCGAATAGTTGATGAGCCCGCGCGCGAGTTCGCGGCCTTCGCTGTCGTGGCAGGCCACCACGTCACCCCGCTCGAAATCGCCTTCGACGGCCGTCACGCCAATCGCCAGCAGGCTCTTGCCGTCCACGGTGAGCGCGCGCGCCGCGCCGTCGTCCAGCACGAGGCGGCCGCGCAGGCGCAGATGATCGACCAGCCAGCGCTTGCGCGCGGACAGCGGGGCCACGCGCGCGTGCAGGCTCGTGCCGATGGACTCGCCCTCGGCGAGCCGCACCAGCAGTTCGGGCTCGCGCCCGGACGCGATGATGGTGTGCGCGCCGCTGCCCGCAGCACGCTTGGCCGCAATGATCTTGGTGAGCATGCCGCCCGTGCCGACATTGCTGCCGGCGCCGCCCGCCATGGCTTCCAGCGCAGGATCGCCCGCCGTGGCGTGGGCGACGAATTCGGCGTCCGGGTGCTTGCGCGGATCGGCGGCGTAGAGGCCGCGCTGGTCGGTCAGGATGACGAGCGCCGTGGCCTCGACCAGATTGGTGACGAGGGCGCCGAGCGTGTCGTTGTCGCCGAAGCGGATCTCGTCGGTGACGACCGTGTCGTTCTCGTTGACGATGGGCACCACGCCCAGCTCGAGCAGCGTGACGAGCGTGGTGCGGGCATTGAGATAGCGTTCGCGGTCGGACAGATCCTCGTGCGTGAGCAGAATCTGTGCGGTGGGCAGGCCATGCGCGGCAAACGCCGTCTCATAGGCCTGCACGAGACCCATCTGGCCCACGGCCGCCGCCGCCTGCAACTGGTGCATGTTCTTGGGGCGTCGGGGCCAGCCCAGCCGCGCCATGCCTTCGGCCACGGCGCCGCTCGAGACCAGCACCACCTGCTTGCCCAGACCGCGCAAGGCGGCGATCTGTTCGGCCCACGCGGCGACGGCCGCGCGGTCCAGGCCACGGCCTTCGTTCGTGACCAGCGAAGAACCCACCTTGACGACGATGCGGCTGGCGTGGGCGATGACGGATTCGTGACTCATGACAGTCTCAGCGGAAGCGGGGGTCGTCCTCGGCCACGCGTCGATCGATGTCCGGCGCCGGGGCGTCGTCGTCCTCGGCGGGCGCGTCGTCGTCCGGCACGTGCTCCGCGGCGCGGGCTTCATCCAGCGCCGCTTGCAGGGCATAGACGAGCGGCTGCGTGCCTTCGCCCGTCAGTGCGGAGATCGAATACACCGGGCCTTCCCACTGCAGCTCGGCGCACAGACGCGCGCGGAAATCATCCGGATCGTCCAGCATGTCGAGCTTGTTCAGGATCAGCCAGCGCGGCTTGTTGTAGAGATCTTCGTCGTACTTGCGCAGCTCTTCGACGATGGCGCGCGCCGCCTGGGCGGCGGCGGCCACCGGATCTTCCGTGAACTCCGGCGGCGAGGTATCCACCAGATGCAGCAGCACGCGCGTGCGCGCGAGGTGGCGCAGGAAGAGGTGGCCCAGCCCGGCGCCATCGGAGGCACCTTCGATGAGCCCCGGGATGTCGGCGATCACGAAGCTGCGCTCGGCGTCCGTGCGCACCACGCCCAGGTTGGGGTGCAGCGTCGTGAAGGGGTAGTCGGCAATCTTCGGGCGCGCGTTGGACACCTTGGAGATCAGCGTCGACTTGCCGGCGTTGGGCATGCCGAGCAGGCCCACGTCCGCCAACACCTTCAGTTCCAGGCGCAGGCGACGTTGTTCGCCCATCTCGCCAGGGGTGAACTGGCGCGGCGTGCGGTTCGTGCTGGACTTGAAGTGCAGGTTGCCCAGGCCGCCGATGCCGCCCTTGGCGAGCACGACGCGCTGGCCGTGCTTGGTCAGGTCGAACAGCATCTCGTCGGTGTCGGCGTCGAAGATGATCGTGCCGACCGGCACGCGCAGCGTGATGTCGTCGGCGGCAGCGCCGAATTGATCCTTGCCGCGGCCGTTCTCGCCACCGCGTGCCCGGTGCAGGCGTGCGTAGCGATAGTCGATCAGCGTATTGATGTTGCGGTCCGCCACGGCCAGGATGGAGCCGCCGCGGCCGCCGTCGCCGCCGTCGGGCCCGCCCTTGGGAATGAATTTCTCGCGGCGAAAGCTCGCCACGCCATTGCCGCCCTTGCCGGCGGTGACCTCGATGGTGGCCTCGTCAACGAATTTCATATGTGGACTCCGTGCGGACCGGTTGCCCGACAGGGGCTGGTCCAAAAGCCCGTCGATCGCCAGCCTGGCGGATCGCGGGTGACCCGGCAATGCCTGCCGGGCGAAAAGCAAAAGCCCTGCCGTGGCCGACAGGGCTTTCGCGGGGCATCGCGGCGCGGGGCCGAAGCCCCGCGAGTGTCATCACGCCGAGACGATCGACACCGTGGGCTTGTTCAGGGCGCCGCGCACGCTGAACTTCACGACGCCGTCAGCCAGCGCGAACAAGGTGTGATCCTTGCCCATGCCAACGTTCGGGCCAGCGTGAAAACGCGTACCGCGCTGACGCACGATGATCGAGCCTGCCGGGATGGTCTGGCCGCCGTAAGCCTTCACGCCAAGGCGCTTTGACTCCGAATCACGACCGTTACGCGTAGAGCCGCCGCCTTTTTTCTGTGCCATGTCTTGACTCCTGGATTACGCCGAGATCGCGTCGATGCGGATTTCGGTGTAGTTCTGGCGATGACCTTGGCGCTTCTGGTAGTGCTTGCGCCGACGCATCTTGAAGATGCGCACCTTGTCGTGACGACCTTGCGAGAGAATCGTTGCCTTGACCACGGCGCCCGTCACGAGCGGCGCGCCCAGCTTGAGCTGGTCGCCTTCGCCCACGGCGAGGACTTGATCAATCTCGATTTCCTGCCCGATGTCTGCCGGTATCTGTTCGATTTTCAGTTTTTCGCCAGCGGCAACGCGATACTGCTTGCCACCGGTTTTTATGACCGCGTACATGAGGGAACCTCGTTAAAGAAGGGAATTCGGCGCAAGGTCACGGCACCCCACCAAAAACGAGGGATGACCAATGCGAGTGCGCTGAACCCGCGATTCTAGCACCTGCATATTTTTTGAGCAAGGTTTCCGGTGGCAACCGCACCCGTATAATCCCCCGGGTGGGCGCTCCCCCCAGGGCGTTCGGATTTTTCTGGAAGCATCTTGAGTCTGCCTTCTCTGCTTGCGCCGATCGCCGAGGACATGCGCGCCGTCGATACGGTGATTCGTACCCGTCTCGATTCCCAGGTCTCGCTCATCCGTACCATCGGCGATTACATCGTGCAGGCGGGCGGCAAGCGCATGCGGCCGGCCCTGCTGCTCATGGTGGCGCGCGCGCTGGGCTGTGACAGCCCGCGTCAGCACGAGCTCGCCGCCGTGGTCGAGTTCATCCACACCGCCACGTTGCTGCATGACGACGTCGTGGACGAATCCGACCTGCGCCGCGGCCGCAGCACGGCCAATGCCGTGTTCGGCAACGCCGCGAGTGTGCTCGTGGGCGACTTCCTCTATTCCCGCGCCTTCCAGATGATGGTGGACGCGGGCTCGCCCGAGATCATGCGCATCCTGGCGGATGCCACCAACGTGATCGCCGAAGGCGAAGTGTTGCAATTGCTCAACGTCCACGATCCGGACGTGACTGAAGCGCGCTACCTGCAGGTGGTGCGCTTCAAGACCGCGCGTCTTTTCGAAGCGGCCGCCCAGGTGGGGGCCGAGCTCGCCGGCGCCGCCCCCGAGGTGGTCGAGGCAGCCGCGGAGTACGGCCGCCGTGTGGGCACTGCCTTTCAGCTCATCGACGACGTGCTCGACTACAGCGGCGATTCCACCGAGCTCGGCAAGAACGTGGGTGATGACCTGCGCGAAGGCAAGGCCACGTTGCCGCTGATCCGCGTGATGGCCGTGGGCACGCCCGAGCAGCGCGAGCTGATCCGCAACGCCATCGAGGCGGGCCATGGGGATTTCGCGGCCGTGGCCGAGGCGATCCACGCCACGGACGCCCTGCAGCATGCGCGCGAATCCGCGCGCGCCGAGGCGCAGGCGGCATCGGCTGCGCTCGCCGCCTTCCCCGAATCCCCGTACAAAGCGGCCATGCTGGCCTTCGCCGACTTCGCGATCGAGCGAGGACACTGACGCGTTCGCGTCGCACGCTGCAGCGTCGCTTCCGCTACCCGACGCTCGCTGAGAACTCTCGGGTGGCGATCTCGCGTCGCCTGTGGGAGCGCTGTGGATGGCTGAGCGTCGAGCACCGGATGGATTCGCCGCGGGCGTGATGCTCGCCCTGTGCCTGACCTGGGGGCTTCAGCAAGTGGCCATGAAGGCCGCTGCGCCGGTGATTGCACCCGTCATGCAGGTGGGCGTGCGCTCGGCGATCGCCGCGCTGCTTCTGCTGGCAGTGATGGCGGTGCGCCGGTTGTCCGTTGTAGGCCCGCCAGGCACCCTGCGTCCGGGCGTGTTGGTGGGGCTGCTCTTTGCCGGCGAGTTCCTCTTCGTCGCGCTGGGGCTGAGCCACACGACGGCGGCCCGCATGTCCGTCTTCCTTTACACGTCGCCCATCTTCACCGCCCTCGGTCTGTACCTGCTCGTGCCGGGAGAGCGCCTTGATCGCCGGCAATGGCTGGGCGTCGGGCTCGCCTTCGTGGGCGTGGCCATCGCCTTCTCCGAAGGATTCGGGGATGCAGGCGCCTTGCCGCCCAACGCCTGGATCGGCGATCTCTTCGGTCTCACGGCAGGTCTTCTGTGGGGCCTGACCACCGTGGCGATCCGCGCGAGCGCGCTGTCCGAGGCGCCGCCGAGCTGCACCTTGCTCTATCAGTTGCTGGCGGCTGCGGCGGGCCTGCTGGCCTTCTCGGTGGTCACGGGCGCACACACGGTGGGTCCGATGACGCCCATCGCCTGGACGAGCATGGCTTTTCAGTCCGTGGTCGTGACCTTCGGCAGCTTTCTCGTGTGGTTCTGGCTGCTGCGGCGTTACCTGGCGTCGCGCCTGGCCGTCTTCAGCTTTCTCACCCCGGTGGTCGGCATCGCCGCAGGGGTGTTGTTGTTGGACGATCCGTTCGCGCTCAATTTTGCGGCCGGTGCCGTCTGCATCTTCGCAGGCATCACCCTGGTGAACTTTCCGAGCCGCTCGCGCTAGGACGTCTCGACACCGCGCAGGCGGCGGATGCATGGCATGCGTCGGTGCTCACGCCGCGGGTGGTTGACGGTCGATCGACAGGGTCAGACGATTCCAGCCCTCGGGCGTGCGCGTGTAGCGCAGGTGCGACACCACACGCTTCATGAGCAGGATGCCGCGTCCGCCCACGGCCAGCGAATCCAGGTCCAGCACGGGCGGCGGCGGCGGTACCTGCGTCGGATCGAACGGCGCGCCATTGTCTTCCAGCACGACCCGGATGGCGTCGGCGTCTGCCGCGTGGTGCACGCGCAGTCGGGGGTCGGGCTGCCCTGACAGGCCATGCATGAGGGCGTTGGTCACGGCCTCGTCCAGCGCCAGCATGAGGCCTTGCTGCTGGCGCGGCGTCCAGCCATCGCGCTCGGCCAGGTGCTCCAGCCAGCCCAGCGCCTGGGCCACGCCATCGGGGTTGGGGTCGAGATCGAGGGTGTCGGCAGGCGGCATGACGCGTCTCAGTGATCGAAGTGCAGGCGCAGGAAGGACTGACCGGCCGAGTGCCCGGATTGCAGGCGATCGGCCAGGTGATGCAGAAGCGCCGTGGAGGCGCCGGCCAGCGCGTGGGACAGGCTCGCGTCGTCCTCGTCGTCCAGCAGATGGCGCAGGTCGGCCGCCACCGGCGCGCCGAGCGGCAGCGGCGGCCCATCGTGCAGCAGTTCGACGTCCAGGTTGTATTCATCGAAGCTGCCGCGCAGAGCAAGCAAGCGGCGTCCGGGGCTAGCCTGCAGCGCTTCGCTCGCTTCCAGTGCCGCGAGCGCCGCGCGCGTGATCACGTCACGGCGGGCGCCCCAGGCCGCCCCCTGCTGGGTGACGAAGTCCGTGATCGCGGGGGCGCCATCCGGGGCGTCGGCAAGCGTGATCGTGGCCGAGCGCGACGTGCCAAGGCGGAACAGCAGATTCAGGCCGATGGCCGTCAGGCTCGCCACGATGAGCCCGTTGCCGGCAATGAAGGTGAGCGCCGCGGGCACGTTCTGCGCGAGCGCCGGGATCAATTCCACCCCGAGCCCGAGCGTGAGAGAGATGCCCACGACGAAGATGCCACGGCTGTCCAGGGCGCGCTGGGTGATGAGCTCGATGCCGCCGACGATGAGAAAGGCCGCGACATAGATTTCGATGGCACCGATGATCGGTGCTGGCAGCAGGGTGAGCGCGAGCGTGAGCTGCGGCATCACGGCCACCAGCACCAGCAAGGCGGCGGCGACCAGGCCGATGATGCGCGAGGTGGAGCGGCTGATGTGCGCAAGCGCGATGTTGGCCGAGGACGTGACCGTGGAGTAGGCGCCCAGGCAGGCACCGACGAGATCACCCAGCCCGTTGGCGCGCATGGCCTTGCCCGCCGTCTTCATGTCGGCCCGGCGCCAGTCGGCATCCTCCACCTTCTGCATGAGGACGACACTGCCCAGTGTGTCGAGCTGGCTCATGATCGCGACCAGCATGATCGCCGCAGCCAGTCCGGGATCGATGGCGAAGACGGGCGTCGGCAGGCTGGGCAACGCGAAGAGCGGCGCCTGGGCGATCTGCTCGGCACCGGTGAGCCGGCCCGCCAGCAGCGCGGCCAGCAGGCCGGCGGCAATGCCCGCGAGCATGCCGAGCAGCTTGACCTGGCGAGAGCCCCAGACCGAGCAGCCGACGATCATGCCCAGCGTGACCAGGGCGATGAGCAGGCTGGGGCCATCGACGAGGCCTTGCGCATCGAGGCCGACCGCATGCGCCAGCGAGGAGCCGCCCAGCGACAGCCCGCTCATGCAGATCACCACGCCGGCCACTGCCGGCGGGAAGAGGGTGCGCAGAAAGGGCAGGAGCACGCTCACGAGCAGCATGCTGACGGCGGCGAGCAGGCTGGCCATCACCAGCCCGCCACTGCCGTAGCGGCCAATGACTTCGGCCATGAGGAGCAGGAACAGGGGATTGGGGATGTGTACCAGCAGGATGCCCGGCCCGACCCGGCCGCCCCAGGACTGGAACGCCGTGCCCACGCCCATCGCCAGGGCCGTGGCCGCCACCAGCGCCTGGGTCTGCGCCACGTCCAGCCTGCCGAGCGTGGCGGCGGCGATCACGTAGGTGATCAGCGTGAGCGCCGTCAGGGCGTGCTGCAGACCGAGCGTGAGCGCCGTGGCCGCGGGCGGGTGTTCGGCCGATGCATAGGTCAGTTCCGGCGAGCGCCGGCGCACCGGCGGGCCAGGCGGCAAGGTCAGGCGCGGGAAGCGAGAAACGGGCATGCGCGTGCTGAGCAGGCTGTTAATATCGGGCGCGGTGCCGCATCTCCATGCTGGCATCCAGTCTCGACTGTCCGCATCGTACTGCCTTCAGCCCCAAAAGCCATGACCATTCCGTCTGAAATGTCCGGCGATGTCCTCATCGTCAGCCCCAAGGGGCAGCTCAACAGTACCAATGCCGCTGCCGCCGAGGCCGAACTGGTCCAGCACGTGGCCCAGGGCACGCGGCGGGTAGCGCTGGATTTCAGCCAGCTCGACTACATCTCCAGTGCGGGCCTGCGCGTGGTGCTGGTGCTGGCCAAGCGCCTGAAGCAGGCAGAAGGCAAGCTGGTGCTGTTCGGCTTGCAGCCGCACGTGCGCGAAGTCTTCGAGATCAGTGGTTTCCTTGCCATCCTGACGGTCACGGATACCCGCGAGCAGGCGCTCGCCCAGCTCGGCTGAGGCTGCGTTCGCCGCATGACAGGTGTCGCGCCGGACGGCTCACGCCCCATCACGGCGGAGCTCGTCGCCGTCCTGGTGGCGGTGACCGGAGACGAGCCCCGGGTGCTGGCCACACGTCATGCCCGCGCGCTGCCCGCCGGCCCGTTCCAGCCGTCGCACCGCTCCTTGCAGGCAGGCCTGCGGGCCTGGGTGGAGCAACAGACGCATCATCCCCTCGGCTACGTCGAGCAGCTCTACACGTTTGCCGATCGCGACCGCGTCGATGCCGCTGGCGCGCAAACCATGTCCATCAGCTATCTCGGCCTGACCCGCGAGGGCGAGGCCGCGGACGACACGGATGCGCGGTGGCAGTCCTGGTATCGGTACTTTCCGTGGGAAGACCAGCGCATCGGGCCGCCGGCGCTCATCGCCGGCGCGCTTGAGCCGGCGTTGCGTGACTGGGCGGCAGCGGTGGCATCCGCGGGCGAGCGCGAGGCGCGCCAGACGCGCGTGGACATCATGTTCGGGCTGGGTGGGCATGCCTGGAACGAAGATCTCGTGCTGCAACGCTATGAGCTCCTCTACGAGGCCGCTCTGGTGCCCGAAGCGTGTGTCGAGGGCCACGCGGCGCCCGCGTTGCCCGACGCGGCGGTCGGGACCGCGATGGCGCATGATCATCGCCGCATCCTCGCCACGGGCGTGGCGCGCCTGCGTGCCAAGATCAAGTATCGGCCCGTCGTGTTCGAGCTCATGCCACCTGCCTTCACGCTGCTTCAGCTGCAGCAGGCCGTGGAGGCGATCGCGGGACAGCGGCTGCACAAGCAGAATTTCCGGCGCGTGATCGAACAGCAGGAGCTCGTCGAGGAAACCGGCGAGGTGCAGGCGGGCGGTGCAGGTCGGCCGGCCAAGCTCGTGCGCTTTCGTCGGGGTGTCTTGCAGGAGCGCGCCATCTCAGGAAGCAAACTGCCCTTCGCCCGCTTGGTGTAATTCGAAAGTTCTGATATGATTTCGTGCTTTCCCGGTCCTGCCGCAAAACAGGGTCCGGAAAACGTGGAACATGGCTGCCATGCAGGTCAGCAGCCAGCAGACTTCGGGGCGTAGCTCAGCCTGGTAGAGTACTGCGTTCGGGACGCAGGAGTCGGAGGTTCGAATCCTCTCGCCCCGACCAATTTGGTCGGTTCCCGAAATCATCAAGCGCACGCTGGCATCGGCCTCGTGCGCTTTTTGTTTTGCGCGCGTTCGCCACGCGCGTCTGCCTCAAGTCGTTCTTGCAACTTTTCAGGAACGACTTTAAGTTACCGTCGCGTTCGCGAGCTTTCCTCCCCCTCCCATTTCCTTGATCGGACACGTGATGAGCGATTCCGTGCAGGACCGCGTTGCCCTTGGATCCGCGCCGAATCCGGCGTCTGTCGAGACCGATCCGAATCCCCGCCGCCTGCTCAGTACACTCGATGTCATGGCGCTCATCATCGGCATCGTGATCGGTGCCGGCATCTTCAGCGCCCCTGCGCTCGTCGCTGCCAACGCCTTCTCGGTCAACGAGATGCTGATCGCGTGGGTGGTGGGTGGCCTGATCTCGGTGGCTGGCGCGCTCTGCTATGCCGAGCTCGCCACCTCACATCCCAACGCCGGGGGCGATTACCACTTCCTGCGCCTGGCCTACGGGGAAAAGCTTTCCTTCCTCTTCGCCTGGGCACGGCTCACCGTGATCCCGACGGGCTCAATCGCGCTCCTGGGCTACGTCTTCGGTGATTACGCCACGCAGATCTACCGCCTGGGCGAGTACTCGTCAGCCTGGTATGCGGCCGGCACGGTCGTGGTCCTCACCGTCATCAATCTGGTCGGTCTGCGCTCGGGCAAGTGGACGCAGAATGTCCTGACATTGCTCGAAGTGGGCGGTGTGCTCTTCATCATCGGCGCGGGGCTCTTCATGACGCCAGAGACCCCGGCGGTGGCGCCTACCGCGGCACGCGAGGCCACGCAGTGGGGCCTGGTGCTGGTGTTCGTCATGCTCACCTATGGGGGCTGGAACGAGGCAGCCTATGTGTCCGCCGAGGTGGTTGGGCCGAACCGCAATCTGCCGCGCGCGCTCTTCTGGAGCCTGGCCATCATCACGCTCGCCTACCTGCTCGTGAACATCGCCTTCGTGCGCGTGCTGGGGCTCGAGGGCACGGGCGCGAGCCAGGCCGTGGCTGCCGACATGCTGCGGGCATTGATGGGCGAGCGCGGCGCGCAGATCATCAGCGTGCTGATCGCCGTCTCCGCGCTCACCTCGGCCAATGCCACCATCCTTCTGAGCGCGCGCACCGTGTATGCCTTTGGCCGTGACGAACCGATGTTTCGGTTCCTCGGGCGCTGGAACGCCCGCCACGATGGCCCGAGCAATGCCTTGATGACCTTGTGCGCCATTTCGCTCGGGCTGGTGGTGCTGGGCGCGATCACGCGCAGCGGGTTCTCCACGATGGTGGATTACACGGCTCCGGTGTTCTGGCTCTTCTTCACGCTCACGGGCATCTCGCTCTTCGTGCTGCGTCGGCGCTTTCCCGGCCGGCGCGCCCGTTCAGCGTGCCGCTCTATCCCATCACCCCGCTGCTCTTCATAGGCGTGTGCCTGTACCTGTTGTACTCCAGCGTCATGTACACCGGCGTGGGTGCCCTGGTCGGCATCGCCGTGCTCGTGATGGGCGCGCTGCTGCTGCCGCTGCGCCGTCGGGCTGACTGACGCACCGGCTCGGTGACTAGGCGTTCTGGTCTAGCCGTCTGTTCAGCGCTGTGGCATGTCTTTACGCGTGTAGCCGAGACTGACGGTCGCGTCGGGCGGAATCGCGGGCATGCTCGCATTCCAGTCCTCCCACGCCGCTCTCATCTGCGCGAAGCGCTCGGGATGGTGATGGGCAAGGTTGGCGCGTTCGCGCGCGTCGGTCGTCACGTTGAACAGATACTCGCAATCGTCCACGCGCAGATATTTCCAGTCGCCATGGCGAGCGGCGCGCTGATTCCGGTGATTCATGCGCCAGAACATGGGCCGGTCGATGCTGTGCGCGGGATCCGCAAGGACTGGCAGCAAGGACACCCCGTCGAGCGGGAAGTCTTCGTGCGCCGTGATCCCCGCGGCATCCAGGCAGGTCGCCGACCAGTCCATGGTGAGGCAGTGCTGCCCAGTGGTGGCGCCGCCCGGAATGACGGCGGGCCAGTGGGCGATCCAGGGCACGCGAATCCCGCCTTCGGTCAGGTCCATCTTGCCTCCCACCAGGGGCCAGTTGTCCGAGAAGCGCTCGCCACCATTGTCGCTCGTGAAGATGACCAAGGTATCGCGCGTCAGGTCGTGGCGCCGCAGCGCTTGCATCACCCAGCCAATGCCTTCGTCCATGTGGTGGATCATCTTCTGATAGCTATGGATGTTCCCGCCGTGAAGGTGAAACAGGTTCGAACGCACCTCGGGGGCCATCGCGGCGTCATCGCGCGTCTCCCAAGGCCAATGGGGCGCTGTGTAGTGCAGGCTCAGGAAGAAGGGGGCTGTTTGCCCTGTCGAATCCGCAGCAGATACGCGGTCGATATAGTCGACGGCCCGGCGAGAGATCAGGTCCGTCAGATAGCCCTCCTGCTGGCTTTCCTCGGCGCCCATCCACAGATCATGTTGACCATTGGATCCACAATGGGTGAAGTAATCGACACCGCCTGACATCGGGCCGAAGAACTCGTCGTAGCCCGACAGCGTGGGACCGAACGTCGGCGGGTAGCCCAGATGCCATTTGCCGATCAAGGCGGTCCGGTAACCCGCGTCACGCAGCAGCGACGGGACGGTGGGGTGCGCTGGCGGCAGTCCCAGCGTCGAGCTGCCACGTGCCTTGGCGTTGATCGGCTCTTCAGCCGCGCCGCGCAGGCGGTATTGGTAGCGGCCTGTCATCAGCGCGAAACGGGTGGGCGAGCAGACCGGCGAATTCGCATAACCTTCCAGGAAGCGGATGCCGTTGCTGGCAAGGTCGTCGAGAACGGGCGATACACCGCCGAAGGCGGCTGCCCGTCCGCCGTAGCAGCCCAGGTCCGCGAATCCCAGGTCGTCGGCAACGATGAAGATGATGTTGGGGCGCTTGTTCATGCAGAGAATTCCATGGAAAAAGCCGCGAATCGCGGCTTTCAGGAGACGAGCGGTGGCGACGAGGGATCAGTCCAGTGCCACGCCCGAGGCTTTGATGGGGGCTTCCCAGCGCTTGAGGTCGGCTTGCTGCACCTGGGCAAGCTCGGCACTGGACGACCCAACGGGCTCATAGCCCTGTTTGGCAATGCGCTCGCGCAGCTCGGGCTGGTGCAGGGCGGCGACCACCGCATCCTCGAGGCGTTGGCGCACGTCAGGCGGGGTTGCGGCTGGCGCGTACATCCCGAACCAGACAGAGGCGCTCATGTCGACCCCTTGCTCGCGCAAGGTGGGGACATCGGGCACCACGGGGTCACGCTCGTCGCCGGCGACGGCAAGAATGCGGACTTTGCCCGTGCGATGGAGTTCGGCCGATTCCGAGACGACATCGAACTTGTAGTTGATGTGCCCACCCAGCAAGGCGACGTTGGCGGGCGAGCCGCCCTGGAAGCCGACGTGTTCCATCGGCACGCCTGCTGCCTGCGAGAACATACCACCCAGGAAGTGCTGCATCGTGCCCGAGCCCGGCGTTCCATACGTGCCGGACAGCGGATCGGCCTTGATCTTGGCGATCATCTCGGCGATCGTCGTGGCCCCACTCGCGGGCCCGGCCACGATGCCAAACTGGGTACGTGCGATCAGGGAGATCGGCGCAAAGTCCTTGACGGGATCGTAATCCAGCTGCTTGTAGGCATGGGGAAACACCACCATGGGCCCGGCGGGGACGACGAGTACGGTCTGACCGTCGGGCTTGGCGTTCTTGGCCGCATTCAGGGCAATGCGCCCGGCAGCGCCAGGGCGGTTCTCGACGACGACCGTGTAGTCGTTCTGCAAACCGTTGGCAAGCAGGCGCGTGAGCAGGTCCGCAGAGCCCCCAGGCGGGAAGCCGACGATCACTTTGAGCGTCGGCTTATCCTGCGCAAACGATGGCATGGGCGCGGCGAGCGCGGCCATCAGGGTGCTGGCAACCAGCATCGTGGTCTTCATGGACATGGAACAACTCCGCAATATGAGCGATGCCGAATCTTAGGTAGGGGGCGAAAGGTTGTTCAAATCAACTCGAATGCTCGTTTACCCTGGTTCGACGCGATGCTTACCCGCCTGCGGGCCGCAGGCCGGACGGGTAAACCCTGCTGTTCATTGATTTCATCAACAGGCGCCGCTCCCTGTAGAGTCCACCAGCCAGAGCACAGGAGCGCCACGGCGCTGTCCCTGGCACGCCGGTTCAGCGATGCCCGTCATCACACGTCCAGAGTGACACGCGGCACCTGCGCCAGCAGTTCGCCATCACAACCGCGCGAGGCTCGACCGCAGTGTGTTTGCAAGGGGGCGGATTCGCTGGATGCCATTGGGGTGGCCAGCGGTGGATTCCATGGGGGCAGTCGTGGGCTGGAAAGCGGCAAGTACGTCCTGGGTGTGGCCGTGGCGAGCGCGCAAGTGTTGCGCTGGAAGTCACGCGACGTTGGCGCTGACGCCGACCGTGGCGCGAGGCTGCGGTTTGCTGGCCCTCGCGACGGGCTCGATCTTCATGAGCGGCTGTGGTGATGACCACGCAGCACGGCATCATCACATGCACGCGGCAGCCATCCACAGCATCGGCGACGGACAAGGCCAATTCGACCAGACACCGGAGTGCCTTGCGGCAACGTCTTCGGATGACGACGAAACTGGCTTGCGCACCTTGCAGATGCAAACGGGCCGGATCGTCTTCGTGACGCGCCAGGCAGAGGCGCTTACCGCCGGGCAGGGCGATACGCCCGTGTCGGCCATCACCCTGTTCCCCGGTGGCGACGCTTTGCAGCATGGGTCGACGACCTATCTGCCGGCCACCGGGGGACAGTCAGTGGGCGGCTCAGCCTTGTTCACGCCCACGACGATCGTGTCACGACGCTGGGAAGCTCGGCCAGGCGCTGCCCACCTCACCCTGATCACGCAGACGGCGCACGCAGCGCACCCCGAGGTTGGGGGCGCCATCGTCAGACGACATCGGCTCGGGCCGGCCGAGTACACCGTCGTGTTCTATCCGCGCACGAGTCGCGGCGATCCGCAAGGTGTCTTGGCCAACCTGGTTGCCTTGGAAGTGTTGTTCGCACAGGTGCTGACGCTGGAGACGCATGCGAGATTCCGTTGGGTCATCGCCAAGGCTGGGCATGCGGACGGCACCGACGCTCAGGCGCTTGCCTACCCCATCGTGCTGCGCAAGATTGCCCTGGCGCGACAGTGCGCGGCTGCCGCAGTATCGAGAGCGACATTGGCCGAGCCGATCCCCTGGCAAGTGGCACGCATCGACTCGCCTTCTGTACCCACCGCCGCGATGGATGACAGCGTCAGTGCGTTGTTGATCGGACCAGAAGGGCCACTGGCGCAGCGACAGCTCTTGTTCTCCCGGCTTCCCCATCTTGCGTGCAGCGCGAAGACGGACGACCTCGGCCAGGCCGCTTGTGAGCTTGCCGACACCCTGGGTCATCCGACGCATCCCGGATTCGAATCCGCACCCAACGTGGTGACGTTCCCTGGAGAGGTCGGTGCTGACTTGATCGTATTGCCGACCGCCTTGCCCGTGCGGCGCTGACATCGTCGGCTGCCCAGGACGCTTGGCTCGACACGGGGGGCCAGTTGCCCGGCCCCCAGATTCCGTTACTGCACGTTGCGACTGGCGGTGCTCACCAGGTCAATGCTGGCGGCTTGCGTCCTGCCTTGGAATGCTGCGGTGACCTCGCCTGCGGTTGCGGCGCCAATCGTGCAGCTGGCAATGCCCTTCGCGTCGGTGGCGGCAGTGCACGTCTGCCCATTCTGGGCGGTGAATGTCACCTCGCCATCGGACACGACGTCGAAGAAGTTCGACACCCTAGCCGCCACGACCATCCCCGTCGCGCCGAAGCCACCATCGAAGAACTCAACCGTCGTGGGACGCCACACCGGGTTGCGCGCGGTTGCGTCGCGATTGGCCAGTTGCGCTGCCGAGCAGGAGCGCAGGGTCGCGAATCCGAGTTGAATTTTCGCGGTGCCCTGGATCATTGGATTGCTGTTGGCAATACCGTCCTGGGCCTGGATAGCCCGGATTCGATCCAGGGACTTGTCTTCGAACGCGTGCGAGTTGATGCTGCCATCGACCTTCTGGATCGTGACCTGCTCGAACATGGCTTCGGCCCCCCGCATGTACAGCAAGGCGTCGGCCGCTGTCCCCGGGAACGCCGAGCCGCCCCAGTAGGCAAGCTTGTGCTGCTGGCCTTTGTAGGTGACGGGCAGGATGAGGCTAGTGGTGCCTGGGGTGTGGCCGGGCGTGGCCATGGCCGTGAACGTCTGGCCTGCGATCGTGAGCTGGCGGGGTGCCGGGTCCGCGCTGTCGATCTGCACAGTGGCTTGATAGGGCTTGTTGGCGTTGTAGTCGGCGGACCCGACCACCGTCGTTGCCGGTTGGTAGCGCGCTTGAAGTTCGGCGCGCCGCCGTCGTGATCGCCATGTCCGTGGGTGACGACGATGCCTCGCAGGGTCGCCGGATCAATCCCCGCGCTGCGCAGCTGCGGCACGGTGATGTTCTGCACGTCCGCGGCATTGTTCATTGTGTCGAACAGGATGTAGCCGCCGTCGGGCGTCTTCATCACGTATTGCCCCACCGAGACCGTTCCGGTGAAGTAGAAGCCATCGAACAGCTCCGTGATTGGAATCTCGGTTCGGTCCGCCAGCGCGGGGTTGCGCCCGGTGCCGGCATTCGCGCACCAGTGGGGCGCCGTGATGTCGTCGTTGTTTGCCCAGGCCGTCTGGGCGATCTGCATGTGCTTGTCGTACTCCGTCGCGGTATCGGGCAGCTTCGTCGCCAGGGGGGTGAATGCGGCGGGGTCTGTGACGGTGTAGGGGTCGTCGTCGCCGCCGCAGGCATAAAGGCTCGTGCCGAGTGCGACGCTGGCGACCGACAGGAGGGCGAGTCGACGAAACGGGGGGGTGATCATGTGGGTGCTCCAGGATATCCAACGTGTCCGATGGCAAGCGCCGTCGCGTGCGCGACGGAGGTCTTCTTCTTGTTTGCTAGCGCTTCGCTGGCGCGAAGCGCTGCCCAGTCATCGTAGGAGGGCTCCTCGGCGTTGTTCAAATCAATGAACCCACAGGGAAACCCTAGATCCTGGGCTGGTGCGGCGTGCGTGCAAGGTGCAGGATCAACGCTGCCGGCCGAGACGACGCTCGGCCTTGGGCAGCGGCATTTCGGCTGCCAGCGCTTGCGCGCGCTCGTGCATGGCCACCAGGGCCGCATCCAGGCAGGCCAGGGTTTCCGCGTCCAGATCCTGCAACAAGCCCAGGTTCACCTGCCGGGCGAGCGGAAACAGTTCGGCGTAAAGCGCACGACCTTTGTCCGTGATCTCGAGGATCAGTTGACGGTCGGCCAGATACGTCTTCCTGGCCAGTTCCTTCTGCACCAGGGATGTGACGCCGCGGGACAGGCGCGACTTGTCGAGCCCCGACTGGGTGGCGAGGCTCTTCCAGGTCATCTTTGGCGCGCGCGCCAGGACGGCAAGCACGCTCCACTCCCTGCGGGTGATGCCGAACTGTCCCTCACAGAGCCGCGTGACGATGCTGCCGCCGAGCGCCAGCACCTTGCTCATTCGGTAAAGAACGAGCTGCTGGATGTTCGAGGGCTCATCCAGGCTCTGATGGTTCAACATGAGTGCCCCCCGCTGAGGCAGCTGGTCGCCTCTCATCCTGAAGAGACCCGTCAGGGCTGCACGTAAGACGTTTTCGTGGTGGTGTAGAACTCTACCGCATGCCGTCCCTGTTCACGGGGACCATGACTGGAGGACTTGCGTCCACCGAACGGCACGTGAGGATCCACCCCAGCGGTGGGCGCATTCACCATGACCATGCCGGCTTGCAGGTGTCGCTTGAAGTGCGCGGCATGCTTGAGCGATGTCGTGACGACACCTGCGGAAAGACCGAACCGCGTGTCGTTGGCGATGGCCAGCGCGTGATCGGCATCCGCAGCCCGGATTACGCAGGCTACCGGGCCGAAGATCTCCTCCTGGTTGATGCGCATGTCGTTGGTCGTTGCGGTAAAAAGCGCGGGCCGCAGGTAATAGCCAGGCTTGCCATCGACAACCTCCAGGGCCTCGCCGCCGACGACGAGCTGGCCCCCCTCGCGCGCGCCGAGCGCGATGAAATCGATGTCCTGCTGGCGTTGCTTGGCATCGACGACCGGCCCGATGACGGTTCCCGCCGCGCGCGCGTCACCCACGGGCAGCGTCGCCAGCTTGTCCCGCATGGCCGCCACGAAGCGATCGTGGATGCCGTTCGTGACGATCAGGCGGGATGAGGCGGTGCAGCGTTGGCCGGTGGCGTAGTACGCGCCGTTGATGGCGCAGTTCACCGCCGTCTGCAGGTCCGCGTCGTCCAGGACCACGAGCGGATTCTTGCCCCCCATTTCCAACTGGAACTTGGCCATGGCGCCGGCACGGCCGATCGCGGCCTGGGCAACTTTGCGACCCGTGCCTTCCGAGCCGGTGAACGTGATGGCTGACACACGCGGGTCCGACAGGAGCACGTCACCAATGTCGCGACCGCGCCCCATGACCAGGTTGAAGGCGCCGGGCGGGAATCCGGCGCGACTGATGATCTCTGCCAACGCCCAGGCGCTGCCGGGCACCAGCTCGGCGGGCTTGAACACCACGGCGTTGCCGTAGGCCAGCGCGGGCGCGATCTTCCAGGCGGGGATCGCAATGGGAAAGTTCCAGGGCGTGATGATGCTCACGACGCCCACAGGCTCGCGGGTGATCTCGACGGTCATGCCTGGACGCGTGGAGGCGAGGAGTTCGCCGGCAACCCGGAGTGCTTCACCGGCGAAGAACTTGAAGATCTGACCGGCACGGACCACTTCGCCTTGCGCGTCCGGCAAGGCCTTGCCTTCTTCCCTGGCCAACAGGTCGGCAAGTTCGTTCTTGCGCGCGAGGATTTCACTGCCCACGGCATCCAGGGCATCGGAGCGCGCCTGAGGGGTCATCGCTTGACAGTTCGCCAGGGCGTGGTGCGCCGCTGCGATGGCGTCGGTGGCTTCTGCGGCACTGGCACGCGCGTAGACACCCACGACGTCCCGGGTGTCCGACGGATTGACGTTGTCCGTGGCGTCGGCGCCGGCGTGCCACTGTCCGCCAATGAAGTTCGGGAAGATGTTCATGTCTTGGGATAGATTCCGTGGACCTGACCGAAGAGTCGAGTCAGCCCCAGGAGGGCATCGGTGTTGGGTGTGGCAACGCCCAGGCGCTCGCCCAGTTCGCGGACCACGCCCACGATCGAATCGAGTTCGAGCGGGCGGCCGGCTTCAGCGTCTTGCAACATGGACGTCTTGAACGCGCCTAGTCGGGCCGTCATGGCATGGCGCTCTTCGGGCGCCTGCTCGATCGGGCACCCGATGCGCGCGCCGATCGTGGCGGCTTCGTTCATGACCGCAGAGCAAAAAGCCCGCACCAGCGGATCCGCCAGGACGCGGTCCGCCGTGGCGCCGGTGATGGCGCTCACGGGGTTCATCGTCATGTTGCCCCACAGCTTGTACCAGATGTCGCGTCGAATGTCGGCACTGTGCGTGACAGAGAAGCCTGCGGCGGTAAGCAGCTCGGCGATGCCCTGGGCACGTGCGCTCAGGCCGCCAGCCGGTTCGCCAATGACGAGCCCGTCACCCATCTTGTGCACGACCAGGCCCGGTTCGGATACCGAGGTGCTCGCATGGACGACGCAGCCCAGGACATGCTCAAACGCAATGGTGCTGGCGATCTTGCCGTCCGGGTCCACGCTCTGCAAGGGGGCGGGACCGACTTCCTCGCGCCCGTTGCAGAACCACCACGGCACGCCGTTGATGGCCGGCAGCACCCGCGTGTCCGGACCCAGCAAGGGCGCGACGCTGCTGACGGCGGCGGACAGGGCGGGGCCCTTCACGGCAAGCACCACCACGTCTTGTGGACCCAGGTCCTGTGCCCGGTCCGTCGCTACGGCGGGGGCCTGCAGCAAGCCATCGCTGGTTTGCAGGCGCCAGCCATGCGTGCGCAAGGCGGTCAGCACGGCGCCCCGGGCCACGGCGCTGACTTGGCACTGCCCTGTGACCGCCAGGCGCGTGCCGATCCATCCGCCGATCGCGCCCGCGCCGACAATGCAGACTTTCATGCGTTGCCTCGGGCCTTGTTCAGATTGTCCTTGAGGTGCTCGGGAACGCGCTCGTCAAAGCCGCAGGCGACGCGCTTGACCTCAGGCGAGTCCGTGGGCGCGTGACCGACGCCCAGTGCGCTGGCGCGCGGCGCGTCGATGGCGACGACCGTGCCCGAGACTCGGCCAAGACCCGAGATCTCGCATTCCACCGTATCGCCCGCGTTCACGCTGCGCGAATGGCAGGGCGTGCCCATCAGGATGACGTCGCCCGGGCACAGCGTGATGTGCCGTGCGATGTCGGCGATCACGTAGTGTGGGCCCCAGATGGTCTCTTCGCCGATGTGGGCTTCCTGGACCACATACCCATTGACCAAGGTGCGCAGGGTCTGCTCGAAAAGATTGACGCCGCGCACGATGCCTGGGCCGATGGGCAGGAGGGTGTCGGCACCCTTGACGCGCAACATGCTGCCCTGATCGGTGTCGCGAAAGTTCTGCAGCCCCATGTCCAGGGCCGGGCAGAAACCTTCGATGTAGTCCCAGGCCTCGTCCGGCGTGACGTTGCGGCAGGTGCGCGAGATCACCACGGCGTACTCGCCTTCGTAGTTCAGGTACTCGCAGTCGGCCGGCTTGAGGATCTCGCCGCCATGGCCGTTCAGGGACGTCTGCGGCTTCGTGAAGTACGTGGGTGTGTCGGTGGGTTTGGGCTTGTTGCGCGTCTCGATGCTGCGCGAGCGGTAGCTGATGTGCACCGCAATGATCTTGGTCGGATTCACAGGCGGAAGGTAGGACTGCCCCTCGGCGTCGACGACGCGCCCGTCGTCCAGGCGCAGGCTACCCGCGTGCTCTCCGGACTCGATGATCGTGCCCCAGTGTGCGCTGCCACCGATCAGGACCCGGCGGCGTTCGATGCGCGGCCCCTGCATGACAGCGGGAAGTGTCTGGAAAGGAAATTCGAAGTTCATGCCTGTACCCCTTCCGTCACGCGGCTAGGCGTCTGTGCACCCGCCGCGGGTTTTTGCGATCTGTCGAACCAGATATGGATGTTGCCGGTGCCACGCGCATTCTCATAGGCGGACAGTGTCTCGCCCTTGTCCGTGCAGTCTGCCCCGCCCATGGCGCCCAGCATCTGCAGGTAGTGCGCGCCGAAGGCTTCCCAGGGCTTGCGTCGGTACTCATCGTCCCAGCGCGCGAGGATCTCGTCGTGACGACCCGCCTGCATCAGGGCGATCGCACCCTTGTCGCTGGCGATGTTCTCCGGTGACGATACGTTCGATTCGTGGAAGATCCGCGGGTGCTTGGGTTTCCAGTCGATCTCATTGAACTTGTGGCTGAGCGCACCCGAGCCCAGCAAGACCACGCGCAGGTCGCTGCGCTCGATAGCCTCGCCAATGGCCTTGCCGGATTCCAAGAAATGTTCCCAGGCGCAGTTCTGGCAGGAACTCACTGTCACGATCGGCGTGTCGGACAGCTCCAGATGCAGATGCTTGATCAGGTTGACCGTGGCATAGTGCCGGCCCAGGTCGGGATGGCTCACCGCCCGGTTGTAGCCACCGCGCTCGCGCGAGACCACTTCAATCGCGCGGGCAAGCTCAGGATGTCCGCGATACTTGTACGGCACGCCGTGCAGGTACCACGGCATCTCGTCCGAGATGTACATGCCTTCGTACTTCTCCCAGGCATCGACGAGGTGGTAACCCGTCGTGAACCAGTGACTGTCGAAGATGATCACCACGTCCGGTGCGAGCGCATCGATGCGCTCGCGCAGGCGGGCGAAACCGGCGATGAGATCCGAGTCTTCGCCCGCGCCCATGGCACGTCGAAACTCTTCGCACTGCATCAGCCCGGGGTGGTGCGACACGAGGGCCGCGCCGACGATCTGTCCCATGGTGTTCTCCTATCGATGCGCAAAGCTTGCGCGAAACGGCTTCTTGGGGACCACGACATCCTTGATGTCCGAGAAAAACTCGAAGCTCCAGTCGCCGCCTTCGCGGCCAATACCGCTGCGTTTGATGCCGCCGAATGGCGCTGCCAGATCCCGGATGCCGAAGCTGTTGACCCAGATGAAGCCCGTGCGCACGCGTTCGGCGAGGGCGGTGGCGTGGGTCGTTTCGCCATAGCAGACACCGCCGAGGCCGTAGTCCGTGCTGTTGGCCAGCGCGATCGCCTCGTCGTCGTCGTCGAACGTCTGCAGCGTCAAGACCGGGCCGAACACTTCGTTCTGCACGATCTCGTCGTCCTGCTTCAGGTCTGTGACGAGCGTGGGCTGAAAGTACTGAGCACCGAACGGGTGCGGTCCACCGCCCCAGAGCAGCGTGGCGCCGCCTACAACCGCGCGATCGACAAAGCCTTTGACCCGTTCCACCTGTCTGGGATGAATGATCGGGCCGACCTCCGTCGCTTCCTCGCGGGGGTCACCCACGACCAGGCCTTCGACCAGAGCCCGCATCTTGGCCACGAACGTGTCGGCCACCCCGCGATGCACGAGAAGGCGTGTGCCGGCCAGGCAGACCTGGCCTGCGTTGCGGTACATCAGCGCGGCCGTCGCGGCAGCACCATCCAGGTCAGCGTCCTCGAGCACGATGAACGGGCTCTTGCCGCCCAGCTCCAGGCTGCAGGGCACGAGGTTCGCGCCTGCGGCCTGGGCGATCAGCTTGGCTGTGGGCACGCTACCAGTGAAGGAAATCCGGGCCACCCGCGGGTCGCGCACCAGTGCCGCGCCCGTGGTCGCGCCGATGCCCTGGACCACATTGAACACGCCTGCCGGGAGGCCGGCAGCGTCGGCTGCATCGGCCAGGATCGAGCAGGTGAGCGGCGCCCACTCGGGCGGTTTCAGGATGCAGGTGTTGCCAGCGGCCAGCGCGGGCCCGAGCTTCCAGGTCGACAGCATCAACGGCGCGTTCCACGGCGTGATGATGACGGCCACCCCGGCCGGATCGTGTCTGACGAGGTGATGCGCCTGCTCCGTATCGATCGGGCGATTCTGCAGATCAAGCGCGTGTTGCGCAAACCACAGGATGTTCTGCATGGCGCGCGGCACCACGCCGTGACGCATCCGCGACAGGAGGATCCCGGCATCGTTGCTTTCGACCGTGCACAGCATCTCGGCACGTTTGCCAATTTCTTCGGCATAGCGCTGCAGGTACGGCAAGCGTTCGGCGGCCGTCAGAGCGCTCCAGGCGGGAAAGGCAGCTTGGGCCGCCTGGATCGCCGCCTCGACATGCTCGTCGCGGCCTTCGGCCACTTCGCCGAGCCGGCGTTGGTCGATCGGGCAGTGAATTTCAAAATGGCTGTCGCTGGTCACGCGCTTGCCATTGATGTAGTGGTCGGTGCACACGTCGTATCCGGCGACGTGCACGTGGTTGGGTAAAGGCATGTCCTCTCCAGTCGAGGGTGGCGGGCGCCGCAGCCCGGCGCCAGACGAGAGAGCTGCGGCGTGCGTTGTCTTAGCCGGCAGCTTTGGCTGT
Organism: Verticiella alkaliphila; assembly: GCF_018904615.1. Lineage (GTDB taxonomy): Bacteria > Pseudomonadota > Gammaproteobacteria > Burkholderiales > Burkholderiaceae_B > Verticiella > Verticiella alkaliphila. Next base: position 45,728 of record NZ_JADCNH010000010.1, on the reverse strand, counting down.
GGTAATGAAGCGTTTGGCGAGCGCCCGGCCCGCCTGCGCCAGGAGCGTGGTGTCCACGCCCACCGCCACGAAGGTGGCCCCAAGGTCGAGGTACTGGCGAGCCAGCGTTTCGTCGATCGTCAGCACGCCGGCGGCCTTGCCGGTAGCGATGATGCGGGAAATCGCCGTCTCCACGGCGGCGCGCACGTCGGGGTGACCGGCGCCGCCGAGGTGCCCCATGGACGCCGCGAGATCAGCCGGCCCCACGAAGACGCCATCGACACCGTCCACGGCGGCAATGTCTTCGAGGTGCTCCAGGGCAGACACGGTCTCCACCTGCACGAGCAGCGCCACGCGATCGTTCGAAGCGTGGAGGTAGTCGCTATAGTCATTCCAGCGCGACGATCGAGCCAGGCCGCTGCCGACGCCGCGGATGCCTTGCGGGGGGTAGCGGACGGCGCGCGCCAGGTCGCGTGCCTGTTGCGCGGTCTCGACCATGGGCACGAGCAACGTCGTAGCGCCGATTTCCAGTACCTGCTTGATCAGCGCGGCATTGTCATGGGGTACACGCACGACCGGCTGGCTGGCGTAGGGCGCGATGGCTCGAAGGCTGGCCAGCATGGTGCGCAGGTCGTGCGGCGCGTGTTCGCCGTCGATCAGCAGCCAGTCGAACCCAGCCGTCGCGCAAAGCTCTGCCGCGCAGCTGTCGACCAGGCCGAGCCAAAGTCCGATCTGCGGCTCGCCGTGTTGCAGTCGCTGCTTGAAGGAATTGGTCGGCGTGTGCATCAGATGAACCTCGCGGAGATGGAGCCGAGCGGGCCATAGTCCGCGTGAAAGGTGTCGCCGGCTGCGCAGGCGACCGGACGCGTGAACGAGCCGCCCAGCACGATGTCGCCGGCGTCGAGGCTCTCGCCATAGGGAGCGATCTTGTTGGCCAGCCAGGCAACGCCATTGCCCGGGTGATTGAGCACGGCTGCGCCGAGCCCGGATTCCTCTATCACACCGTTCTTGAAGAGCAGAGCGCCCGCCCAGCGCCAATCCACCGCGTCGGGTTTCATGGGACGCCCGCCGAGGATGATGCCGCCATTGGCCGCGTTGTCCGCGATCGTGTCGAGCACCGTGCGGGGTGCCTTCGTATGCCGGTCGAACTGCTCGATGCGCGCGTCGATCAGTTCCAGCGCGGGCACGACGTAATCGGTGGCGTTGAGCACGTCGCACAGCGTGACGTTCGGCCCTTGCAGGCGTCGGCCCAGAACGAATGCCAGCTCCACTTCAAAGCGGGGGACGATGAACCGGGATGCCTCGATCTCGGCGCCGTCGCGCAGGACCATGCTGTCGAGCAGGACGCCGTGGTCCGGTTCGGTGATCTGCGCGGCGATCTGCATCGCGCGTGAGGTCAGTCCGATCTTGCGTCCCACAGGGCGGCGCCCCGCCTCGCGCTGCAGACGGATCCATTCGCGCTGAATGGCGTAGCTGTCGTCGATTGTCATGCCCGCATACCGGCGGGAGAACTGTTCGATCTGCACGCGCGAGGCCTCGGCGGCTTGAAGCTCCTTTGCGAGTTGGGTGTAAAGGACGGGGTCAAGCACTGTCGGTCTCCTGATGTCGTTGTCGTTGTCGTTGGCGATGGCATTGCGCCACATTGTTGAAGATCACCGCACGTAGCACAATCATGCGTTTTTTGACAGTTTTCAAGCTTGTCTTGATAATCGACCGAATTCGATGCCATTCCTTGGCGCACTGGCCACAGGCGTGCAGTCTTTACGGGTCCTCAATGGAAATCAAGACACTCGTCCTTGCAGGCTTTGCGCCATGCCGCTGACGCGACTCACGCTGCGCCAGCTCGAAGCTTTCGTTCTGGTCGAGGAACTGCGCAGTTTCAGCGCGGCTGCGACGCGCATGGGCCTGACCGTCCAGGCGGTAAGCCAACTGGTGGCCGAACTCGAAGCCACCGTGGGCTTTCGCTTACTGGAGCGCACAACGCGGCGCGTGGAGTTGAGCAGCGCTGGACGGGACTACCTGCCCTCTGCCGAGACCGTGTTGCGCCATGTTCGTGCCGCCGAGATTGCGGCTGACGACGTGCGCAACCGTGCGTCGGGGCTGGTTCGCGTGGGCGCGCCCTGGTGCTGGCGGCGACGGCGTTGCCTGAGGCGATCCACCAGTACGCGGCCCGGTTGCCAAAGGTGGTGGTGCGGGTGTGTGACGTCGCGGTGGAGAGGCTCGTCGACAGCGTGGCCTCCGGCGACGTCGACATCGCCGTGGGGCCGGACCGGGCCACGGGACGTGACGTGCGCTCGCAAACGCTGTTTCATAGCCCCTGGGTGCTATGGTGTGCGCCCACCCATACGCTGGCCACCCGCCGAAGCCTGCGCTGGGCGGAACTGCATGACGAGCCGCTCGTCGCGGCTGGCCGCGACCACGAGATCAGTGTCGAGCGCATGCGCCTGAACGTCCCTGAGCACGAACGCGTGGCGCCAGTGGACATCGTCGACAACATCTCCACGGCACTGGGCATCGCAGCGCAGGGCCGGTCCGCCACCCTGGCGCCCGCTTATGTGCGGACGTTGGCGGAGACGTTCGGTTTGCGCATGCAGCGGGTCGTCGACCCCGAAACCGTCCGCGACGTCTGTCTGTACCGCCCAGAGGGGCGCTCGTTGTCGCCGGCAGCAGAGGGATTTGCCCAGTTTCTCGAAACCGCGCTCAAGGCTTGGGCCAGGCGGCTGGGTCGCCCGACAGCCCGCCCGGCTAGGATGTAGGCCTTGCAAGCACGGCGTTTTGGCGCAGGCTTGGAAGGAGGGACTCCCGCCGCCGCCCTCCGGATCGAACTGGAATCCCTGATCTGCCGCAGCTTGGGCAGCATGGTCAGTGCCTTACGGGATACCTGCGCCAGTGCGCAAGACATCGCGCAGCGTCCAGAAGCCGGCGACGATCTCGGGCTCCGGCACACTGGCATACCCCAGCAGCAGGCCGCGGGCACCCGTCGATCCCACGTAGTAGCGTGACAGTGGCCGCGTGAGGATGCCCCGGGCCTGCAAGGCCTGGGTGAGGGCGGCGTCGTCGACGGCATCGGGCAGCCGCAGCATCAAGTGCAGGCCGGCGTTGCTGTTGTGTTCCCCCAGATAGGCGTCGCCCAGATGCTCGCGGATCAGCCGGGCGAGCAGGCTGCGCCGGCGGCCGTAGAGCACGCGCATCCGGCGGATGTGCGCTGCGTAGTGGCCTTCTTGCAGCAGCTCTGCCAGCGCCAGATGCGTCATGCCATGGCCTTCACGGTAGAGATCGGCGTGCGCGCTGCGAAAGGCGTCGGCCAGCGCCACAGGCAGCACCATGTAGCCCACGCGCAGGCCGGGAAAGAGCGTCTTGCTGAAGGTGCCGATGTAGATCACCGGCGCGTCCGTCTCCAGGCCCTGGACGGCGGGCACGGGGTGGCCACCAAATCGGAATTCGCTGTCGTAGTCGTCCTCCAGCACCCAGGCGCCCGTACGACGGGCGAAGGCCAGCAGCGCCTGCCGACGTGGCAGGCTCATCACGGCGCCCAACGGATACTGGTGCGAGGGGGTGACGACAATAAGACGCGGCGCATCGGTTCCGTCTTCCGGCAAGCGCATGCCGTGTTCGTCCACGGGCATGCCCTGCACGTGCAGACCGTTCATGCGCAGCACCTGACGAATGCCCCAGTAGCCGGGGTTCTCCACCCACGCGGCATCGCCCACGTCGGCCAGCATGCGGGCCGCGAGGTCGATGGCCTGATGCACCCCTTCGGTGACGAGGATCTGTCCGGGCTCGCAGTGCACGCCCCGCGCCACGCGCAGATAGGCCGTCAGCGCCTCGCGCAGCGCCGCGTGGCCACCGCCAGCACCGTAGGTGAGCAGCGTCGGGTCGGGCGAGCGCCAGAGCCGCGAGAGGGCCCGCGCAAAGTGGCGGTTGGGAAACTGCGTGACGTCGGGCACGCCGGGCATGAAGGCGCCCCATTGGCAGAGCGATGCCGCGGGTTGCGCGAGCAGGTTGCGAGCACGTTGAGACAGACCTGTTGCCGCATGTCCTGGGCTGGCAGCTGCCTGAGCGGAGGGGGTGTCGAGGAGTCGGTCCGGCGCGGTGGCCGCGACGAAGGTGCCACTGCCCACGCGACTGAGCACGTAGCCCTCGGCAAGCAACTGGTCGTACGCGTGCATGACGGTGTTGCGCGAGAGCCGTATCTCGCGGGCGAGATCGCGCGAGGCCGGCAAGCGCGACAGCGGCGCGAGCGTGCCATCGAGGATGGCGCTGCGCAGGCAGGCGTACAGCGCGCGGTTGCGCGGCAAAGCGGGGTCGGGGTCCAGGCGTTGCAGGACGAGGTCGGCGCAGACGGATTGCATGGCGCATTCTAGTCGGACGGTCGCATTGGCACCATGCGGTTGCACTAAGTGGACCTTATGCAAGGGGCCAATGGGCGCGCAGAATGCCGTCATCCTTCTTTCCTGCCGAGAGCCTGCCCCATGTCCCTCACGAACGATTCCTTGAAGCAACGCCGTCTGGCCGCCACGCCGCGTGGCGTTGGCGTCATGTGCGACTTCCATGCCGCGCGCGCGCAGAACGCCACGCTGTGGGACGTGGAAGGGCGCGAGTACATCGACTTCGCCGCCGGCATCGCCGTGCTCAATACCGGTCACCGCCATCCGCGCGTCGTCCAGGCCGTGAGCGAGCAGCTTGAGCACTTCACGCACACCGCCTTCCAGATCGTGCCGTACGAAGGCCCGATCACGCTGGCCGAGCGTCTGAACCAGCGCGTGCCGATCGGCGGCACCAACAAGACCGCGTTCTTCACCACCGGCGCCGAAGCCGTCGAGAACGCGATCAAGATTTCTCGCGCACACACCGGCCGCAGCGCCGTCGTCGCCTTCGGTGGCGCGTTTCACGGCCGCACGCTGATGGGTCTCGCGCTCACGGGCAAGGTCGTGCCGTACAAGGTGGGATTCGGTCCCTTCCCGGGCGAGGTCTACCACGTGCCCTTCGCCTCGGCGCTGAACGGCGTGTCCGCTGCCGACTCGCTGGCAGCCCTGGCCCAGCTCTTCAAGACCGACGTCGACCCCAAGCGCGTGGCCGCCATCATCGTCGAGCCTGTGCAGGGCGAGGGCGGCTTCAACGTGGCGCCCACGGAGCTGCTGCGAGGCCTGCGCCGCCTGTGCGACGAGCACGGCATCGTCTTCATCGCCGACGAGATCCAGACGGGCTTCGCCCGCACCGGTCGTCTCTTCGCCATGCAGCATCACGGCGTGGAGCCGGATCTGATCACGATGGCCAAGGGCTTGGCGGGCGGTCTGCCGCTGTCCGCCGTGAGCGGCCGCGCCGAGATCATGGATGCGCCAGCCCCGGGCGGCCTGGGCGGCACCTACGCCGGCAATGCGCTGTCCGTGGCGGCCGCGCACGCCGTGCTGGACGTGATCGAATCCCAGGATCTATGCGCGCGCTCCGCCGCGCTGGGTGAACGTGCCACGGCGCGCCTGAAGGACGTGGCCACGCGGGTGCCCGCGATGGCGAGGTGCGTGGGCTGGGCTCCATGCTCGCGATCGAATTCCGCGATCCCGCCACGGGCGCGCCGGATGCCGCCTTCCTGCAGGGCGTGCTCCAGCGCGCCCTGGATCAGGGTCTGCTGCTGCTATCCTGCGGCATGTACGGCAACGTCATCCGCCTGCTGTATCCCCTCACGATCGAGGACGCGCAGTTCGACAAGGGCCTGGATATCCTCGCCCGCGCCCTCGAGGCCTAGGAAGACTGATATGTCCCAACGTTTGACACTTTCCCGTCCCGACCTCCTGCGCGAGGCCTGCCTGCTGGGCGACGGCTGGTACGCCCCGTCGGGGGGCGCCACGCTCGAGGTCATGGATCCCTACACGGGCGAGACGCTCGCTCGCGTGCCCAGCCTGGGCGCGGTCGAGACCGAGACGGCGATCGCTGCCGCCGAAGCCGCGCTGGCCGAGTGGTCGGGCCGCACGGCCAAGGCGCGCAGCCAGGTGCTGCGCCGCTGGTCCGATCTGATGCTCGCGCACCAGGACGACCTGGGCCGCATCCTCACGGCTGAGCAGGGCAAGCCACTGGCCGAAGCCAAGGGCGAGATCGCGTATGCCGCCTCATTCCTGGAGTGGTTTGCCGAGGAAGCTCGGCGCATCGACGGTGAGATCGTGCAGCCGACGGTGGCCAGCCAGCGGCTGCTGGTGCTGCGTCAGCCGATCGGGGTATGCGCGGCGATCACGCCGTGGAACTTCCCGGCGGCGATGATCACACGCAAGGTCGGCCCCGCGCTGGCGGCCGGCTGCACCATGATCGTGAAGCCCGCTGAAGCCACACCGCTCACCGCGTTGGCCTTGGGTGTGCTGGCGCTCGAAGCCGGCGTGCCGGCTGGCGTGTTCCAGGTGATCACGGGCCAGCCGCGCGAGATCGGCGAGACGCTCACCGCCAGCCATGCGGTGCGCAAGCTGAGCTTCACCGGCTCCACCCAGACGGGGCGCGTGCTGATGCGCCAGTCAGCGGACACGATCAAGAAACTCTCGCTGGAGCTCGGCGGCAATGCGCCGCTCATCGTGTTCGAGGATGCGGATATCGACGCGGCCGTGGCCGGCATCATCGCCTCCAAGTTCCGCAACGCGGGCCAGACCTGCGTCTGCGCCAACCGCGTCTACGTGCACGACAGCATCTACGACGACGTGGCGCGCAAGCTCGTGGCCGAAGTCGAGAAGTTTCGCGTGGGCGACGGCATGGCCGAGGGCACCACGCACGGCCCGCTCATCAACGAGGCCGCCGTGCGCAAGGTCGAGGAACACATCGCCGACGCCTTGGCGCATGGCGCGAAGGTGCTGACGGGGGGCACGCGTGCGGGCGACACCGGTACGTGCTTCACGCCCACCGTGCTGGCCGACGTGCCTGCCAACGCCCTGTGCGCGCGCGAAGAGACGTTCGGGCCGGTAGCACCGCTCTTTCGCTTCACGGACGAAGCCGACGTGGTGCGCCAGGCCAACGATACGATCTTCGGCCTCGCGGCCTACATCTTCACGCGGGACCAGGCGCGTACGTGGCGCGTGGGCGAGGCGCTGGAGTACGGCATGGTCGGCGTGAACACCGGCCTCATCTCCAACGAAGTGGCACCGTTCGGTGGCGTCAAGCAATCCGGCCTGGGCCGCGAAGGCTCACGCCACGGTATCGAGGAATACCTCGAGCTCAAGTATCTCTGCGTGCAGCTCTGATACGCCGTGCAGAAACGCGGGGGGCGGGCCGGGGCACCGGCCCGCCCCCCGTACGCTTTCTGGCTTAGAACGCGTAGCTCGCGCCCATGCCCGCGCTCCAGTTGCGACCCGGCGCGGATTCGAAGAAACGGCCGTTGCCGTCGTTGACGATGACCGAGCCCGCGTACTTGCGGTCAAAGAGGTTGTCCACTCGGCCGAACGCATCCCACGACCACGGGCCCTGGCGCCAGCGGTAGCCCACGCTCGCACCCGCCACCAGATAGGATGGCGCGGCATCCTCGTTCGCGTCGTTGACGAACACCTGATCCTGATAGCGCACGTCGACACCGGCGCGCCAGCCCTCGGGCGGCGCCCAGTCGAGCGCGGCGAAGGCCGTGTGGCGGGCAATACCGGGAATGCGGTTGCCGCTCACGATAGGGTTCTGCCCGCAGGCTGCGGGCGCGCACACGTCGTCGCGATAGCGCGCATCGAGCCACGCATACGAGGCCCGCAGCTGCCAGTCGCCGACCAGCGCGCCGGCCCAACTGAGCTCGGCGCCATGGCGGCGCGTGCGGCCCGCGTTCTGGAAGGTCGAGCGCCCGCCGCTCGCCACCGCCGTGACGATCTCGTCTTCCGTACGGGTCTGGAAGACGGCGGCGGTGAGGGTGCCGCCTGCGATCGCGGCCTTGGCACCCAACTCCACGCTGGTATTGGTGGCCGGGCGCAGGTCGAAGTTCAGGCCTGCCTGGCCATCCGCGCGATACGAGATCTCGTTGAGGGTGGGCGTCTCGAACCCGCGGCCCACGGCCGCATACAGGTTCAGGTCCTCGGTGGCGGCAAAGCGCAGCGCGGCCATGGGCAGGAGCTTGCGATAGCGTGCATCGCCGCTGTCGTCCCCATTCACGCCGACGATGTAGTGATCGTTGGAGCGAAAGCGGATGTGGCTCCAGCGCACGCCGGCGTCCAGCGTCCAGCGCGGCGCGAAGGCCCACGAGCCCTGAACGTACGGATCGAGATTGCGGACGCGGTTGGTCTCGTCGCGGCGCAGCGCGCCCATGACGCCCAGTTCGCGGCCGGCCGGCGTATCCACATAGTTCAGATAGCCCTGGCGATCCTCGCGCATCTGGTCATAGGCCACGCCGCCGATCAGGGTGAGCGCCTGGCCGGCCAGTTGACGCTCGGCCGTCCAGCGCAGATCCGCCCCGGCATAGTCGCGTTCCAGGTCGATGACGCCGCCCGCGTGAAGGGGGCTTTGTTGCGGGGCAGGGGGGATGGAGAGGAACTGCTGCGTCGAACGGGTACCCACGTACAGCATGGCCGAGAGCGTGTCGTCCGTTGTCACCCGGTGCTCGTAGCGCAAGCCGCCTTGCGTCTGGCGCACCGTCTTGCGGGTGTTGTACTGCTGCGCCAGCGGCGCCACGCGGGGCGTGTCGTCGAACTGCGCGCGCGTGAGGCCCAGCGGATCCTGCGCGGACAGGTCGACATGGTTGGCAATGATCGTCAGGCGCCGGTCGTCGTCCAGCTGCAGATTGAGCTTGGCATTGGCCTGGTTGCGGCGCGAGGCACTGTGATCCCGATAACCATCCGTGGTGGTGCGATTGACCCCGAGCGTGTAATCGAACACACCCGCACCGGTGTCGTTGGCGCCTTGCGCCGTCAGGCCGTAGCGCCGCATGCCGTGGCTGCCTGCCGCGAAGGAGGCGCCCACTGATGGCGGGCGTTCGCCGTCGCGCGTGAACACCTGGATCACGCCGCCCGAGGCATTGCCGTAGAGCGCGGAGAAAGGCCCGCGCAGCACTTCCACGCGATCGGTCGTGGCGATCTCGATGTTCGACGTCTGGCCCTGGCCGTCCGGCATGGTGGCGGGAATGCCGTCCACGTACAGCCGCACGCCGCGCACGCCGAAGCTCGAACGTGCGCCAAAGCCGCGGATGGAGATCTGCAGATCCTGTGCGTCGTTCTGGCGATCCTGGATCTGCATGCCCGCCAGACCCGTGAGGCTCTCAGCGAGATCCACCTGTGGTTGCCGATCGCGCATGGTGTCGCCATCGATGCTGTCCACCGAGGCGGGCGTGTCGAACACGATGGTTTCTGTGCGCGTGCTGCTCACCACCACCGGGGCCAGCGTGCCGGCGTAGGCACCTCCCGCGGCAGTGGCCGGTTGCGGTTGCGCCTGGGCCAGGCACAGGGCTGGTGCGGCGAGAAGGAGGGCGGCGGGAGCGCGATGGCGCGTCTTGGCGTAGGGAGGCATGGCGCGTCGGATAGCAAGATCGAGACCCTGCATCATACGGGGCTGGTACTGTCCGGCGGCATCGGTCCGCCTTGCGCCAAGAACGCTAGGCAGCGCTGCGCAAGCCCAGCAGCATGGGCCGCACGAACAGGCGCGGCACATTCTCGGACGATGCCTGGCTCACCCAGTCGCGCAATTCCGACGCGTTGTTGATCGTGGCCGTGGCGACTTGCGCGGCAAGCAAGGGATCGAGCGGGCGCACGGAGCCGTCGATCATGCCGTCCACGATGTCGCCGGCGATGCGCTGGGTGACACGGCGCATGTCGGCCATCACGTCCAGACGCTGCGACAGATCTGACAGCACGGTGGTGGCGCCCATGCGCAGCAGCGGCCCGGCCGGCGAGAGCTGAAAGGCCACGAGTGCCCGCACGATGGCCGAGGTGCGCTCCCAGCCGTTGCCACCGTCCGTGCGCGAGGCCTCGATGGCGCGACGGATGACGTGGAAGGTGCGCTCGAAGCAGCGCAGCACCACGTCTTCCTTGTTGTCGTTGTGGTGGTAGAACGCGCCCTTGGTGACGTTCAGGCGCGCGGAGATCTTGTCCACGGAGGCGCCGCGGTAACCCTGTTCGTTCACGAGCTCGGAGGCCGCGCGCAGAAAGGCTTCCGCCGTGGCCTGCGGCTCATCGACGAGTGCCCAGTGCGGCGCGGCGTCGTCGGCGTCCTGCCAGGACGTGCCGGGGGCCGCGATGCCATGGAGCACGATGTCGCTCACGCGATCGGCCATGCGTTCATACTCGTCGGCGTCGAAGTCGTGCGTCCAGGTGCGCATCCAGTGCGAGATCGACAGGACGTAATGCGCGCGGGCGTTCAGGTTGGCCCGCGGCACCACGGGTGCATCAGGCGCTGAGATCAGGGCGCGCACCTGACGAAAGAGGGTGGTGTAGGCCGTGGACACTTCCTGGAAGTACGGATCCGGAAGCGCCCGCAGATCGTTCAGCTGCACGAGCGCGGGCGTCGTCCCCCGCGCGGTGTCTGCCAGCCGTGCGGCATGGCCACGAAAGAAGGCGTGGATGCGCGCATCCAGCCCCGGCGCCTCGGCTGCGGCACGCGTCGTCTCGGCCAGCGCCTCGATGGTGCGGTGGATGCACGCGGTGGCGAGCTGCTCCTTGCGCCGGTAGTAGTAGGTGACGCTCGTCGTGATGAGACCGACGCGTGCGGCGATGTCGGACAGCGTCGCGCCCTTGACCCCCATCTGGTTGAAAAGGCTGGCGGCGGCATCCAGGATGGCATCGCGCTTGGCCTGGAACCGCGGGCTCTGCGGGCGGGTGGTCTGGGTCATCAGGGCGTTGGACACGGTCGATAAAAAACTCGGTATGCCTTGAATGATAGGGTATCTTGGTTCACCATTCGCAGGAAAGCGCGGTCAACCCGAAGATTCGAATAATCAGTTCGCCTCCGCCGCGCGCCAATGAGGCGAACACCCGGAGGATTCCCATGTCGTTGTTCTCGCTCGATGGCAAGGTCGCCATCATCACCGGATCGTCCCGTGGCATCGGCAAGGCCATTGCCGAACGCATGGCCGAGCAGGGTGCCAAGGTCGTCATCTCCTCGCGCAAGGCGGACGCCTGCCAGGCCGTGGTGGATGCCATCGATGCCCGGCATGGCGCCGGCACCGCCATCGCCGTGCCGGCGAACATCTCGTCCAAGGACGATCTGCGCCGGCTCGTGGATACCACCCAGGAACGCTTCGGCCGCATCGACACCGTCGTCTGCAACGCGGCCTCGAATCCCTACTATGGCCCCTTGGGCGGCATCGAGGACGATCAGTTCCGCAAGATCCTCGAGAACAACGTGATCGCCAATCACTGGCTGATCCAGATGGCCGTGCCACAGATGATCGAGCGCAAGGACGGATCCATCATCATCGTCTCCTCCATCGGCGGGCTGCGCGGCTCGCCGGTCATTGGTGCCTACAACATCTCCAAGGCGGCAGATTTCCAGCTCGCGCGCAATCTGGCGGTGGAGTATGGCAAGCACAACATCCGTGTGAACTGCATCGCGCCGGGCCTGATCCGCACGGACTTTGCCCGCGCGCTGTGGGAGGACCCGGAGGCCCTGAAGCGCCGCACGGCCACCACGCCGCTGGGCCGCATCGGCGAGCCCGACGAGATCGCCGGAGCCGCCGTGTTCCTGGCCTCGCCGGCCGCCACCTTCCTCACGGGGCAGTCCATCGTGATCGACGGCGGCGTCACGATCTGATCGCAGCAGGCGCGTCCGCCGCCTCGCGCGGCGGCACTTCGCGAGCGAGCGCGACGAACTCGTCGATGCGCTCCCGCACGGCCTTCTTGTCGAACTTGCCCACGCTGGTGCGCGGGATCTGGTCCACCAGCGCCACGAGCCTGGGCACCATCCACGCGGTGATCTTGCCCGTGCGCACGCCGTGTTCGACGAGAAAGTCCACCACGTCCGCTTCGGTGGCATCGAACCCCTGACGGATCTGCACCAGCGCCAGGGGGCGCTCGCCCCAGATGGGGTCCGGCACGCCCACCACCGTGGCCTCCAGCACGAAATCCGCCATGGCGATCAGGTTCTCCAGCAGCACGGTAGGCACCATCTCCGCACCGCTGCGGATCACGTCCTTGATGCGGTCGGCGATCACGATGATGCCTTCTGAATCCACGGTGGCGATGTCACCGGTGTGGAACCAGCCGTCGTGCCAGACTTCGGCCGTCTTCTCGGCGTTCTCGTAGTAGCGCTCCGTCACCCACGGCCCGCGCATGACGATCTCGCCGATGCTCTGGCCGTCACGCGCCACGGGGCGGCCGCTCTCGTCGACGACCTGGACTTCCAGGCCCGGGATGGGGATGCCGGTCTTCACCATCATCTCGTCCACGCGCGCCTTGCCCCAGTCCACCATGTGCTTCTTCACGAAGGCCGTGATGGCTACGGGCGCCGTCTCGGTCATGCCATAGCCCGAGCTTACCTGGAAGCTCGGCAGGAGCTTCTCGAGCTTGGCCTTGAGGCCCAGCGGCAGCGCGCCACCGCCCACGCCCACGCGGGTGAGGCTGGAGAGGTCATAGCGGTGCAGCTCGGGGTAGGCCACGAGCATGGCGGCAATGGTGGGCACCACCCCGACAGAAGTCACCTTCTCTGTCTGCACGAGCTCGCAGAAGCCCTGCACGGTGAAGGTGCCGGGCAGCACCACCTTCTGCGCGCAGAACACGGAGGTGAACGGCGCGCCCCAGCCGTGCGCGTGAAAGAGCGGTGTGTTGAGCAGCGGCACCGTGTTCTCGCCCAGACGTTCCTGCGTGCTGTGCGCCGGGGTGTTGGACATGCTCTGCGCGGCCAGCGAATGCAGGGCCATGAGGTAGAGCTGGCGGTGCGTGAAGACGGCCCCCTTGGGCAGCCCGGTGGTGCCGGTCGTGTAGCACAGCGTGGCGTTGGTGTTCTCGTCCAGATAGGCCCAGGCGTGCTCGGCGGATTCGGCGGCGATGAGGTCTTCGTAAGCGATGAGGCCCGGGATGCGGGAGGCCGGCAGGCCGGGGTCGTCCGACATCACCACCACCTGGCGAACCACGTCGCTCACCTTGTCCCAGATGGCGTCCAGCAGCGGCAGTGCCGTGTCGTCCACGAAGAGGGTGTGATCCTGCGCGTGGCGGATGGTGTAGGCCACGTGCTCGGGCGAGAGCCGGATGTTGATGGCATGCAAGGTGGCGCCCACGCCAGGCACGGCGTAGTAGAGCTCCAGGTGCCGGTGGGTGTTGAAGGCCATGGTGCCCACGCGATCGCCCAGGGCGGGCGGCGCGCCGGGGCGCACGCCAAGTGGGCCGGTCAGCGCGTTGGCGAGTCGGCACACGCGCTCGTGCCACTGCCGCCAGGTGAGCCGGGTGTAGTGGCCCGTCTGGTGATGGCGGTAGACCACGCCGATCTGCTCGGGATAGAGCGCCACGGGCCGCTTCATGAGCGTGGTGAGCAAGAGCGGGTAGCGCGAGCTGAATTCGGGGTAGGCGCGATCGTCCATGCGAATCTCCGGGCGGCAGATCAGGGTTGGCGGGCGGGCTGGGTGCGAAAGCGTGGCTCGGGCACCCGCAGGATGGCGGCCAGCGCGAGCACCTTGACGGCGATGGCGATGGCAAAGAGGGGAATGAAGCCGGCACTCTCGGCAATGACGCCACCCAGGATCGGGCCGGTGGCCATCATCGCGTAGCAGGCGGTGTCGGACACGGCGATGCGCATGGGCAGGTCCGCGCGCGTGCCGAACTCCAGCACCAGATTCTGCGCGCTCAGCTGAAAGCCGCCGTGCCCCGCGCCCAGGGCGGCAAAGGCCAGCGCGAAGCCGGCCAGGGTGTCGTTGGCCAGCAGCAATGCCGTGCCGGCGGCCCAGAGGCTCACGCTGGCGAGGAACACCGCGCGATTGCCGCGGCGATCGGCGAGCCGGCCCCAGGCAAGGTTGCTGACCGTCTGTGCGAGCAGGAAAGACAGCGAGAGCACCGCGAGCGAGGTGCCGGTGAGTGCGAGAAAGCGCCCGGTGTAGATCGCGTAGAAGGGCACGCCCACCATGCCGAGCGCGGCCAGGGCGCGGGCGATGAAGAATCGAGTGAAGGCCGGATCCGCGCGCAGCAGATCCGGCAGCTCGCGCAGGCTGCCGAGGAAGGGGCGGCGGCCATGGACGTCCGGCGAAGGCGGTTCCCGCACGAAGCTCAATGCGCTGATGCCCAGGCTCGTCAGGATGAAGGCGACGAAGAAGGTGCTCGCATAGCCGTTGCCGAAGGCCTGATGCTCCACCAGGTAGCGACCGCCTGCCCAGGCCACGGCCGCTGCCGCGAGCCCGCCCAGAAAATTGCGCATGCCGGTCAGGCGCCCGCGTTTGTTGACAGGGATCACCTTGGACATGAGGAAGTGAAAGCTCACCCCCTGCATGCCGCCGAAGAAGCCGAAGAGGCCGAGAAAGAGGCAGGCCGCCACCAGCGCGGCGGCGCCGTCCAGCAGCCAGGCCGACACCGCAAGCCCGAGAATCTGGGCGCGCATCAGCCAGCCCACGAGATACACCATCGGCATCACCCGATGACGATGCTCGATCAGCGTGGCTCCCCAGATGGACGACATGGCCATGCCGAGGAACTGCGCCGAGAGGGCGATGCCCACCGCCAGTTGCGAGCCCGACAGCAGGTAGATGTAGGCCGGCACGAAGGTGGGTGCGCTCACCAGCCGAAAGCCCGTCATGCCCAGCATGCCGTGCGCGAGGTTGGCGATGTAGTTGCGCTTCAGATCGCGCAGCACCTGGGCGCGATAGGCGCGCTCGGTCAGAGCACCCGGGACAGTCTCGGGCGCAGCGAGGGGTTTCATGATGGTTGGCCGTGTGGCGCGTGCGCGTAGGCTTGCAAGGCATCGTCGAAGGCCGTCCACTCCAGGCCCAGCGCAGCGGTGACGGCGACGAGCCATTCGGGCTGTTCGCGCGCACACAGGGTGACCGGGCGCGGCAGCGGCGAGCGCATGTCGGCGAGCATCGCGTAGTGGGCGGCGTAGCTCGGCGGGCGGGCGTCCGTGGCTAGATCCGCCAGGGCGAAGGGGTCGGGCGCGCCGACGCGGCTGGTGTCGACCACAGGAATGTAGGGATGTTTCGTATGCGTGCCACCGCCCGACAGCCCAGGCCCGTCGCGCAGGATGGCGCCATGCACGGCCTGCGGGCGTGCGCCGGCCAGGAGCAGGGCGATGTAGCCGCCCAGGCCCCGACCGCAGACTGTGGCTTCGCCCAGGCGGGCAAGCGCGATGTCCGCGTCGGCGAGCAGCAGCTCGCACGTATAACCGCCGCCGCGCGGGATCTGGGATTCTCCGTGGCCGGTGAAGTCCAGGGCATGCACCGCGCCGGGCCACCCGGCGCAGTCGGCGGGCAGCGTGCGCGGCGCGCGCTCGCCCAGGCCGTGCAGGAGGAGCAGGGCGCGCCCGGGACCCGGCTTGAGCGTGTGCAGGGCGAGGCGAATGCGATTGTGCTGCAGGTACTCGATCATGCGCGCAGGAAATCGATGACGAGCGCCGCGGTGTCCTGCGGCCGCTCGATGTGGATGAAGTGGCCGGTGTCCTGCATGACCTCGATGCGGGTGCTGGACGGCAGCCAGGGGGCGAGCTCGTCGGCGGTGACGTCCCAGCCCATGGGCTCGGTGACCGTGCCGAACACCGCCAGCATGGGGATGGGAAAGCCCGGCAGCCGATCCGTGATCCAGCGCGATCGGAACGGGCCGAAGCCGCCCGAGCGCAGGGTGGGATCGATCTTCCAGCGCCAGCCATCCGGATCGCGCCGCGCGCCCAGCGTGACGAGATAGCACAGCCATTCGTGCGACAGGCGCGGGTTCATGCGGGCCCGTCGGCGAGCGAGATCCTCCAGCGCGCCGGGCTTGCGCACGGCCCGGTCCGCGCCATGGCGGTGATCCAGCCAGTCGGCGATCTTCTCGGCTGTCATGGACTTGGTCTCACGCATGGCCGTCTCGGGATGCTTGCTGCGGTAGGGCAGGCCGTCGAGTGCGACGAAGCGCGTGAAGCGGTGGGGCAGCGCCTGGATGGCGTGGGCGAGCATCGAGCCGCCCTTGCTGTGACCGATCGCGGGGCACGGCTCGCGTGTGGTGGCATCGATCACGGCGAGCATGTCGCGCTCGTCGGCCACCCAGCTGTAGAGGTCGGTGTGGTCCGAATCGCCGTGGCCGCGCTGGTCGTAGGCCACCACCCGGTAGCCGGCGTCGGCGATCAGCGGCGCGAAGCCATCGAAGGTGCGCGCGAAGTCCATGGCCCCGTGCACGAGCAGCAGCGGCGGCGCGTCGGCCGCACCCCATTCGTAGGTGGCCAGCGTGATGCCGTTGGCCTCGATGCGGCGCTGGCGATCCGGCGCGCGGGCGCCGGGAAAGACGTGACGGGTAATCTCGTCGTCGTACGGCATGGGGTTCCTAGGCATGGCCCGCAGTGGGCAGGTGACGCAGATGGCAGGCGACGAGGCGGTCGCTGCCCGCCACCGGTTGCAGGGGGGGATCTTCCTGCTGGCAGACCGGCATGGCATGCGGGCAGCGCGGGTGGAAGCGACAGCCCGAGGGCGGCCGCAGCGCGCTCGGGACTTCACCGGTGAGCTTCACACGGGCGCGCGTCGCCTCCACCGCCGGGTCCGCCACCGGGATCGCTGAGAGCAGGGCCACGGTGTAAGGGTGCTGGGGATCGTCGTAGAGCGCGTCGCGATCCGCCACCTCGACGATGCGGCCCAGGTACATCACCGCGATCCGGTTGCTGATGTGGCGCACCACCGCCAGATCGTGCGCGATGAAGATGTAGGTCAGACCCAGCTCGCGTTGCAGGTCCATGAAGAGATTGACGACCTGCGCCTGGATGGAGACGTCCAGGGCCGAGACCGACTCGTCACAGACGATGAGATCCGGGTTCAGCGCGATGGCGCGCGCGATGCCGATGCGCTGGCGCTGGCCACCGGAGAACTCGTGCGGATAGCGCTCGGCCATCTGCGGCAGCAGGCCGACGAGCTCCAGCAGCTCGGCCACCCGCTTGCGGTAGGCGTCGCGCCCGCCCGTGCAGCCGTGGATGCGCAAGGGCTCGCCCACGATGTCGGCCACGCGCATGCGCGGGTTGAGCGATCCATACGGGTCCTGGTAGACCATCTGCGCGCGCCGCCGAAAGCGATGCACGTCGGCCTTGTCCATGTCGGCCAGGGGCTGGCCGTCGAACGCGATGCGCCCGCGCGTGACGGGCGACAGGCCCAGCACCGCCAGGCCCGTGGTCGATTTGCCGCAGCCGCTTTCGCCGACCAGGCCGAGCGTCTCGCCGCGTCGCACATGAAAGGACACGCCGTCGACCGCCTTGATGGCGGCCACCTGGCGCTGGACGAACACGCCCCGGGTGATGGGAAAGTGGACGGCGAGATCGTCCACCTGGAGGAGAGGCGCGCCGTGCGGCGCCTGGGGGGCTGGGGCGAGTTCAGGCATGGGCATCGGCGAAGCAGGCCTTGAAGTGATCGGCGGAGACGGCTTCGAGCGCAGGACGCTCGGTGCGGCAGCGCGGCATGGCGAGTCGGCAGCGGGGGGCGAAGGCACAGCCCGGCGGCAGGTTGGCCAGATCCGGGGGCTGGCCTTCGATGGGCACCAGGCGCTCGTCGGCGTGCGCGTCCAGCCGTGGCACGGACGCCATGAGGCCACGGGTATAGGGATGGCGCGGCGCGCGATACAGCTGGCGCGCGGGCGCGATCTCGACAATGCGCCCGGCATACATGACAGCCACGCGATCGGCGTAGCGTGCCACCACACCCAGGTCGTGGGTGATGAGGATGAGCGCCGAGCGGGTCTCCTCGGTGAGCGACTTGAGAATGTCGAGCACCTGCGCCTGCACGGTCACATCCAGGGCCGTCGTGGGCTCATCCGCGATGATGAGCCGGGGACGGCACGCGAGCGCCATGGCGATCATCACGCGCTGGCGCATGCCCCCGGAGAACTGATGCGGGAAATCGTTCACCCGGCGCTCGGCGTCGGGAATGCGCACCTCGCGAAAGAGCTCCGTGGCGCGCGCGAGCGCGTCGTCCCAGGCCATGCCCCGATGCAGGTTGAGCGGCTCTGCCACCTGCATGCCGGCGGTCATGGCGGGGTTGAGCGAGGACATCGGCTCCTGGAAGATCATGGCCGCCTTGTTCCCGCGCACGCGGCGGATGCCCGCCTCGTCCAGGGCGAGCAGATCCTCGCCTTCCAGGTGAATCTGGCCGCTTTCGATGCGCCCGGGCGGCGAGGGGATCAGGCGCAGCAACGACAGCGCCGTGACGCTCTTGCCGGAGCCGGATTCGCCCACGAGCGCGAGGGTCTCGCCCGCGGCGAGATCGAAGGAAATGCCATCGACCGCCTGCACCGTGCCGCGTTCGGTGCGAAAGCAGGTGACGAGATCGCGCACCCGCAGGAGGGGAGGCTCCGGCGCGCCGGGCGTGACGGTGTCGGGCGAGGGCTCCGCGCCCGTGGTGCCGGACGGCAGCAGCCGGCCGGTGGGGGGCGTGGCAAAGCGGCGCAGGAAGGGCAATCGCATGGCTAGTACCCCATCTTCTTCTTGAGATCCTGATCGATCCAGATCCGGGCGTAGATCGGACCGGGTTTGACGGCGCCGGCGCGCAGCTCGCCGTCATAGTTCTTCACCCACGGCCACCAGGCGCGATAGATGTAGGGCGTCGGCAGGTACACATAGGCGGCATCCTCCAGCGCCATGCGCGAGAGCTCGCGCATCATCTCCTGACGCTTGGTCTCGTCCTGCTCCAGGAAGACCTTGGCCATGCCCGCTTCGAAGTCCTCGTTGTGCCACTTGGACACGTTCCAGGGATCGCCCTTGGTGAAGCTGTTGCGCAGCGCCGTGGTCGGGTTGCTGTGGCCCTTCTGGTGCATGTAGGCCGCGGTGTGCGTGGAGGCATTCATGGCCCCGAAGTACGCGGCGTACTCCATCGGCACGATCTCCATCTTCACGCCGATCTGCTCGTAGTACGCGGCCAAGAGCGGCATCAACTCCATGTGCGAGGTATTGCAGGCGCAGACTTGCGCCTTGAAGCTGAAGCCCTTGGGGTAACCGGCCTCGGCGAGCAGCTTCTTGGCCTCGTCCGGGTTGTACTCGAAGAGCGCGCGGATGCTGTCGGGCATGTTCTCCAGCGGCTCGTAGTAGCCCACGTAGTCCGGATGCAGCGGGAAGGCGAGCTTCTGGGCATTGCCTTGATACAGGGCGTCGACGATCTCCTGCTTGTTGACAGCCATGTTCATGGCGCGCCGCACGCGCACGTCGTCGAAAGGCTTGGCGTCATTGCGCAGCGCGAGCAGGTAGCCCGCATGCATGAGCGAGCGCCGCCACTGCAGATCCGGTGCGCTCTTCTTCAGTTCGTCCACCGCGCTCCAGCGAATCTGCTCCATGATGTCCACGCGGCCCGTGCGCAGCAGCGAGAGCTGCGTGCTTTCGTCCTTCACGGTGCGGTAGGTGAAGGAATCGATGAAGGGCAGCTTGTAGGACTCACCGCCGATGGTGGTGGTGTCCCAGTAATCCGCGTTGCGCTCATAGCGCGCGGCATTGCCCTGCGTGTAGGCCGTGAGCCGGAAGGGCCCGCTGCCATTGATGTTGCGCCAGTCGGAGATGCCCTTCTCCACCACCTCGCGCGGATAGATCTGGGCGTAGTAGCCGTAGCCGAAGCGATAGTCCCACTCGGCGTTGAACTTGTTCATGTGGAACGTGACCGAGTGCGGCCCGGTGGCCTCGGCGCGGTCGACGTGATCGAAGTACCCCGGCACCTTGCGCGGGCTGTTGTTCGCGCGCTCGAAGCTGTAGACGACGTCCTCGGCCGTGAGCTCACGCGCGGCCATCACCCCTTCCTTGGCGGGGAACATGACGCCCTTGCGCAGCGTGATCTCCACGCGCAGCGGGTCTTGCTTGACCTCCCAGCTTTCGGCGAGCTCGCCGCGCATGGCGTCGGTCGCGAGCCAGGCATCGGGCTCGAAGTTGTACTTGCCGCCGCGACTCTGGGCCTTGTCCAGGTCGCCCGCGAAGAGCGATTCGTAGATGTGGCCGGCGTCGTTGTTGATCTTCCAGACGAAATCCGCCGGATCCCAGGTCAGCGCATTGAGGGTGGGGTAGTAGTTGATGATCTCGAGGTGGCCGCCGTGGCGCGGCGTCTCGGCGGCGTGCGCACCGGTGGCCAGGGCAAGGGCAGCCACCAGCGGCAGGCAACGCAGGGCGATTCGGGTCCGGACAGGGGTCATGCGGGTCTCCTGGGTAGGGGTGGCGGCGACGTTCATCGCGTGCCGCGCATTCTCGGATCGAGCAGATCGCGCAAGGCGTCGCCGAACACGTTGATCGAGTAGACGACGAGGGTCAGGCACAGGCCCGGCACGATGGCCAGCCAGGGGGCCTGGAAGAGATAGCTGCGGCCGCTGCCAGACAGCATGCCGCCCCAGGTGGGGGCGGGCGGGGGCACGCCCAGTCCGAGGAAGGACAGCCCAGATTCGGCGAGGATGGCCGCGCCCACGCGGGTGGTGAAGAGAATGATGATGGGCGGCATGATGTTGGGCAGGATGTGCCGCCACAGGATGCGGCCCGTCGAGGCGCCCAGCGACTTGGCGGCATGCACGTACATGTTCTCGCGCACCGAGATGACCGCGCTGCGGATGATGCGCGAGCCGCCGATGCCCATCAGCAGGCCCAGCGCGATGATGATCTGCGGCATGCCCGGGCCGAACACCGACACGATGACGATGAGGATGACGAGATCGGGAAAGCTCATCCAGGCATCGACGAAGCGCTGCGTGACCATGTCGCGCCGCCCGCCCGCATAGCCGCTCACCACGCCGATCACCACCGAGACCACCGTGGCGAGCACGGCAGCCGACACCCCGACGATGACGGAGAGCTGCGCGCCGAACAACGTGCGCGAGAGCATGTCGCGGCCCAGGAAGTCGGTGCCGAAGGGGTACTCCCACGAGGGCGGCTTCAAGCGGTTGAGCGGGCTGATCTGGTTCAGGCCGTAGGGCGCGAGGATGTCTGCGAAGGCCCCGCACAGCAGGAAGAGCACGAAGACCACGGCACCGAAGGCGCCGAGGGGCTTGTCGCGAAAGAGCCGGCGCACGAACCCGGCGGGCACGGGCGGCGCACCCGCGGTACGGGCGGCAGCAGTAGGCAGGACGGCGCTCATCAGCCATACCTCACTTTGGGATCGAGCCAGCCGTAGCTGAGATCGATGAGCAGGTTGATGAGCATCACGAGGAGCCCCACCACCAGGAAGACGCCCGTGACGATGGGGTAGTCACGCGTACTCACCGCATCGAGCAGGAGCAGGCCAATGCCCGGGATGACGAAGATCTGCTCGAGGATGACGGCGCCGCCGATGAGGATGGGCGCCTGCAGACCGATCAGCGTCACGACGGGGATCAACGCGTTGCGCAGCGCATGCCGGATCACGATGCGCCGCTCGCTCAGCCCCTTGGCCCAGGCCGTGCGGATGTAGTCCTGGCGCAGCACCTCGAGCATCATCGTGCGCGTCATGCGCATGGTGATCGCCGCGAGCGAGGTGCCCAGGATGATCGCCGGCAGCAGCATCTGCGAGAGGTTGTGCATCGGATCCGTGAAGAAGGGCACGTAGCGGATCTCGGGCGTCCAGCCCCACCAGATCGAGGGCAGCACCATGGCGAGCGTGCCCAGCCAGAAGCTCGGAATGGCGAGCAGCAGGATGGACAGCGATCGGGTGACATAGTCGATGGCCGTGTCCTGCCGGATCGCGGCGAAGATGCCGATCGGAATGGCCACGGTGAGCGAGACGAGCAGGGAGAGCAGGCCGAGCTCGAGGGTGACTGGCATGCGTTCGAGCAAGGTCTGGGTCACGGAAGTGCCCGTCCAGAGCGAGGTGCCGAAATCCCCGCGCAGCACGATGTCCGTGCTCCAGCTCAGGTATTGCGCCCACATGGGGCGGTCCAGGCCGAGGGCGGCGAGCAGCTTGGCCCGCGCCGTCGGGTCGGCCGTCATGCCGTTGTCGCTTAGCATGAGATCGATCACGTCGCCCGGGATGAGCCGCACCGACATGAAGACGATGATGCTCGCGAAGAACAGGGTGGGCGCGAGCGAGGCGAGCCGGCGCCAGGCGTAGCCACTCATACGTGCCTCCCGAGAAAGTTATCTTCCGGAATGCGCCTACATACCCTGGAATCGATTCTGGTCATTCGACGACGAGCGGCCATGGCCGTGCCCTCCGTTCAGGTTGCCGGAAACGTGCCGGCCAGCGAGGCCGGGGGATGGTGCAGGGCGCGCAGCGCGCCCACGGGCCCGCCTAGGCGGGTGCGGGGCGGCTGCCGAGAAGTCGAGATGGGGCGGGGGCTGCAGGGTGCTGGGTCATGCCTGTCTCCTGTCGTCTTGCGGTGCGGCATTGCGCCGGACCGCTGTCGCTGACAGACACGCGGATGCGGCCTGCCAGCGTTGCGCGTGCTTCTACGTGCACGTCGCGAGTCCCACGTCCTGACTCTATCACACGTACCGTCGGTTCTAACTCGACGTCTAGCCAGGGTTAACGCCAAGCCGTCTTGCGTGCTACGCGGCCACCTGCAGGGCTGCAGCCGGGGCCTGGCTTTCGGCCATGAAGCGACGCAGGTGGTGATCCGTGTCGCCCAGCGTGAGCTCGATTGCCGCCATGCGGCGCACCGCGTGCGTCATGGCGAGCTCGTCGGTCATGCCCATGCCGCCGTGCAGCTGAATGCCCTGCTGCCCGACATAGCGCATGGCCTTGCCCACCCGTGCCTTGGCCGCTGACACATGGCGCCGGCGCACGCTTTCGTCCTGGCCGTCCACGCTGGCCAGCGCGAGCAGCGTGATCGAACGGGCCTGCACGAGGTGCGTGGTCATGTCCACCATGCGGTGTTGCAAGGCCTGGAAGCTGCCAATGGGCTGGCCGAACTGCTGACGCGTCTTGAGGTAGGCAAGGGTGTCGTCGTTGATGCGCGTCATGAGTCCGATGGCCTCGCCGCAGAGCAGCGCGCAGCCGTAGTCTGTGGCCGCCTCCAGCACCGCCCAGCCCTGGCCCGCGGTGCCCAGTCGGGCGCTGGCCGGCACCCGCACGGCGTCGAGCTCGACGCTGGCAACCCGCTGGCCATCCAGGCTCGGCCTATCGGTCGTCCGCAGCCCGGGCGTGTCGGCCGCGACCAGGAAGAGACTGATGCCGTCGCGCTCACGCGGGCCGCCGCCGGTGCGTGCGCTCACCACGAGGTGACTGGCCTGGGCGCCGTGCGCGACGGCGCTCTTGTGGCCTTGAAGCACATAGCCGTCACCCTTGGCCGTGGCACTCGTGCGCACCTCGAGCAGATCGTGCCGCGCCGCAGGCTCGGCGAACGCGCATGCCAGCACGGCCTGGCCGGTCGCAACCGCCGACAGCAGGGGATGCCCGCCCGTGAGCGCCAGGACACGGGCGGCTAGCCAGGTCGACTGCCAGGGCTCGGCCACCATGCCGCGCCCGAGTTCCGTCAGCAGGGGCAGCAGGTCCAGCGCGCGCGCCCCCAGGCCGTCGTGGGCTTGCGGCACGGGCAGCGCAAGCACGCCGAGATCGGCCAGCCCGCGCCACACGTCGTCGCTCGTGCCGGTGGCCGAGGCGAGGATGGTGCGACGCGTGTCGAAGCTGTAGCGCTCTGCGGCCCAGCGGCGCACGCTGTCGGCAAACTGCACAAGCTCGTCGTCGTAGCGAAAGTCCATGAGGTGTCTCCGGTCAGAGTCCGAGAATCATCTTGGCGATCACGTTCTTCTGGATCTCGTTGGAGCCCCCGAAGATCGTGATCTTGCGCAGATTGAAGTAGTGAGCAGCGAGCGCGGCCGCGCCGTCGTCGTCTGCGCTCGTGTCGCTGGCCTCGGTGCGCCAGGGCAGGGCGGCAGGGCCTGCGGCTTCGAGAAAGAGTTCGCTGATCGCCTGCGAGATCTCGGTGCCAGTGATCTTCAGGATGGACGCCTCGGCGCCGATCTTCTGGCTGGCGCCTTCGGCCACCAGCGAGAGTGCCGTGATCTCCAGCGCCATCAACTCCATCTCGACATCGGCCACGCGGCGCATGAAGACCGGATCTTCGTCCAGGGGCTTGCCGTTCACGCGGCGCTCGCCGGCAAAGCGCTTGAGCCTGGCGATCTCGCGCTTGGAGTGGCCAATCGCGGCGATACCGGTGCGTTCGTGTCCGAGCAGGAACTTGGCGTACGTCCAGCCCTGGTTCTCCTCGCCCACGCGGTTGGTCACCGGCACGCGCACGTCGTCGAAGAACACGTCGTTGACCTCGTGTGCGCCATCCAGCGTGATGATCGGGCGCACGGTGATGCCGGGCGTGGTCATGTCGATGAGGAGAAAGGAGATCCCGGATTGCCGGTTGCCCTCGGTGCTCGTGCGCACCAGGCAGAACATCATGTTGGCGTGCTGGGCCAGCGTGGTCCAGGTCTTCTGGCCGTTGACGACGTAGTGGTCGCCGTCACGCACGGCGCGCGTTTTCAACGAGGCGAGGTCAGAGCCCGCGCCCGGTTCGGAATAGCCCTGGCACCACCAGTCGTCGGCGTTGAGGATGCGCGGCAGGTAGTGGCGCTTCTGTTCTTCGCTCGCGAAGTGCATGAGCACGGGGGCGAGCAGATTCACGCCGAAGCCAAGCACCGGCGGCGCGCCGGCCTGTGCGCATTCCTCGGCCCAGATGTGGCGCTGCAGGGGGCTCCAGCCCGTGCCGCCGTACTGCACCGGCCAGCCGGGTGCGACCCGTCCATGTTGGTTGAGCAGGCGCTGCCAGCCGATGGCCTCGTCGCGTGTGAGGCGCTGGCGGGTCAGGATCTTGTGCTGCAGATGGGCAGGCAGGTGCTCGCGCAGGAACTGCCGGGCTTCGTCGCGAAAGGCCTCGTCGGCCGCGGTGTAGTCCAGATCCATCCAGGGTCTCCTTGGTGGCACATCAGGGGGCGGGCAGGTGCCGCTAGGCGAACGTGCGGCCCTCCTCGGCCAGACGTACGAGCAGCGGGGCGGGCGTCCAGGCGGCACGGTCTGCACCCGGGGTGTCGGCAAAGCGTTGCAGGGCTTTCACCACGGCAGGCAGGCCGACCTCGTTGGCGTACTGCATGGGGCCGCCCCGGTGGCGCGGGAAGCCATAGCCGTTGAGGTAGACGACGTCGATGTCGGAGGCCCGCGCAGCGATGCCTTCCTCCAGGATGCGGGCGCCTTCGTTGACGAGGGCATAGATGCAGCGTTCGACGATCTCGGCATCCTCGACGCGGCGCGGCGTGATGCCGTGCTCCGTGCGGAATGCCGCGATCATGGCCTCGACGTCGGGATCCGGCAGTGGCTCACGGCTGCCTTGCGCATACCGGTACCATCCCGCGCCCGTCTTCTGGCCGAATCGGCCGGCTTCGCAGAGCACGTCGGCCACCACCCGCCGATAGGCGGCGGGATTGGCCTGCGCGCGGCGCTTGCGGCCAGCCCAGCCGATGTCCAGGCCGGCCAGGTCGCCCATGCGATACGGGCCCATCTTCAAGCCGAAATCCTGCAGCGCACCGTCCACCTGCTGCGGCAGGGCACCCTGGTTGATGAGATCAGCCGCGGCCGCGCCATAACGGCCCACCATGCGGTTGCCGATGAAGCCTTCGCACACGCCGGACACCACGGCCACCTTGCCCATGCGCCGGGCCAGCGTCATGGCCGTGAGCAGCACGTCGTCGGCGGTGCGCGCACCCCGCACCACTTCGAGCAGACGCATGACGTTGGCCGGGCTGAAGAAGTGCAGGCCGATCACGTCCTGCGGACGCGCGGTGAAAGCCGCGATCTGGTCGATGTCCAGGGCTGACGTGTTGGACGCGAGGATGGCGCCCGGCCGGCGATGGCGTCCAGCCGGCGAAACACCTGCTCCTTCACGCCCATGTCCTCGAATACGGCTTCGATGACGAGATCGACGTCGCCGAGTGCGGCATCGTCCAGGGTGCCGGTGATGCCGGCCAGGCGCTCCTCGAAGGCGGCGGGCGTGAGCGTGCCCTTGTCCACCTTGGCTGCGTAATTGCGCCGGATCGTGGCGAGCCCGCGCTCCAGGGCCTGCGCCGTGGTTTCCAGGAGCACGACGGGGATGCCCGCGTCGCGCAGGCTCATGGCGATGCCACCGCCCATGGTGCCTGCCCCGATCACGCCGACGCGAGTGACGGGGCGCGCCTGCGTGCCGGGGGCAAGATCGGCAATCTTGCCGGCCGCCCGTTCCGCGGCAAAGGCGTGGCGCAACGCGCGGGACGCGGGCGTATCCATGAGTCGCACGAAGGCGTCGCGTTCGGTCTGCAAGGCGTCCTCGAAGGACTGCGTGAGGCCTGCCGCGGCGGCGTCCAGGCACGCCGCAGGGGCGGGCTGCCCTGCGCTCGGGGGGCGGCAGGCGATCGCGCGCTGCCGCGAGTGCGGCTTGCGCTTCAGCCACGTCGAGCGGGACGTCGCGCGTTCGGCGCCAGGCACGTTGGCCCGCGGCGGCCTCCCGGGCCAGCGTGAGCGCGGCGCCCTGCAGGTCCTCGGTCACGACGGCATCGAGCAGGGGCGTGTCGGCCAGGGCGCTCGCCCGCTGGGGCTGGCCACTGAGCATCATCTTCAGGGCGCGTGCCATGCCGAGCAGCCGGGGCAGGCGCTGCGTGCCGCCGGCGCCCGGGATCAGACCCAGGTGGATCTCCGGCAGGCCCAGCCGTGCGTCGGCCAGGGCCACGCGCAAGTGAGCCCCGAGGGCAAGTTCGAGACCGCCGCCCAGGCAGCTGCCGGCAATGGCCGCGATCACGGGCTTGGGGCTGTCCTCGATCGCGGCGATGAGCGCTGGCAGTCGCGGCGCCTGGCCTGCAGCGGCGGTGCCGAATTCCCGGATGTCCGCGCCTGCCGAGAAGTCCTGGGCCGCGCCAATGAGCACGACGGCAGAGACGGCCGGGTCGGCCTGCGCCTGCGTCAGGGCTGTCATCGTGGCGTCGCGCAAGGTATGCGACAGTCCGTTGACGGGCGGGTTGTCCAACGGAATCACGGCAATGCCGTGATGGATCTCCACGCGTGCAGCAGCCATGACCGGTGTCTCCTCGGTGGGACGGTTTCAGTTCTGCCATGCAGAACATACCGTCTTTTTGATTGAAGTCGATCCTATCAGAGCGTTTTGCATTCCGTGAGTACGAAGTTCTGCTGTGCAGAACCAGATTTGTAAGCGACGGCGGAGCGGTCACGCGTACTTGGGGTATCCCCCAAAAGAGGGATTGATGCCCCACGCCGGCTGTGTAACACTGCGCTACTTTCTGGCCTAGGCCTATCTATTCTGGCGGTGCTGTCCATGCTCAAGCTCGGCCTGGAAATGGAGATGGTGGTCGCCGACGGGCACTCGGGCGCCAGCCATACCGTGCAGGATTATTTCGAGGCCATGGCGCAGCGCAAACAGCGCCGCGGTCAGCATCCCGTGGTGAAGTCCATGGCCGGGCGTGCGGTTGCCGTGATCACCGACACCGGCGACAGCGGTCTGGACAACGGCTTCAACCACCTGGAGAGCGCGCTCGGGCCCCTGCCGGGTGGCGCCGGCGCATTGGGCCGTCTCGATGCGCTCGTGAGCGTGGAGCTCGACGACGTGCTCGCCTCGCTCGCCGACGAGGGCGCAGTGGTGCTCAATGCCGCGCAACATCCGCACTGCCGCCTCGACGACGACTTCTATCGCACGGTGCGTGCGCCCAAGCCCATCTACGACGACTGGGTCGGGCACCGCGGCTGGAATCACCGCGTCGGCATCGACGCCAAGGCGCAGAACGGCCCGACGACGGCCGTGCCCGTGGCCCAGGCCGCGCAGGCCCTGGACGTGATGCTCGCCCTGGCACCCGCTTTCATCGGGCTCTTTGCCAACAGCCCCCTGGAAGGTGGGCAAGAAACGGGACGCCTGGAAAATCGGCTGACGATCTGGCCCCGGATGTTCGCGAACGCGCGCCACGCGGGTGACCGCCGGCTCAGTCAACTGCCCGAGCGTCCCTTCGGTACGCTGGGCGCGTATTTCCGCTGGGCCTACGGCGACGGCACGGCCATGCAGACGGTGCCCGCTCTCGTCACGCGAGACTACAAGGGCGCCCCTGCATGCCGTGTGATGGGGGATCCTAGCGTGCTCGACTTCCTGGCCGGCGAGGTCTGGCCGGCCGAACACTGCGTCGACGGCACGCTGACGCTCGTCGTGCCCGACAGTACGCATTTCGAATACTTGCAGTTCGCCCCGTTCCTGGATGCGCGCTATCGCTTCCGCTTCGGGCAATTGCCCAGCGTGCCGGCGCTGCTGTCTGCGCTCGCGCAAGAGGACGGCATCGAGCGGTTGTTCGAGGCGTGCACCGTGGATGGCTACATCGAGGGGCGGGTGCCGGGGGCCACCTTCTGTGATCCGGCCAGCGTCCGGGAGATGGGCTGGGAGGCTGCCCGCACGGCGGCGATTGCGCCGTCCGCCCTGCAGGCCGGATTGCTGGGAAACTTGGCGCAGGCGCAGGCACTCGTCTCAGCCTGGGGATGGGCCCGCCTGGCAAGGTTGCGCGAGCGTGCCATGGTGCATGGCTTGGCCGATGCCGAGGTGCATGCGCTTGCCGGCGAGGTCCTGGCCGTGGCGCGCACAGGTCTGGATCCGGTGGACCAGCCCTGGCTCGACTATGCCGAGTGGACCTGGCTGCATCGCCGCACGGCTGCCGATCGGCTGTTGCAGACCTGGCGCAGTGCCACGGGCGATGCCGCGAGCCGTCTGCAGGCGGTGGTGCAGAACCACGGCATCATCGCGCCGAGCGCTTGGCCGGCCGGGCGTTCGGCAGCCTGAACGCGCGCAGTCGGACAGCATCCGTCGTACGAATCAGTCGTACAGACGACGTTCGGCGCGATCCAGGTTGTCGCGCGCGAGGTTCGCTTCGCGATCCAGATCGCGCAGGTCGCGGCGCAGGCGCTCGCGCACGCCGTCGTCCTTGGCGCGGTCCAGGTCACTCTGCTTGCTCTGCTGGCGATTGCGAACCTGATCGAGCTGCTGGCGGGCCGTGTAGACGTCGCGCCCGCGGCGGTATTCGCGCTCGAAGGCGGGCTCCAGCGCGGCAGGGCAGGTGCCGCTGCTGTAGTAGCGGCCGGCACGGCCGGTGTCGCGGCCGCTCTGCGGCGTGCAGAACGACTGGATGCCGAGATCCCAGCCGCGGCGGTAGGCTGCGCCGTCGGGTTGCACGCCCACTTCGGCACACGCCTTCACGTGATCTTCGAAGTAGGCGCGCGACTCGCCGTGCAGTCCATCCGAGCGACCTTTCTCGTACCAGTCCGCGGTGCGGCATTCCTGAGGTGACATGCTGGCGCAGCCGCCGAGCACGGCAAGGCTGGCAGCCAGACAGAGGGTACGCAGAGGCAGGGGCATGGGGTGGGTCTCCGGTCAGTCGTTGTCGCCGATGGTGTCGTACACCTCGTCCGACGCAAGCAGTATGTCGATGGGCGGATCGAAGCCGATACGCTCGGCGGTCTTCAGATTGATGGCGATCTCGGCGGGCGAGAGCCAGACCTGGCTCAGTTCGCGCGGCTTGGCACCGTGAAAGATGCGGGCCATGGTCTCGGCGTGAAAGAGCCCGACGGGCAGATAGCCGGCCTGCGCCATGCTGAGCAATACGCCACGCTGGACTTCGGTG
This sequence comes from Verticiella alkaliphila, assembly GCF_018904615.1. GTDB lineage: Bacteria > Pseudomonadota > Gammaproteobacteria > Burkholderiales > Burkholderiaceae_B > Verticiella > Verticiella alkaliphila. Next base: position 16,187 of record NZ_JADCNH010000010.1, on the reverse strand, counting down.
GAGCCGAGCATCGAGAAGCTCGGCACTTCGGCCTTGAGCAAGGACTCGACGATGGGCCCGAGAGACTGGGACGTGACGCCGCGGTGCACCGTCAGATAGACCGCCTGCACGGTGGGAGCGAGCTGGGTGTAGCACTCGGCCGCGAGCCGTTCGGCTTCGGCCGTAGGGACATTGTTGAAGGGCGCGTGGCAGGGGGTCACGGTGAAGCCCAGCGTGCGCGCCATGTCCTCGACGGCGTCGACACCACCGAAGGTGCGGCCCTCTGGGGTGTTCTCGTAGACGATGCCCAGTGTCTGGAAAGGCACGATGTCGTGAAAGAGCCGCAACTGGCGCTGGTAGCGGTCGGGCTCGACCTTCGCATGGATGTGGTCGTGGCCGCTGTCCTCGGCGCTCGCCACGATGCGCGAGGCGATCGGATCGCTCGTGGAAGCGACGATGGTGGGCACGCTCACGGGGCCATTGGCCATGTCCTGGCCGGCCCAGGTGCCCATGGCGATCATGAGGTCGATGTCGCGCTTGCCGTTCACGCGCGCATAGACCGCTTCACGTGTGCCAGGGCGTTGGGCGGCGTCGAAGTTGCCGGCGGTATAGAAGCCGTCCGGCACGAAGCGCAGGTACTCGCTTTGCGCATTCGTGGCCAGATGCGCCCAGATCTGCGCGGCGGAGTGGGTGGCAGGATCCGGCAGCGGCATCTCCTGCACCCAGCCGAGCGTCATGAGCCCACGCACGATGGCCACGAGGATGACGGGGTAGTCAGCGTAATCGCCGCCCTGCAGGTAACCGATCCGCCAGGGCTCGCCTTGCGGCGTGCGCACCGGCGTGACCGGGTAGACGGTCGGGCTGGCGGCGTGGGCGGTTGGGGCCAGCGTGGCTATCGCGCCCGTGCCGCCCAGCACCAAGGCCAGGGCGAGTCCGGTGGCGACGAGGCGTTGTCGGAAAGTCATGGAGCGTCCTCTGGCGGGATGAGGTGGCGCAGGGCGATGAGCGTGATGTCGTCGGCCTGCTCGGCATCCTGGGCAAAGCGCAGGACGTCCTCGAGAAGGGCGCGGATGGCGGCTTCGCTGCCGGTGTTCTCGGGCAGCGCCGCAAGCAGGCACGCCGGGCGTTCGTCGCCGTATAGCGCGCCCTGCGTGGATTCGGCATCCGTGATGCCATCGGTGTAGCCCATCAGCAGTGCGGCCGGCGACAGCTGCGTGGCGAACTCCTCGTACGTCCACTCCGGGGCAATGCCGCAGGCCGGGCCGCTGCGCCCCGTGAGCAGGCGCACGCGGCTGTTCTCGATCAACCAGGGCGGTGGATGGCCCGCATTGGCATAGGCGAGCGCACCGGTCTTCAGATCGAGCATGCCCAGGAACAGCGTGACGAACATCAGATTGGGGTTGTTCTCGGCCAGGCGGTCGTTGATCATCTGCATCAGCGCGCCCGGGCGGTTGGCCTGGCCTGCGGCCGAGCGGATCACCGTGCGGGTGATCGCCATGAAGAGCGCGGCCGGGACGCCTTTGCCGGAGACGTCGCCGATCACGAAGCACAGACGGCCATCCTCCAGCATGAAGTAATCGTAGAGATCGCCGCCCACTTCCTTGGCGGCGGTCATGCTGGCGAAGAGATCCGTGTGGCGGGTGACGTGGGGCTCGAGCTTGAGTGGCAGGAGGCCGAGCTGGATGTCGCGCGCAATCGAGAGCTCGCTCTCGATGCGCTCGCGCTCGGACGTCTGGCGCATCAGCCGCTGCACGTTGGCATGCAGGGAGCGCTCCATGAAGAGAATGGTGCGGGCGAGACGACCCACCTCGTCGCGATGCCGCTCGGGCAGGGCGGCGATGGCGGGGGGCACCGGGCGCGGTTCGGTGAGCTCGCCGTCGGGCAGTTCGCGAGCGTAGGCGGTGAGCAGGTTGAGCGGGCGCACCAGGCGCGAGGCAAACACCCAGGCCAGGGCCAGGGCGATGGCGAGGGCGATGAGAAAGACCAGGCCTTGCTGGCGCAGCAGGGCGCGCGCCGGAGCGACCAGATCGCTGCGGGGCACGGCCGAGGCGACATACCAGCCGAGGGCCTTGACGTGCGTCGCGGAAATTTCCCAGACCTCGTTCGGATCGCCGGGTGGGGAGAACGGCATCTGGTTCAGCGGCGCATCCGTGGCGGCTGCGCGGATGCGCGCGAGCAGGCCGTCCGGCGTATCTGCTGCACCCAGCAGCGCCCTGCCATGCGCGGGCGGCGGGGCGATCAGCCTGCCGGCGTCATCGAAGACGAAGAGGAATCCGCTGCGGGCGAGCGTGAGGCGCTGCGCCGTGGTGTTGACCGCATCGGCGATCTCGCCACGCTTGGCGGCGAGCGCGGCTTCGACGGCGTCTGCCGGCAGGGTGACTGCAACGACCCAGTCCCAGGCGGGCACGTGACGGAAGTAGCCCAGTTGCGTGCTGGCCTCCTGCGCGCCGGGCGGCCAGCCGTACACCGCGAAGCGTTCCGCACCCGGGCGGGCGAAGAGCAAGGGAGCGAAGACTTCGCCCTTCACATCGCGCAGTCCGGCCAGGCTGGCGCCGCGCATGGCATCCGATTCCGCGGCGAGCACGCGCAGGCTGCGGTCATACACGAAGACTTCCATGCCGTCGTTCTCGCCCAGCCGGCGCAGCCAGTCGAGCGCGAGCGCGCGTGCACCGATCGGGCCCAGGGCAGACTCGTCGGCGAGCTGGGCGAAGGTGGCGAGGGTGTCTTCGACGATGGCGCCGTGGGCCTGGAGCCGGGCGCGGTAACCGCGGATGCTGACGATCTTCTCGCGCAGCAGCTGGCTGTAGCGCTCACGCACATCGGCGGCGACGAGATCGAGGACGTTCGTGGTGCCGCGGGCTTCCGTCTGGTAGACGGTGCTGGTCACGGCCCGCTGCGAGACCAGCATGACGAAGGCAGCCAGCAGCGCGAGGATCGCGGCCAGAAGGAAGAACACACGCGTTCTGAGCGATATCGCCATCCTGCAGCTACCTCTCCGACATGACCTGTCGTGTTCTGACGACATGCCGCGAATCAATCCTCGATTATATTTTCATGTAGCCAATGCTAACAAGAGGAAAGACCTCGTATGACTCGTGCGTCCAACAGGGAGTCGGCACCCAGTGGCCGGCTGGCAACGCTCGAGTTGATTGGGGCCTGCCTGATCGTTCTCGTCCTGGCCCAGGCCCTGATCGGCCTGCTGAGCCTGGCGGCCTACAGCCGTCTTGCCACCAGCGCTACCGCCGAGCGGGTCGAGCTGCTCACGCGCAATGCGGCGGCCTCGATCGAGGCGGGGTTGCGGCTGGGCAAGCCGCTCGCCCAGTTCTCTGGCCTGCAACGCGTACTGGAGCGCAGCCTGGGTGACCAGCCCGACGTGTTGCATGCCCAAGTCGTACTGCCCGACGGCTTCACGCTGGCCGCGCTGGGTCAGACCGCGCCACCCGACACGGATCTGGAAGCCGTGGCTGCCGCGCCGGCGCTCACGCCGCCACCGGGCACCGGTCTGCGCCGGCTGGGGGGCGATGCCGTGCTGTACGACGGCCAGGCGCTGATCGCCGTGGCCGTGCCGCTACAGGCTGGCCCCGGCCCTGCCGAAGGCGTGCTCAGTGTCTGGGTGGACGATGGCGGGCAAGCGGAGCGTGAGGCGGCCTTCCTCAAGCGCAGCCTCGGGGTGCTGGCGATGACCACCGGCGCTGCCGTCCTCGTGCTCGCCCTGGTCTTCGGCGTGCTGGGTGTGGCCGCGCCGGCTGCCGGCGTGCTCACCGGGTGGCGTCTGGCGCTACCGCTGGCCGCCATGCTGATTGCACAGGGGGTCTACGCCCTGGATGCCACCACGTCGTTCCGTGCGGCCTGGCTGGAGGCCACGCGTGGCAATGTGATGATGCTGGCCGAACGCACCCAGCGCGATCTCGAACGCGTCATGGAGATGGGCGTGGACATGGCGCGCGTGCGCGGCATCGACACGATGTTCTCTCGGCTGTCGCGGGAGATGCCGGCCGTGCAGAGCCTGCGTCTGATCGACAGGGATGGTCGGACGCTGGCTGCGGCCGATGGGGCAGGAACACTGCCCCGCGCCGGCGAATCGGAGACGGCGGCCGCAGCATCCTCGGGCGCGGACGACATGATGATCCTGCTGCCGCTCAGCCGCGCCGTCGACGGCGCTCGTGAGCCGGCGGGTACGCTCGACATCCGGCTCGACCCCGCCGTGATCGCCGCCGGGGTGCGCTCCCGGGTCCTGGATGCGGGCACAGTGGCCCTGATCTCGGCCATCACGGCCTTCGAGCTGTTCCTGTTGCTGGCGGTGGTGATGACGCGGGCACGCGGCACGGATGCGCCTGTCACGGGCCTCGTGCCGGGCGGCCCGGTGGCACGGGCCGAGCGCGTCGCGCGCATCGCCCGCCCGGTGATGTTCGGCTTTCTCTTTGCCTGGGCGCTGCCCTTGAGTTTCATCCCGCTCTACGCCGGCACGCTGCCCGCCAGCTTTCTCTCGCTGCCGCGCGATCTGCTGATGGCCTTGCCGCTGTCGGCCGAGATGCTGTGCGGTCTGGTGGGGGCGTTGCTCGCCGGGCGTCTGACGGATCGTCGCGGCTGGCGCTTGCCGGTGCTGTGCGGGCTGCTCCTCGCTGCGGGCGCCGCACTCGTCGCGAGCATTGCGCACACGCTGGAGACCTTCGTGCTTGCCCGGGCCTTCGTAGGTCTGGGCTACGGCCTGGCGTGGATGGGCTTGCAGGGGTTCGTCGTCACCCGCAGTTCGCCGGTGTTCCGTGGCCGAAACATGGCCTGGCTGCTGGCCGGGCTCTTCGCAGGTCATCTGTCCGGCACTGCCGTGGGTGCCATGCTGGCCGATCAGGCGGGCTATCGCCCCGTGTTCATCGCGAGCGCCGCGCTGCTCGTGCTGCCCATGGTGGGCGTGCTCTGGCTCGCCAGCCGCCAACGGCGTCTCGGTCGCATGCCGGCGGCTGCCGAGGCCGTGGCCAGCCCCGTGCGGGCGCCGCTTCCAGAGGCGGGGCGCGCGCCGGTGCGTCCCGGCAGCCGCCGACGCGAGCTCGTGCGCCTGATCTTCAGCCGGGATTTCGGCGCCTTGCTCGCGGGCAGCGTCGTGCCGTTCTCGGTGGCGCAGGTGGGGCTGCTGTACTTCGCGCTCCCGCTGTACCTGCAGGCCCAGGGCGTGGGCGCATCCAGCATCGGGCGCGTGCTGATGCTCTACGGCCTGTGCATGATCTATCTCGGGCCTTTCATAGGCCGGGTGGTGGACCGCACGGCCCGCAAGAAGCCGCTCATCGTGCTCGGCGGGCTGCTGGGCAGTGCCGGCATGGTCTATCTCTACGTCGACAACAGCCTTTTCGCCGTCTCGCTGGCTGTGTTCCTGCTGGCGCTGGGCAGTTGCTGGAGCGGCGCGGCGCAGACGGTCTGGATGCTGTCACTGCCCAACGTGCAGCGCTACGGGCCGGGCTCGGCCACCAGCGTGATGCGCGCGGCCGACAAGTTCGGCCAGATGGTGGGGCCGCTCTTCGTGGGCTTTCTCTTTACTGTGGTGGGCACGGCCCATGGCCTGGCGATCACGGGTGTCTTCTACCTGCTGGCCACGCTCGTGTTCGTGGCCGTGGCCCCGGGCAAACCGCAACGGGTGGAGGCCTGAGGTAAGCTGTCGGACACATTCCGAACCGCGAGTCGCCACCCATGGGAGCCGGGCCTTCCGCAGAACGCTGAGCCGCAACGACGCTGTGCTGTAAGTCGTTGCGGCGATGGCCTTCGATATCACTGACTGTCCAGGCAGATCGCCGCCAGAATCCTTCTCTGTGCGGATGCTTCGTCATGTCTGTCTCTTCCCGCCCTGTCTGGGCGCATTCCCTGTCATCGACCGTGGTGTTGATGGCACCCTTCGATCTCCTGGCCTCCCTGGCCATGGACGTGTACCTTCCCGCCGTGCCGGTCATGCCGGAGGCGCTGGGCGCCTCGGCTGCCACGGTGCAGCTCACCCTGTCGCTCTACCTCCTGATGCTGGGTCTGGGGCAACTGGTGTTCGGTCCGCTGTCAGACCGGATCGGCCGGCGCCCCGTGTTGCTGGCGGGTGGCAGTCTCTTTGTCCTCGCCTCCCTGGCCCTGGCGCTGGTGACGACCGGGACGGCATTCCTTGCGTGGCGCGTGGTGCAGGCCCTGGGCGCGTCGGCTGCGTTGGTGGCCACCTTCGCGACCGTGCGCGATGTCTATGCAGACCTGCCTGAGAGCGCCACGATCTACGGGCTGTTCAGCGCCATGCTGGCGTTCGTGCCCGCCCTGGGCCCGATCCTGGGGGCGTTCGTCATCCAGGCCTGGGGTTGGCGTGCCGTGTTCGGCCTGCTGGGCCTGTTGGGTGTGCTCGCGCTCGGGCGGGCGGGTCGGCACTGGCCGGAGACGCGCGAGCGGCGCTGCCGCGCTTCGCGCGCCAGCCTGCGCGCCGTCCTGTCCCACGGCGACTTCTGGATCTATACCGTGGGGTTCAGCGCAGCGATGGGCGCATTCTTCGTGTTCTTCTCGACTGCGCCGCGCGTGCTGATCAGCGGGGCCGGGCTGTCACCGCTTGCCTTCAGCGTCATCTTTGGCGCCGTGGCCAGTGTCATGATCGTGACCACCCGCTTCACGGGCGGTGCGCTTGCCCGCTGGGGCATTCCAGGTTGCCTGGTGCGCGGTGCAGCGACGATGATGGGCGGTGCGTGCTGTCTGGCCGTGACCACCTTGTCGTGGCCTGGCGCGTGGCTTGGCTTCGTGCTGCCGATGGGCGTCATTGCCGTGGGTATCGTGCTGATGGTGTCTGTGACCGCCAGCGGGGCGCTGCGCGCCTTCGACGAGACGGCAGGCCTGGCCGTCGCGTGCTATTACGCCGTGCAGAGCGTGATCGTGGTGGTGGTCGGCACGGCGGCGACCCTGGGGCTGGGCGGTGACACGCCCTGGCCGCTCGCCACGTACGCCGTCGTCATGCCGGCGCTGGCCGTGGCCGGTCTGGCCGCATCGCGCCGCGTCGCGGGCTGAGGCGCGCACGGGCTCGCGCAAAAGGGGTTCGCGCAAAAAAGAACGGCGCCCGCAGGCGCCGTTCTTCAGGAGGACAGGACGTGGCTCAGGGCGTTTCGGCCAGAGCGCCCTCGTTGTCCTTCTTGATCGGCTTGATCATGTCTTCGCGCTTGACGCCCATCCACATGGCCAGGCCCGCGGCGACGAAGATCGACGAATAGATGCCGAACCAGATGCCGACGGTCAGGGCCAGGGCGAAGTAGTGCAGCGAGGCGCCGCCGAAGAAGAGGATGGAGAGCACCATCAGCTGCGTGGACGCGTGCGTGATGATGGTGCGCGACATCGTCTGCGTGATGGCGCTGTCGATGGTTTCCTCGACCGTGGCGGTGCGCTGCTTGCGGAAGTTCTCGCGGATCCGATCCATGATGACGACGGACTCGTTCACCGAGTACCCCAGCACGGCGAGCACGCCGGCCAGCACGGCCAGCGAGAACTCCCACTGAAAGAACGCGAAGAAGCCCAGGATGATGACCACGTCGTGCAGGTTGGCCACGATGCCAGCGATTGCGAACTTCCATTCGAAGCGCAGACCCAGGTAGATCACGATGCCCACGACCACGAAGAGCAGCGCGAGCAGCCCGTCGTAGGCGAGCTCCTGGCCGATCTGCGGGCCGACGAACTCGACGCGTCGCATCTCGACCTCGGGGCTGGCCTTCTGCAGCTCGGCCATGACCTGCTGGCTTTGCGCAGCCGCGCCCACGTCGGCGTTGGCCGGCAGGCGGATCATCACATCGCGCGAGGTGCCGAAATTCTGCACCTGGAAGTCCGAATAGCCCATGCCCGAGATGACCGTGCGGACTTCGTCGAGGGGGGCGGCCTGCGGGTAGTTGACCTCCATTACCGTGCCGCCGGTGAATTCGATCGACAGGTGAAAGCCGCGCGTGGCGATGAAGAACACGGCCACCACGAAAACGGCCAGACTGATCAGGTTCAGGATCAGCCGATGCCGCATGAATGGAATCGAGCGGTGAAAGCGAAAGAATTCCATGTCAGTTTCCTTTGGGCTTCCAGACCGAGCCGATCGAGATCTTGCTGAGCTTGCGCTGGCGGCCATACCAGAGGTTGGCCACGGCGCGAACGCCGACGACGGCCGAGAACATCGAGGTCAGGATCCCCAGGCAGTGCACGACGGCAAAGCCGCGCACCGGGCCCGAACCGAAGGCCAGCAGGGCGACGCCTGCGATCAGCGTGGTGACGTTCGAATCGAGGATCGTGCCCCACGCTCGCTCGAAGCCCAGGTGGATGGCCTGCTGGGGGGTGGCCCCCGCGCGTAGCTCTTCGCGGATGCGCTCGTTGATGAGCACGTTCGCATCGATCGCCATGCCCAGCGTGAGGGCGATGGCCGCGATACCCGGCAAGGTGAGCGTGGCCTGCAGCATCGAGAGCAGCGCGACGAGCAGGAGCAGGTTCACCGTCAGGCCGATGACGGAGAATACGCCGAAGAGCGCGTAGTAGGCGATGATGAAGACGGAGATCGCGACGAAACCCCACAGCGTGGCGTCAAAGCCCTTGCTGATGTTGTCCGCGCCCAGGCTCGGGCCGATCGTGCGCTCCTCGATGATTTCCATCGGGGCGGCCAGGCTGCCGGCCCGCAGCAGCAGGGCCAGGTCATTGGCCTCGCGGGTGTTCATGCTGCCCGAGATCTGCACGCGGCCACCGCCGATTTCCGTGCGGATGACGGGGGCGGTGACGACTTCGCCCACGCCCTTCTCGAACAGGATGATGGCCATGCGGCGATCAATGTTGGCGCGCGTGACGTCGCGGAAGATCCGCGCGCCCTTGGCGTCCAGCGTCAGGTGCACGGCGGCCTGCTGACGATCATCGAAACCGGCCTGCGCATCCTGCAGGTTCTCGCCCGTCAGGATGACCTGGCGGCGCACGAGCAGCGGCATGCCGCCGGTGTCTTCATAGCGTTCCAGGCCGAAGGGCACCGTGCCGCCCGCAAGCGCAGCCTGGGCGGCCGGGGAGTCGTCCACCAGACGGATCTCCAGGGTGGCCGTGCGGCCGAGAATTTCCTTGGCACGGGCCACGTCCTGCACGCCCGGCAGCTGGACCACGATGCGGTCGGCACCCTGTTGCTGGATGACGGGCTCGGCCACGCCGAGTTCGTTGATCCGGTTGTGCAGGGTGGCGATGTTCTGACGCAGGGCGTTTTCCTGGGCGCTGCGCACCGCGGCTTCGCTCAGCGTGCCGGTGAACTGCGTACGCTCGCCCTGGGGCGCGGCTTGCAGCTGCAGATCCGGGATCTGGGTGCGCAGGGCATCCTGCACGCGCGCCGCATCGCCTGAGGCCACGGTGATGTTCACGGCGTTGCCGGCGCGCTCGACGTTCTCGGCACGCACGTTGGCAGTACGCAGGGCATTGCGCACGTCGCTCGCGATGGTCTCGTAGCGGCCCTGAAGGGCGCCACGCATGTCCACCTGCAGCAGGAAGTGCACGCCGCCGCGCAGGTCCAGACCCAGGTACATCGGGTTGGCGCCAAGGGCGGACAGCCAGGCTGGCGAGGCCGGCAGCAGGTTCAGCGCCACCGTGTAGGATGGGTCGGCGGCATTCGGATTCAGGCCGTGCTCGATGACGTCACGCGCCTGCAGTTGCAGGTCCGTGCTCTCGAAGCGCACGCGCACGCTGCCCACCGGACCGTTCTGGTCGAACTGCACGCCCGTGTGCGGGATGCCGGCCTGGGTGAGGAGTTGCTCCACCCGGTCCATCATGGGCGCTTCGACGCGCACCGTGGTCTTCGCGCTCGAGACCTGGACGGCGGGGGATTCACCGAAGAAATTCGGCAGGGTGTAGATGAGGCCCACCACGAGGGCGACGCCCACCATGATGTACTTCCAGAGGGGATAACGATTCACAGAAGAGTTCCTGCAAACGACTGGCCCGGCGAGAGGTCAGCCAGGCAAAGCCGTCCCGGGCGGGACGGGACAGTGGCTCGGGGACAGGCGCCCGGCGGGCGTCTGTCCGAGTCCACTTGGTGCGTTACAGCGCCTTGATGGTTCCCTTGGGGAGCAGCGTCTGGACGGCAACCTTCTGCATCGTCACTTCGACCGGGCGAGCAGCATCGCCACCGATTTCCAGCGTCACGTAGTTGTCCTTCACGTCCGTGACACGGCCAACGATGCCACCCGCGGTGATCACTTCGTCGCCCTTGCCGAGGGCCGCCACCATGTTGCGGTGTTCCTTCTGGCGCTTCATCTGCGGACGGATCATCAGGAAGTAGAGGATCACGAACATCAGGATGATGGGCAGCATGCCCATCAGCGCGCTCTCGCCGCCGGCAGCCTGGGCCATGACGGTCTGGGAAACTTGGGTAAGGCTCATCGGGAAATCCTTGGAATCGTTGACGCAAACGGCCGATTGTAGCGGGTAAATCCCTCGCCTCAGACCCCGCGCGCGCGGTCCTTCGCGAACTGCGCACGCCACTGCGCGAACGTGCCGGCCTCGATGGCCTCACGCATCTCGCGCATGATCTGCAGATAGAAGTGCAGGTTGTGCAACGTGTTCAGGTGCGCGCCCTGGATTTCGTTGGAACGCTGCAGGTGATGCAGGTAGGCGCGCGAATAGCGCGAGCAGGTCGAGCAGGCGCAGCTTTCGTCCAGCGGACGGGTGTCGGCGCGATAGCGGGCGTTGCGGATCTTGATGTCGCCGTAGCGGGTGAAGAGCCAGCCATTGCGCGCGTTGCGGGTGGGCATGACGCAGTCGAACATGTCCACGCCGTTGGCCACGCCTTCGACCAGATCCTCCGGCGTGCCCACCCCCATGAGGTAGCGCGGGGCAGCCACGGGCAGCTTGGGCGCCACGTGCGCTAGGATGCGCAGCATGTCTTCCTTGGGTTCGCCCACCGAGAGCCCGCCGATCGCGTAGCCATGAAAGCCGATGTCCGTCAGGCCGGCGAGCGATTCGTCGCGCAGCGTCTCGAACATGCCACCCTGGACGATGCCGAAGAGCGCGTTCGGATTGCCGAGTTCCTCGAAGGCGTTGCGCGAGCGCTGCGCCCAGCGCAGCGACATGCGCATGGAGCGCGCGGCTTCGTCCGTGTTGGCCGGGCGATCGCCAATCATGTAGGGCGTGCACTCGTCGAACACCATCGCGATGTCCGAATTGAGCGAACGCTGGATCCGCATGGATCCCTCGGGCGTGAGAAAGAGCCGCGCGCCGTCGATGGGCGAGGCGAACTTCACGCCTTCCTCGGTGATCTTGCGCATGCCCTGCAGGCTGAAGACCTGGAAGCCGCCGGAATCCGTGAGGATGTTGCCCGACCATTGCATGAAGCCATGCAGGCCGCCGTGCGCGTCGAGGATCTCGGTGCCAGGCCGCAGCCAGAGGTGGAAGGTGTTGCCCAGGATCACCTGCGAGCCGATGGCCGTCAGATCGGTCGGGTCCATGGCCTTGACCGATCCGTACGTGCCCACGGGCATGAACATCGGCGTGTGCGCCACGCCGTGGTTCAGCGTGATGCGTCCGCGCCGGGCGGCGCCGTCCGTGGCGAGCAGCTCGAAGGCGAGGCCGGGGCGGGAGGAGGAGGCGATCGGGGTGGTCATGGGCGAGGGCGAAAGTCGGGACGCGAAAGGCAGGCCGCTGGGCGCGGGCTCTGGGCCGGGGTCAGGCGGCCGGTGCTTCGAGCAGCATGGCGTCGCCGTAGCTGAAGAATCGATAGCGCTGGGCGACGGCGTGGGCGTAGGCGCGGCGGATGGGCTCCATGCCGGCGAAGGCGGACACGAGCATCATCAGCGTGGACTCGGGCAGGTGGAAATTCGTGACGAGGGCGTCGACGACCTGGAAGCGATAACCCGGCGTGATGAAGAGCTGGGTGTCGGCCTGGTGGGCGCGCGCCGGGACGCGCCCGGGGGCGCCAACGGCGGCTGCGGCCGATTCCAGGGCGCGCACGCTCGTCGTGCCCACGGCAATGACGCGCCCGCCGGCCGTGCGCGCGCGCGCAATGGCGTCCACGGTCTCGGCCGGGACGGTATAGCGCTCGCTGTGCATGACGTGCGTGGCGAGATCCCCGCCGCGCACGGGCAGGAAGGTGCCGGCGCCCACGTGCAGGGTGACGAAGGCGCGCTCGGCGCCGCGCGCGGCCAGCGCGGCCATCATGGCGTCGTCGAAATGCAGGCCTGCGGTGGGGGCGGCCACGGCGCCCGGCTCGCGGGCATACACCGTCTGGTAGCGGGCGTCGTCGTCTTCGTCGGCCGCGTGCGTGATGTAGGGCGGCAGTGGCGTGGCGCCGTGTGCATCGAGCAGTTCGAGCACGGGCGACGGGAACGCCAGCTCATAGAGATCGCCCTGGCGGCCCACTACCGTGACGTCAAAGGCGTCGGCCAGCCGGATCTTGCTCGTGGCGGGCGGCGACTTGCTGGCGCGCACATGCGCGAGCACGCGGTTGTCTTCGAGGATGCGCTCGACCAGCACTTCGACCTTGCCGCCGCTCGCCTTGTGCCCGCGCAGGCGCGCCTTGATGACGCGCGTGTCGTTGAAGACGAGAAGATCGTGCGCCTGCACGAGGCCGGACAGGTCGGCGAACTGGCGGTCGTGCAGGGCGCCCGTGGTGTCCAGGTGCAGCAGCCGGCTTGCGCCGCGATGGGCGGGCGGATGCTGGGCGATCAGCTCGGCGGGCAGATCGTAGTGGAAGTCGGCCAGGGTGAGCCTGTCGGTCGTGGGCCTGTCGGTCATGGGCGAGGAGGGGCGCGGCTGGCGCCGGCAAAGGATGGCGGAACGGGGCGGGCAACCTGCCATTTTAGCGTGAGGCGACGTGGGCGCGGGGTATGCGGCCCGCGCGGACACTCGGCATACAATCCCGGCCAAACACGACCCGCAGCCACGCGCCGCGGCCACCGATGTCTTCTGACCTGCGAGCTGCAATGAACCTCATCCTCTGGCGCCACGCCGAAGCCGAACACGGCACCGACGACATGCTGCGGCGGCTCACGCCCCGCGGCCGTGCCCAGGCAGAACGCGGCGGTGCCTGGTTGCGCGAGCGCTTGCCCAACGATACGCGGGTCATCGTGAGCCCGGCGGTACGCACCTGTGAGACGGTGGACGCGCTCGGACGTCGCTACGACGTGTTGCAGGCGCTCGCGCCGAACGCCACGCCGCAGTCCTTGCTGCAGGCGGCGGGCTGGCAGCCCGAGGGCACAGGCACGGTGCTGGTCGTGGGCCACCAGCCCACGCTCGGCCGGGTGGCGGCCCAGCTGATGACGGGCGAAGCCCGGCACTGGTCCGTGCGCCGTGGCGGCATCTGGTGGCTGGCCTCTCCCACGGAAGACGACGACGGGCGCAGCACCGTGGTGCGCGCCGTGGTCGATCCGGATCTGCTCTGAGCACTCGGGCCGTGCGCCCGCCGGCCGGCCCTCAGGCGGCCGCCAGCCCCAGCGACAGGCCCACCTTCTTCCATTCGTCGCCTTCGGCGGCAAGGCAGTAGCCCGTCAGCGGGTGCTCGTTCAGCCATTGCGCATCGGCCTGCATCTCGAAGGCCTTGCCCTTGCCATGCAGGCGCACGGGCGTCTCGGCCAGGTCTTCCCGGCGCCGGCACAAGAGGCACGCCAGCCGCAGGCAGAGCAGGGCGCGCCACTGCGATTCCGTGGTGAGCGCGAGCTCCGGCTTGCTGAGCTTGCCTTGCTGGCCCAGGCAGAAGGCGGCGAGCAGGCGCTGCTCGGAGCGTGAGAAGCCCGGCATGTCAGCGTTGGCCAGGATGTAGGCCGCGTGCTTGTGAAAGCCGCTGTGCGAGATCGAGAGTCCGCACTCGTGCAGATCGGCGGCCCAGCCGAGCAACTGCGTCAGGTTGCCCACCGTGGGGTCCGCGCCCGCGGGTGCCTCGCCCGCAATGCCGGCATACAGCGCCAGCGCCGTCTCGCGCACGCGCGCAGCCTGGGCCTTGTCCACCTCATAGCGGGTCATGAACTGGCGCACGGTGTCGTGCCGCTTGTCCTGCTCGGCGTCCCGGCCCAGGAGGTCGTAGAGAACGCCAACGCGCAGTGCCCCGTCCGCCGACTGCATGGTCTCGATGTCGAGTTCCTGGAAGAGCGCGCGCATGATGGCCAGCCCGCCGGGCAGGACGGCAGCGCGATCCGCTTTCAGATCCAGGAGCTTGGCGGCATCGACGGTGCCCGCCGTGATGAGGCGCTCGCGCAGCACGGCCAGCCCGTGCGCGGTGATGCCGCCCTCGTTCAGGCCAGTGGCAGGCAGGATGGCCGCCAGTGCCTTGGCCGTGCCCGAGGAGCCGAAAGCCTGTTGCCAGCCATGGCGCCGGTAGGCGCGCGCGATGGTCTGGACTTCGCGGCGGGCGGCGAGCTCGGCGCGCTGCATGCGATCGGCGTCGATACGCCCGTCCGGGAAGAAGCGCCGGCTGTAGCTCACGCAACCGATAGGCAGTGATTCCAGCAGTTCAGGCTCAAAGCCCGCGCCGATGATGCATTCGGTGGAGCCGCCGCCGATGTCGACGATGAGGCGGCGATCCGGCGCGCTCGGCAGGGAGTGCGCGACGCCGGCGAAGATGAGACGGGCTTCTTCACGCCCCGCGATGACGTCGATCGGAAAGCCCAGCGCCGCCTCGGCACGCGCGTGCAGCTCGGCCACGTTGCGCGCCACCCGGAACGTGTTGGTGGCGACTGCCCGCACACTGTCCGGATGAAAGCTGCGCAGTCGCTCGCCGAATCGCTCCAGCACGCTGACCGCGCGCGCGATGGTGGCTTCGTCCAGATTCTGGTCGGCATCCAGACCGGCGGCCAGACGCACGGTTTCCTTCATGCGGTCGACCTGGTAGATCTGGGGCGCGCCGTCATCCGTGACGACGCGGCCAATGGCCAGGCGAAAGCTGTTGGAACCGAGGTCGACCCCGGCGAGCAGGTGTTTCATGGGCATGAGAGACGGCCGGCCGTCAGGCCGGAGGACAAGCTGAAGGGAAAGTGTAGGGCAAGCTGGCGCGGCATGGGTGTGACAGGAAGCACGCACCGGGCGCGCACGCGTCGAGCCACCAAGGCATGATCCAGACCTTGCCCTTGCCGGAGGCTGTCGCGTGCCTTGTCGAATGCTGATGTCGAGTCCGTTGGCCAGGCGGACCACGCCGCACCCTTGTGTCTGCCAGTGTCGCGTGCCGCGTGGTGCGCCGCAGGCGAACGCGCGGGGCCGAGCTCACCCCGCGTCTCGCAGGGCGAGTGCGCGCGCATACAGCGTGTCGCGCGGCGCCCCGGTGATGCGGGCCGCGATGCGCGCCGCATCGCGCACGCTGACCGATTCCAGCAAGGCCCTGAGCACCTCGTCGGCGTCCGTGGCCTCGGTATCGGCGGCCGGCGCCTCGGCCAGGATGAGCACAAACTCGCCCTGTCCGCGACGGGGTTCCGCGGCAAGCCAGGCCGCCGCGTCGCCCAGGGGCACCGTGGCGATCTCCTCGAATCGCTTGGTGAGCTCGCGGGCGATCGTCACCGCGCGCGTCGGCCCGCAGAGCGCAAGCAGGTCCGCGAGCGTGGCGGTGAGCCGGTGGGGCGATTCGTACATCACCACCGGCGCAGGCAGCGCCGCCCACGGCTTGAGCCACGCCTGGCGCGCCGCGGATTTGGCGGGCGGAAAGCCCGCGAAGGCAAAGGCCGGATTCTCGTCCGACGTGACGCCGCTGGCCATGAGGGCGGTGATCACCGCGCTCGCACCCGGGATCGGCACGACGCGATGGCCGGCGTCGAGGGCGGCTCGCACGATGCGTCCGCCCGGGTCGCTCACGGCGGGGGGCGCCGGCATCGGACACCAGCGCCACGCGCTCGCCCTGGGCCAGCCGGGCGACGATCGCCTGCGCGGCGGTGGCCTCGTTGTGGCGGTGCGCGGCCATGAGCGGCGTGCCGATGCCCCAGGCGTCGAGCAGGGCGCGCGTGGTGCGGGTGTCCTCGGCCGCAATCACATCGGCGCGCGCGAGCGCCTGGTGCGCGCGCAGCCCCAGATCGCCCAGGTTGCCGATGGGGGTGGCCACCACGTACAGCGCGGCGGCGGGCCAGTCCTGCCCGGCCACCTGGCGGGCCATCGTCGCCCACGCCTGCGCGGCCGGCGGCGGTGCGGAATCGGAAGCGTCGTGTGTCGTCATGGACAGAGCATAACCGTGCCGCGCAAGCGCGCGCCGGCACCGGCCGAGGGCGAGGCCTTGCTCTACGCCCTGGCAGCGCAGGCACGCGCCGGCGCCG
>NZ_JADCNH010000109.1 GCF_018904615.1 Verticiella alkaliphila | reverse complement strand
GGTAATGCCCCCATTTTTACTGGGTCGCAGAAGTAGAAACTGATGCGGCCATGGCCAGCCGCTGCTTTGGTGTGAACCCACCCAAGGCCATATTTGGGCGCTCGTTATTGTAGGACCACATCCAGCGAGTGGCGTGGTCCTGCACATGCTCCAGGTCTTCCCACTCGTACTGCGACAGCCATTCGTACCTGGCCGTCCGGTTGAACCGCTCGATATAGGCATTTTGCTGCGGCTTGCCGGGCTGGATGAAGTCGAGCTTGATGCCCCGCTTTTGCGCCCAGGCCAATAGCGTCGAGCCCGCGTATTCCGGCCCGTTGTCGCAGCGAATCGCCAGCGGCCGTCCCCGATGCTCGATGATCTGGTTCAACACTCGCGCTACCCGAGCAGCAGGAAGTGAGAAGTCCACCTCGATGCCTAGCGCCTCCCGGTTGAAGTCATCGATCACATTCAAGGTCCGGATGCTGCGCCCGTCGGCCAACTGGTCATGCATGAAGTCCATCGACCAAACTTCGTTGATGGCGCCAGGAACCGCTAGCGGCTCCGGCATCTGCCGGACCAGCCGTTTGCGCGGCTTGATGCGCAGGTTCAGCTCCAGTTCTTTGTAGATGCGGTACACGCGCTTGTGGTTCCAGCCCAAGCCACGGACATTGCGCAGGTACAAAAAGCACAGCATGAAGCCCCAGGTCCGATGATTGTCGGTCAGGCGCAGCAG
>NZ_JADCNH010000108.1 GCF_018904615.1 Verticiella alkaliphila | reverse complement strand
GCGCAGCAGCCGCAGCCCGAGCTGCTCGGCCTGGGCCGCCGCCTTCTGTTGGCGCTGTCGGGCGCTCGCCAGCGCGGCCTCGGCCTGCTCGGCGGCCTGCTGGGCCCATTGCAGTTCGGCATGCCATGCGCGCGGATCGGCCGGCGTGTCGCCCATCTCGACCGGTGCCAGGCCTGCCAGCCGCGCGCGCAATCGCTCGCACAGGCGCTGCCCGTCGGCCAACGCGCTCTCGAGCGCAGGCAAGCCCTGCGGGGCGTGGATGGCGAGCTCGCGCTCCACGGCCTTCACGTCACGCTGAGCGGCCTGCAGATGCTCGAACCGCCGCTGGGCATCGGCGAGGCTGCGCTCGCCGATGGTGCGCAGGAGCCGTTCACGACGCGCTTCGGCTTGCGCCTGGGCGTCGGCCAGGCTCACGAGATCCGCGCCACCCGGCACGATGCGCAGCCAGCCGCCGCCCGCGAGCCGCAGTTCGGCTGGTTGCGTGAGCCAACGCTCGCCCTCGTCGGGCAGCGCTTCCTCGCCCAGCAGGAGCGCCTCACCCGCCAGCGCGAACTGCAGGCGCGTGGCCGCGGTGGACTGCCGCAGCGCGAGCGCGTCGAGCTCGGCGCTCACCGCGCGCAAGGCATCCAGATCCGCGGCTTCCATGCGCAGCTGCACGAGCGTCTGGGCCAGCTCGGTGCGACGCTGCGCCAGGGCCTGCGCCTGCGCTGCCGACCGGGCGAGGCGATCCACCTCCTCGGTCTGGCGCACGAGCATGATGTCGACGTCACGCCGCTCGCCGGCGGCACGGGCGGCCTCCATGCGCGCCCGGGTGGCGGTGAGCGCCGCAGCCGCCGTCTCG
>NZ_JADCNH010000107.1 GCF_018904615.1 Verticiella alkaliphila | reverse complement strand
GATACGTCAGCCCCATCCAGTTCGAGGCGGCGGCTTGTTAGGTTAAACAACCTGTCCGGCGGGATGGGGCAAGCCCACCGATCCGATTGGCATATGCAACATTGCCATCGCCTAACAAGCGCAGCCGCTGCCCGAGTCTTGCCCCAGGATAGTTTTCGGCCTGCTGAAAATCCATACCGTAAGCCGCGAGGCGAATCAACTTGGTATCTGCAAGACATGTGATTGCATAGGCCACAGCCCCCGAAACGAGTACAAGCGCAACCAGAGCACCCAATAGGTGGTTATCCCAGGGCGATGGAGCAACGGACTCGGAACTCACTGCCACATTTGCTCTTTCCCGGCTCACACCTGGACTCGAGAAGACACCCTGCGCCCAAGAAACCACTGGGTAAAAAGCTAGCGCACTCAACACAAGAACGATGAAGCATCCGAGCCACATCAACAGAAGCATGGGCGCAGCCAAGAGCGACACCGTCAGTTCAAAATACTGTGCGGGAAGACCCAGAGAGGCCGACACGTACCATCGAGCCATCGCGACACTGACAGTGTGCAGCCATGGCGTGAGAGCCAGCGATAGCAGCAGGAAAGGCTTTGTCAGCACACCGCTGTGAAGCAATGGTACAAACCACGCCACGAAGCCGGCTGCCAAGAGAAAAGCAGAGACACCGCCCGGCAACAACACGAGCCACGATGTCGATGGCCTCAAGAGAGCCGCAGCCACGGTTACGCCGGCGAATGCGCTGGCCAAGAAGTAGCACCTGCCGCACATCGGCATGGCCTTGAACTTCAGAATAAGAATTTTGAGGATCTTCACGCGTTTGTTTGCACTATGAACCTGCTGCTTCCAGCACATCGACCTGAGAAACTGCGTAAGCCATCAGAAAAACCGCAGAGGCGAGGAAAATGCGTCACTCCAACGTGACGCACGTTATTACCCTGCCTGCCCACAGATGCGCAACGGTAATGCCCCCTAAAAACCCTGGGATTCAGAAGTAGAATTTTCTCGCACAGGGAGTTCTACAGATGAAGCGATCG
>NZ_JADCNH010000106.1 GCF_018904615.1 Verticiella alkaliphila | reverse complement strand
GTCGCAACCACGCCGGCGCCGACGGTACGGCCGCCTTCACGGATGGCGAAACGCAGACCTTCTTCCATGGCGATCGGAGCGATCAGCTGCACGGTGATGGAGACGTTGTCGCCCGGCAGGACCATTTCCTTGTCCTTCGGCAGTTCGATCGAGCCCGTCACGTCCGTCGTACGGAAGTAGAACTGGGGACGATAGCCCTGGAAGAACGGGGTGTGGCGGCCGCCTTCGTCCTTGGAGAGGATGTACACCTCGGCGGTGAAGTCCGTGTGCGGCTTGATCGAATTCGGCTTGCACAGCACTTGGCCGCGCTCGACGTCTTCGCGCTTGGTGCCGCGCAGCAGGATACCGACGTTGTCGCCAGCCTGACCTTGGTCGAGCAGCTTGCGGAACATTTCCACGCCGGTGCAGGTGGTCTTGACCGTGGGCTTGATGCCGACGATTTCGATTTCTTCACCGACCTTGACAACGCCACGCTCGATACGGCCGGTCACGACGGTGCCGCGACCCGAGATCGAGAACACGTCTTCGACGGGCATCAGGAACGTGCCGTCCACGGCGCGCTCGGGCGTCGGGATGTACGAGTCCAGGGCGTCGGCCAGCTTCATGATGGCCTGCTTGCCCAGCTCGCCTTCGTCGCCGTCCAGCGCCAGACGGGCCGAACCCTTGATGATCGGGGTGTCGTCGCCGGGGAAGTCGTACTTGGAGAGGAGCTCGCGCACTTCCATTTCGACCAGTTCCAGCAGCTCGGCGTCGTCCACCAGGTCAGCCTTGTTCAGGAAGACGATGATGTACGGCACGCCAACCTGGCGCGACAGCAGGATGTGTTCACGCGTCTGGGGCATGGGGCCGTCAGCGGCCGAGCACACCAGGATCGCGCCGTCCATCTGGGCGGCACCGGTGATCATGTTCTTGACGTAGTCGGCGTGGCCCGGGCAGTCAACGTGCGCGTAGTGACGGTTCTGCGTCTCGTACTCGACGTGGGCGGTGTTGATCGTGATGCCGCGCGCCTTTTCTTCCGGCGCTGCGTCGATCTGGTCGTAGCCCTTGGCTTCGCCGCCGAA
>NZ_JADCNH010000105.1 GCF_018904615.1 Verticiella alkaliphila | reverse complement strand
GCTGGAGATCGAAACCTGCCAGATCATTCCCAGACTTGGTGCCACCACTTCAACTGGCAGCTTTCTGGATCCTTTGAGATATAAAGCTTGCAGCTTGGCAAGGTACTCGATGGCAGGATGCTCGCCGGTGGCCTGCCAGGGCAGCTTTGCAATGGCGACGAGCAACGACCGCACGGGGCGAATTCCATCAATCAATCCCTCGCGGACCAGGGAGGCCCTGCTCGGTGGTTTGCGTTTCTGGGTTTCGGTGATCAAGGCTTCAAGACGGGCACGCAACTCAGCATCTGGCACCGCACCTTGCGCGCTCAAGGCAACAAGTTCGCCGAGCAGCGTTTTGTACATTGCGGCCCAATTGACGGTAGCGGGGACATCGGCGGCAGCCTGACGCCACAGATCGGCGATCCGGCGCTGCACCATAAGGATCAACTGGTCTGTGGTGGTGAACAGGCAATACCGAAGAAAGCATGCGACCTCCACGGTGCGCGCTGGCTCTTTGATCTTGGCTCCGGCTGAGGGCGGCCTGGAGACAAGTCGGCGCGCGTAGCGGCGCAAGATGAGATCGGGGATGTCTGCCAGGTGCTTATGAACGTCCAGCGTGTAAAGCAGGTCGATGCGCTCCAGTACCTCGCTGATTTGGCGGGTTGAGTGTTTCGCCGGTGCAGCCCATAGCCAACTCTGCTGGGTTTGTCCATCTGGGCGCAGCTCTGAAACTGAGGCTCGCCAGCGATCAAGTGTTGCTGGATCAACGCTGGCGGCGATGGCGGTGCCTGTTTCAACTTCAAGCTGGGCAAGTGCCGCCGCAATCAGTGTCCGAATTGCCCGCTCGTGCACGATCACCAGCTTGTTCTTGTACAGCCATTGACGCGCCCGCACGAGTAGCTGATCGCGGTCGGCGCAGCGCGCCACTTCGTCGCGCAGTTCACGTACCAGTGAGCGGCGCTGGTGCTCGCTCATCCACTGGAATCCAAGGACCGTGCAGGCTACTTGTTGGTGATCGAATAGCGTGCGCCCGCGTTCATACATGGCTCTCAGCGAGGCGACTTCTGGTGCTGCAATGCCAAGCTCGTTGCCAAGGTGGCGCCACAAGGCTACTGGAATTACCCGAAAGGCACCGAGCAAACGCCCACTCATGCGCAGGAAACCAATATGGAGCGCCAGACCAAGCTTGTGGGAATCACCTCGGCGTGCATTGATTGCGTCGCGCT
>NZ_JADCNH010000104.1 GCF_018904615.1 Verticiella alkaliphila | reverse complement strand
CGATCTACCAACACCACCTCCGCGCCAGTGCTAGCTTTTCGTACCGTCACTTATTGCACTGAAAACGAGGAGACCCCACGTTCGAGCCGCAGCTGATTGGCAAGCACGAGCGGCGGTTCACGGGGTTCGACGACAAGATCATCGCCATGTACGCGCGCGGCATGTCGGTGCGCGAGATCCAGAAGTTCCTGGCGGAGATGTACGCCGTGGACGTCTCGCCCGACCTGATCAGCCGGGTCACTGACGCCGTGGTCGAGGAGGTCACTGCCTGGCAGTCGCGGCCGCTGGAGCCCGTGTACCCGGTGGTCTTCTTCGACGCCTTGCGCGTGAAGATCCGCGAAGACGCCGTGGTGCGCAACAAGGCGGTGTACCTGGCGCTGGGCGTGCTGCCGGACGGCACCCGCGACATCCTGGGCCTGTGGATCGAAAACACCGAGGGCGCGAAGTTCTGGATGAAGGTGTTCAACGACCTGAAGACCCGCGGCGTCGAGGACATCCTCATCGCCGTGACCGACGGCCTCAAGGGCATGCCCGAGGCCCTCGAGGTGACCTTCCCGGCGACGACGCTTCAGACCTGCATCGTTCACCTCATTCGCAACAGCCTGGACTACGCGAGCTGGCGCGATCGCAAGGCGCTGGCCGCTGCCGTCAAGCCGATCTACACGGCAGCCAGCGCGGAGGCCGCCGAAGCGGCCTTGCAGGCGTTTGAGAGCGGCGACTGGGGGCGAAGGTACCCCACGGTGGTGGCCGCCTGGCAACGGGCCTGGGACCGCGTGATTCCGTTCTTCGCGTTCCCTCCGGACGTGCGCCGGGTGATCTACACCACCAACGCCATCGAGAGCGTCAACGCGCAGGTGCGCAAGATTATCAAGACGCGAGGCCACTTCCCGAGTGACGAGGCGGCCACCAAGCTCATTTGGCTGGCGCTGCGCAACATCACCGCCGAGTGGAGCCGGCCTGCCTACAACTGGAAATCAGCGATGAACCAGTTCGCCATCCTCTACGGGGATCGCTTCACCAAGGGAGTCTCGTAAGATCGAGCACCGACTTTCCCACCGCGTCGGTCGGTTCGTCGCAAGCGCCGACCGCCGCCGTGGAAAAGTCTCAGCGCCTCGCACACGAAAATTCGGACACTCCCCATCGATCAGCTTCTGCGGCGGCTACCGCCGCGCCCGAGGCCGCCAGATTCGCGCTCGCACCGCGCCCGCGATCACC
>NZ_JADCNH010000103.1 GCF_018904615.1 Verticiella alkaliphila | reverse complement strand
TGGGCTTGCCCCATCCCGCCGGACAGGTTGTTTAACCTAACAAGCCGCCGCCTCGAACTGGATGGGGCTGACGTATCCCAGCGTTGAGTGCTGGCGTCGCGCGTTGTAAAACCGCTCGATGTAATCGAACACCTCGGCTCGGCATTCATCGCGGGATCGGTGAATATGTCGGCTCAGGCGTTCGGTCTTCAGTGTGGAGAAGAAGCTCTCCATGGCGGCATTATCCCAGCAGTCACCTCGCTTGCTCATGCTGCATACGATCCCCGAATCGGCCAACAGCATCTGGAATTGCTCGCTGGTGTACTGACTGCCCTGGTCGGAGTGGTGCAGGACCTCGCGTGGCCGGCCTCGACGGTGTAAGGCCATCATCAGAGCGTCGGTTACTAGTTGGGACGTCATGCTGGCCTGCATGGACCAACCGACAATACGCCGAGAGTACAAATCCATGACGGCGGCGACGTAGAGCCAGCCCTCGGCCGTCCAGACGTAGGTGAAGTCCGCCACCCATTTCTGGTTCGGTGCGCTGGCCGTAAAGTCGCGATCCAACACGTTGGCAGCAATGGCATGAGCCGATCTGGGTCCTGTATCGGACGGATGACGACGGCGTTTGGCCCGTGCCACGAGGCTTGCGTGACGCATGAGGCGCGCGACGCGATGTCGGCCGCAGCGCTCGCCCCAGGCTCGAAGATCGCGCCATATCCGAGGACTGCCGTACGTCCGGTCGCTAGCCTGAAAGCTCTCGCGAATACGGCCCAGCAGCCGCTCGTTGGCCCGCTGGCGGGCGCTGGGCGAGCGGGCGTGCCATTCGTAGAAGCCGCTGCGCGACACTCCAAGCGTCCGGCAAAGCTCGCTGACCGGCCAGACCGCCCGATGACGGGCAATGAACGGATACTTCATGTCTGGTCCTTGGCAAAGTATCCGACCGCTTTTTTTAAGATGTCCCGCTCGGTCCGGACCTTCGCCAGTTCTCGGCGCAACTGCTCAATCTCCTGTTGCTGCGCGCTCTTGAGCGGCTTGCCAGGCGCGCACTCCCAGATGCCGCCGCGCATCTGTCCAACCCAACGCCGCAAAACACTGGGATCCAGACCCAAGTCCTGCGCTACACGCGATACGTTGCTGTCGGGCTGCTCAGCCAGCCGCACCGCCTCGCGCTTGAACTCGTCCGTGAAATGTCTTCTGCTTCGTGCCATCGCTTCGCTCTCCAGGCATGATCATGCCATCTGATCTGTCCGGAGTAACGGGGCAAGCCCA
>NZ_JADCNH010000102.1 GCF_018904615.1 Verticiella alkaliphila | reverse complement strand
CCCTTGCGCTTCCTGCCGAAGAACAAGCTCGCCGTGCTGGGCCTGGTCACCACGAAGTTCGGCAAGATGGAATCCAACCCGCGCCTGGCAGGCGCGGCGGCAGCGTGGGCGTACCCAGGTCGGGCAGCAGCCAGTGGTCGCTGGGCAGGCTCATGCCCTGCATGCCGCGGATGGCGTCGTAGCGTTGGGCCGTGATCGCGCTCGCCTGGGAATCACGCACCACGTAAGGCCGCAGGAAGATCATGAGATTGGTCTTGCGGCGCGTGCGGGTCTCGTAGCGAAAGAGGTTGCCCAGCACGGGGATGTCGCCCAGGCCCGGCACCTGCTCGCGGCCATTGCTGGAGTTGTCCTCCAGAAGCCCGCCCAGCACGATGATCTGGCCATCGTCCACGAGCACGTTGGTGTTCACTTCGCGCTTGTTGGTGACCACGCCCAGATCGGGCATGGCGGCCGTGAGCGCGCCATCGATGTTGCTCACTTCCTGGTGGATGGCCAGGCGGATCGTGCCGCCCTCGGACACCTGCGGGCGGATGCGCAGCTGCAGGCCCACGTCCTGGCGCTCGATGGTCTGGAAGGGGTTGATGCCGTCCACGCCGCGCTGGGTGTACTGACCGGTCACGAAGGGCACGTTGCGGCCCACCATGATGCGGGCCTCTTCGTTGTTCAGCGTGAGCAGGTTGGGCGTGGAGAGCACATTGGCATTGCCGCGCGTCTCCAGTGCCCGCGCCAGGAAGCCCAGGTTCAGGATCTGCACGCCGCCCACGCGGATCGAGCCGTTCACGAAGCCCAGGTTCAGGCCGCTGCCCATGTTGGTGGGGTTGGCCGCCACGCCGATGATGTTCTGGCCGGCGCCGCCGAAGTTTGTGCCGCCCACCACGCCGCGACCGCCGTCGAGGCGGCCCGTGCCCGCCATCCACTGGATGCCGAATTCGGCCGCGTCGTCGCTGGACATCTCCACGATCAGGCTTTCGACGAACACCTGCGGACGCCGCACGTCGAGCTGGTCGATGACCGCGCGCAGATTGCGGTAGATCGGGGCCGGGGCGTTGATGATGAGGGTATTGGTGGCCGGGTCTGCCTGGATGGTGGCGCCACCCCCGGAGAACGCGACGGCACCGGAGCCGCCGGCATTGGCGCCGCCGCCCGTGAGGTTGACCATGCCCGCGTCCGAGCCGGATTGCGCCACGCTGCCCAGGGCGTTGGCCAGGCCACCTGCGGCACCGCCAGCACCGCCCAGGCCTGCGCCCCGGAG
>NZ_JADCNH010000101.1 GCF_018904615.1 Verticiella alkaliphila | reverse complement strand
TGGGGTTGCGGGTGGCGCGCGCCAGCAGCACGTGGAACTCGCGGTTCAGGCGCTGGCGGGTGCCGAAGTCACCGGCGCGCTGCGCTTGCGCCGAGGCGGCGACGTTGGCCTCGAACTGCTCGAAGTCCTCCTCGGTCGCGCGCTGGCAGGCCACGCGGACCACGACGTCGCTGAGCCATATACGCGCATCGGTCAGCTGTTGCGGCGTGATCGCGCCGAGGTGATAGAGGTCTTTCAGCCCCGTGACGATGGCGCCGGAGTCGCCGGGCAGTACGAAGGCGCCACCCGCCGCGCCCTTGCGCATCTCGATCATCCCGGCGTGCTCCAGGGCCCGCAACGCCTCGCGCAAGGTGTTGCGGCTCACGTGCAGTCGCTGTGCCAGGTCGCGCTCGGAAGGCAGGCGGTCGCCAGGCTTGATCTGGCCGCTGGCGACGAGCTCCCGGATCTGCCGCGCTATCTCGTCGGCGGCACGGGCCGGAGCAACGGCAGCGAAGGCGGGAGTCGGCGAGTTCAAGGGAAGCAGTCGTGTCCTTCGATTCTAGCCAGCCGAGGTCGATGATCCGGCCAGCGATCGTCCCCTTCAGCCGTGCTTGCCCGGCTCCCACCCCACCGGCCCGATGGTGCGCTCGGCCACTTCCACCGCCAGCGGCTCGAGTTCGGTGGCCATCGTGTCGTTCCATCGGTTGAGGTAACCGAACAAGGCGATCGAAGCGACGATCTCGACGATCTGGCCGTCGTCGAAGTGCTCCTTCAGCGCGTCGAAGTCGGCCTGCGTGGCTTCGTTCGGTTGCTTCGCGGCTTTCAGCGCCAGCCGGACGGCGGCGCGCTCGGCCGGGGTGAATAACTCGCTTTCCTCGAAGTTCCACAGCGCGGCAATCTTCTCGTCGGACGCCTTGTAGATGCTCGACAGGTTGGCCATGTGCGACTGGCAGTAGAGGCAGCCGGAGGCGTAGCTGCTGGCCAGGCTGACCAGCATCTTGGTTTCGTGGGGCACGGTGCCCTCGTACAGCACCGCCTGGTTCAACGCCATGAAGGCGCGCACGATCTGCGGCCGCCGCACCATGGTCATGATGCTGTTGGGCGTGAAGCCGCGCGTGTTGCGGTAGTGCTCGAAGCGCTGGCGGATGTCTTCGTCCTGGACTTCGGAAAGCGGAACGGGGGCGAGGTGTGGCATGGCAACGCGACTTGAAATGTTGAAGATGCCAGCGAGGATAGCGTCGGCCGCCGCGGATGCGCTGGCCTTTGCCAGAATCGCAGCATGTTCGAATCGCTGATGGGGTCTCCTCGTTTTCAGTGCAATAAGTGACGGTACGCAAAGCTAGCACTGGCGCGGGGGTGGTCTGGGTAGACCG
>NZ_JADCNH010000100.1 GCF_018904615.1 Verticiella alkaliphila | reverse complement strand
TGAACTGCACCCCAAAAGTTGGACACCGATCCAACCTTTGGGGTGTTTTTCATGGCGAAGTATGACGAGCAGTTCAAGCTCGAGGTGGTGCAGCAGTATCTGTCGGGCCGCTCAGGTGCGAAGACAGTGGCGAATGCGCACGGCTTGGAGAAGTCGATGGTTCGGCGTTGGGTGGCGGCGTATCGAGCTTGGGGTACAGACGGGTTGCGCCGCAAAGGCGCACACTACGACGCGGTCTTCAAGCTCGAAGTCATCGAGCGCATGCGTCGCGAGCAGTGGTCGCTTAGTCAGACAGCGGCGTTCTTCGATGTGCGCAGCACCGATCACATTGGGCGGTGGGTACGCCAGTATGATGCGGGTGGTGTAGACGCATTGGTGTCCCGTCGAGGGCATCACGATAGAACCATGATTGCAAAGCGCCCGAAGGTGGTTGTGCCCGACAAGCCGGACGACGAGCTCACCGATGAGCAGCTCATCGAGAAGCAGCGTAAGGAGTTGGTGTATCTGCGTGCGGAGAACGCCTACCTAAAAAAGCTCGATGCCTTGATCCAGCAAAAGCGTGCGGCAGCGCCGAAAAAGCGCGGCTCGTGACTGGGTTGAGGCAAGAGCATCCGCTGGAGGCGTTGCTCACGGCCGCGGGCCTGGCGCGCAGCACGTTCTACTACCAGAGCCGCGCGGCTCAGGCGGGCGACACGTGCGCCGGACTCAAAGCGCGGATTCAGGCGCTCTACGACAAGCACCGCGGCTGCTACGGCTATCGGCGCGTGACGCTGGCGCTGCGCCAGGCGGGCGAGACGATTAACCACAAGGCTGTGCAGCGTCTCATGGGCGAGCTCGCGTTGAAGGCCGTGGTGCGCGTGAAGAAGTACCGCTCGTACCGAGGCGAGGCGGGGCGCGTGGCGCCCAACGTCCTACAGCGCGATTTCCAAGCCACAGCACCTCTGCAAAAGCTCGCCACCGACGTGACCGAGTTCAACGTGCGCGGTGAAAAGCTGTATCTGTCGCCCGTGATTGACCTGTACAACGGCGAGATCATTGCCTGGCAAACCGCCGAGCGCCCTGAGTTCTCGCTGGTCAGCCGCATGCTGGACAAAGCCCTGGCCAAGCTTGGCCCAAAAGACAAGCCCGTGCTGCACTCCGATCAGGGCTGGCAGTACCACATGCCAGCTTGGCACCAGAGACTCGCGGCCAAGGGCGTGACCCAGAGCATGTCGCGCAAAGGCAACTGCCTGGACAACGCCGTCATCGAGAGCTTCTTCGGCACGCTCAAGGCCGAGTGCTTCCGACTCAAGAAATTCGCCAGCATCGATGAACTCAAACGCGACATCGACCGCTACATCCACTACTACAACCACGAGCGCATCAAGCTCAAACTCAAAGGGCTGAGT